>JAKCDE010000053.1 GCA_021838585.1 Nitrospirota bacterium
GCTAGGAGATTCAAGGGTCAAACTGGTTTTCTGAAATGCTCCGCCCTTCGAGCCTTCGAGAGGGAGAGTTGACCCCTTTCTTCCTCTGGAGTATAGTGTGGTTTGCCTATAGGTCTTGGAATACTTGTCGTTTTTTCCCGGGACCGATGCCGAACGGCATGGAATCGAATCGCGAACGATTTTCTGAGGGAGGGATCATGCCTTACAAGATGGGTTCTTTCAATCCTACCGATGCAAACTACGCCAATCTGACCCTGTTTGTCGTCTTCGTCGTTCTGACCGGAGTCGCCCTTCTGACCGCCTTCACGATCATGAAGACCTTCGAGAGGTAAATTTTTAAACACTCAGGTTCGCCAGGTGAAGCCTTCCTGGGGGTCTGTGAGCCTTATTTGATTTTGATGGCATTATCCTGATGGATTCATTCCTCTTTTCGAGGGCGGGGTTTCTCCCTAGCGGGGGGATCCCGCTTTTCTGTTCTTAAGCTTATCCATGACCTCCGGGCGGCCTTGAAAAAATTTCTTCTCATCACCTTCATTGTCCTCCTCATCATCGGGGCCACGGCCGGGACGGCCGGGTATTATTTCTACAAACGGGTCGTGGCCGGGGTTCCGTCGGTCGATTTCCTGCGTCATTACGTTCCCTTCACAACCTCCCACATCTACGACCGGAACGGACAGAGGATCGGATCCTTCTACAAGGAACGCCGGGAGTATGTTCCTCTGGGCAAGATTCCTCCGATGGTCGTCCGCACCATCCTGGCGGTGGAGGACGACCATTTCTACCAGCATGGCGCCCTCGCGTATGGGTCGATCATCCGGGCCGCGATCTCCGATGCCCTGGCAGGATACCTCCGGGAGGGGGCGAGCACCATCACCCAGCAGCTGGCGCGCAACATCTTTCTGACCCACCGGAAGACCTTTATCCGGAAGCTTCGGGAGGCCATCCTGTCCTACCGGATCGAAAAGGTCCTGACCAAGGATGAGATCCTGGAGCTCTATCTTAACCAGATTTATCTGGGGGAGGGTGCCTACGGGGTTTCGGCCGCGGCCAGGACCTATTTCGGAAAATCACTCTCCGAACTCACCATTCCAGAAATGGCGATGATCGCCGGCATGATCCGCTCTCCCATCGAGTTCTCTCCATTTTTGCATCCGGAGGCCAGCAAGCGCCGCCAGTTGGTCGTTCTCGACAGAATGGTCCATGTCCACGTCATCACGGAGGAGGAAAAGAAAAAGGCTTACGCCGCTCCCCTCGAGCTGGTGCCCCCCGTCCATTCGGTGAGCCCGAGCTCCTACTTTCTCGAATTTGTGCGCCAGAAGCTCGAAAGGGAGATGCCGGCGAAGAAGCTCTTCGGCGGGGGGCTGCGGATTTTCACCACGCTTGATCTTCGCATCCAGCTCCAGGCGGTCCAGGCTCTCCGGAAGGGGCTTCGGGCCATCGACCGGCGGCAGGGGTTCCGGGGCCCGGTCCGGATTCTTTCTCGCGCGGATCTCCTTAAGGTCGTGCGTGAAACGCATCCTTCCGTTGATTCCGCCGCGCTGGAAGATCAGACCGGATCCCGCTCCGAAGTGACGATCTTGCGAGTCGGTCCAAAATATGCCTGGTTCTCCCTGGACCGCCACCTCGGACGCATATCGGTCGAGCACGCGCTCTGGGCCAGAACCGTTCTTTCCGGACCCGACATCAATCGGGACAGAAAGGTTTTGAAATCCTTCTCCCTTGAGAAAATCCTTCGTCCCGGGGATGTGGTCGATGCCCATATCCTCGCCCGGACGAAGGAGAAGGCCGGGTGGATTTTCGAGGGATCTTTGGACCAGGTGCCTCTGGTCCAGGGGGCGGTGGTGGCACTCGATCCGAAGACCGGAGGGATCCTGGCCATGGTGGGGGGCTACAGCTTCAAACGAAGCAAGTTCAATCGGGCGGTCCAGGCGCTCCGGCAGCCCGGATCTGTCTTCAAGGTGATCGATTATGGAGCGGCACTCGAAAGGGGGTTTGCTCCGGGAAGCATCCTGAACGACTCCCCCCTCGTTTTTTTTGACCGTATTCATCACAAGGTCTGGCGACCGAAGGACTTCGAGAAAAACTTCCTGGGACCGGTTCCCATGAGAAAGGCCCTGGCGGAGTCGATCAACCTCGCGACCATTCGGCTCGTCCGGAAAGTCGGCGTGGGCCATGTAATCGATTTCGCCCGGAGGCTCGGAATCACCACGCCCCTTCCACATGACCTCACACTGGCGTTGGGTTCGGCGACAGTCCGTCCCATCGAAATCACCGGCGCCTATTCCGTCATCGCCAACGAAGGGGTCCGGGAGCCTCTCCACGCCGTGGACAGGGTCTTCGATTACCACAAGACGACGATTTACAGGTCCATGCCCGATCCGCACCCGGTCTACGATCCGGCCTACGCCTATCTCCTGACCTCGATGATGCAGAGCGTGATCCGGGAAGGGACAGGGAAGGACGCCCTCTCGCTCGGGGTCCTTCTGGCCGGAAAGACCGGAACCACGAACAATTTCAGGGATGCCTGGTTCATCGGTTTTTCCCCGGGACTCGTTGTGGGGGTCTATGTCGGTATGGACGACCACCGGTCGATGGGGCACGGAGAGTTCGGAGCCCGGGCGGCCCTGCCCATCTGGATGGATGTGATGCGGGGGGCGCTCCCCTATTTTCCGCCGAACCAGACCTTCCGGATCCCCGACGACATCGTCGACGTCCGGATCGACCCCGACACCGGGCTTCGCGTTCCGCTTACGGCCCAGAAGTTCGTCGTTGAGGAGTACAAGAAGGGAGAAGAGCCTCCGACGGAGGCGACGACGGGAACGCCCCTTCCCGACGCCGGCCTGTATAATCTGAACGGGGCCCCCTAGCCGCATTCTTCGGGATGGCCGGGAAAACATGCTAAGATATTCGCATCGTCCCTTATCCAGTCAATCACGAGAACCATGTCGGCATTCATGGAGGAGACTTCCATGGACCGGGATCCGGCCAGCTTCCCTCCTTCGCCAACCGGAGGAGTTCTTTCCCTCACCGTCCATCTCCCCGAATCTCTCGCCCGGGCCCTTTCCGAAAAAGCGGGCACCCTGGGACTCAGCCGGGAGGAATGTCTCGTCCGGGCGCTTGCGGAGGATCTTTCCGCCGCAGAGGTTGTTCCCGGTCCCGTCCGGGCCGAAATCGGACGGCTGTCCGAGAAAAGCGACCGGCTGATGGAGTCGATACGGGAGGAGTTTCGGGAGATCGACGACCGGAACCGCCGGGCCTATGAAGCCCTGGCCCAGTCCCTGAAGCCTTCCCGAAAGGAGTGGGGGCTTATCGGGGGAGGAGCGTCGGTGGTCGCCCTTCTTCTGGTCCTCATGGCCTTCGTGTTCGGGAAGGGGCCTTCCGGTGGGAGCGTTCCTGTCCCTTCGGGCAAGTCGGGAGTCTCCCTCCCCTCCCAGCTTGGGGAAAAAGACAAGTACATCTATTTCGTCGGGCGCTGGTACCTGGGGGTCCGGGACCGCATGTCCGCCAAAGAGCGTCTCTTCCTCGAGAACTACTTAAAGCCCTTCGACAACTTTGACGAAGATCTGAAGGCCAGGAAAGCCGCGGGTCTCTGAATCAGGTTTTTCCATGAACGGATTTTCGGGGATCCTCGGGGCGGGGCTGGCTGTGGATGTACGCCGCCACGTCCCAGGCCTGCTGGTCGGACAGGGACTTTCCTTTCGAGAGAGGCATGTTCATCTTCAGAAATCCCGCCAGCTCGCGCACATTGTAAAAGCCGGCCCCCTTGTTGAAGGAGCGGGGTCCCCAGACCGGAGGGAAGGCCACCTGATCATTGTCGGACTGCGTCCCCTGGCCGTCCAGACCATGGCAGAGGGAGCAGCGGGCCTCGAAGATCGCTTTTCCGCGGATGGGGCTTGGGGGGGATGAAGGCTTCGACATCCGGACGATTCCCTGGCCCTTGAGGTAGAGGCCCACGGGGGCGCCCCGGGAAATCCAGAAGGCATAGGCGATGAGGGCCTTCATCGTTTTCCCGTCCACCGGCGGCGGGGTGCCGTTGAGAGAGAACCGGAAACATCCCTGGATGCGCTCTTCGAGGGTGTTGACCTGATGGTTCTTGCTCCGGTAACGGGGATAGGTGCCGTAGGCGCCCCAGAGGGGAGCCGAGTAGGGCTTGATGCCCCGGTCGAGATGGCAGCTTTCGCAGGTGAGGTCGTTTCCGACGTACCGGGGGGCGTACTGACCGGTGTGAATGAAAATCAGCTCCCCCTGGCGGATGAGTCGGCCCAATGGACCATTGGGGAGAGTCCCTTCAGCGGGGGGGGCGAAAAACTGAAAGTTTTTGTTCCCGGATGCGCCGGTCGGGAGGGGATCGATAAGGATTCCGGCGATCAGGGGCAGGAGGAGCAGGGCGAGGCGTCGGGGGGTCATCGGTTCTTTGTCTCCTTTTCGGGAATGAGCCGGAGCCGGTCCGGCCGGTTTTTCTCGGGAATCTTTCCGTAGACGGGCGGGTCGAGGCTGGCGAAGTACTGGGCCACCGCCTTGATTTCGCGATTCGTGAGCTTGGAGGCGATCCCCCGCATCAGACCCTCAGGATCGTCCTTTCTCCGGACGATGGCAAAGGACAGGAGCTGTCCCATGAGATAGGTCTTGCTCTGCCCCGCGATATAGGGAAAGTTCGGGGGGATTCCGCGGCCGTCCTGGCCGTGGCACAGAATGCAGGCGGGAATGTTCCGGTCCCAGAGTCCCCGGTGGGCGATCCGGCGTCCGAGTTCCCCGAGAGAAGGGTCGAATTCGGCGGGATCGTGGAGTTTCGGAGTGCGGACGGTCGAATAGTAGAGGGCCACCGCCCGGATGTCCCTTCGGGACAGGTTCTGGACGATTCCGTCCATATAGGGGGAATAGCGGGTGCCTTTCTGGACGCCACGGATCTCCCGGTAGATATAGGTCTCGGTCTGTCCGGCGATGCGGGGGATACCCACGGAGGGCATCCCGCCCCCGTTGATCCGATGGCATTCGGCGCAGGCGGTGTTCCCTGGAAGTCCGTTGCCCTGCATCGCGATGGTGTGTCCCCAGGCGATAAGGGCGGCTTCATTCTCGCCGGCCCAGGCTTCAGGAGGAGGAAAGGCTCCGGAGGATCCCGGAAGGATTGTCGCCAGAACCAGTGACGCGGCAAAAGCGGTTTTCGGGATTGGAGCGACCATGCTTCTGACCTCTCGACATGAATGGGATTTTTGTTAATTATGGGTCGCCTCGAATGCTTCTGCAAGCTCCTTCTCCTTGAATGAGGGAGAAAAAAAACGCATAATCGTGGTCAGAAGACAATGGCCCCGGAGCAGAGAATCCGGAGAGAAAACAAAAACAGCGAAGGGATAGGGTAGACGATGGGAGTTCGTATCGGAATCAACGGCTTCGGGCGCATCGGCCGGCTGACGTACCGGGCCATGCTGGAACGGTGTCCGACCTGCGCGTCGGGCAATATCGAGGTGGTGGCGGTCAACGACCTGACCGAACCGGACCATCTCGCCCACCTTCTGAAATACGACTCCGTTCACGGGGCGATGAAGCAGCACGTGGCGGTGGAGGGGGAGTCGATCGTGGTGGACGGCCGTCCCGTCCGGGTCTTCAAGGAGAACCATCCCTCCAGGATCCCCTGGGAGGATCTCCATGTCGACCTGGTGATCGAGTCGACCGGCCGGTTCGAGGACCGGGAAAGCGCCTCGGGCCACCTGAAGC
>JAKCDE010000015.1 GCA_021838585.1 Nitrospirota bacterium
CGAAGCGTTCGGAGCGATCCTGTGGGGAGGAGCCTTCACCGGAAAAGCGCTTTCGGGGCCGCTCATTGTCCGATTCACGGGAGGGTCTCTGGGAGGGTGCGGGTCTCCGGTCGCTGCGCGGGGCCCCCTCATCCCGGAAGGTTCGGGGGGACCGGGAGGGACGTTCGAAGCGTTCGGAGCGATCCTGTGGGGAGGAGCCTTCACCGGAAAAGCGCTTTCGGGGCCGCTCATTGTCCGATTCACGGGAGGGTCTCTGGGAGGGTGCGGGTCTCCGGTCGCTGCGCGGGGCCCCTTCATCCCGGAAGGTTCGGGGGGGCCGGGAGGGACGTTCGAAGCGTTCGGAACGCTCGAAGGAGGAATCCTCTCCAGAAAAATGTCTTCGGGGGATTGTATTTTCGAACGACTCGGTTGATCTGACATGATTTTTTCGACTGCGGGCAGGAGAAGAGTCGGACGGACGATGGCGGGAATCGAGGGTTCGGGGAAGATGAGTGGGTGTTTCACCTGCCAGAAGAGTTCGTATTTCCGAGGCTGTCACGGTTCGATACTCTCCCGGTTCCAGTCCCGCCAGAGTTAATGGGCCAAAGGCTGTTCGAACCAGCTTCAGGACAAAATAGTTGAGGGTTTCGAAAAGGCGGCGGACTTCCCTGTTGCGACCCTCCGTCAGTGTGATCCGGTACCAGGCATTGGAGTCGGTGTCCCTTTCCCGAACAAACTCAAGAGGAACGACCGCTCTTCCGTCAAGGCGAATGTCGCCACGCGCGATCCGTTCTATGTGAGCGGGAGAGACTCCCCCTTGGATTTTTACCAGATAGGTTCGGGGAATGGCGTATCTTGGATGAAGAATCCGCTGGGAGAGGTCCCCGTTATTGGTCAGAAGCAGGGCTCCCTCGGTCTGAAAGTCGAGTCGGCCAACATGCAGCAGGGGCTCGATATTGGGGAAAAACTCCCGGAGCGTCGGTCGGCCTTCCGGATCGTGCAGGGTGGAGACGACCCCCCGAGGTTTGTAGAAGAGGAAAAGAAAGGGTTCGGACTCCCTTCGAAGCGGCTTTCCTTCAACCAGAACGGTGTCGGTCTCAGGGTTGACCCGGGTTCCCGGTTCGGTCACGATCTGTCCGTTTACACTTACGAGTCCCGATGCGACCAGCTGTTCGGCCTTTCTTCGGGATGCCACTCCCCTGTGGGCGAGAAGTTTGTGAAGACGAACCGAATCGGTTTCAGGCGCGTTCTTTTCAGAGGACGACGGGGATGATTCCTCTTCGGGTTCAGAAGAGGAGGAAGGGCTGTCAGAATTCATGGTGTCCTTTATTCCCACTCGATGGTGGCGGGGGGTTTGGGGGAAATATCAAAAACAACGCGGTTGACACCCTCCACCGAGGCGATAATGCGGTGGGAGATGCGGCCCAGCAGTTCGGGGGTCAGATAGTGGACATCGGCGGTCATTCCGTCGACCGAGCGGACCGATCTGATGGCCACGACATGTTCGTAGGTGCGGGCATCCCCCATGACACCGACTGATTTGACGGGAAGAAGGACGGCAAAATACTGCCAGAGTTCCGAAGAGAAGGGAGATTTTTCCACCTCGTCCCGCACGACGGCATCGGCCTCCCTGAGAATCGAAAGCCTTTCCGGTGTGATCGACCCTAGAATCCGGATCGCCAGCCCCGGCCCCGGAAAGGGCTGGCGATTGACGAAGCGGTCGGGAAGTCCAAGCTCGCGCCCCAGCCGCCGGACTTCATCCTTGAAAAGCTCTCGAAGGGGTTCCACCAGCTTGAAGGGCATTCGGGAAGGGAGCCCTCCCACGTTATGATGGGACTTGATGACCGTCGAGGGGCCTCCAAAAGTCGAAACGCTTTCGATGACGTCGGGATAAAGGGTTCCCTGAGCCAGATACCGAACGGTTCCTCTTTTCCGGGTCTCCTTGCTGAAGACGTCGATGAAGGTCTTTCCGATGATCTTCCTTTTCTTTTCCGGATCGGAGACCCCTTTGAGACGGGTGAGAAAAATGGCCTTGGCATCCACAACCTCAAGGGGGATGCCCAGAGTGGTCAGGTCGGCCTGAAGACCCTCGAGTTCTCCCTTCCGCAAAAGCCCATTGTCAACGAAAATGGCATGGAACCGCTCTCCCAGGGCGCGGTAACACAGCAGGGCGGTGACGGTTGAGTCGATCCCTCCTGAAAGGGCGCACACAAGATGGTCTTCCTTGACGGTGGCCCGGATCTCCTCCACGTGACGGTCGAGGTACCCCCGGATTGTCCAGTTGGGTGTGATGCGGCAGATGTCCTTGAGAAAATGGCTTAAAAAGTCTACCCCTGAGACGGTCTGGGTCACCTCGGGATGAAACTGGACCCCGTAGATCTTCCTTTCGGGATCTTCCATCGCTGCGATGGGGGTTGTCTCGGTGCTTCCGGTGACATGAAAGCCTTTCGGAAGATCCTGAATCCAGTCTCCATGGCTCATGAGAACGGGTGAGGCAGGGCGAAAAGAGTCCCAGAGGGACGAGGCCTTCTGGGAAGGAGAAAAGAGGTGGACTCCGTATTCCCGGACTTTGGCCCGTTCGACCCGTCCGCCGGCGACATGGGCAATGATCTGCATGCCGTAGCAGATGCCGAGAACGGGAATGCCCAGTTCGAGGAGTGACGGGTCAAGTGTCGGCGCCCCTTTTTCGTAAACGGAGGAGGGCCCACCCGACAGGATGAGGGCACGAGGGTTTCGATTCCGGACTTCGGATGCCGGGAGTGTGGCGGGAAGAATTTCCGAATAGATCTCCATCTCCCGAATTCGACGGGCGATATTCTGTGTCAGCTGGGATCCGAAATCGAGGATCAGGACGGGTGAAATAGTCAAGTCAGAGGTTCTTTCTCAAGAGGGTCGGAAAAAGCGGGTCAGGATTCGTCCCATTCCCGGCGATAATTCGGAGCTTCTTTCGTGATAATCACGTCGTGGACATGACTTTCCCGAAGTCCTGCAGGAGAAATCCTCACGAACCTGGATTTCTCCTGGAGTTCGTGGATCGTCCTGCAGCCGCAGTACCCCATACCGGAGCGGAGTCCTCCCGAGAGCTGGTATATCAGCTCTGAAAGGCGTCCCTTATGGGGAACCCGGCCCTCAATCCCTTCAGGAACCCACTTTTTGGATCCGGACGGCTGGTTGTAGCGGTCTCCTCCCCCTCTCTCCATTGCTCCGATCGATCCCATGCCCCGATAGGTTTTGTAAGACCGCCCCTGAAAGAGGATCGTTTCTCCGGGCGACTCCTCGGTTCCGGCAAACAGGGAGCCAAGCATGACCGCGGAGGCCCCGGCGGCCAAGGCCTTGACGAGATCGCCGGAATACTTGATCCCCCCGTCCGCAATGACAGGAATTCCCGCTTCCCGGGCCACCTGGTAGACATCGGAGATGGCTGTCAACTGGGGAACTCCGGCACCGGCAACGATGCGCGTCGTACAGATCGATCCGGGTCCGACCCCGACCTTCAGAAGATTGGCTCCCGCCTCGATCAGTGAGCGCGCTCCTTCCTTCGTGGCGATGTTTCCCGCCATAACGGGGATCTGGGGCCATGTTTCGCGGATCGTTTTGATCATGTCGATCACCCCGGCGGAATGGCCATGCGCGGTATCGATTACGAGCAGGTCGACCTGGGCCCTGGCGAGGAGGCGGGCCCGTTCGAGAGCGGCTTCTCCGACGCCGATGGCTGCGGCGACGAGCAGTCGTCCCCGGAGATCTTTGGCGGAGTTCGGGTATTTGATCTTTTTTTCGATATCCTTGATGGTGATCAGGCCGTCCAGCTCATTTTTATCGTTGACGACGGGAAGTTTCTCGATGTGAAATTCCTGAAACAGCTTTTTGGCCACGTCCAGGGTCGTTCCCACGGGAGCTGTAATCAGGTTCTTGGAGGTCATGACCTCCGAGACTTTTCGGGTGAGGACAGTCTCGAAGCGAAGGTCCCGATTGGTGACGATTCCCACGAGCGTCCGGTTGCGGACAACGGGAATGCCCGATATCCGGAAGGTCTGCATGAGATCGAGGGCTTTCCCGATCGTTTCGTCGGGACCGATCGTGATCGGATCGGTGATCATTCCCGACTCCGACTTCTTGACTTTGTCCACCTCATGGGCCTGATCCTCCGGGGAGAGGGCCCGGTGGATGACGCCGATTCCGCCTTCCCGTGCAAGGGCAATGGCCAGACGCGCTTCAGTGACCGTGTCCATCGCCGCCGACAGGATCGGAATGTTCAGTCGGATCCCGGAAAAAAGATCGATGCCGGTATTGGTTTCAGCTGGGAGAAAGTCGGAAAACTGTGGGACGAGAATAACGTCGTCGAACGTCAGCCCCATCGGCAGGTCATCTTGCAGCATGTTTCCCTCGCTTTTTCAAACTGTTTATCTTCCTATTTTACATTACCGGAATAATGGGGGTCAATTTTGATTCCCGGATGATCCTTCAGGACGACAATGACCGTTCCCCTCTCAAAAGGTTCAGATCATCCTTCTGCGCAAAAGATCGACGAACTGTTGCGCCGTTCGTCCGGATCGTGATCCCCTGTCTCTCGAAAAACGTTGGGCCTGGGTCAGGATCAGAAGAACCGGATCTTCCGGAATGGCTGGAACCTCTTGGGTTGCCTTTTGCCAGTCTGTCCAGAGGGAAAGCCAGTTGTCGGGAACGAAGGAAAGGAGTTTTGTCGAGGTGGCCTTTGAGAGAATGAGACGGAAATAGGTTTCCTGATCGGGTTCATCGAAGAAGAGTGTCAGGCCAAAACGATCATAGAGCGCCAGTGCGTCGTCCCTGGTCTCCTGGGGATGCAGGGCATCCGAGAGGCCTTGCCGGGATTCCGAGA
This sequence comes from Nitrospirota bacterium, assembly GCA_021838585.1. The sequence continues at coordinate 4,835 of JAKCDE010000015.1, forward strand.
CCAGGTGGCGGATATTGGACGTGACGATCAGTGCCACATTGACGGGAGATGCCATGATCCCTCCGTCCAGAATGGCCTTCATCTGCCGAAAGGAGTCGTCTTCCTCCCCAAAGGCCAGGTCGTCCAGGAGAACGATAAAAAGTTGTGGAAAGGTAGAAAGGAGATCGATCAGGGGAGCGAGATAATCGATCCCGGGCTTGTCGACCTGGAGGAGGCGAAGAGGTTCCGATTCCTTCTTCCTGATATTCCATTCATTCCAAAGAGCGGCCACAGTGGACGTTTTCCCTGTCCCCCGATGGCCGTAGAGAAGAGTCGGAAGGGGAGGAAGATCATGGGAAAAGCCGTCAAGATTTCTGCGGAGAGAATCAATGGCGGGTTCGCGTCCGAGAAGATCCTCCGGAAGAAGTTTTCGTGGATGATGGATCGGGAAAAGAAAGGGGGTTCGTCCGGGGGGAGCTGCGAAGCGAAATGCCTCATTGTGGCCGGACAGCACCTCGCCCCAGGAATTGCCATCAAACATCGAAAAAGAAATCGCTCGCCCCGTTTTTTTCCTTTTCGGGGGCCACATCCGTTTCGAATGAGATTTTTTTGAACAGGAGCAAATCATAGAGTCGCCCCGCCTGGGTTCGGATATCGGGAGCCTCCAGAAGGAATTGGCGTTCGGTTGCGGTAAATGGAAGGAATGCCGACCAGTGATGAAGAAGCGAGATAGGCTCCCGAGCGGACTCCTGAATCCAGGCAAGCTCGGAAGTCAGATCCCACTGGACCAGGACCTCGTTGACCACCGAGCGGATCCTGTCAAGGTCGGACTGGGCCAGCGGCCATCGGTTCTCGGGGCGCAGGACCGAGACGAGGGCCGTTCTCCAGGATGGGTGGTCCAGTTCTTCTTCGATGTCGAAGGTCGAGATTCCGAGCAGGGTGATATAGTAACGGCCATCAGGCAGTCTGTTGCTTTGCACGATCTTTCCGAGGGTTCCCCTGCGTTCGACGGGTGGGGATTGCTCGTACTGGTCTTCCCAGCCATCTTTCAGCAGGGTCATTCCAACAAGATGTTCCCCTTCCAGGGAGGCTTCGATCATCTTCCGGTATCTTGGTTCGAAAATATGGAGAGGACGAAGGGTCTTCGGAAAAAGGACCACATTGGGAAGCGGAAAGAGCGGGATCTCGATGGGCATGGTGAAGGACCCCCGATTTAATAAATACGGTTTCGGCCGAGTGCGGTCTTATAGGATGATATCACGAATGACCGCTTCCGGATAGGATCCCGGGGTCTTGATTCAATCCTCTTCGTAGAGAGTATACCCGGAAGAGTCTTTCCGGATCACCCCTTTGGCATCGGGAAAGGCGGCCCCGAAAAGGGCCAGCCTCCCGAACCATACTGTCGTATCGGACGAATAGGAAAAGATCTTGAGCGAGCCGGGAATCCTTCGCTCCAGGGCGCCAAGAGCCTCGTTGTAGGTCGGGAATGTCCCGATTTTCAGGAGATGCGTGCTTCCGACCAGCTTCTTTTGAAACTCTTTCGATTTAAGTTCGTGGGAGCCATAAATTCCTGCGGCAGACAGCAGGATAACGGCGAGGGTGACCATCGCCACGAACTGTTTTGTGAAGCTTTGAAAGGCTGCGGACCAGCTGGAGTTGTCACTTCTGGAGAAAAAGCCCACCGGGATTATCCTTGGTCAGGGTTTGTATCGGGGCAGGTCCTCATGATGAAAGGGGTGCCTCGTCTATGTTTTCGAATTTGCCGACTGGAGTCAAGCCTCGTGTTCTGATAAGGTCTTCGTGAGATTCGGCGGAGTGGAGGAAGGGAGGAATCTCGCATCTCAAGGAGGGATCTTGGAAGCGGAAGCCCCGGATGGAAGCACAGAACCTCGGTCCTGGCAAATCGTGGAGGCGGGGTTGGACGATGTCGGAATCATGGCCGATTTCTGGGTCCGGCTGATGGAGGAGGAGGCGCCTCCCTTTTTCTCCGCCGGGGCCACCGGACGCCGGAGGGCGGCGACGGCTTTCGGGCGGATGATGACCCAGCCGGATTCCTACAGGGGTTTCCTCGCTCTCGACGGGCCGGTCCGTGTTCCTTCCGGCTTCATCCTTGGGTCGGTCTATGACAGGCTCTACGGAGAGCCCCGCAGGTCTGGAAATATCCTTCATTGGTACGTTCTTCCTGAAAGAAGGGCCCGTGGGGTCGGGGAGGCTCTTATGCAAAGCCTCATGGGGTGGTTCGAAAAGGAGCAGGTTGAAGTTCTCGAGGTCATGGCCCGGAAGGAGGAGGGACGCACCCGGGCCTGGAGAGCGCGAGGCTTCGAGGGCGTCCTCGATCTTTTCATGCGGAAGCCTCCCTGGAATTCCTGACCCTACACTTCGGGGAGGTCCTCCTCCCGTCCCGTAAACAGCTTTCCTTCCCATCGGGCGAGAAGGTAACCGCGGATAAAGAGATCGAGTTTTCCGTCCAGGACTTCGTCGACCCGGGAGGTTTCGATGCCGGTCCGGTGGTCCTTGACGATCTGGTAGGGCTGGAGCACGTAGGAGCGGATCTGGCTCCCCCAGGCGTTTTCCTTTTTGTTCCCGGCCCCCGAAATCTGGTCGAGCGCTTCCTTCTTCTTCTGTCTCTCGAGTTCGAAGAGGCGTGCACGCAGAACTTTGAAGGCCATTTCGCGGTTCTGGATCTGGGAGCGTTCGTTCTGACTTGAGATGACGATTCCCGTGGGCATGTGGGTCAGCCGAACGGCTGAGGAGGTTTTGTTGACGTGCTGTCCTCCGGCAGAGGATGCCCGGAAGGTATCGATCCGGATATCTTCGTCCCTGATCTCGACGGTGACGTCCCCTTCGATCTCCGGGTAGACGAAGACAGAGGCGAAAGAGGTGTGACGACGCTTTGCCGCATCGAAGGGAGAAATCCGGACGAGTCGGTGAACCCCGCTCTCGGCCTGGAGAAATCCAAAGGCGTTTTCTCCCCTCACCCTGACCGTGGCGCTCTTGACCCCCGCCTCGTCCCCGGGAAGGAGGTCGATGACCACCGCCTCGAGCCCCCGGCTTTCGCTCCACCGAAGATACATCCGGAGAAGCATCTGTGCCCAGTCCTGTGACTCGGTTCCTCCCGCTCCGGGATGGATCTCGATAATGGCAGGGCTGTCGGCATACTCGTCTGAAAGGATTTCCTCAAGCTCAAGCTGATCGATCTTCTGAATGAAAACGGGAAGGGTCTGGGAGGCCTCGGCGAGAAAATCCGGATCGCTTCCCATTTCGAGAAGGGATCCGATCTCTTCTTCCTGTTTTCGGAGGTCCGAAACAAGGTCCCGTCTTTTTTCGATCCGGCGCTTTTCCCGCAGAAGACGCGTCGCCCTTTCGGCGTTTTTCCAGAACTCGGGGTCGGCCGTCTGGGCTTCGAGCTGTTCAAGTGTCAGGGTCAGGCGTTCCGGGTCAAAGGTGCCTCCGAAGCTGATCGAGGCGTTCCCGGTTTGATTGATATTCCTCCCTCAATGCCTGAATGTCGATATGTCCCTGTGTCACTGCAAGTCCTTTCAGAAATAAAGTCATAGATTGCCGGATTTCGATCCTACCAGAGGTCCCGTGATCTCTCAAGGCGGGAGGAGCGCAAATCCGATTGGGTTAGTCCCTGTCGAAGGAAAAATGAGGGATGTCGTCAGAGGTGGGGGATTCTTGCCGTTTTTTCAGGGAGAACAGTCCCCACCAGAAGAGAACTCCCATCAATGAAAGCTTGAGAACCCACTCCCCATGACGTCTGTAAAGGGTCAGGTCTCCGGTGCCCTGCCGCGGGACGGGGACCGTTCCCTCGAGAAGGGCCGGTTTGAAAAGGGGACCCCGCAAGAGGACGGTTCCATCGGGAAGGACAACACCGGAGAGGCCGGTGTTTGCCGCTCGTAGCATCGGGACCCCGTTTTCAAGGGCCCGCATGGCTGACTCCCGGAAGAGCTGGTAGGGAGCGCTCGTGTCGCCGAACCAGGCGTCGTCGGAAATGACCCCCAGCAATCGGCTGGTCCCGAGGTCCTCTCTGACGAGAGAGGGGTAGAGGGCCTCATAGCAGATCATGGGGGACAGGGAGAACCCCCCCGGAAGGTTGAACCGTCCGGGTTGATTCCCCCTGGCCATGTCTCCGGCCACGCCTATCAATGGGCGAAGCCATCCGAAAATCTCGGGGAGCGGCAGAAACTCTCCGAAGGGAACCAGGTGCTGCTTCACGTAGTCGGCGCGGACCTTTCCGTCAGGTCCGAAAAGAACGGCGGCATTTGTGAAGGAGACGCCCATCGGCTGGTCGGGGTCGGGAATCTCTCCGATGGAACCGGTGACAAGAACGCTGTCGGGAGAGAGAAGGGAGACCAGATCCTGGGTGAGCACCGGGTGGGAGCTATTGTAAAAGACAGGCAGGGCCGTTTCGGGCCAGATCAGGGTGTGTGCCCCCCGGGCGATTCCCTGCTGGCTGAGACTCCGGTAGATGGCGATATCGGCCTTCAGGTGTTCGGCCGACCATTTCTGGTCCGGCGGAATATTGCCCTGAACCAGGGCAACGCGGATCTGGTCCTGTCTTTCTTTTTTTGTTTCGACAAAGAGTCTGTGCCCAACCAGGTTCCAAAGGATGAAAAAGGATAAAAGGAGGAGGACCCTTTTTCCGGCGGAGGCTTTGCCACGGGATGGGATGCTGGAGATCCCTTCCAAGGCATAGGCGAGAAGAAGCGAGCCCTCCGCCACGAGAAAAGACAGTCCGGTCGTCCCGACAAGGCGGGCGGGGAGGGCAAGGTCCGGATGGCCGAAGAGGAGAGATCCGAGAGGATTCCAGGGGAAGCCCGTGAGAATTTCAGTCCGTCCGGCCTCGGACAGAATCCAGAGCGCAGGTGCCAGGAGAATGGCCTGGGGGGCAAGTGTCGCTTTCCCCTCTTTCCAGAGCGGCAGAAGGAGTGTTCCCATTCTGAAAAAGGCAGGGAAAAGGGCCAGGTAAAGGGAAAAAAGCAATAGGCCCCCCAGGGAAAGCGGAAGAGGCAGATGGCCGTAGTCGCCCATGGAGACCAGGAGCCAGCGGATTCCGATGATGTTGGCCGCAAGGCCAAAGGCCATCCCCTCGGCCAAGGCGCGGCGAAGAGAGACGGGCTTCAAAAGGAAGAATGGGAGAAGGGCGGGAAAGATGATCCAGAAACTCGGGACCGTGAGGGTCTTCTGGTCGAAAAGAAGACCGAAGACGGATCCGGAAAGAAAAAACAGGAGAAGCCTGAAGGAGCCGGTTGATGGAACAGGAACTGGAATGCGGAAGGCTCTGGGGGAGGACATGAGGGGAGAGTATCATGGAGGGAGATCGGCCGCAATGTGGTGGCCGCGTGGGGGGAACTTTTCGTTCCGGGATCTGTGGATTTCAGGTGGGAATTTCAAGATAATGAAACATCACGCGGTTCTGTCGTTTCGCGGGGGGTTAGAATCAATCACAATTTAGACCGGGGATGAGCCTGTGGTCATGGTGCGGAAAGAAGGATCAGGAAAAGAGGGAGTCAAACGGAAAATGAGTTTTGGCGCACTTTTCGGCGGAATCCTGTGTGTGGCGGTCCTTCTCTGGGCTCCGGGTCCTGCAAGGGCGGGTGATCTTGGGGCCTTTCAGTCCAGCGTGATCTCGACGGATCTGTTCCTGTCATGGATTCCCTCCCAGGCGAAAGATCTCCATCTGACCTCCGGCCAGGTGGCGGCACTCAGAGAGGTGCAGGGGGATTTCAAGGGAAAGAGCGCCGAAGTTGGCCGGCGCATCGAACGCAACGCCAGGATCCTCGGCAAGGAAGTCGGGAAGTATCCGATCGATCTTTCGAAAATCAAGCCCGCCATCAGCGAGATCAGCACTCTCCGTGGAGAGCTGACCTATCATGCCATCAAAAGCCTCTACCGGGTCCAGACCATTTTGAATCAATCACAATGGGACCAAGCCAAGGCCGAATGGGCGCACATTCTTGCAGCAAAAGCCGTCGAGTCGTCTCCGGCTCCGTCCACAGGGAAGAAGTAAGGCCTTTTCCCCCGAGGGTCCTAGGGGAGGTGGACCAGATTGTATCCCCCTCCCTGTCCCTCGATCCACCAGTTCCCCGGCCAGAGGCCGCCCGGAACGCCGCCTGCCGTCGTTGTCCCGTACGTTGGAGGGGGCAGAAACTCCTGAGAGATCCGGGGATTGTTTCCCCCAAAGAGATGGTCCAGAAAATAGCCGAGGGTCCCTTCATTCAGGAGCTGCGACCGGGGGTTCTGGTCGTTGCCGAGCGGAGCAAGACCGAGCGGGCCGGTGTTTCCAAGAGGCGAACCGGGTGCAAGAGCCTCTGATGCCGGATTGGTCTGGGCAGGAGGGACCGTGGGGGAGGAGGCCGACGGGGAGGTCGAGTCATTTCCTCCGATGGTCTGTCCTCCGAAGTTGAAGGCGCAGCCCGAAAGGCCCGCAAGGAGGAGTCCAACGGACAAGGACAGGACTGAAGAACGGAGAGTCGGATGCATGGAGGGCTCCTGATTGAAGGGTGGCTCGTTGCCCTGAGAGTCTTTAGGACCATCATACACCAACCCCCGTCCCTATGGGAAAGACTCTGACTTTCGAGTGAAAGATCATCATTTTTGGGAGGATTTGTTGAAGTTTGACCTCTTTTCGGAATATCTCTCCCATATGGAAGGGACCTCGGGACGTCTCGAGCTGGCGAAACAGTTATCCAGTCTTCTGTCCGAACTGACCCCCTCCGAAACTCCTCCCGCCCTCTACATGGTCCAGGGGCAGCTTCTTCCTCCCTTTGCCGGAGAGCCGATGGGGATGGCCTCCCGGCTTCTTCTGAAGGCCATGGACCGGGCGCTGGAAAAGAACGAGGGAGGGGGGGGATCGCCGGATCTGACTGCTCTCCTGGCCGAGGCGGGAGATCCGGGGATCCTGGCCGAGCGTCTCGGAATGGGACGGGAGCATGGACGCTTGAATCTTTCGGAAGTCTACGAATCCCTTCTCCAGATTTCGCGCCAGAGCGGATCAGGGTCCCAGGAGGAGAAGATTTCACGCCTGGCCTCTTTGTTTCGGGCCGTTTCCCCCCTGTCTTCGCGCTATCTGGCCCGCTTTGTCATGGGACGGCTCAGGCTCGGGGTAGGTGACTCCACTATCGTTGACGCTCTGGCCCGGACAGTCCTGAGAACTCCACCGGAGGATGAGAAGGGCTGGAAGGCGGAAATGAAGAGCGTTCGGCAGAAGGTCGAAGGAGCCTACAATCTCTGTTCAGACCTCGGACGGGTTGGCGAGGTCCTTCGTCGGGATGGTCTCGAGGGGCTCGGGAGCATCCGGCCCTCCGTCGGATATCCCATTCGTATGGCTCTTTGCGAGCGGCTGGGCTCCGGGGCCGAAATCATCGAAAAGCTTGGGCGGGCCGCTGTCGAATCGAAGTATGACGGATTTCGATGCCAGATTCATTGCGACGGATCCCATGTCAGGATCTTTTCCCGGAATCTGGAGGAGACGACCGGCATGTTCCCCGAGCTGGCCCGGGAAGCACGGAGGATTCTGGGGCACCGGTCTGCGATTTTCGAGGGGGAGGCCCTCGGGTATGACGGGGAGAATGACTCCTACCATCCTTTTCAGGTGACGATCACCCGGAAAAGGAAGCACAACATCCTCGAGAAATCCGAGGAGATCCCCCTCAAGTGTCTTGTCTTCGACGTGCTTTTCCTGGACGGAGAGCCGGTCATGGACCGGCCGTTTTCGGAACGTCGACGACTTCTGGAGGGGATCTTCCCGGTCCACCGAAGGACTCTCTCGGAGCGGGAGGTCCCCCCTGACCAGGTGTTCGGAGCCTCGCGGCTGATCGAAACGGACGACCCCCACACGATCGATCTCTTTTTCGACGAGGTGGTGGAGGAAGGCTTTGAGGGGATCATCGCCAAGCGGCTTGATGGCGTTTACACGGCCGGCTCCAGAAACTTCAACTGGATCAAGCTCAAGCGTTCCTACAAGGGAGCCCTTTCCGATACCGTCGATCTGGTTCTGATCGGGTACTACCGGGGGAAGGGTCTCCGGACGCGCCTTGGGATCGGTGCGGTCCTTGGTGCGGTGTTCGACCCGGTGAAGGGGGAATATCTGTCCGTGGCGCGCATCGGCTCGGGACTGACGGAAGAAAAGTGGAAGGAACTCAGAGAGATGCTGGACGACCTGCGGGTTCCCGATCCTCCCTCCGTCGTGCGGTCCGGCCTCGTGCCGGATTTCTGGGTCTTTCCCAAAATCGTCGTGACCGTCCTGGCCGACGAACTGACGCGCTCTCCCGTTCATCTGGCCGGACGGGAAGAGGGAGAAGAGGAGGGCTATGCCCTTCGGTTCCCCCGAATGGTTTCGGGCCCCCGGGCCGACAAGGGACCGGAAGAGGCGACCACGGTCGATGAAATCCGGCGTCTTTTCGACCTCCAGCGTCAACGCTCCCTCCGGGAGTGACAGGCCGGCCTTCTTTCTCTCGAGGCCGGACGAGAGTACAATCAGTCGCTGATGAACAGAACCCCCAGACAAGGAGACGGAGAGTTGAAACCACACGATATGGAGCGTTTTTTCTGGCAGCTCGAAGGAGCCCTTTCCAAGGGCATGTGGCCGGACATCGTTTTCAAGGCCGCGGGAGACGGCCGCTGGTCGCCGATGACGGACATCTACGAGACCGATGAAGAGACGGTCATCAAGATGGATCTGGCCGGGGTCCAGAAGGACGAGATCTCGATTATCGTGGAGGGAAACAGGCTTCTCGTCCGGGGGATGCGAAAGGACGAATCGAAGACATACGAACCCCAGAAAAAGAAGAACTACGTCCAGATGGAGATCAATTACGGGGAGTTCGAACGCGTGTTTCTTCTTCGGGACGGAATCGAGGGCCGGCCGGTTCGTGCGGAGTACACCTCGGGATTCCTCCGGATTATCGTCGGCAAGAAACCGAAGCAGAAGCTCAATGTTCCCATCACCTTTTCGGAAGGGGGACAATAGTGGCAGACGATCCGATCAAGGTTCCCAAAGATTCCCCCTATGTGGTCCTCTCCGACACCGTTGTCTTTCCTCATATTCTTGCATCGATCGCCTTCCATGATCCGAAGGCCATGGCCGCCATCGACGATGCGATGAACCGGGAGCCGAAAACACTGGTCTGTGTGGCCGGACAGAAGGAAGAGGGAGAGGAGGAGTCCCCTGACTCCGTCCTTCTGTCGGAGGCCGAGGCCGAAGAAATCTTCGGGACAGGGGCCCCGGCCGCGACAGGGAAGGAAGCCTTGCCCATGCGCCATTATCGGGTCGGCACCCTCGTCGTGATCCACAAGCTCCTCCGCATTCCGGCGGGAGGAATCGCGATCATGGTCCAGGGGGTCCGGCGTGTCCGCATCGAGGAGGACCTCTCCCATTCCCCTTTCAATCGGGCCGTCATCTCCGAATTTCCTGAAATCATGGAAAAGAACGACAACACCGAGGCCCTTCTCCGGACGATCCTGAGTCAGGCGAAGAAGCTCGGGACCCTCGCCTCCTACCTTCCGGACGAGTTCGAGACGATGACCCTGAACGTGGAAAATCCGTTCCACCTCTGCTATCTCATCGCCACGTTCCTCCGGCTTCCCCTCGAGGAGCGCCAGGCGGTTCTCGAAGCGCCGACGCTCGAGGACAAGCTGATGCTGATCGCCCGCGATCTGGTCAAGGAAATCGAGATCCAGGAACTGGGAGGAAAGATCAAGTCCAAAATCGCCGACGAAGTCCAGAAGTCGCAGCGGGACTTCTTCCTGCGCGAGCAGATGAAGGCGATCCAGAAAGAGCTCGGGGACGGGGAGGAGGGAGACGAGGAGGTTGTCCGGTATCGGCAAAAAGCCGAAGAGATCGGTCTCACTCCCGAGGCCCACAAGGAGGTCATGCGCGAGATCTCCCGGCTCGTTCGGGCGGGGGGCCAGTCCCAGGAAGCCCAGGTCATCCGGACCTATCTCGATGTGGTGCTCGATCTTCCTTGGAGCAAGGAATCTCCCGAAGTCTTCGATCTTGAAGAGGCCCGCCGGATTCTGGATGCCGACCACTACGACCTCGAAAAGGTCAAGGAACGGATCCTGGATGAACTGGCCGTCCTTGCACGGAAGAAGACGGGGGAGGGGCGTGGGCCCATTCTCTGCTTTCTGGGGCCCCCTGGGGTCGGGAAGACGACCCTGGGCCAGTCCATTGCCCGGGCCATGGGGCGGGAGTTCGTCCGGATTTCCCTGGGTGGCGTTCGGGACGAAGCCGAAATCCGCGGACACAGGAGAACCTATGTCGGGGCGATGCCAGGACGGATCATCGCGGGACTCAGAAAGGCCCAGACGAAGAATCCCGTTTTCATGCTCGATGAAATCGACAAGGTTGGGGCCGATTACCGTGGAGACCCATCATCCGCCCTTCTCGAGGTTCTGGACTCGGCCCAGAACAAGGATTTCCGGGATCATTACCTCGATCTGGCCTTCGATCTGTCCCGTGTCTTTTTCATCACGACGGCCAATGTGGCCCAGACCATTCCCCCCCCGCTTCTGGACCGGATGGATCTGATCCGTCTCGCGGGATACACCTGGGAGGAAAAGCTCCATATCGCCCGGCATTATCTGATACCACGGGCCATTTCGGACCTCTCACTCACCCCCCGGGAGTTCGACCTTCCGGACTTGACCCTCAAGAAGATCATCCGTGAATACACCCGGGAGGCGGGCGTCAGAAGCCTCGATCGCAAGATCACGACGATTCTTCGCAAGGTGGTCCGGACCCGGGCGACCCAGAAACCGAAGAGGAAGGTGGTGATCCGTCCGGCAAGCCTTCCGGCCTTTCTTGGCAATGAATACATCGAACCCGAGACCCGTCTGGAAAAAACGCCCCCCGGACTCGTGACGGGACTGGCCTGGACCCCCAACGGAGGTGAGGTTCTCTTTGTGGAGTCGGTCGCCATTCCGGGCTCCCGGGGCTTCATTCTGACCGGACAGCTGGGCGATGTCATGAAGGAATCGGCCCGTGCGGCTCTCTCCTTCGCACAGTCACGGAGCGAGGTCCTCGGTATTTCGCCCACCTTCTTTTCGAAGAACGAAATTCACATCCATGTTCCGGGGGGCGCGATTCCCAAGGACGGTCCGTCGGCCGGCATCACGATTACGACGACCATCCTGTCACTGGCGACGGGCATCCCTGTCCCGTCCACCGTGGCGATGACCGGGGAAATTTCGCTCTCCGGGAGAGTCCTTCCGGTCGGAGGGATCAAGGAAAAGCTCATCGGAGCCCGCGAGGCGGGGATCACGACCGTCTATCTTCCGGCAAAAAATGCGAAGGATATTTCGGATCTCCCGGATGAGGTTCGAAAGGATCTGGCCATCCATCCGGTCGAATCGATGGATGAGCTGATCGAGATCTTCTTCGCTAAAGCGAAAAAGAAAAGGGAAAATGCTTCCGGAAGCGGAAAAGTCAGGCGGGTCTCAAAGAAGTCGCCGGGGTGAAAGTGTTTCGGACAGGATCAGGATAAGGCGGTCATGGGGGGCTTCCGCGAGGAGGAGCCCCCTTCTTGATTCCTCATGAACTTTTTTGTTCGGTTTTTTCGCGCACGCTCTGTTGCCAGAGTGTCTGTAGGATCGCGAGGATCACAGGTCCTATAAAAAGACCAATGATTCCGAAGGCTTCGAGTCCCCCCAGAACGCCCAGAAGAATCAGGATGAAAGGCATCTCGGAAGACCGTCCGATGAAAATCGGTTTTATCACGTTCTCAATACCCCCCACCACCAGCGCGTTCCAGACGAGAAACAGGATGAAGGCCAGCGTTCTTCCCTGGGCCAGAAGGGTGAAGGAGGCCGGAAGCCAGACGGCCACTGCACCCATTGGGAAAAGCGCCAGGAAAAAAAGGAGAAAGGTGAGGAGAAGAGCGTCAGGAATCCTCGCCACCTCGAAGCCGATTCCGGCCAGGACCGCCTGCGTCAGGGCTGTGAAAAACATGCCGTAGACGACCCCCCGGGTCACCGGAGCGATCTGCCCGAATGGCCCTTCCACTGCCGGCCCCCCCCATTTGAGCAGCAAGGTCCGGATCCCCTTCCACAGCTCGGGCCCCTTCAGGTAGAAGCTGAAAAGCCCCAGGAGAAGCACCAGCGTTTTGACGGCAATCTTTCCCGCGTCGGTCATGATGGCGAAGAGGCGGTCCCCAAAGGTCAGAAGATGGGACTGGAGCCGGTCCATGAAGATGGAAAGGCTGGGGGTATGGGTCCGGAAGTTCTGGTACCACTGCTGGATCCGTGCGCCGGCGAAAGGGATATGGGTGATCCAGGCGGGGAGGGTGGCCTGCGGATTCTGGATGAATCCCCTGAACTTGGCCACCTCGGTCAGAATTTCCTGAGTCAGCGGGAGGGCAAAGGAGAGAAGGGGCGCCAGGACGAGTGCGAGAAAAAGGACGGTCATCAGGAGCGCCGACAGAATGGGTTTTTTGACCACGCGCCGGAGGGTCGTGAGAATCGGGTAGGTCGCGAAAGCCAGGATTCCGGCCCAGAGAAGGGGGACCGCATAGGGGAGAAGGACATATCCCGCGGTGGCCAGCAGGACCGCCAACAGAAGGGCCCGGACAAAGGGAGATCCCGGTTGTTGGCAGTCTCCCGATGTCTCAGGGTTCGGAGAATCCCCTGTCATGCGGCAGGAGGTGTCGCGGGACGGTTCCAGGGGGCCGATTTGTCCTGACGCGTTTCGTAGACGGTGATTTCCGGTGCCTTTTTGAGAGAGAGTCCGATCTCGTCGAGCCCTTCAAGGAGGTGCGTCTTTCGGACCGGGTCGACGGAAAAGGAAAAAACGTCACCGGAGGGTGTCCGGACCTTCTGCTCCGGGAGGTCGATGGTCAGCTGGAAGCCGGGCGTTTTGGCCACCTCGGAAAAGAGAGCGTCCACTTCCTGAGGTTTGAGAACGACCGGGAGGATGCCATTCTTGAAGCAGTTGTTGTAGAAAATGTCGGCAAAGGATGGCGCGATGACCGCACGAAAGCCATAGTCCAGCAGGGCCCATGGGGCATGCTCTCTCGATGATCCGCATCCGAAGTTTTCACGGGCCAGGAGGATCCTGGCCCCATGGTAGCGGGGATTGTTCAGGACAAAGGAGGGGTCCGGGACGAGTCCGTCTGTTCGTCCGTCGGAGGGCGCGTCCTTGTAGCGCCAGTCATAGAAGAGACTCACGCCAAGTCCGGTTCGCCGGATGGTCTTCAGAAACTGCTTGGGAATGATCGCGTCGGTATCGATGTTGGCCCGGTCTATCGGGGCGACGACGGCGGTCATGGTCACGAATGGTTCCATGGGTTGGGCTCCTAAAGGTTTTTCAGGATCGGGAAAGCGTCCGTATGTCCACGAAGTGTCCGGCGATGGCGGCGGCTGCGGCCATCTCGGGGCTGACAAGGTGCGTGCGCCCGTTCTTGCCCTGACGTCCCTCGAAATTCCGGTTGGATGTGGAGGCGCAGCGCTCAAAGGGGGCAAGCTGGTCGGGGTTCATGCCCAGACACATGGAGCAGCCGGGTTCTCGCCATTCGAGGCCAGCCTCGATGAAGATCTGATGGAGATTTTCTTTTTCGGCCTGTTGCCGGACGAGTCCGGAGCCCGGAACGACCATGGCGCTCACGCCCTTGGCGATTTTGTGTCCCTTGACGATCGAGGCCGCGGCTCGAAGATCTTCGATCCGGCCGTTGGTGCAGGAGCCGATGAAGATGCGCGTGACGGGAATATCGGTAATCCTCGTTCCCGGAGAAAGTCCCATGTAGGCCAGGGCTTTCCGGGCCATGTCACGTTCGACGGGGTCGGTGAACTGTTCGGGGTCGGGAACCCGGCCGTCGACGCCGGTCACCTGCCCTGGATTGGTCCCCCAGGTCACCTGGGGCGAGAGCCGTGAGGCGTCGAGGGTGACCGTCCTGTCGTAGGTCGCTCCGGGATCGGTGGCAAGCGACTGCCAATAGGCAACCGCCCGGTCCCAGAGATCTCCCTTGGGGGCGTAGGGTCGACCTTTCAGGTAGGTAAAGGTCTTTTCGTCGGGAGCCACAAGGCCGGCACGGGCTCCGGCTTCAATGGCCATGTTGCAGAGGGTCATGCGCCCTTCCATGGTGAGGGCTCTGACCGCCTCCCCGGTGAATTCAAGAATGTGGCCGGTTCCCCCGGCCGTTCCGATCTGTCCGATGACGGCCAGGATCAGGTCCTTGGGGGTGACCCCGGGAGCCGGCTTTCCTTCGATCCGGATTTCCATGGTCCTGGGGCGCGTCTGAGGAAGGGTCTGGGTCGCCAGCACATGCTCAACCTCGGAGGTTCCGATGCCGAAAGCCAGGGCTCCAAAAGCTCCGTGCGTCGCCGTGTGGCTGTCCCCGCAAACGATGGTGAGTCCCGGGAGGGTGATTCCCTGTTCGGGCGCAATCACGTGAACGATGCCCTGGCGAATGTCGTTCATGGAAAAATAGGTCACGCCGAATTCACGGGCATTCTTCTCCAGCGTATTGACCTGAAGGGCGCTGACCGGATCGGTGATGCCGTGGGATCGGTCGGTGGTCGGCACGTTGTGGTCGGGGACTGCGAAGGTCAGATCCGGACGGCGGACCTTGCGTCCGGCCATCCGGAGTCCTTCGAAGGCCTGAGGGCTCGTGACCTCGTGGACGAGCTGCCGGTCGATGTAAAGAAGGACCATTCCCTGGTCCTCCGTGACGACATGGTCATCCCATATTTTTTCAATGATTGTTTTGGGCATGGCGCGCTCCTGATGGCAAGAATCAATATTTGATCGATATCTTTTCACTATACCAGAGTTCCCTGGTATGTCTCCATAAGTGGAGGCGACTTCCCGTCCGGGAAAGAAGAGTCTTGTCAAAGAGTAGCCGATAGAAAAGGATAAGTATAGTGATTCTTTTCTATGAAAATGATGAAAAATAATTATCTTTTTGGATTAATTAAGAGTCAGACGCAACGTTGTCCCGATGGCGTGGTGGATCTTTAATGTCATTGAAAAAAATGATGAGAGTGTTAGGAGGAAAGATGCTCACAGATTTATTGATAAAGCCGGGACCTGATCCGTATCGAGAATGCTTCATTAAGAAAGAGAATTGCTTAAGAGATTGATAAACATGGCGTCCCCAACGGGATTCGAACCCGTGTTACCGCCGTGAAAGGGCGATGTCCTAGGCCGGCTAGACGATGGGGACGTGAATGAGGTCTGAAGGCGGCAAACTTCATTATTATCTTTTAGACACCTTCTTAAAGTCAATAGGTTTCGGTTCAAGAGGGGCGAGATCTCCTCCGGGGAGGCTGTGTCAGACCACGGCTACCGGATCGGAAGCTGATCCCTGGGGGTTTGGGAAAGAGGCCGGTAGCGGCCGTCCTTTGACGACACGACGATGTCGCTCAGGGGCCATTCGATTCCGATCTCCGGATCGTTCCAGAGGATGCCCCCTTCGTCTTCGGGATCATAGAAGTCGGTGCACTTGTAAAGAAAATCGGCGTGGTCGCTGATCACCTGGAAGCCGTGGGCGAACCCTTCGGGAATGTACATCATCAGATGATTTTCTTCGGAGAGGACTGTTCCGAACCACCGTCCGAAGGTGGGGGATTCTTTCCTGAGGTCCACGGCCACATCGAAGACGGCTCCGGTTGCGACCCGGACCAGTTTCCCCTGGCCATGCCGTCTTTGGAAGTGAAGTCCCCTCGTGACGCCTCTGCCTGAGCGGGAATGGTTGTCCTGGACGAAGAGCTGCGGTATTCCATGGCGCTCGAAGGTTTTGGCATGAAAGGTTTCCATGAAAAAGCCGCGGCTGTCTCCGTGAACCCGGGGAGACAGGAGCCGAACTCCTGGAAGTGATGTCTCCTTTACGTCCATTCACCCTCCTCGAGGACGAGCATTTCACGAAGATAGGCCCCGTATCCGTTCTTGAGGGGGGCGGCGAGGGCCAGAACCTCTTCTTTTCCGATGTATCCCATCCGGTAGGCAATCTCCTCCGGGCAGGCGACCTTGATTCCCTGGCGCCGTTCGATGACCTCCATAAAGATGGAAGCTTCCAGAAGGGATTCGTGGGTTCCCGTGTCGAACCAGGCCGTTCCCCGCCCCAGCTTTTCCACCTTCAGAAGCCCATCCTTCAGGTAAAGGCGATTAAGATCGGTGATCTCGAGCTCTCCCCGTGATGAGGGAGAAAGGGAGCGGGTTCTTGCGACGACGGTCCGGTCGTAAAAATAGATTCCCGGGACGGCATACCGCGACGGGGGATTGGCCGGCTTTTCGACGATCTCACGAACCGATCCTAGGGGGTCGAAGGCGAGGACGCCATATCGTTCCGGATCCCGGATCGCGTATCCGAAGATCTGGGCCCCTTCAGAAAGAGCCGCCGCCTTCTGCAGGGTTTCGGAGAGACCATGCCCATAGAAAATGTTGTCTCCCAGGGCCAGGCAGACCGGATCGGTGGCGATGAACGACTCCCCGATCAGAAAGGCCTGAGCGAGCCCTTCGGGCTTGGGCTGAACGGCATAGGAGAGGGAGATCCCCCATTGGGAGCCGTCTCCGAGCAGACGTTTGAAGAGCGGCGTGTCCTCGGGAGTGGAGATGAGAAGAATCTCCCGGATGCCCGCCAGCATGAGGGTGGTCAGGGAGTAGTAAATCATGGGTTTGTCGTAGACCGGCATCAGCTGCTTGCTGACCGCTCTCGTCAGAGGGTAGAGACGCGTCCCCGAGCCTCCGGCCAGAAGAATCCCTTTCATCGTGCTCCTCCCGGGAGTTGGCTTCGTCCTGTCCCCTGACGGGACCCGTCATAGCGGGCGCGAAGGTCGCTCCACCAAGGGGTATGGTCGAGGTACCATCGGATGGTCTTTTCCAGGGCTTGTCCGAAGGTGTGGGCCGGCTTCCAGTCAAGGTCCCGCCGGGCTTTTGCGGCGTCGATCTCGTAGCGCCTGTCATGGCCCGGCCTGTCCGGGACGGAGGTGACGAGCCTGGCGTAAGAGGATCCGTCGGAGGAAGGACGGATCCTGTCTAAAGTCTCCAGGATGGCCGTCACCACCTCCCGGTTGGTTCGGGGGTTCCCTGCTCCCAGGGCATAGGTCTCTCCCGTCTTTCCTTTTTCGAAGGCGGCGATGACTCCTTCGCAGTGGTCTTCCACGAAAATCCAGTCCCGGATGTTGAGGCCATCCCCGTAGACGGGGATGGGACGTCCTTCGATGGCGGCGAGGATGACGGTGGGAATGAGCTTTTCGGGAAACTGCCAGGGACCGTAGTTGTTCGAGCAGTTGGTCGTGACAAGGGGAAGGCCGTAGGTGTGGACATAGGCCCGGGCAAGATGGTCGGACGAAGCCTTGGAGGCGGCATAGGGCGAATTGGGGGCATAGGGGGTCCGCTCGGTGAAGGGAGGATCCGAGGGAAGAAGCGAACCGTAGACTTCGTCCGTGGAGACATGCAGGAAGCGAAAATCCTTCCCCGGCCCACCGCTGCGGAGATACCGGAGCGATTCGTCGAGAAGGACGAAGGTTCCGGTCACGTTGGTTTCGATAAAAGCCTCGGGACTTTCGATCGAGCGGTCGACATGGCTTTCCGCGGCGAAATGGAACAGGCCCGTGGGTTGGTGTCGGGCAAAAAGACCGGCCACCGCCTTGCGGTCCCGGATGTCTCCCTGGACGAAAACGTGGTCGGAATCATCTTTGAGTTCGTCAAGGTTGGCAAGGTTGCCGGCATAGGTGAGCGCATCGTAGGTCACGATGCGGGCCCGATTCTGTCTCCGGACCATCCGGACGAAATTTGAACCGATGAAGCCGGCTCCCCCCGTGACGATCCAGCATTCGGACTTCGCATTCTTTTTCGTCGCCAACGTTCCTCCTTGAAGGCCCGGTTGTTTTTTTCAGAGAAATCGATGGCCCCATCATAGCCGATTCGGAGCGGGATGAACAGATTTTGATCGTGTCTGCAGGGACTGTTGAAGAGACGTATGCTTTTGTCCGTTTGAAGGAGTTCCATGCAAAAAGGTATGATCGGGAGAGGAGTTTCAGTCAAAGGTCGGACGGAAGAGGGGATGGGGATGGCTGAGAGGGAAAGAAACGAAGAAGTCCCGGGAAAGAACGGCGCCGGGTATGTGGAGTGGTTTCGGGAGGCCTCTCCCTACATCCACCAATTTCGGGGGGAGACCTTTGTCCTCCTGCTGGACGGCGATCTTCTGAGAGAGGGTGGCATGGGCGCCCTGGCTCATGATATCGCTCTTCTGTCGAGCCTCGGGATCCGGCTCGTTCTTGTCTTCGGGGCCAGTCCCCAGATCGATGCCAGCCTCGAATTCCGGGCTGTCGAAACCACGCGTGTCGGAAAACGCCGCATCACCCCTCCGGAAGCGTTGGGCTTGCTCATGGAATCGGTGGGACGAATCCGTTTCGAGATCGAAGCCGCCCTCTCCCAGGGGACCGACGGGACACCCATGGGGGGGGCCCGGATCCGCGTGGTTTCCGGAAACTTCGTCATCGGGAGACCCTTGGGGGTCATCGACGGGGTCGACTTCCTGTACACCGGGACGGTACGCCGGATCGAGTCCGAAGCGATCCGGCACCATCTGGACCAGGGAGACGTGGTTCTGCTGTCGCCCCTCGCCTTTTCGCCGACCGGGGAAATCTTTAATGTCCTGTCATTCGAGGTGTCCTCCAGGGCCGCGGTCGCGGTCGGGGCCTCGAAACTCATTTTGCTCGCTCTGTCCCCCGAGATCAGAAACGAGAGGGGAGAGCCCCTGAGACAGCTGGTCCTTCCGGAGGCAAGGGCCCGGGAAGCGACATCTCCCCTTCCGCTCTCGGTCCTTTACGAAGCCCTGGACCAGGGGGTTCCCCGCCTCCATCTTCTTGACGGCAAGAAGGACGGGGCGCTTTTGCTGGAGCTCTTCACGCGGGACGGGATCGGTACGCTTGTGTCGCGGGATCCGTTCGAGCATATTCGGCCGGCCGTCCTCGACGATTTGGTCGACATTCTGGGGATCATCCGTCCCCTCGAAGCCGGAGGCATTCTCGTCCGCAGGCCCCGGGAGCGTCTCGAGATGGAGCTTTCGCACTTTACGGTGACCTGTCGGGACCGGACGGTGATCGGATGCGTCTCCCTCACGCCCTATCCTGCCTCGTCCATGGCGGAGATGGCCTGTCTGGCCATTCTTCCCGAATACCAGGGAGCGGGACGCGGGGAGCAGCTTCTGGCCTGGTGTCGGGCCGAATCGAAACGACTGGGTCTCAAGAAGATATTTGTCCTGACCACCCAGTCTTCCCGGTGGTTCATGGAGCGGGGATTCGTTCCGGCGAGCCCGGAGATCCTCCCGCCAGACCGAAAAATGCTTTATGATCCGGACCGCAAGAGCCAGGTCCTGGTCTCCGAGGTCGGTCCCTGACCCGACCGGAGGGGGGCCGGGTTGGGGACCGTAAATTTTCGGGATCTACTTTTTGAGGAAGGTGCGCTCGTAGGAGAGAACGTCCCGGATCTGCTGCGGGTCGATGACATCCCAGAAGGCGGGCATGATTTTTCGTCCGCGACGGATGACGTGGATGTAAAAGGCCTCGTCTCCCATCTGCCAGGTTTTGGGGTCGGTGAAATTGGCGGGTTTTTCCATGAGGGCCGGGGCGGCCACGCCGTTTCCGTCTCCCTTGACCCCATGGCACTGGATGCAGAGTCCCTGATAGATCTTTTTGCCTCGGACGGGATCCCCGGTCGCTCCCGATGCGACGGGAATGGATGACAGGGTGACCGTCACGGCCAGGATGAATCCGGTCAGGGAAATGACTCCCGATTTTCCATGTCTAGAGAACAGTGGCCCCAAGGTTCTTCTCCTTCCGTATTGTTAAGGTCGAGAGCAGGTCGGACTATTTATACTCTTTTCCCCTTCAAGATAACAAGGATGGCTCTTTTCCGAAGGTTTGTCATGGAGGGACGGTTCCTGAAGGTTGCTTCCGGGACAAGATCGAGCCATTGGACGATCGCTGGCTGGAGGCGGAAATGTTAAGGATGGGACCGGTGAATTGTTTTGATGGCTGTATTACCATCGGGCGAGGACGAGCATGAGCCGGAAACCTCCGACACCCCGGGGCCGTGGAGCCCTCTCGCTTCCAGACAACCGGTATGAAAAGGAAACCCGGGAGATCATGCCGGAGGCGATGGGGGAAGCCCCTCCATCCTCGAACGACACCGTGATTCTTCCGGATACGGCCCGATCCGTCCTGTGCGAAAACGACTCTCCGGATGTGGGGTTCTCCCGCTCACTGAATCCCTACCGGGGTTGCGAGCACGGGTGTATCTACTGCTTTGCCCGGCCGACCCATGCCTATCTCGGCCTGTCTCCTGGGCTGGACTTCGAGCGGCGGATCTTTTTCAAGAAGGATGCGGCGGTTCTTCTCGAGCAGGAACTGAGAAAGAAGTCTTACCGATGCGAGCCGATCGCCTTGGGAATCAATACCGACTCTTACCAGCCGGCCGAAGAGAAGCTCGGTGTCACCCGGTCGATTCTTCAGGTGATGCTTCGCGCACGACATCCTCTGACAATCGTCACGAAGTCGGCCCTCATCGAACGGGACCTCGACCTCCTGACCGCCCTTTCGGCCCACCGCTGCATCCAGGTCTTCATCTCTCTTCCGACCCTGAATGAGGATCTTTCCGGAAAGCTCGAGCCCCGGGCCACGCGGCCGATGAGGCGGCTGGAGACCATCGGCCGCCTGTCTGATGCGGGAAT
>JAKCDE010000054.1 GCA_021838585.1 Nitrospirota bacterium
CTCTACGACGCGTACGACTCCAACCAGCACCGCTTCAGGGAGACGCTCCTCCGCTACCACAAACGCAAGGAATTCGTCGGCCGGGACGAAATCATCCCGGTCCCCTACGCCCTTCACTGGCTGATCGTCTTCCTGCTCGGAGTCGGGGAGTTCCCCTTAAACGTGGTCGTCTTCCGGATGTTCGGAGAGCCGGAGCTGATGACCTACGTCATGAGCCTGACCCTCTCGCTCACCCTTCCCCTGATCGGGGTCTTCCTGGGGCTCCAGGTCCGGACGCTGGTGAGGCCAAAAATCGCCACCCTCATCATGACCGTCCTGGCCCCGGGAACCGTTCTGGGGGCCCTGACCGCCCTCTCCTTCATCCGGAACATGTACGTGACGCTCCATTCCGAACACCGTCTGGGAGACGCCTCAGGCAACATGGTCTATGCCATGTTCGCCATCAATCTCCTGATCTTCATCGGCGCCTTCATGGTCTCCTTCTTCGCCCACGACCAGGACGAAGAACTCGACGCCCTCCATGTCTCCGTCCTCCGCCTGGAAAAGAAACGGACGAATCTCAGAAACAGGCTGTCCCGGGCCATCTCGAGGACGAACGCCGTCATCCGCGGGGGACGGGCCGAAGCCGACCGGATCCTCTCCCAGACCTCGGCCCGCCTCTCCCTCTACCGCCAGGCCAACATGGCGGGTCGGAGGGGGACGGTCTCCCCGCCTTCCTTTTCGAAAAAGCCGGCCTCCGAGATCCTGAACCGGTGGTGGCCGGATCTCTCCCTTCCCGAGGCCGCGGAATCGGTGACCGCAGCCAGGCCCATCCCAGTCAAGGGGAAGGAATTCGCCTGAGGCTCTTCCGTGGCAGAAGGGGGAACTCATGATGGAGGTTTTGAAAGGTCATGACAGTCGAAGAACGGATCGCGCTCGAACGGGTGGCCGCAACGACCGAAGCCGCCTGGAAAACCATGCAGCTTGCGACGGAGGCCGCCCGCAAGGCGGGCCTCACCGGCCTCCATGTGTCCTCGCTCGAGAGCGTCGGGTGGGCGGCACTGCAGGAACTCAAAGACTACCTGTCCAGGAAGGGTCTCAACCCGTAGAGGACGAAACTGGGCCCCGAACGCTCTCAATGGCCGGGAATCGGAAAAAGGGCTCCCCAAGGCAGAATGGAAAGAAACCGGGAGATTTCGGATGGCGACCTTCAGGGCGAAAGAATGGACCTAGGAAGAATTCATGGCGCTCCCGGAAGGCGGACCCCTTCGCTACGAAATCATCGACGGAGAACTGACCGGGCCTCCGCCCCCAATACCCGGCATCAGGAAGTGTCCGGGAATCTTTCCAGGATCGTCAGTCCCTTTATCAGAAAAACGCCGTAAAACTCCGGACTTCAGGCCGGAGATATAAGGCGTGCTTTGGTGTGTGCTAGAATGGGAGGCATGAAAGTCCTCAGCGCCTACAAATTCCGCCTCGTTCCGACCCCCACCCAGGAGGCCCTTCTGTCCCGCCATGCGGGAGGCGTCCGGTTCGTCTGGAACAAGGCCCTCGACCTCCAGAAGAAGCGTCTCGACGCCGGGATCCCCCTCCTGTCCTACGGGGACTTGGCCAAGCTTCTGACCCTGTGGCGGTCGAGCGAGGACTACGGGTTCCTGGCCCTCGGTCCTTCACAGCCCCAGCAGCAGACCCTCAAGAACCTCGACCGGGCCATTTGGGAGGCCATGGACCGAAAGAACCCCAAGCGATTCCCCCGGTTCAAGCGCAAGGGGGAGGGAGACTCCCTCCGCTACCCCGATCCCTTCCAGGTGAAGCTCGATCTCTCGACACGGGATTCGGATGGACGGAATCTCCTTCCCCGGATCTTTCTCCCCAAGGTCGGATGGGTCAAGGTCCGTCTCTCCCGGCAGATCATGGGCGATCTCCGGAACGCCACCGTCACCCGGAAGGCCAGGCGATGGGCCGTCTCCCTACAGACCGAAAGGGAGATTTCGGAGCCGGTGCTCCTGACCTCTTCGGAGGTCGGCATGGACCTCGGGGTGGCGTCCTTTGCCACCCTCTCGGACGGAACGAGGCTCCACCCCTCTCCGGAGCTTGTCGCCGCCCTGAAACGGGCGGAAAAGACTCTTGCCTGGGAGCAGCGGAAACTCTCCCGGAAGTTCCGGAAAGGGCCGAAGAGCCAAAACTTCCGGAAGCAGAAGCGCCGGGTGGCGAGAGCCCACGAACGGGTTGCCAACATGCGCCTGGATTTTCTCCACAAGACCTCGACAATGATCGGCGAAACCCAAGCGATCGTCTATGTCGAGGATCTGAAGATCCGGAACATGACACGGAGCGCCCAGGGAACGAGAGAGAATCCCGGAAAAAACGTCCGGCAGAAGGCCGGACTGAACCGCTCCCTCATGTACAAAGGATGGGAGATCTTCCTCTCCCTCCTGGACTACAAGCTGGCGAGACGGGGAGGTCGTCTGGTCCGGGTCGATCCCCGAAACACGTCCCGGGCCTGTTTCGTTTGCGGCCATGTCTCGGCGGAAAACAGACCGGACCAGGCCACCTTCCGGTGCGTCTCCTGCGGCCACGCCGATCATGCGGACGTCAACGCCGCAAAAAACGTTTTCAGGGCGGGGCACGCCCGAAGCGCCTGTTCGGAGGGAACTCCCTCCGAGTCGGTGGCCTGACCGTTCAGGCTCCCGATCCATCCCCGTGAAGAGCCGGGGAGATGGCAGGAAGGAATCCCCTCCCTTTCCGCTTTCGCGGCGAGCGAAGCGAGAGGGAGGGGAGGATGTCAAGCATTTGAATCCCGGGAGAGGGAAGGTTTTTTCCGCCCCCACCGACGTCGTCCTCCCACGATCCGCTCCGGGCGGTCGAACCGGATCTTATGGCTGTCTCGAAAGGACGCCTTTCCCTCATCGGAGAGAAGAACATCGAAGGGGCTCCGGAACTTCTGATGGAGATCCTCTCCGAAGAGACGGAAAAACGGGACCGCCGGGAGAAGTTCTCCCTCTACGCACTCTCCGGTGTTTCCGAGTCCTGGATCGTCGACCCGGAGTCGCCAATCGTCCAGGTCTTCCGGCTCTCCGGCACAAAAGACTTCTCTCCTCTCGATTCCCTTCTCCGAGGTTTTTTTCCGTCCTGGGTGATTCCTTCGACCAGAAGGTCAGGACTCTTTCCGCCTCCGGAAGAGCCGAGCCCGCCATGGCGGGACCGGTCAATCCCGACAGGGACTCGCACCCCCAAGACGCACCCATGCCGGGCGCACCTATCCTTCCCCGCCCTGAAGGGCGAGGTTTGCCGCGCGATTGGATCAATGCCGGTCAGATTGACGAAACGACCGGAACGGACCCGGAAAAGAAGACATTCATGCCTGTTCCTCTCTGTTCACCAGACCCCGGGGGCCAGAGTCTTTTTCTTCAGGTCGTTTTTTTGCTGGGACGACAGGCGGGAAAGAGGAAAAGCCAGCGCTCCTTGAAAGTTCTATGGACATTCCGCACGGGGAGGTCCGAAGCGGATGTTGTGTTCCGAAAGGAATCCTTTTCCTCAGTTACGCCTTAACATGGTCCTTCCTTTCGAAACCAATCTCTTTCAAAATTTCAGGATGTGCCCCTAGGATCCTGAACAAGTTGGTAACGGCCAGAATCGGTTTGGCCTTGCCTCTCTCGTATCGGGAAAAAGCATTCGGCCCGCCACCTGTCAATCTTGCGGCTTCCCGCTGGGTGAGTTTTAACTTCTTTCTGATCTTGGCCAATTCAACCGCTTCTTCCTTGTCGATCACCTGAGAAAAACACTCTATTGCTTGTGCATATCGATTGCCTTCCCCTTTATCGAATTCGATCTCTTTACAGTGATGACAAAACCATCCCGAAATATCAGGGATCGTAGTTTGATGGCCGCGATATTCGTAAACAACATCTCGAACATCGTGAATCATTTCCCCATTTTCGCAGTTTAAACAGACTCTTTTAGTCGTTTTCATAGCTTTTCTCCTTGAACGAAACAACAATGGATCCTTCTTCCCTTAACGTCACCTTGACGTATGCCGTTCTCCCTGTCGGAGTTGAAGGATGGTAAACATCCTGCCAGATCGTGCTTGAAGCACGAGTTGTCATACTTTTGTAGAAGCAACCAGATGGCATCGAACATACAACATCGATCGCCTGGTCTATTGTCAGTCCCATTTCCTTTGAATTTTCAATCGCAGTTTTAGTAAAGACATCTGCACCATTAGAACGAACTATTTCCGGTATACGTCTGAGGGAATAATGGGGTTTTCGTTTTTCCATCAATTACAATTTACCCTCTAAGGTTATTTTCATCAATCTCGGTTCAAAGAATTTTTGTGGGGGGAGGGGTTTCCCGGAACCGATAGACTTCTACGACTGAAATCGATATTGTTCTATCTATGGACAGGATCTCTCTTTATCCAGCTTTCTGGATCTTCTCCCCAGGATGTCCCTGCCGCCCTCTCGTCCATGGCCGATAAGCGCCTCTTTTCTCTTCCCGCGGCCACGGGCCTCGTCGGGATCGTCCTCCTGGGAGTCGGTCTCTCCCTTGTCTATTTCCGGGGAACGCTCGTCCGGGAGAGAGGCCGGATCGAGTCGCGCATCGCGACCGAACGCCAGGTCTTCCAGGCCCTGGAATCCCTCGATCCTGCCGCCCTCTCTCTCGGAATCCCGGGGCCTGGAGGGAGTCTCCCGCCATCGGGCCTCTCGGGATGGTCCGCGCAGATGCACAGCGTCCTCGAAAGCCTTTCCCGACAGAGCTTCCCGTGGCGTCCGGCCGACCGCGAGGCCCTTCGCCGGATCGACAAGGATTACCGGAGCTACGTCAGGACCGCCGCCGTCTCTCCGCCGAATCCCCGAGAGGAGCGCGCCCTTCTCCGGAAGGTCGAGACCGGACGAAGACTCCTGCTCCGGAGCGCCAGCGCCATCACCCGGGAGGCCGAGGACCGGCTTCGGGGGATCGAACGTCTTCAGGGACGCCTCGAGGATGGCATCTTCGGAATCGGTCTTGCCGCATTCGCCCTTTTCTCCTTTTCGGTCCTGACCCACCGGAGATCGCAGAAGCTTCTCCGGCGTCTGGCCCGGTCGGAGTCCTACCTGTCCACCCTGCTCGAGTCCCTGCCGGTGGCCCTCTTTTTCAAGGACACCGACGGTCGATGGCGGACCGCAAACCGTGCCGGCCTCGCCCTGTTTGATCTCGAAGGAAAGGACTGGCGAGGCAAGACCGACCTCGAGATTGCCGCCGAAAATCCATTCTTCCGTGAGGCGCTCGAAAACGGCCACGAACAGGATCGCAAGGTCCGGGAGCGGAACCAGGAGCTTCGGAGCCTCGAGCGT
>JAKCDE010000055.1 GCA_021838585.1 Nitrospirota bacterium
TCCTCGACCTTGGAAAGCGCTCCGACCAGATCTCTCAAATCGTGAACATCATTAACGAAATTGCCGAGCAGACCAATCTTCTGGCCCTGAATGCCGCGATTGAGGCGGCCCGGGCCGGAGAGCAGGGGCGAGGATTCGCCGTTGTGGCCGATGAGGTCAGAAAGCTGGCGGAACGAACGACCCGTTCGACCCGGGAGATATCGGAAACCATCTCGCAATTGCAGGGGCTGACCGATCAGTCGGTAAAGGTCATGGATCGCGGATCGAAGGAGATGAGGATGCTGATCGGGGAGACCCAGAAGACCGCCGAGGTCTTTTCCCGGATCGTCTCCTCCGCCTCCGATGTCTCGGGTCGGGTGAACCAGATCGCGGAGCGGACAGGAGAACAGACCCGTTCCATTGAGCAGGTGGGGAAGGTTGTCGACCAGACGGCCCACGATGCCCGGGAGACCGTTGCGAACGTGGCCGAGGCGGTCGAGGCCGGAGAGGGACTGCAGAAGCAAATGGGAGAGCTGAGCCAGTATCTTTCCCGGTTCAAGGTTTAGTCCGGAACAGCGAGTCCGGGATCTGCCCGGGACGAATGGACCGGGACAATCGAAATCCGAAGGAGCGAAGGGATGGAAAAGATGGAAACGGCAGTCGTTCCCATGAACGATTCAGAGGAGCTATCTCTCGAACGCTCTGCCGCTCCCGGCATGATGGACTTCGGCGACAGCGTTCTCCAGCTCGTGAGCTTCAAGCTTGGCGAGGAGGAGTATGCCCTCGACGTGATGAACGTCCGGGAGATCAATCGAATCTCCGATGTGACACGGGTTCCGAAGGCCCCTTATTTCGTGGAAGGGGTCATGAACCTTCGGGGGAAGATTCTCCCGGTCATCAATTTGCGAAAGCGATTTGGCTTTCCACCCTCCTCCACCGATCCGGATGAGGCCCGGACCATCGTTGTCTTTCAGGAAGGCGTGATGGTGGGGCTCGCGGTGGATCAGGTCTTTCAGGTCATCCGCATTGGCCGTGACAAGATCGAGAAAAACGAGGGAATTGGTCTGGGAAATGTCCTGGATGCCGTCATGGCCGGGGTGGCCCATTTGGGGGAGAGGCTTGTTGTTCTTCTGGATCTCCCGAAGCTTCTCGATACCATTCAGCGTGATTCCGGCAGACGCTAGCTGAGGCGGGAAGGCTAGGAGCGTCCAATGGATATTACAACAATTCTTGGGTTGGTGATTGGAGTCGGAGCCATCCTTCTTGGTGCGACTCTCGAAGGCCTTCCTCTCACCACAATCCTTCAGCCCACCGCGGCCATGATCGTTTTCGGGGGAACCTTCGGAGCCACCCTCCTGCAGTTTCCCCTGAACTTCATCATCAATGCCCTCAAGATGATTCCCCGGGTCCTCATCTCCAAAAGCGCCGATCCCGGGCCCATCATCCAGAAGATCCAGGATCTCTCCAAAACAAGCCGCAAGGAGGGATTGCTTAAGCTTGAGGCCCATCTCGAAGATCCTGAAATCAAGGAAGACCCCTACTTTGCCCGGGGAGTCCGGATGGTCATGGACGGAACGGAGATCAGCAAGGTCCGCGAGGCCCTTGAGGTGGAGGCCCACTATATCGAGGAGGAGGAGGGGACCGTCTATAAGGTCTTCGAGTCCATGGGGGGGTATTCTCCCACCATCGGGATCCTCGGGGCCGTCCTGGGCCTCATCCATGTCATGAGCAACATGGGCGATCCCGGAAAACTGGCCGAAGGGATCGCCGTTGCCTTTGTGGCCACGGTCTATGGCGTGGGTTCCGCCAACCTCGTCTACCTGCCCATCGGAGGAAAGCTCAAGCTGAAGGGGCGGGGAGATGCAAGGCTTCGGGAAATCATCGTCGATGGACTGGTCGGGATCGGGCAGGGGGAGAACCCCGGCATGATCGAGGAGCGCCTCCTGGGGTTCCTCAACGAGGCCGAACGCGTCAAGTACGAACAAACCTACCGGAAGGGCAAATAGCCTCTCCGGTCGATCCGGAGGGGAGAGTCCGCCATGGCCAAGAAGGTCAAGCACGAGGAGCACGAGAACCTCGAACGCTGGCTGGTCTCCTACGCCGACTTCATCACCCTACTCTTTACCTTCTTCGTGATGATGTACGCCATCTCCGCGGTGAACACCGGAAAGTACAAGGTGCTCTCCAATGCGATCGTGGCGACATTCACACACCAGACCGTCACCGCCCACATGCATGTCATCATCCCCCACAACCGGGTGACTCCCGGGAAGGCGAGCCCCAAGGTCAAGACGGTCCTTTTTCGGGCGATGCAACTCGTTCAGGAGAAGTCCTCGTCCCATGGAGCAATGAAGGTCGTCCAGTCGAGCGCAGGGATCCGCATCCAGATTCAGGCCGCCTTTCTCTTTCGGACCGGCCACGCCGCGGTACGGAAACAGGCCCTCCCCGTCCTCAAGAATATAGCCGCCCTTCTTTCCAAAACCCAGCGGGACATCCGGGTGGAAGGACATACCGACAATGTGCCGATTCATGGACACTACAAGAACAACTGGGCCCTCTCCTCCATGCGGGCTGTCAATGTGCTGACGACGCTCATTGCCCTGGGGCCCATCGATCCCCGGCGTGCCAGTGCGGCCGGCTATGGCCAGTATCGGCCGCTTGTTCCCAACACGAGCGCGGAAAATCGACAAAAGAACCGCCGGGTGGAGATTGTGGTCCTGAAGGAAAAAGCCCCGGAGAATCTCCCGTCGCCCTCGCCAGTTCCTGCCGTGAGCTCTCCGCTTGAGAATATCGCTCCCAGCGACATGGGGGGAGGTGGAGGAGAGTCTCCCGTGGCTCCCCCGGCTCCCTCCCCCGTTCCTCCGGTGCCGACCGAGCTGCCTGCACCCAAAATATAAGGAGGCGTCATGGCCATCCTTCCCGTTGTGGGTCTTGAACAGGTGATTGCCCAGTCTCCGGCACTGGTGGCGGAGCGGGTTCGCAACCAGAAAAAGGAGGAGGGGCCGCCGGCAACAGAGGCTCCGAAGGTCCCGGGAGACAGTGCCGGCACGCCTCCGGTGGAAGGGGTCCGTCCTGTCGATCCTGTGGGTGCCGAGGCGGGGACCGAGGAAGAGGTAGAGAAAGAGGATGAATCAGAGTATCCTGTCGAAAAGAGGGGACGTTTTTCGGGAGGAAAGCGCAGTTCGAAGGGGCGATCGTCCCGGCACCGCCTTGATATTCGGGCCTGAAGGGAGGCAGAAGAAGGATGAGATTGTCGGAATTCGAGGTGATCTCCGGGGCGATTGATGCCATCCTTGTCGTCATGGGGATCGTCCTTCTCGTCCGGGTCGGCATCCTCAGAAAGGCCCTGAAGCGCCGAAAGCCGAAAGGGGAGGCGGAGGTGCCCCCCTCGCCGGAGTCGCCTGTTCTGGCCTTGTCCGACTTGGCCTTGAAAGAATCATCCTTCCGTCGGGAGATGGAGAGTGAGCGTACCCGATTCCAGTCCCTGATCCGGGACGCCGAACGGATGCGTGCCGAACTTCAGGTCCTCTTTTACGATATCGAATCCCTGGTCGATGACCTGGCGAAGATGAAGGCCGCATCTTCTGTCGAGCTCTCCCTTTCCACAGAATCCCCAATCATCACTTCCTCTGGAGAGGCGGCCAGTGGGGGAATGTATCTTCTTCCCCCTGAAGGGGAGCCGGAACGACCTCTCCTGAAGAGGGGGGAGCCGGAGAAACCTCTCAAGGAGACCGTTCTCACTCTTTCGCGAGAGGGGCATTCCGTTCCGGAGATTGCCGCCGCCATCGGGCGAAGCGAGGGGGAGGTCGCCTTTCTCCTTTCAATGGAAAAGGTCGGCCAGCCTGAGTAACCTTCGAAAGCCTTCAGAAAACAGATTCTGTCGGCTCCCGAAGGGATGACTCACGGGGGGGCCGGAGGGGCAACGACGGGGGGGAAGGACCATGGATCCAGTCGGACAGAGTCGACCGACGTCGCTTCCGGACCCGGGGTCCCGGCCGATTGAGTTTCTTCTCCGTCTTCTTGATCTCTCCCGGGGAGCCGCCTCGAAAGCGTCGGTTCTTGCCTCGTTTTCCCCCGCCATTCTCGAACGGGCCCTGACACCGGGAGGAGCAGGACCTCTCCGCTTCCTGCCCCTTCCACCTCCCTTGGCCCGCTCCCTTGAACGCGTTCTCTCCTCCCCCGACCCATCAAAGGGGGGCCCCCGGATCCACCTCTCCGTCACCCGCCATGACGACAGCCTCGAATGGACCTTTACGGGAAAAGAGTCAATCGCCCAATTCAGGTCGGATCTCCTGCGATCCCGGACGGAAGGAGTGGCTCTCCTGGCCTGGGAGATGCCTCCCTCCACATCCTTGTTTTCTCCTTCCGCGCCAGGGGGCGATCCCCTCAGCCGTCCCGGGCCCTGGTTCTCTGGAGGTCTTGAGTCCATGGCTGAGGAGCCTGCGGAAGGGGCTCGGGTTTTCGGAACGGGGAGTCTGCGGGGGGGTGGAGGTGCCGGCGGGGCCCGGGGAGCAGGCCCTGTAGTGGTCTGGCCCGCCTTTGTCCCAGGCCAGACGGTGGAGTTTGCCGTAAGATGGGCTGCTCCCGATGATCTGGAGGAGAAGGCAATCTCCCCGGCTCAGACGACAGGGAGAGAGATTGTCTTCACGCTCGATATTCCCTGGGCGGAGCCGGGGGGGGAGGGAGGCGAAGCCGTAAAAAGTGTCCGGCTCATGGGACGATTCCATCCGAAGGGATCGATCGAGATTTCCTCCTCTTCCATTCCCGACTCTTTTCGCCGGCACCTTCTCTCCCGCCGGGAGATTCTCGAAGAGAGCCTCCGGATTTTTCCGGGACTCACCTTGGGGCTTCATCTCGGAAGGCAAAACGGAGGGGAGGAGGCGTGAGTCAGAGTCCCGCCGAAGAGAGGGAGAGCTCCGGTCAGATGAGGCTCTCGGTCGCGTTGCGATATCTTCCGGGCGTGGACGAGGCGCCCCTGGTCCTGGTGAGCGGTCAGGGAGAGATCGCCCGGGGGATTGTCCTGCTGGCACAGAGCCTCAAGATTCCCGTGGTGAAAGCTCCCGACCTCTCCCAGCAACTTCTCAGGGTTCCTCCCGGCCACCCCGTTCCCGAAGAGCTCTACGAAGCCGTGGCCGTGATTCTGGCCGCCCTGTTCGTCTCGGGCAAGGGTCCGGGGCCTGGGTCTGCACCTGTCTAGTAGTTAGTTTCATTAAAACATGAACGTTTCATACTGACTCGCTTTCAAAGTCGAATTTGCGCCAACGGTGAATGACCGGATCGGCATTGATCTCCGCAACGCCTTTCATGATGCGCTCCTTGAGTTCTT
>JAKCDE010000016.1 GCA_021838585.1 Nitrospirota bacterium
TCTCCGGGATAGACCATGAGGACGCTGGCGTTGTTGGCCCCGTTCACAAGGCCGGCCGGCTCGTAGTAGTTGGTGTTCAGGAGATTGAAGGCGTTGAAGAAGAGCTGGGCCTTGTTGTACCAGGAGGTCTTGGGAAGATCGTAGGCCACCAGGAGGTTCGTCGCCCAGTATCCGGGCGAGTTCTCCTGGATGTTGGCCGTTCCCGAGGGACCGCCGCTCGTGTTGATCACGTTCATCATGCCCGTATAGCGCTCGTTGACGGTGAAATGCCAGCTCCCGCGGGCGTAGTTCAGATCGAAGTTGCCCAGCATGTTCGGGACGAAGGGCAGGGGATCTCCGGAGTTGCTCAGGACCGTGGAAGTCCCCAGTCCGTATTGGGCGCTCACGAAATAGGCATCGACCGCGGAAAAGTTTCCGTCGACACTGAAACCCGCCGGAAGCTCCCGCTTGAACTCGGCCTCAAACCCCCGCATTTCGGCAAGTCCGGCCGAATCGGGAAGAGCGGTGGTGACGCCGTTGGCTCCCGTGACGAGGGATGTCGTCAGCATGTTGTTGATATAGTCGTTATAGACGTCGAAGGCCACGAACCCCTTGTCTGTCCCGTACCGGGCGCCGATTTCGACGTCGTTCACGATCTCGGGCTTGATATTGACCGTTCCGAACCCCGGGGGAAGCTCGAAAAACTGGATCGAAGGCGCCGAGAAGGATTGCCCGGCATTGGCGTAGACCTTCCAGTTCCCGGTTGGATACCAGTTCACGCCCACATGCGGCAGAGGGACGACGTAGGACTCCCCGGCGTTGGGCTCGTAGGCGGCGTTCCCTCCGTTGGCGCCGTTGACGATCGTCTGGGCCCCAGACATCATCGAATTGGAGTACTGCTCGTTGATCGCCATGACCCGGAAGCCCGCGCTGACCAGCCAGTCGTCGGTCGGGCGGTAATGGTCTTCCAGGTAGGCGCCGATGGTGGTCAGCATGTTGGAGCCGCCGGCGTTCCCCGTCATGTTGATGGTTCCGATCGGCTCGTTTCCGTAGAGGGTGTTGTTGTAGGAGAGCCGCATCCCCAGATGGACCTTGTTCCCCTTTCCGGCCTGGATGGCGGTCTCGGCGATATCCCCCACCTTGAAACCCTGTCCCTGGATGTAGGCGAAATTGAAGGGGTTCGCGACACTCGTCTGACCGGATGTCCCATAAAAAACGTTTCCGCCGTAATCCGGTCCGCCAGGCTGGAAGGCCGTCCCGTTGGGTCCGGGGATTGCCGATCCGGTCGCTCCGAAAGGAACCTGGATCACGCCGTAGGGCACCAGATAGGCGAAGGCGTTGTTCTTGAAGGAGACCATGTTGTTAAGCTGGTCCTCCCCCTGGAGGGTGATCATGTAGCGCTGGGAGATCCATTCCTTGTAGTAAGGCGAGTCCGGCAGGTTCTGTCCCGATGGTGCCGAGGCGTTCTCCCCGTTCGGCATCCCGTTGTAGCTCGGCCCGAACTGCTCGAAGTTCTGGAGCGAGGTCGAGGCGCCCCGGTCGTAGTTCTTGTAGGCCCCGGTGAACATCAGGCTGATCTTCCCGTCCGCCAGGTACTTCGTGACGTTCGCGTAGTCCTGGTATTCCTGGAGGCCGGTGAAGTCCTGGAAACCCTGCTGGTTGATGATCGACAGGTCGTTGTAGGCGCCCACGCCGAGCTTCTCGCTGATCCCGGTGTTCGCGATGAAGGAGGTGTAGTACTGTCCGTAGGAGCCCATGCCGTAGGTGATCTGGGAGTAGGGATCCTGGGTGGGCTGCATCAGGTGGATGTTGACGGTACACCCCGAGGCATAGTTGTAGAGATTCATCGCCGTCGTCACCCCGCGCTGGATGTCGACCGAGGCGATGTCGATGTTGAAGAGGTTCAGGTCGTAGACCATTCCCCCGTCCTGGTTCTCGTTGAACGGAACCCCTTCGACGGTGAACTCGATGTTGGATCCGCCGGAGGGAGCCGTGTTGGATCCGCCCGTCGAGTAGCCCCGGCAGGTGAAGTAGTTCATGCCGCCGGTGACGCCGTTCGCCCCGGACCGGGAATAGTAGTTGATGCCCGGCTGGTTCGACAGCGCGAAGCCGATCCCCGTCGTCTGCCAGGTTTCAAAGGTCTTGTGGTCGACGATCGTGATGGCCCCGGTCGTGTCCTTGATCTTCTTGTTCCCGGAGGCGTTGATGTTCGCCTGGGCCAGGGTGTTGATCTTGAGGTTCACGTCCGCCCGGGTCGTCCCCCGCACCGCGATCTCCTGCGAATACGGCAGATAGCCCCGCTTCACGGCCGAGAGGAGGTAGTCCCCCGACGGCACGCTCTTCAGGTCGAAATTCCCGGAGGGCCCTGACGCCACCTGGTAGACCTCGCCCGTCTTCGTGTTCTTGACCGCGAGATTCGCGGCCAGCGGCACCTTGTGGTCCCCGTGGCCCTCGTAGACCGTTCCCAGGATCTCGGAGGTCCCCTGGGAGAGCTTGTTCACCGCAAAGTCCATCTGGCCGATCGTCCCGGCCTTCAGGAGCCCCTCCTTCCTCTGGACGGAGAAGTTGCCGCCGCCCACCAGGACCTTGTAGTCCCCGGGAGGAAGGTTCGAGAAGATGAACGCCCCCTGGGAGTCGCTCTCCTTCTTGATCAGAAGCCCCGTCGTCGTGTTCTCGATCTCGATCGGAACCCCCGACAGGGTCTTGTGGTCCTTGACCGAGCGGATGTTACCGTACAGGATGGACGGCGCGGCATCGGGCTTCGCCGGAAGCTGCGAATTGTTCGACTGGGATGGCTGGGACGGATCCGGAGCCGACCAGACGTCGGTCGCCAGCCCGCCCCAGAGAATCCCCGGAGCCACGAGCCAGGCGATCTTCTTTCTTAAGGACAACATCGAATCTCCTTTGATTGGGTTTTGAACGTAAGGGTGTGTCGATCGCAAAACAGGCAGAAAGTGCCTTGACGGAGGATTATGACGAGGCGGAATGTCCGGACGGTTAAACTTGGGTAAAAGTGAAAAAACCTCGGATTTTCACAAGGACGGACGACCGGGCCCAATTTTCGGACACCATCGGAGAACAGGGGAAAGGGGGGCGAAGGGCTGCCTGCGCGAGGATTTTGTCAGGAAGGGGAAAAAGGGAAGGAGACTTCTGGAACAGGGAAACTGCCGTCGGGGAGGATCCGGGTCAGCCGTCGGCCTTCATGCGGTATCCGACGCCCCGGATCGCCTCGATCGCAGGACCCCCGGCCAGCTTGTTCCGGAGAGCGTGGACGTGGACCTTCAGGTTCTCCCGGCCCACCATGCGGTCCTCCCCCCAGACGGACTGGAAGAACTCTTCGTGGCGGACCACCATCCCGATCTTCGAGAGCAGGACGACGCACACGAGGAACTCCTTGTGGCTCAGGTGCACTCTTCTTCCGCGAAGACGGACCTCGTATTTCTGGGTATCCACGACCAGGCCACCGGACTCGGCCCGGTCGAAGGGATAGTCGAAGCCTTTCCTGTCTTCGCGTTCCACACGCCTCCAGAGAGCGCCCAGCCGGGCCTCGAACTCCCGCGCGCTGAAAGGTTTCGGGAGAAAATCGTCCGCTCCCGCCTCGAGGCTCGAAAGACACAGCTCGTGGAGATCCCCCTCCCCCGCCACCATCAGGAAGGGAACGGGAGCCAGGGATTCCTGGGAGCGGACGAACCGGCAAAGGTCGAGACCGCTCCGCCGTGGCAGGTGGACGTCGGCCACCACCATCAGGCGGTCGCAGTCACCCGAGGCCTGGAACTTCCGGAGCATCCAGACCGCCTCCTCCCCGTCGAAGGCCGAGGCGATGGTGAAGATGGCCTGGTCCAGGTCGAAGCGCCGGTAGACGGTCTTGTGGAGCGCCTCGTCCGTATCGGCCACCAGGACGCTGGCACGTCCGCCCCAGGGCGAGACGGCCCTCTTGCCGGCGGCGGTCTCGTTTCCGCCTTCCGGAGGGGGAGGGTATGCCAGGGTGTTGGCCCCTGAGATCCCCTTCCACCCGGAGAAGGTTCTCTTCTTCATCAAGACTTCCTTTCGGCGGGGATTCCCGCCCCCGCCTCCCGGCCCTTTTTTCGGCCCTCTTCGCATTCGGGCGAGGGAGGCTCCGTTTCTGCGCCCTCACCCCGTATTGCGGATCCGGAACCGGAAATTGAGTTCGAACTTCCCGGGGACCGCCTGTCCGTTCTGGCTCGCGGGCTTGAACTTCAGGTGCTTGAGAACGTTTTCGGCGATCCGGTTCATGTCGTCCCAGACCGACGGGACGACCATCTTCGAGCGGGTGATCTTTCCCGAGGCGTCGACCCAGAGGTCGATGACCACGTCCCCCTCCTCGTCGTCGGCCTTCATCTTCTCCGTATAGAGCGCGTCGGTGTCGACCTTCGTCAGGAGACGGGGGGGAAGATACCCCGCCCCTCCGCCGGAGGAGGGCGTCCCCTCTCCCCAGCTCATGTTGACCGCCGTTCCGGTGGAGGCGGCCAGGAGGTTGGTCGAGGTCGCCGTCTGGGCCGGGAGAACCGGCGGCGTGACCGGATGGTGGACGACGGTCTTGTGGACCATCCGGGGCTTCGCCTTGGGCTTGGGCGCCGGCGGCTTCGGCTTGGGAGGCGGGGGCGGCGCCAGCGCCACCTTGAAGGCGGGAGGCGGGGGCGGCGGAGGGGCGGTCACGGGAACCCTGAGCGCGGCCAGGAGGACGGCCTCGAAGACGAGGACCCCGCCCAGGGCCCACGGAAAAAACGAGCGGCCGTTTTCGGAGGCGACGGCCTTGCTCCCGGCGGCCCCCATCAGTGAAGATCCTCGGAGCGGATCGAGACGTTCGAGAAGCCCAACGAATTGCAGAGATCCATGACGTCGACCAGCCGCTGGAGCTTCGAGTCCTTGTCCCCGCTCACGATCACCTCGTACTTCGCCGTCTTGTCCGCGAGAAGGGCGGAGAGATGGTCCCTGAGGCCCGCCCGGTTCACGGGGGTGTTCTCGAAGAGGATCTTTCCCTCCTCGGTGATGGTGATGTTGATCATCTTCGGCTCCTGCTTGAGCGGGTGGGCCGCAGATTTCGGCAGGGCCACGGTCACCCCGTTCAGCTTGATGAGCGACATCGAGATGAAGATGAAGACCACCATCAGGAAGAACATGATGTCGATCATCGGGATCAGTTCGATCCGCGCCTTCGGGGATTCGTCGTCCCCGTCGCGAAAAAGCCTCATGTAAGAATCTCCTTGCTCGTGTCGTCACACGCCGGCCGAATGCCCGGCCGGCAGTCCTGTCCCATTCCTTTTTCTCCCCGAACCCGCGTCAGGCCGGAGACGAGCTTTTCTCCGCCCGGAAGGCCGTCTGGACCCCTTTGACCACCGCCGCGCCTTGCCGCGAGTCCGCGAGTTCGGGAGATTCCCGGTAGGCGTCGCGGATCGGCCGATGGAGAATGGTGATGAGCCGCGCCGCCGACTCGAGGGAGGACTTGATCCCGCTGATCCACTTGTAGAGGAAGTTGTAGAATCCCAGGGAGACGATGGCGATGACCAGCCCCGTCGCGGTGGCGATCAGCGCCTCGGCGACCCCTCCCGTAATCTGGGTGGGCTTTCCGAGCCCGGAGATGGACATGACATGGAAGGAGGCGACGATGCCGATGATCGTTCCCAGAAGACCAAGGAGCGGCGCCATGGTGATGGCGGTGTCCAGGATCCACATCCGCTCCTTGAGCTTCTTTTCCTCGAGCACCGCCTCCGCCTCGATCAGGTACTCGAGCTTCTCCCCTTCGAGCTCCGACTCCACGAACAGCTTCAGGATCTTGCTGACGATGAAGTTCTCGGACCGGTAGGACTCCTTGATCATGGAGATCACCGACTTCGGATCGAGCTTCTCCTTGACGTTCTTGCGGAGGACCGCAAGAACCCTTTCGGTCTGGATCTTTTCCTGTCTCAGGACGACGAGCCGCTCGATCCCGACGGAAAGCGCCACCGCCGACATGGGCAGAAGGATGTACATGACCGGGCCGCCCTTCATGAGATAGGCGAATGCATTCATCATTTTCTCCTTGGTTGTAGGGATGCGACCGCATCCGGTTGAATCTCTTCACGCTGAGATATTCCCATCCCCATTTGAAGATTCGGTAAATAAGGCGTGGCGAACCCGTGACGGGACGGTAAATTTTCTGCACCTCTTTCGAAAATCTTGCTTTTCATCTTATTCGTGATATCTTTACGCCATTCGGAATCCAGCCTCCCTGTCGGGGTCGAATTCAGGAAATGCGGACTCCCGTAGCCGGAATCTCGCCATGGCGACGGTTTCGCATGGTCCGCTCCGGGATTTTAAAACCCCGTCTGGCGTATCCGGGATTCTGTTCGACATTCACGTTCGGTGGGGGCCGATCCAACCGAAGGAGGGCAACGGAGATGGCAGAAGAAAACCCACAAATGGCGACGGGCCCGGCGATCGTCGGCTTGGTCCTGACTGTGGCCGCGGGCCTTTTTTTCATCATTTTTCTCGGACAGGGGGCCGAAAGCGCCAACCATATGAAGGGGTGGCTACCGGGCTCGGCGACCCATCTCTGGCCGTAATCCGTCCCTTTCCAGGCCGCTATTCCTGTCTGCCTTCATCCCTTCCCTCCGGGTGAATCTGTGGGAAAGGGGAGCGTCATTTTGCCGGGGGGCGGAACTCCGGACGACATCCTTTCGCTCCCCCTCGGAAATTTCTTTTCCTCCGCCTGGATGCTTTGTCTCGAATCCCTGTTTTTGTCGTATTCCTGACGCAATTTATCCCGAACAGACAAATCGGCATGGATCCAACCGAAGGAATATCTCCTCGAGATCCGAAGGATCGAATTTTTGAGCGAAACGTCTCCGATCATCATGTCGCCTGCGAAACGGCCGAAGGGCCGGACTCCGGAAAGGAGTGGAGCGACCCAACATGGAGGGATCGTGACGCGGATGTCCCGGGGAATCAGGGAATTTTGCCCGATCGCGGATGGGAGACTTTATCCGTAAGGAGAAGCCCTCCTTCGTCCTTCTCTTTGGGTCGGCCGCAAGGGGAACGGCCACCCGCCATTCGGACCTGGATCTTCTCGTCGTCCTGGAGAGCCGGGAGGAGATCCACGAAAGAGCGAAACGCGTCTGGCCTTATTTTCCGGTGGGGAGGAGAGGTCGACGTCTTCGTCTACACTCCGGAAGAATGGGCGGCAAGGCGAGAGCGTCCCGATAGCTTTACGAGAAGGATCCTTTCTGAGGGGCTGGTTCTTCTGGGGCTTTAGGAAAACATCTTCGGGGCGAAAATCTGGGTGAACAGGCCTCCCACGCTCTGTCCGTCGCAAAAACGGAACGGGTGGAGTCGGGTCCGGAGGACAGGATCGGGTGGGCCCCGGGCCCCTGCGGCCAACACTTCCGGGCACTTCGAAAAATTCACGGAAAACAGCGGGCGACACACCACACCTCACGGCATCCCCGCCGGAGTGCCATGGGCGGGAACGGCCGGATTCCGGAAGTCCTGCATCAGGAAGGGTTCTGAGCGCTCCAGAGAGAGGAGAGGGGGGCGGCGAAGAGCCGCGCTCCGAAAGGAACCACCCGGTCTCCGTCATAGAGGACGAGCCCCAGAGACAACTCCCTCCCGGCAGCGTCTTCCAGTCTTTTGAGGCCTCGAAAATCCCGGGGCGTGACCGTCGCGGATGCCTTGATCTCGATTCCGGCGATCCTCCCGCCCTCCTCCTCGACAACGAGATCGACCTCCTCCTGGTCCTTGTCCCGGAAGTGGAAGAGTCCCGCGATGTCCTCTTCCCAGGAGGCCTGTTTGAGAATCTCGGAAACCGCGAAGGTCTCGAGAAGGGGACCGAAACGGGAGCGATCCCGGAAAATCGACTCCTCCGTCACGCCGGTCAGGTTCGCCTGGAGTCCCGAATCGACCAGATGGAGCTTGGGGGCTTTGACCAACCGGGATGTCCGGTTGGAATGCCAGGCGGGAAGGCGATGGATAAGAAACAGCCGTTCGAAAACGGACACATAACTCTTTGTGGTCTTCGCATCCAGTCCGATCTGCCCTCCCCATTGCGTGAAATTCGGGATCTGTCCGGACTGATGCGCCATGAGCCGGAAAAGCGGGAGAAGAAGCTCCCGACGGTCGAGTCTGGAAATCTCCCGGACATCCCTCAGGAATAGCGCCTCCACATAGTCCCGGACCCACGCGCGCCGTCTCCTGGGATCGGTCCGCCGAAGCATCTCGGGATACCCGCCGGACAAAACGGTCTTCACGAGCGCCTCCCCGTCGACCGGAAAGACGCAGTCAGGCGGACGACCCGAGAGGATCCGCTTCAGAAATCCCGGCCTTTCTCCCCGGATTTCCCCTTGGGACAGCGGGAGAAGAGGAACTATTTCCATGCGTCCCGCGAGACTCTCCGAGACGGTCGGAAGGGTCATGATGTCCGCGGACCCGGTCAGGAGAAACCGTCCGGGACGTCTGTCTTCATCGACGGCCTTCTTGAGAGAAATCAACAGTTCGGGGGCCCGCTGGATCTCGTCAATGACCGCAAGGTCGAGTTTCCGGACGAAGCCGGACGGATCGAAGCGGGCAGATTCCCGGACTGTCTCGTCGTCCAGGGTCAGATAAGGGCGTCTGGGCCCGGAAAATTGGCGCACAAGCGTCGTTTTTCCAGCTTGCCGGGGTCCTGCGACCAATACGACGGGAGTGTCGTTGAGGGCCGTTTCGATCCTTCGGGAAGCAACCCTTGGGACATAGAAGTCTGCAAAGTCCATTGCAATCGTCCAATCCGGAATATATTGTCGTCCAATCCGGAATATATTGTCGTCCAATCCGGATTTTAATGAAATCCTACCATTGAAGATTGCTCCTTTCAATCTCATGTAAATCCTGCTCTGGAATGATCTTTTCGACGGAGAAAAAACGACGGGGACGGAGAGGGGGCGGCACGTTGCGTCCGGCCCTTCGGACAATAGCGATCTCGATCGTTTCAGTTTCGGGGGGTATTCTGACGGAACCGGGGATTTCGGCTCCGGGACAAGAGCGGGTGACCTTTTGCCGGCGATCTTTCTGGCCTTCTCAGAACGGCGTCGAATGGTACCCCATCTTCTTCAGAAGCCATCCGTAGAAAAAGGTCGTGTAGAGCACGTAGCGCTGCCCCATGAAGGACGAGTCCGCCCCGTAGGGCTGCTGGTAGGCCACGCTCACCTGGTACCAGTCCGCCTGGTAGTTCATCTCGTAGGAGAGGTACCCCTCCGTCGCCCCGTAATAGCCGTTGTGGGAGAGATTCACCAGCGTCCGGGACTCCACTGCCGGGGTGAGATGCGCCAGAAAGTCCGGCATCTTCACGCCCTCGATGTCGTGCAGGTACATCAGGCTGTACTCGATCGCCCCGTCGAACCTGAAGGAATCTCCGTAATCGTTGAGACCTGTAAAGTCAGAAAGAGGCATGGGCCCATTCCCGAAGGGCACGATCCCGGCGACATCGGTCTGGAAGGCGATGGGCCGGAGCCAAAAAGAGGAGAGGTCTCCCAGCCCCTTGTTGAAGACAAGGTAGGAGTAAAGCGTAAAGGGGTTCCCCTGGGCGACGGGAGAGCCTCCGACCGGTGTAATGCCCCGCATGATGAAGGTCGTGAAGATCTCGTGAGGATCATTTTCATAGAGAAGAAGCTTTCCCTGGAGTCCCGCATACTGGAAGCCCGAATATCCCTTTCCCGGAGTCCAGAGATCAATATAATGGGTGTCGACACGGAGGCTGAAATGATGGGTCAGGCGCTTCTCCAGCATGATCGGCGTGGTGAAGGCGCTTGATCGGCCTGGCATCCCCCCGTAGGCCGGCATGAGGGTGAGCTGGTTGTCGATATCCCCGTCTTTGACGATCAGGGGCTCGAGAAAGATCCGGTTTCCCGCATGGGCGATGCCGCTTGCCAGCATCCCGGTCGTCGTTGAGGGGGCCACCGGCAAGGCCCCCGGATGATCGACGAGCGGATCCCCTAAAGGTGCGGGGGGTGAAGATGGAGGCCCCTGACCGGAATACGGGTCGGAACTTCCCGGAGTTTGCGGTTCGGGGGCAGAGCCAGCAAGAGGTGAGGAGCCGCCTGCGGCCATGGCAGACGGGGGGACGGACAGAATCAAAAGGCCAAAAAGAATCATGGACAGACCCGGATGTTTGGTCAAACAGAAAAGACGTATCTTCCCTTTCTTGAAGACAAAAAACAGAGTCGTCAAATGTCGGGTGTTTTCGAGAAATCTCTTCATGAAGCCACGCATGGACACACATCTCCTAAGAGGGGTGGAAACTACATGCCCCGGTACCCGAAGGGGCCATTAAAGTAAAGGGTGGCGGTTCCCATGGGGGTATAGGTGCGGGGATAGTTCGACTGATAGACCGGAAGGGCTACCCCGGCTCCCCAGGTCACTGCGAATTTCTGGGTGTGGGGCCAGGTGACCTCCATCTCCGGGGCGAGCCAGAAGTAGGACCAGGAGGGAGCGTTGGCGTTGCCGAAGAAGAGATTCGTCCCGCTCTGGCTCTCCCCGTAGAACTCGAGGAGGTACCCCGCCCCCCATTCGGTGTTGATCACATGCTCGAAGGCCCCGGCATAGTATGTCAGATTGCCGTCCACCATGTGGAGGCTGGCGGTACTTCCGAAGGGAATCTGGGTGATGCCGTTGTTATAGGTGTACCCGGCCCCGACGGTCGAGGGGTTCTCCACGATGTCCCCCACCTGCAGATAGAACATGAAGGGCTTGACGTGCTTATGAACCAGGACAAAAACCCCCTCGTTGAAGGTGCCGTTTCCCAGCTGGTCGGTGCCGTAGTCCTGGGGATTCAGGTTCTGGTACTGGCCGGAGGGGATCCAGAAGTCGAAGGTGAGCGCGATGGCCGGCATGGCGAGCGGCAGATAGACGTTGGCGTCGCTCGTGAGCTCCCACTTGATCTCGAAGTGGGTGTTGCCCACACCGAAGTGGCTCGCCGAATGGTCGATGCCCTGGGAGGGATCGACCCCCTGCCAGTTCTGGTCGAGCGGCAGGTAGGTGTCGAGCTCGAGATTGTGGCCCAGCCCCACCGCCAGCCGCATCGGCATCGAGAGCGACGAGGCGGCGATTCCGGGGTTTATGAAGTCATAGGCGAAGGGCTCGAGATACCACGAGCCGATCGGCTCCACCTCGGCGGTTCCGGTAAAGAACGGCCCGCTCGTGTTGGGACCCCAGGGAAGAAACGGAGGGGCCAGGGCCTGGAAGTCCCTGGCCATCTCGGCGTCGTCCGAGAACGGTAAGACGAATCCCCCGCTTCCCGCATCGAGCGGATCGGCCTGAACCGGAGCGGGACACAGCTCCGGACAAAGGACGAAAGCCAGCAGGATCCCTGCAAAAAAGCACAAGGATCTCCCCCTCATTGTCTCCATCATGTCATGCACTCCTGGCAAAGAGGTAACGGGAGGTTAACGGGAAATCGTCTGCCCGGGAAGGGGGGTCTCGTCGTGTTTTTCAAGGAGAACGGCCATGGCCCGTGCGTTCTGCCCGTTGTGGATCAGGGCCTTGGCCAGCATTTTCCGGTAGCCGTGGGGCCAGGTGCGCCGGGGCTCGATGAGAGAGAGAAGGGCAAGGGCGCGATGATACTGATGGTCGGCGATGAGAATGCGGGCCTCGTTCAGAATGTAGGGCTCATCATTGTCGTTTGACCGGAGAGCCCGGGCCTGCTCAAGAAAGCCGACCGCCTTCCGGGAATCGCCTTCCTTGAATTCGATGTAGGCCATGTTGTTGAGGATCGTCGGATCGGTGGGGTTGTCCCGAAGAGCCTGCCTGAGGTCCGACTCCGCCTCCTCGATCTGGCCGTTTCTGATTTCCGAGTAGGCCTTCTGCTCGTGCAGATAAGCCCTCACGGCCGGCTCCGTCGTGGCCGCGCACCCCGTCAGGAACAGGGCCAGGAGAAGGCTGCCCGGAACGCCATGAACCGTTCTCTTGATATCCATCATCGACTCCTTTTTATTCGT
The DNA here is from genome assembly GCA_021838585.1 of Nitrospirota bacterium. The sequence continues at coordinate 11,943 of JAKCDE010000016.1, forward strand.
GATCCCTCGATCAAGATTCATGTGGGGAGGCAGGAAACAGGATCCCATCCCGTCTCCTCCTTCCTGAATAGATACTTCATCTCATAATAGTTGAGAGTTTGTCTCATTACAAGAGACGCCCAAGGGCACCCGGAGCCGTCAGGATATCCCCCAACACCTCCATGAAGCGACGAACTGATTCCATGATTTTTTCAAATGTCACAAAGAGGTTTCGCATTTTCCCATCTCCTTCCCCGCCGGCGCAGAAAACAGGCGACCACAGGACAGCCATCGCTCCTTTGGGCACATGCGCGCAGCAGAATTTTGTTTCGTTGATTTTTTGTGTCTTTCGACTTTGAATTGAAGCGGGGAAGGAATGGAAAAAGGCGAGACTCAGGGAAGAGCGTGGGACAACGTGAGTGCTGTCAGACTGTCTTCATCCTGCCTCCTTCTTTCCGTCCGTCCCCGGACTGGGGCCGTCGTCCATACGATTCTCCTTGTCTTTCAGGTTATTCCGAGGGGGCACCCGTTCCCGGGCCGGACCGACACCCCCTATTGACGTCCACTCGCTTGACGTCCTCCCCTCCGTGAAGGAAGGGGATTCCTTCCTGCCATCTCCCCGGTAGGACACGGGGATGGATTCGCCGACCTGAACGGTCAGGCGACGAACTCGCCGGGTTGCCCCGGCGAACAGGCGCTACGTGCGTGCCCCGCCCTGAAGGGCGAGGGTTGCCGCGCGATTGGATCAAGGCCCTTACTTGAGATAGCGCTTCACGACCTCGACGACATCCTCGACCGCCCGTTCGCGGTCAAGACGGGACGTGGCCTCGTCCGCAAGTATATGCTCTCGGATATGTCCCTCAATCAGTTCGCACATGAGCCCGTTCAGGGCCCCCCTCACGGAGGCCACCGTCTGAAGGATCAGAGACACGTCTTCGCCCTCTCCGGTGGTTCCTTCGAGCAACCGCTCCAGAGCCTCGACCTGCCCGCCGATCTTCCGGACGCGCTCCACGAGCTTTTTCTGATTCTTGACCGTATGCAATTCGAATCCTTTCTTTCTGTATGAGCCAATATATACTCCCCCTCCCTACCTGTCAAGCCTCCGAAATGCATCCCAAAACCTTGTCCAAAGCCTGCATGGAAGCTTTGTTCAGGACCGCAGTCCCGATTCAATCCGCCGGGCGGCAACGGACGTCCGCCTCCCCGAGAAACGGGACCGTCCGCCGAAGTTCTTCCTCTAGGATTTTTCCGATCTCCTCCATCTCCTTTGCAGACAGTCGAGGATCCACCGACAGGTCGACGTCGCCCAAAATGCGATGTCCGGACCAGCGGGCCCGAACGCGGGGGACCGAACGGACACCGGGAGCCTTTGCCGCGACCTCCCGGATCCGGTCGAGATGCTCGGGCTCGATCGCATCCAGAAGCCGGAGACCAAGGGGTCGGACCGCACTTACCGCGATGGTCAGAATGACAAGTCCGATGGCCAAGCCGGCCAGAGGATCAATCAGAGGATGTCCCGATACGGAACCGACGACCCCGACCAGGACCATGAGACTGGTCAGCCCATCGATCCGCGAATGCTGACCGTCGGCGACCAGTGCGGCCGAGCCGATCTGGCGACCGGTGGTGATCCGGATCTGCGCGACCGATTCGTTTCCGACAAATCCCACGATGGCCGCCGCGGCCACCCATCCCGGATGGAGGATCGGTCCGGGTGAAAAGAATCGAAGGGACGCCTCGTAGATCGCCGTGCATGCCGAGAGGAAGACGACGGCCAGGACGACGATTCCCGCGATATCCTCGGCCTTCCCGTACCCGTAGGTAAAGCGGGATGTCGCGCCGCGGCGGAGGAGGACAAAAGCGATCCAGAGGGGGATGCTCGTCATCGCGTCGGCGAAATTGTGCAGGGCGTCCGAAAGAAGCGCCACCGATCCCGAGAGGACGACGATCGAACTTTGGAGAAGGGCTGTGGCAAATAGGCCTGCCATGGACACTTTCAACGTCCGAAGGCCGCGGGCGTCCCCTTCCATGGCGGCATCCACCTCAACCGTGGAATGATGCGCATGCCCCGATATCCGGTGAAGCCATTGTCCCACCTTCGTTCTCGCCAGGAACTCCGGACCGTGGTCGTGGTGATCGTGGGTCTTCATAAATCTCGCGCTCCTTGTGATTTTCCCCGGAGGCCCCCCGAAACGGGAAGCAGGGATGATCCCGGGGACAAAATAGGCTACTGGGGTACAGTATAAAGAAGGTCCGGAAGGAAGTCCATCCTTATTCCAGTTTTCAGGGTCCGATTCGCCGGATCGGGAAAAACCGGACGCCCGTCTCAAAACAGGAAATCTTTTTCAAGGGAGGCGGGACACATCGAAGAGGATTGAGGGGGAGTGAGTTCCTCTCAAAGGGGGAGGAACTACCGGCTGAAGTGGAGGGAAGAAGGTCCCCAGAAAGGAAGACCCCCCGATCTGTCACACCATGTGGCGGATGATCTTCCCTTCCACCATGTACATGATGATCTCGGCCACGTTGGTCGCGTGGTCGGCGAAGCGCTCGAGGGAACGACTGACGAAAAGGATGCGAACGATTGAACTGGTCTCTCCCGTATGGCTCTTCAGACTTTCCACAATGGATTTTACAAGTTCCCGGTGAAGGACGTTGACCCGTTCGTCCTCCTGGGTCACCTTGCGGGCCAGTGCGGTATTTCTTGAGACGAAGGCGTCCAGGGCTTCCCGCAGCATCTCCCGGCCGATCGTTGACATTTCGCTGATCGACGGGGGAATCGACACCGGGGGCTCCTCGCACAGCTCCACCACCCGCTCGGAGATGTTTGTGGCAAGGTCGCTCATGCGTTCGAGATCGGTGATGATCTTCATGGCGGTGATGACGAACCGGAGATCCCGGGCCTCGGGCTGGTGGAGGGCGATCATGCGGACGCATTCCTCGTCGATCCCGACCTCCATGGCGTTCACCTGGTGGTCCCGGTCGATGACGCGCTTCGCCTTTTCAGGATCCCGATCCAGTAAAGACTCTGTCGCCTCCTTCATCTGGAGATCGACCATGTTCCCCATTTCGGTGATCCGGCCCTTGAGCTGCTCGAGCTCGGCGTCGAGATGTCTCTGCACCGCTGTCCTTCCTGTCAGCCGAACCGGCCGGTGATGTAGTCCTCTGTCCGGGAATCCTCCGGGTTGGTGAAGATCTTGGTCGTGTCGTTCACCTCGACCAGGGTCCCGTCCAGGAAAAAGGCCGTTCTGTCGGAGACGCGGGCGGCCTGCTGCATGTTGTGTGTCACTATTGCAATTGTATACCGATCCTTCAGATCCTGCATCAGTTCCTCGATCCGGGCGGTCGAGATGGGATCGAGGGCGGAGGCCGGCTCGTCGAGGAGAATCACCTCCGGCTCGACCGCCAGGGCCCGGGCGATGCAGAGCCGCTGCTGCTGGCCTCCCGAAAGGGAAAAGGCGGATCCGTTCAGGCGATCCTTCACCTCGTCCCAGAGGGCCGCGGCCTTCAGGGACTTTTCCACGATGTCGGAGAGGACGGAGCGGGATTTCACCCCCTGGATCCGGAGCCCGTAGGCCACGTTTTCGAAGATCGACTTCTGGAAGGGGTTGGGCTTCTGGAAGACCATGCCCACCCGCTGGCGGATCAGGACGGGATTGACGGCGGGACCGTAAATCTCTTCCCCGTCGAGGGTCGCCGATCCCTCGACCCGGAATCCCTGGAAAAAATCGTTCATCCGGTTCAGGCTCCGGAGAAAGGTCGATTTTCCGCATCCCGAAGGGCCGATCATCGCCGTGATCTTGCGCTCGTAGATCGTGAAATCCACATTGTGGAGGGCCTGGGTCTTTCCGTAGAAGGCGCTGAAGTTCTTCACAGCGATCTTCGGCACGAGCGGTTCCTGGGTCCCGTTCTCCATAAGGTCTCCTAACCCATTCTCTGGGCGTATTTCCGGCTTCCCCATGCGAGAAGCCGGATCCCCATGTCGAGAAGAAGGACGATCACCGTCAGGACCAGGGCCGCCGCCATGGCTTTTACGTGAAGCTCCTTCGAAGGCTCATGGATGTAGATGAAGATCTGCATGGCGAGGTCACCGACAGACCCGTTGGAGCCGACCAGGGATTTGGGGATTCCGGTGTTGTAGTAATTGGTGAAGACGAGGGGAGCCGTCTGACCCAGGACGTTCAGAACGCCCAGGAGGATGCCCGTACCGATGCCGGTGATGGCCGCTGGAATGGCGAGCCCCCGGACGACCTGGAATCGGGAGGCCCCCAGGGCCAGGGCCCCTTCGATATAGCTTCGGGGAACGTCGCGGAGCGCCTGCTCCGTCACCCGCGTCACGATCGGGATCATGATGAACCCCAGGGTGAGTCCCGCCGCCAGCCCCGAAAAACCCCAATGGAACCCGAATCCGGTGTTGGTGGAGAAGACGAAGAATCCCACCACCCCCCAGATGACCGACGGCACTCCTAAAAGGAGATCCGACAGGAGACGCGTGATTTTCGCGAGACGGGTGTGGGATTGATCCCAGAGGTAGAGCCCCGCCCAGATCCCGACCGGGACGGACAGAAGGCTCGCAATGAAAATCAGGATCAGGCTCCCCGCGATGCCGTTGGCGATGCCCCCTTCGATTCCCACGGGGAATCCCCCCGGCATGGTGGTCAGAAAAGCGAGGGACAAAGCGGCCTTTCCCCGGTCGTAGGCGACGTAGACGATGGCAAGGAGAGGGGTCACCGCCAGGATGAAGGCCACCGCCGTGAGACTTCCGAGAAGGGCGTTGCGAACCTTCCGGTAAGCCGAAAGACCTTTTTCCGGGAGTGGGTTCTCAGCCACCGCCCACCGACCCTGCCAGGCGTCCGCCCATGAGCTTCATGAGAAGCTCCCGCCCCAGCGTGTTGACCACAAGGGAGATCACGAGAAGAATGAGCCCAAGCTCGATCTCCGCAGCCGCATATAGCGGATCGATCACCGCATAGGTGAATGTGTTCGCGAGAAGCGAGCTGATCGTATACCCCACGTCCTGGATCGAGGTGGGAATAGAGGCCTGGTTCCCGATCAGGAGCAACACCGCCATCGTCTCCCCGATCGCCCGGCCGAACCCCAGAATGACCGCCCCGGTGATTCCGGGTACCACGGCCGGAAGTTTGACGAAAAAAACGGTTTCGGCCTTCGTGGAGCCAAGGGCATAGGCCGCTTCGACCGTTTCCCGGGGGACCATGACCAGGGAATCCCGCGTGACCGTGGCCACGAGAGGAATGACCATGATGCCCACGACAAGCCCTGCGGCCAGGATCCCGTATCCCATGGAGTCCCCGTTGAAGAAATCCCAGTGCTTGCCCAGCGTGTCGGACAGAAAAGGTTCCACGTGGTCCCGGAGGAGCGGCACCATGAAGATGATCCCGAATGCACCAAAAACAATGGAGGGAATCCCCGCCAGCATCTCCATCAGGGTCGAGACCCCCCCGACCAGCCATTTCGGCGAGTAGTCGGAGAGAAAGAGCGACGAGAGGATCGCGATGGGAATGGCGAAGAGAAGGGCGATTCCGGTGACCCAGAAGGTGCCCACGATGTAGGTCCAGGCGCCGAAGATCTGGCGGTGGGGATTCCAGGTCGAGGTCCAGAGGAAGGACCAGCCGAACTTCTCGATCGACGGCCAGGCCTCGACGATGCTCACACCCAGGACGGTCGCGAAAAGAGCCAGGACGAAAAGTCCCCCGATCCGGAGCGTCCCCTGAAAGAGCCGTTCGGAGCGGTGGATGCGGACCTGAGAGGTCTCCCGGAGATCCTTGAGAATGCTTTCCCCTTCCGGATTCAGGCTTTCTCCTTCCGATGCTCCATATGTTCCTTCCTGGTCCGTCAAAAGAATCCGGGGCGGGACGACTGGAAAATGGGACTCCTTGCCGCTGACCAGAACCTGACCGGCTTCCCCCGTTTCCCCTTGTGCCCTCATGTCGGGCTCCATCGCCACTCCCATGACTTTCTCTCGAAAAGGAATCGGTCCGGTCGACTCGGGACCGGACCGATTGATATAACCCAAGATCAGGATGTCGCGCCTATCCCCCGGTCTCGATCTTCATGGTGTTACCGGGAAGGAGGCGGTTCAGGATCTTATTGAGGCGCGGCTTGAGCGGCGCGAAGGGGAGCGGGGCGAAGCCGGTCTTGACCGTGTACTTCTCCTGCTGGCCCTTGGTGAGCGCCCAGACGAGCATCTTCTTGACCTCTTTCATGGTGGAGTGCGGAAGGTCTGTGCTCACCATCCAGAACTCGAAGTTCGCATCCGGATAGACGTCCTTGCCGTGGAGGTTCCAGACGATCGTCCGGTTGAAGTCGTCGGGAAAGGTCGGATCGTGAAGCGCCGCAAAGCCCGCGTTCCGGATCGTTTTCACGGAGCCGACGACATAGTAGCCATCGAGGTTCTTGAGGGCCATGGAACTCAGATGGTATTCGTTGATCCACCCCAACCCCACATACCCGATGGCCCCGGGTGTCGCCATGACGGCCGCGACAACGGCATCGGAGCCATTGTAGCCGGAACCCACCGGCCAAGAGGGGGACAGATCGCGTCCAATCTCTTCATACCATTCCTTAGAGGTCTGAGAGAGATAGTCGGTGAAGACGAAGGTCGTCCCGGAGGCATCCGCCCGGTGGATGACCTTGATCCGCCGATGGGGAAATCTGACATGGGGGTTAATAGCCCGAATGGCCTTGTCGTCCCAGAACCTGATCTTGCCCATGAAGATGCGAGCCAGGGTCGGACCGTCCATCCGGATCAGCTGCGACTTATGAACGCCGGGAATATTGTAGATGACCTGGGTGTCGTCGAAAGCCACCGGGATCGAGGCCAGACTGCCGTACCGCTTGCGGAGGTCCTTTGTCAGGTAGGCGTCGGAGGCCCCGATCGTGATGTTGCCGTTGGCGGCGTTGGAGATCCCGAAGCCCGATCCGGTCGAAGCCACGGAAATGTGCACCCCAGGATGGCTCTTCATGTAGGCGTTGGCCCAGACCTGCTCGAGGGGAAAGAGCATGGTTGAGCCGGAGATGGTGAGATCGGTGGCCCGGGCAGTTCCGACGCCCGAGAGGACCGAGACGACCGCGAGAGCCGCGGCGAATCCCGCAGTCACTTTGACGATGTTCATGCATTCCTCCTTAAGGTAGATTGACCCTAGCACAACAAGAAAACAGCTCTATTACAAAACGGTTACAAATCGATGACAGGAAGGTCAGGAGTCCTCTTCGCGAACCCGGTACCCCACGCCCCGGACCGTCTCGATCACGCGGCAGGGCTCTCCATTTCCCGACATTTTTTTCCGGATCCCGTGAATGTGGACCGACAGATTGTGGTCCTCCACCTCCCAATGCTCCCCCCACAGACTTTTCATAAGTTCCTCCCGACCCAGAACACGGCCGGGCATGCGAACGAGCCGGACAAGAATCCGAAATTCGAGCGGTGTCACGGAAACCCGCTGACCCTTCCAGCGCACTTCATGGCGTTCGGTATCGACGATCAGCGCCCCCACTTCGTAGCGTGCCGGGGCATCGGGGTTGTCGAAATCCCCTCTCCGATCCCGACGCATGAGGGCGTGAACCCGGGCCAAGACTTCCCGTTCCGGACAGGGGATCCGCAGCACCTCGTCGGCGCCGGACTCCAGGACCCGGATGCGTTCCTCCGGATCATGCTCCTCCGTCATCACCAGAACCGGGACGCGGGGAAGGTTCCCCCGGCCCCTGCAAAAGGCGAGAAAGCCCATGACCTCCTTCGTTGAGACGGAAGCGTCGCACAGGATGAATTCCACTCGTTCTCCGCCCGCCGAGATCCGGCGCGCCATCCAGATTCCCTCCTCCGCGGTGCGGGAGACCCGCACCCGGGAAAAGTTTTCCAGAAGCACTTTTTTGATCCCGGCTTCGCGGGTGTCGCTGTCGACCAGGACCAGCGCCACTGCCGGACAGTCTTTTTTTTCCTCCGCCATCACAGAATCCTCCATAAGGCCACGATAGCCTCCCCGGATGTCTCCCGTATGACGAATCTGTTTCATTTCAATGACGATCCTTTCAAGAGGCCCGGAAAGACGCCTTCCCGGACACTGATTGTTCTAGAACAGGTAGAACCAGGACATCATCACCCGGTTGTCCAGGGCGTTGTAACCGGTCGTATAGAGAGAATCATACTGGCCGAACTCGAGACCCGCCCGCACTGCCGGAGTGAAGTCGTGCCAGACATTGACGAAAGCGTAGGTGAGCCGGGAATCCGGGGCCAGATATTTGTAAAGCCCGTTGGTCGATCCCCCTCCCCCCAGACTGGCGGGACCCATAAAGTTGGCAATTTGCTGGAGATTCGAGGCATCAACAGCGGCAAATCCGATCGACAACGACGTCCGGGCATCATCCGGAAAGTAATACTGAAGATCGACGTTGTAAGTCTGGATGTCGAGCGGCTCGAAGTATCCGCCGTTCAGAACGCCCTCTCCCGCCGAAAGTCCGGGAGATGCAATACTGCAGTTGTAGCCCGCCACCGGCGCACTGGCATTACAGTTTCCGACCTGTCCCATGCCGAAGGAGAGGTTCGGAAACTGCCAGGCGTCACCCTGGCCCCAGGAATATTCGGCCTGAAGCGTCAGATTGTTTCCGGGCTTTCCGTCATGGATCGGGATGATCGGAAGAATCAGGTCCACCGCCTCTGAGGAGGTCCAGGTGTTGTAAGACTGATTGGTTGAAAAGGATTTACCATTGGTATTGGTTGAGGTTGGTGTGTAGCTGTTATCAAAATAACCCGCGTAGTTCGTCTGGATCGCCGAGAATCCTAGACTGGCAGGGAACTGCCCCTTTCCGGTGTTTCCGATCATCATTTCGCCCATCATGTCGCTGTCGGCAAGCTTCAGCCCTTCCACGAAGGCTGGCACCCCGGAAGAGGGCTCGGGAGGAAGCATGACAGAGGCGGCCGGTTCGACCTTGATCCCCTCTCCTGCATGAAAGATCTTGTACCAGCGAAGCTGAGGAAACCGTCCGTAGAGGGTTCCCGGAGCCGGAGCGATCTGGACTGAATTATAGATGTTATAAGGCTGCCAGCCAAAAAGAGACCAGTACTGGCCAAAGAGAAAATTTCCGTACCATGGCGTCGTCACATCCCCAAAAAAATGCCGGATCCGGAAGATCGGGTTGGTGATGTACCCCGCGCCGAATCCTCCATCCAGCCCATACTGGGTTTCTCCCGGGCTGGCCAGAAAGTCCATTTCCAAAAGGGCCCGAACCTTGTACCCGTTGTAGACCGGCGAGGAGAGAGCGAAGCCGATACGGGAGTTGTTGACGTCGAAGCCCCAGTAATCATGGTTCAGAGTCTTCCCGAGGGCCGTCTCTTTCCCGTAGGCGGTTCCCCCCTGGATTGTCTGGGCATTGGCCGGCGCCCCGTTGAAGGGCCAGTTATTGAAGGAATTCGAGGAATCGTACATGGTGTCCATTTCGACGAAGCCGTACAATGTGGTCACCCACTTGCCCATCATCGTGGAGTAGCCCGGGGGCGGGGCGTCCGGCATCAGGCTCTGGAAAGAGTTGTGAAACTCCGAGTTGTACTTGTCCATGTCCGCCGGAGTCGAGGACTGGGAGCCGGACGGGGTTCCCGACTGGTTAGTCGCCGTCTGGCCCGGCTGGGAATACGGCGAATCCGGACTCAGGTTGTCGGCGAAGGCGGGGGTCCAGCCACCCGTCGCGAGAAGCCCCGCGGCGAGAAGAGCCAGAACCGACGCCCTTCGTTTTTCTGGGATCATAAGAATTCCTCCTGAAAAGAATGAACCGGATTGAATGGGATTAAGAAAACAATCAACTTTTTATCCCCCGGAACGACGGAGGTTCCGGGGAGGGGTCCGGAATTCCCCGACATGCGCGGGGGCCACTCCGGACGATCGATATCCTAGAGGACCAAAGAAAAAGGAATATCAAGATAATGTGACAAATCGGTGAACAAGCATTATTCATAATTTTATCCTTAAAATACAATATTATAAAAAATTTTTACGTATTAACATTATTTGTTTTAATACCACAGGAATTGTGCAGATTGGATGAAACGTTTGGACAATCTCTCCGGAAAAAGTATCTGGAGGATGGAGAGAAAGGGAAACGCAGACCGTTCTAAGGGCAGGACGGAGCGTCGAAAAAAGATATCCGGGAGGGGAGAGGGCAGACTTGGCGGAGCGGAAAAGATCGGACACCCCCTCGTTCCGAAACACCAAAGGGGCGGGGAGGCTTCGTCTTTCAGGCGGAAACCCCGAGCGCTTCTCTCTCCGTGTTCGGATCCGGGGAGCAGGAACGGCACCCTGTTCGTGGAGCAAACTTCGACCGCCAGTCGAGGACCCTCGTTTTCCCGGAGAGAATTTCCTCCACGAGTCTAGGGCCTCCCGGATGTTTCGTCCGGTCGAGATGGACGCGAGCTCCGGGAGACATAGAGCGGATCCGGCTGGACGAGCTGGAGAAAACCGACAGACAAGACGGTTCGCAAGGGGGAGGAAAATCCCGACAGCAGGAGATTGAGAATTTGCGAGAAAATTTCTGAGGAGACGTCAGAGCGCCCCCAACATTTCCTGATGACGGATGGAGGGAGCCTGAACCACAAGGTTCTCCGTCGAAAATTTTGGGTATCTGAATTCTATGATTGATTTTCTGTTTTCTGTCCGTCTCTGTCTTTGAATATAAATTCTACTTTCATGGTTGACTTCTCAGGATTGGCTCTATAGTCTTAATCCATATTTCCTGATTGAACATCCCTAACCAAGAGGAATTTATGGCCGAATCCCTTCCTCCAATTCCCGTTGAATCCATTGCCTCCAGAATCTTCCTCGTTCGTGGTCAAAAGGTCATGCTCGATTCCGACCTGGCCGAACTGTACGGGGTCACGACGAGTGCCCTCAACCAGGCCGTCCGACGGAATATCGACCGATTTCCCTCAGACTTCATGTTTCAGATGACAGATTCTGAATTCTCAAACTTGAAATCACAATTTGTGACATCAAGTTGGGGGGGCCGCCGGAAACTCCCGCTGGTATTCACGGAACAGGGAGTGTCAATGCTCTCCAGTGTGCTGCACAGCGAACGGGCCATCCAGGTCAATATCGCCATCATGCGGGCTTTCGTTCAGCTTCGTGAGATGCTGTCTACCAACAAGGCACTGGCGCAGAAGCTTTCGGAACTGGAACGGAAAGTCGGAATCCACGACCAAACCATCGTTCAACTGATCGAGGCGATCCGACAATTGATGGAACCACCAGCAAAAAAAAGGAACCCGATCGGTTTTACAACCGGCGAGGAGGGATAATGGTCACTGTGGACGATATGGCTCGATTCTCCCGATTCCTCTACTAAAACGACTCCATGAATCCGGACCTCCTGAACCTTTCCTCCTACCGTGTCCTCCGGGTCGAGGATGCCGACGAGGACTACCAGATCAAGGCCGAAACACTCTCTCCTCCCGACCGATGCATCCATTGCGGATCGGGTCCTCTGGTCGGTTTCGGGCGCCGGGAGCAATGGATCCGGGACCTCCCCATCCACGGAAAACGGGTCGGGATCGCCGTCGATACCCGGCGCTTCCGCTGCAAATCCTGTGGACGGACCTTCTATGAGCCCCTTCCTGCCGTAGACGACAAGCGGCTCATGACGACCCGGCTTAAGACCTGGCTTGAGAAAAAGTCCCTCCGCCACCCCTTCAGCCATTTGGCGGAGGAGACGGGAGTCGGGGCCCTCACCATCCGGAAGGTCTTCGACGACTACGCCCAGGATCTCAAGGATTCCCTCAGTTTCGAGACCCCGGAGGTCCTGGGGATCGGCGAGGTCCACCTTATCCGGAGGTCCCGGGCGGTCTTCACGAACATCCCCTCCTGCTTCGTGATCGAGATGCTTCCCGACCGTAACAAGACGACCGTCGCCCGATATCTTGCGGACCTTCCCGACAAGGGGCGGATCCGGTGCGTGGCCA
>JAKCDE010000017.1 GCA_021838585.1 Nitrospirota bacterium
CGCTGGAGGAGTTTTAGGAGGAAGGATCATTGCCGATTCATTTGAAAATTCAGATCATGTTCCTTTGCAGAAGGTCGATGAACTGTTGGGCCGTTCGTCCGGAGCGGGATCCCCTTTCTCTCGAAAAACGCTGAGCCCGGGTCAGGATCATAAGAATTGGGTCTTCGGGAATGCTCGGGACCTCTTGCGCTGTTTTTTGCCAGTTTTCCCAGAGGGAAAGCCAGTTTTCAGGAAAAGACTGGAGGATTTTCGAAGAGACCGCCTTCGCTAGGACAAGACGAAAATAAGCATGCTGGTCGGGCTCATCGAAAAAGAGTGTCAGGCCGAATCGGTCATAGAGCGCCAGGGCATCGTCTCGGGACTCCTGGGGGTGTAAGGCATCCGAGAGGCTTTCCCGGGATTCGGAGACCATATGACGGATGTTGGTGGTGACAAAAAGGGCCACGTTGACGGGGGTAGCCATGATTCCTCCGTCCAGAAGGGACTTCATTTGCCGGAATGAGTCGTCTTCGTCCGAAAAGGCCAGATCATCCAGAATGACGAGGAAAAATTGAGAAAAGGTGGAAAGGAGGTCGATCAGGGGAGCGAGATACTCGATGCCGTGCTTGTCGACCTGGAGGAGTCTGAGCACTTCCTGATTTTTTTTCTTGTGATTCCATTCATTCCAAAGGGCGATCACCGTGGAGGTTTTTCCCGTCCCGCGATGTCCATAGAGAAGGACCGGAAGAGGCGGCAGGCCATGGGTGAAGCCGGCGAGATTCTTGCGGAGAGGATCGAGGACCGCTTCCCGCCCGATAAGATCCTCGGGAAGAATCTTTCGGGGATGATGGACTGGAAACAGGAATGGAGGCCGACCGGGTGGGGCTGCGAGCCGGAACGCGTGATGGTGGCCGGACAACACCTCGGTCCAGGAGCTGCCGTCAAACATCGAAAAAGAAATCGCCTGCTCCGTTTTTTTCTTTTTCGGGAGCTACATCTGTCTCAAATGTGACTTTTTTGAAGAGAAGCAGGTCATAGAGGCGTCCTGCCTGGGTACGGATATCAGGGGACTCCAGGAGAAATTGACGCTCTGTTGCGGTGAAGGGAAGGAATGCCGACCAATGATGGAGTAGTGAGATGGGTTCTCGGGCCGACTCCTGAATCCAGGCAAGCTCGGAGGTCAGATCCCACTGAACGAGGACCTCGTTGACAACAGAGCGGATTCTGTCGAGGTCGGACTGGGCGAGGGGCCAGCGGTTTTCTGGGCGCAGAACCGAGACGAGGGCTGTTCTCCAGGATCCATGATCCAGTTCTTCTTCGATGTCGAAAGTCGAAATTCCGAGCAGGGTGATGTAATAGCGGCCATCAGGCAATTTGTTGCTTTGCACGATCTTGCCAAGCGTTCCCCGGCGTTCGACCGGTGGCGACTGCTCATACTGGTCCTCCCAGCCGTCCTTCAGCAAGGTCATTCCGACAAGATGCTCTCCCTCAAGGGACGCTTCGATCATCTTCCGGTAGCGCGGTTCGAAAATGTGAAGAGGCCGAAGAGTCTTCGGAAAAAGGACCACATTGGGGAGCGGAAATAGCGGGATCTCGATAGGCATGGTGACAGGACCCCCGATTTAATATGGTACGGTTTCGGCCTAGTGCGGTCTTACAGGATGATATCACGAATGACCGCTTCCTGATAGGATCCCGGGATCTTGACTCAATCCTCTTCGTAGAGGGTATATCCGGAGGGTTCTTTCCGGATCACCCCTCTGGCATCGGGAAAGGCGGCCCCAAAAAGGGCCAGCCTCCCGAACCATACTGTCGTATCGGAGGAATAGGGAAAGATCTTGAGCGAACCCGGAACCCTTCGTTCCAGGGCTCCCAGGGCCTCGTTGTAGGTTGGGAAGGTTCCCATTTTCAGCAGGTGGGTGCTCGTGGCCAGTTTTTTTTGAAAATCCCTGGACTTCAGTTCATGAGAGCCGTAAATTCCGGCTGCGGTTAGCAGGAGTACCGCCAGGACGACCATTGTCACGAACTGTTTTGTGAAGCTTTGAAATGCTGCGGACCAGCTGGAGTTGTCACTTCTGGAGAAAAAGCCCACCGGGATTATCCTTAGGTCAGGGGTTTGAATCGGGCCATGGCCTCAACATGAAAAAGCCTGCCTTGTCTATGTTTTCGAATTTGGTGACTGGAGTCAAGCGTCGGGTTCTGGTAAGGTTTTTAGAGATTCGCCGTCGCGAAGGAAAAAGAAGGGACGCCTCTTTAAGGAGGGATCTTGATAGCGGAAGCCCCGGATGGAGGAGCAGTGATCCGGTCCTGGCAAATTGTCGAGGCCGGATTGGACGATATAGGGATCATGGCTGAATTCTGGGCCCGGCTGATGGAAGAAGAGGCTCCTCCGTTTTTTTCTTCCGGGACCGGCGGACGGCGGAGGGCGTCGGCGGCCTTCGGAAGGATGATGGCCCAGCCCGATTTCTACCGGTGCTTTATCGCGCTCGACGGGCCGGAGCGTCTTCCTTCCGGCTTCATACTGGGTTCTGTCTACGACCGGCTCTACGGAGAGCCGCGAAGGACAGGAAGTATCCTTCACTGGTATGTGCTCCCCGAAAAAAGAGCCCGTGGGATGGGGGAGGCTCTTTTTCAAAGACTTATGGAATGGTTCCGGAAGGAGCAGGTCGAAGTTCTCGAGGTCATGGCCCGGAAGGAGGAGAGGCGGACTCACGCCTGGAGGGCACGGGGCTTCGAAGGAGTACTCGACCTGTTCATGCGGAAGCCTCCCTGGAATTCATGACCCTAGACCTCGGGAAGATCCTCCGCCTGGCCCGTAAAAAGCTTTCCCTCCCATCGGGCGAGAAGGTATCCTCTGATGAAAAGGTCGAGCTTCCCGTCCAGAACCTCGTCGACACGGGAGGTTTCGATGCCTGTCCGATGGTCCTTGACGATCTGGTAGGGCTGGAGGACGTAGGATCGGATTTGGCTTCCCCAGGCGTTCTCCTTCTTGTTCCCGGCCCCCGATATTTGGTCGAGAGCCTCCTTTTTTTTCTGTCTTTCAAGTTCGAAGAGGCGGGCCCGCAGAACCTTGAAGGCCATTTCCCGGTTCTGGATCTGTGACCGCTCGTTCTGGCTCGAAATGACGATGCCTGTTGGCATGTGGGTCAGTCGAACGGCGGAGGAAGTTTTGTTGACGTGCTGTCCTCCGGCGGAAGAGGCCCGGAATGTGTCGATCCGGATATCTTCATCCCGGATCTCGACGGTGACATCCCCTTCGATTTCCGGATAGACGAAGACGGAGGCGAAGGAGGTGTGCCGACGTTTTGCTGCATCGAAGGGAGAAATCCGCACAAGTCGGTGGACCCCGCTCTCGGCCTGGAGAAACCCGAAGGCGTTTTCCCCTCGCACCCTGACCGTGGCGCTCTTGATTCCCGCCTCGTCTCCGGGAAGGAGATCTATCACCACGGCTTCAAGGCCACGGCTTTCGCTCCACCGGAGATACATCCGGAGAAGCATCTGGGCCCAGTCCTGAGACTCCGTTCCTCCCGCTCCGGGGTGGATTTCCAGAATGGCCGGACTGTCGGCATACTCGTCTGCAAGGATCTCCTCAAGCTCGAGCTGATCGATTTTCTGAACGAAAAGGGGAAGGGTCTGGGATGCCTCTGCAAGAAAGTCCGGATCGCTTCCCATGTCGAGGAGAGAGCCGATCTCCTCCTCCTGTTTCCGGAGGTGCGAAACAAGGTCCCTTCTTTTTTCAATCCGGCGTTTTTCCCGCAGAAGGCGCGTCGCCCTTTCGGCGTTTTTCCAGAACTCGGGATCGGCTGTCTGGGCTTCCAGCTGCTCGAGCGTCAGGGACAGGCGTTCCGGGTCAAAGATGCCTCCGAAGCTGATCCAGCCGTTCCCTGTTTGACTGGTATTCGTCCCGCAATGCCTGAATGTCGATGTGTCCCTGTGTCACCGTTCTGTCCTTTCAAAAATAGTGTCATGCTTTGCCGAAATCCGATCCTAGCAGAGGTTCCTCGATCTCTCAAGGTGAAAGGGAGGATCATTTAACGTCGCTTGAAGTCTTCTGGAGGCCTTCGTCAGAGCGAATGGAGGCTTTGGGATCTTTCATCAGGGGCAGTCCCCACCAGAAGAGAGTCACCAGTAGTGAGAGTTTCAACACCCATTCTCCATGTCGTCGATAAAAGGTCGTCTGCCCGGTCTCCGGTCGCGGAACGGGCACCGCCGCCACGAGAAGCGCCGGTTTGAAGAGGGGGCCCAGCACGGGAATGGTTCCATCGGGAAGGACGATTCCGGAGAGGCCGGAGTTTGCGGAGCGGAGCATGGGGACGCCGTTTTCCAGGGTGCGCATGGCTGATTCCCGGAAAAGCTGGTAGGGAGCGCTCGTGTCTCCGAACCAGGCATCGTCGGAAATGACTCCCAGCAACTGGCTGGATCCGAGATCCCTGCGGACGAGGGAGGGATAGAGGGCCTCGTAGCAGA
The DNA here is from genome assembly GCA_021838585.1 of Nitrospirota bacterium. Next base: position 4,447 of record JAKCDE010000017.1, read on the forward strand.
TCAAGGGTGAGAGGGCGATGCCGGCCGGAAGATCAAAGCGGCCGGGACGGTCTCCCCTGGCCATGTCTCCGGCCACGCCGATAAGGGGACGAAGCCATCCGAAAATTTCGGGAAGGGGCAGAAACTCCCCAAATGGAACGAGGTGCTGCTTCACATAATCGGCGCGGACCCGTCCGTCGGGTCCGAAGAGGACAGCGGCATTTGTAAAGGAGAAGCCCATAGGCTGACCGGGATCGGGGATTTCTCCGATGGAGCCCGTGACAAGGACGTTGTCCGGCGAGAGAAGCGAGAGGAGATCCCGGGAGAGAAGCGGATGGGAGCCGTTGTAAAAGACGGGCAGCGCCGTTTCCGGCCATATCAGAATGTGCGCTCCGAGGACGATTCCACGTCGGCTAAGTGTGCGGTATGTGTCGATGTCGGCCTTAAGGTGTTCGGCCGACCATTTCTGGTCCGGGGGAATGTTGCCCTGCACGAGAGCCACGCGAATCTGGTCATGACCTTTGATTTTGGCCTCGGAGGCGAGGCTGTGCCCCCACAGGTTCCAGGGAATGAAAAAGGCAATAAGAAAAAAGAGTCGTATTCCAAGGGATTTTTTGCCCTGGGAGGAAAGAAACGTGATTCCTTCCCATGCATAGGCCAGGAGAAGAGAACCTTCCGCTACAAGAAAAGACAGCCCGGTCGTTCCGATAACCCGGGCGGGAAGGGCGAGGTCGGGGTGGCCGAAGAGCAGGGATCCGAGAGGATTCCAGGGAAAACCTGTAAGAATTTCCGTCCTTCCGGCTTCGGAGAGTATCCAGAGGGCGGGGGCCAGAAGGAAGGCCCGGGGAGAGAGCCTTTCTTCTCCCCGCTTCCAGAGAAAAAAGAAGAGCGTTCCCATTCGGAAAAAGGCCGGGAAGAGGGAAAGGTAAAGAGAGAAGAGCAGGAGGCCGCCAAAGGAAAGAGGAAAAGAAAGGTGCCCGTAATCCCTCATGGCGACCAGAAGCCAGCGGATTCCGATAAGATTGGCTGCAAGTCCGAAAGCCATCCCCTCGGCAAAGGCGCTTCGGAGAGAGGCTGGCCTGACAAGGAAGAACGGGAGAAGGGCAGGGAAGATGATCCAGAAATATGGAACGGTCAGGTCTTTCTGGTCAAAAAGAATCCCGAATCCGGCACCGGAAAGGATAAAGAGGAGAAGTCTTAGGGAACTGGCTGATGAAGCAGCGGGCGAAATGGGAAAGTTTCTGGGGAGGAACATGGGGGGAGATTACCACGGAAAGAAGGTGATCGCAATTGGATTTCCCGGATTCCGTTTTCCATCCTGAGTGTGTGGATTTCAGGTGTGAATTGCAAGATAATGAAACGTCGCAAGGTCTGGCCGCTCCGCGGCGGATCTGGGATCATTCACACTTTAGACTGGGGAAGAGCCTGTGGCCATGTTGCGGAAAGCGGGAGAGGAATTGGAAAAGCATAAGCGGAGATTCGGCGCAATCTTCGGCGGGATCTTGTTTGTAGCGATCTTGCTGGGCGCTCCGGGCTCTGCCGGGGCGGGAGACCTTGGAGCCTTTCAGTCCAGCGTGATTTCCACGGATCTGTTCCTGTCCTGGATTCCAGCCCAGGCAAAGGATCTGCATCTCACCTCAGGTCAGGTGGCGGCCCTTAAAGAGGTTCAGGGGGATTTCAGGGGAAAGAGTGCTGAAGTCGGTCGGCGCATCGAGCGCAACGCCCAGATTCTTGGGAAGGAGGTCGGAAAATATCCGATCGATCTCTCGAAAATCAAGCCCGCGATCGGCGAGATCAGCACCCTGCGCGGAGAGCTGACCTATCATGCCATCAAAAGTCTCTACCGGGTTCAGACCATTCTGAACCAGTCCCAATGGGACCAAGCCAAGGCCGAATGGGCCCATGTCCTCGCGGCGAAGGCCCTCGGGTCTTCCACAGCTCCGACTCCTTCCACGGGGAAGAAATAAGACCGTATTCTTCGGCCGTTTAATCTAGGGGAGGTGGACCAGGTTGTAACCGCCTCCCTGACCTTCGATCCACCAATTCCCCGGCCAGAGACCGCCCGGAACGCCTCCTGCCGTTGTTGTCCCGTAAGTGGGGGGAGGAAGGAACTCCTGGGAGATCCGGGGGTTGTTTCCCCCAAAGAGATGGTCCAGGAAATAGCCCAGGGTTCCTTCATTCAGGAGCTGGGACCGGGGGCTCTGGTCGCTTCCGAGGGGAGCAAGGCCAAGAGGACCGGTATTTCCAAGCGGAGAGCCGGATGAAAGGGCCTCGGATGCCGGGTTTGTCGGTGAGGGAGAAATCGGCTGTTGCTGGGATGACTGGGAGGATGAGTCACTTCCTCCGATTGTCTGTCCTCCGAAGTTGAAGGCGCAGCCTGAAAGGCTTGCAAGAAGAAATACAACGGACAGGGACAGGACGGTTGTTCTAAGGGTCGGATGCATGAAGGGCTCCTGATTGAAGGGTGGCGTGTCGCCCGGAGATTCTTTAGGACCATCATACACCAACCCCAGACCTAATCGGAAAGACCCTGGGTTTGGCTGGTAAAAAGGGTCATGTTCAGGAGGTTTTGTTGAAGTTTGACCTCTTTTCGGAATATCTCTCCCGGATGGAAGAGACCTCGGGACGTCTCGACCTGGCGAAACAGCTTTCCGGTCTCCTGGCCGAACTGACCCCGTCCGAAACCCCGCCCGCCCTCTACATGGTCCAGGGGCAGCTTCTTCCGCCCTTCGCCGGAGAGCCGATGGGGATGGCCTCCCGGCTTCTTCTGAAGGCCATGGAAAGGGCTCTGGAGACGCACGGGGGAGGGGAGGGTGTGCCGGATCTGACCGCGCTCCTGGCCGAGGCGGGAGATCCGGGGATTCTTGCCGAACGTCTCGGAATGGGGCGGGAGCATGGGCGCATGGATCTTTCGGAGGTCTACGACTCCCTTCTCGAGATTTCCCGTCAGAGCGGATCAGGGTCACAGGAAGAGAAAATCTCCCGACTGGCTTCTTTGTTCCGGTCCGTCTCCCCCCTTTCTTCCCGCTATCTGGCCCGCTTCGTCATGGGACGTCTCAGGCTCGGGGTGGGAGATTCCACCATTGTCGATGCCCTGGCACGGACAGTCTTAAAGACCCCGGAGGAGGATGAAAAGGGCTGGAAGACGGAGATGAAATCTGTTCGGCAGAAAGTCGAAGGAGCCTACAATCTCTGTTCCGACCTGGGGCGGGTGGGAGAGGTTCTTCGGCGGGAAGGTCTCGAGGGACTCGGGAGCATCCGTCCCTCGGTCGGCTATCCCATCCGGATGGCCCTTTGCGAACGCCTTGGCTCCGGAGCAGAGATCATCGAAAAGCTCGGGAGGGCGGCCGTCGAATCGAAGTATGACGGATTCCGATGCCAGATCCATTGTGACGGGACTCATGTCAGGATCTTTTCCCGGAATCTGGAAGAGACGACCGGAATGTTCCCCGAGCTTGCCAGGGAAGCCCGGACGATCCTGGGGCATAGGTCCGCGATTTTCGAGGGGGAAGCACTCGGGTATGACGGGGAGAATGATTCATACCATCCTTTTCAGGTCACGATCACACGAAAGAGAAAGCACAATATCCTTGAAAAATCCGAGGAGATCCCCCTCAAATGTCTCGTTTTCGACCTTCTTTTCCTGGACGGAGAGCCGGTCATGGACCGTCCATTTTCAGAACGACGACGACTTCTGGAGGGAATCTTCCCGGTCCACAGGCGGAGACTCACAGAACGGGAGCTGCCACCGGACCAGGTGTTCGGAGCATCGCGCCTTATCGAAACGGACGATCCCCATACGATCGACCTTTTTTTCGACGAGGTGGTGGAGGAAGGCTTCGAGGGCATCATTGCCAAGCGGCTCGACGGGGTTTACACTGCCGGATCCCGGAACTTCAACTGGATCAAGCTCAAGCGTTCCTACAAGGGCGCCCTTTCCGATACGGTCGACCTGGTTCTGATCGGTTATTACCGGGGAAAGGGGCTTCGCACCCGCCTCGGAATCGGAGCGGTCCTGGGTGCGGTTTTTGACCCGGGTACGGGGGAGTACCTGTCCGTGGCGCGCATCGGCTCGGGGCTGACGGAGGAAAAGTGGAAGGAGCTTCGGGAGATGCTTGACGAACTGCGGGTTCCGGAGTCTCCTCCCGGCGTTCGTTCCGGTCTCGTCCCGGATTTCTGGGTCTTTCCAAAAATCGTCGTGACCGTCCTGGCCGACGAACTGACCCGGTCTCCCGTTCATCTGGCCGGACGGGAAGAGGGGGAAGAGGAAGGATACGCCCTCCGATTCCCCCGGATGGTATCGGGCCCCCGGGCGGACAAAGGGCCGGAAGAGGCCACCACGGTCGCTGAAATCCGCCGTCTTTTCGATCTTCAGCGGCAACGCGCTCTTCGTGAGTGATGGGCAGCACTGTCTTTCGCTCGAGACAGGACGATAGTAAAATCAGTCACAGCTGAACAGAACCCCCAGACAAGGAGACAGAGAGGTGAAACCACACGATATGGAGCGTTTTTTCTGGCAGCTCGAAGGGGCCCTCTCCAAGGGAATGTGGCCGGACATCGTTTTCAAGGCCGCTGGAGACGGCCGCTGGTCGCCCATGACGGACATCTATGAGACCGATGAAGAGACGGTCATCAAAATGGATCTGGCCGGCGTACAGAAGGATGAAATCTCGATCATCGTGGAGGGAAACCGCCTTGTCGTCCGGGGGATGCGCAAGGATGAATCGAAGACCTACGAGCCCCAGAAAAAGAAAAACTATGTTCAGATGGAGATCAATTACGGGGAGTTCGAACGCGTTTTTCTCCTGAGGGACGGAATCGAGGGCCGGCCGGTCCGTGCGGAGTATACGTCGGGTTTTCTCCGGATCATCGTCGGCAAGAAGCCGAAGCAGAAACTCAATGTTCCCATAACCTTTTCCGAAGGGGGACAGTAGTGGCAGACGATCCGATCATTGTTCCCAAAGATTCTCCCTATGTCGTCCTCTCCGATACAGTGGTTTTTCCCCACATTCTTGCCTCGATCGCCTTCCATGATCCGAAGGCTATGGCTGCCATCGACGACGCGATGAACCGGGACCCCAAGACCCTGGTGTGCGTGGCCGGGCAGAAGGAGGAAGGCGATGAGGGAACGCCCGACTCCATGATCCTTTCGGAAGCCGAAGCCGAGGAAATTTTTGGGACAGGAGCTCCGGCCCCAACCGGGAACGAAGCGCCCCCCGTCCGCCACTACCGGGTCGGTACGCTCGTTGTGATCCACAAACTCCTCCGCATTCCTGCGGGGGGAATCGCCATCATGGTCCAGGGAATCCGGCGCGTCCGTATCGATGAGGAGATCTCCCATTCACCCTTCAATCGTGCCGCAATCTCCGAGTTTCCCGAGATCATGGAGAAGAACGATACCACCGAGGCGCTCCTCCGGACGATCCTGAGCCAGGCGAAGAAACTCGGGACCTTGGCCTCCTACCTCCCGGACGAGTTCGAGACGATGACGCTGAACGTGGAAAATCCGTTCCATCTCTGCTATCTCATCGCCACATTTCTTCGCCTTCCCCTTGAAGAGCGCCAGGCCGTTCTCGAGGCTCCGACGCTCGAAGACAAGCTGATGCTGATCGCCCGGGACCTGGTCAAGGAGATCGAAATCCAGGAGTTGGGTGGAAAGATCAAGTCCAAAATCGCCGACGAGGTCCAGAAGTCCCAGCGGGACTTCTTTCTTCGCGAGCAGATGAAGGCGATTCAGAAGGAGCTTGGAGACGGGGAAGAAGGGGATGAGGAAGTTGTCCGATACCGGCAGAGGGCCGAGGAAATCGGTCTCACCCCCGAGGCCCACAAGGAGGTCATGCGGGAAATCGCGCGCCTCGTCCGGGCGGGAGGCCAGTCTCAGGAGGCACAGGTCATCCGGACATATCTCGACGTTGTGCTCGATCTTCCCTGGAGCAAGGAATCCCCGGAAGTTTTCGATCTTGAAGAGGCCCGTCGGATCCTGGACGCCGACCATTATGATCTCGAGAAGGTGAAGGAACGCATTCTTGATGAACTGGCGGTGCTTGCCCGGAAGAAGACGGGGGAAGGCCGGGGGCCCATACTCTGCTTTCTGGGGCCTCCCGGCGTCGGAAAGACGACCCTGGGCCAGTCCATCGCCCGGGCCATGGGGCGGGAATTCGTCAGGATCTCTCTGGGAGGGGTTCGGGACGAAGCCGAAATCCGGGGACATCGGAGAACCTACGTCGGGGCGATGCCGGGCCGCATCATCGCGGGACTCAGAAAGGCGCAGACAAAGAATCCCGTTTTCATGCTCGATGAAATCGACAAGGTCGGCGCGGATTACCGGGGGGATCCCTCCTCCGCCCTTCTCGAGGTCCTTGACTCAGCACAGAACAAGGACTTCCGGGACCATTACCTTGATCTGGCCTTCGACCTGTCCAGGGTTTTTTTCATTACGACAGCCAATGTGGCCCAGACCATTCCACCCCCGCTTCTGGACCGGATGGATCTGATCCGTCTTGCGGGATATACATGGGAGGAAAAGCTCCACATTGCCCGCCAATATCTGATTCCGCGGGCAATATCGGACCTGTCCCTCACGGCCCGGGAGTTCGAGCTTCCCGACGCGACTCTCAAGAAGATGATCCGTGAATATACCCGGGAGGCGGGTGTGCGAAACCTCGACCGGAAAATCACGACCATTCTTCGGAAAGTGGTCCGGACCCGGGCGACCCAGAAGCCGAAGCGAAAGGTGGTGATTCGTCCGTCGAGTCTTCCGGCTTTTCTTGGCAACGAATACATCGAACCCGAGACCCGTCTGGAAAAAACCCCTCCGGGTCTTGTGACCGGGCTGGCCTGGACTCCCAATGGCGGGGAGGTTCTCTTTGTCGAGTCCGTGGCGATTCCCGGTTCCCGCGGCTTCATTCTGACCGGACAGCTGGGGGATGTTATGAAGGAATCGGCCCGCGCGGCGCTCTCCTTTGCGCAGTCCCGGAGCGCGGCGCTGAACATACCCCCCTCCTTCTTTTCGAAGAATGAAATTCACATCCATGTTCCCGGAGGCGCCATTCCCAAGGACGGTCCCTCGGCCGGCATCACGATTACGACGACCATCCTCTCCCTGGCCACGGGAATCCCCGTGCCCTCCACCGTGGCGATGACCGGTGAAATATCGCTGTCAGGGCGAGTTCTTCCGGTCGGAGGAATCAAGGAAAAACTTATCGGCGCCCGCGAGGCTGGGATCACGACCGTCTATCTGCCGGCAAAAAACGCGAAAGATATTTCGGATCTTCCCGAGGAGGTTCGAAAGGACCTGGCGATCCATCCGGTCGAATCGATGGATGAGCTGATCGGGATATTTTTCGACACAGCGAAAAGAAAACGGAAGGAAGGCTCCGTAAACGGAAAGGGCAGAAAAGGTTTCAGGAAGCAGTCGGGAACGAAAGAGATTCGCGTTGAAAAGGGATAGGCGCATTATGGAGGGCCTCCTTTGGGAGACCCTCCTGTTTTCTTCATGAGTCGTTCTGTGCGGTTTTTTCACGCACGCTCTGTTGCCAGAGCGTCTGCAGGATCGCGAGAATCACCGGACCGATGAAGAGACCGATGATTCCGAAAGCTTCAAGTCCTCCCAGTACGCCCAGAAGAATCAGAATGAAAGGCATCTCCGAAGACCGTCCGATGAAAATCGGTTTGATCACGTTCTCGATGCCCCCCACCACCAGCGCGTTCCAGACGAGAAACAGGATGAAGGCCAGCGTTCTTCCCTCGGCCAGCAGGGTGAAAGAGGCGGGGAGCCAGACCGCCACCGCTCCCATCGGAAAGAGAGCCAGAAAGAAGAGAAGGAAGGTTAGGAGAAGCGCGTCAGGGATTCGCGCCACCTCGAAGCCGATTCCGGCCAGGACCGCCTGGGTCAGGGCCGTGAAAAACATGCCGTAGACGACTCCCCGTGTCACGGGGGCGATCTGGCCGAAAGGTCCTTCCACCGCTGGTCCTCCCCAGTTCAACAGCAGGGTCCGTATCCCCTTCCACAGTTCAGGCCCCTTCAGGTAGAAGCTGAAGAGCCCCAGAAGAAGCACAATCGTTTTTACGGCGATTTTGCCGGCGTCGGTCATGATGGCGAAGAGACGGTCTCCAAAGGTCAGGAGATGGGACTGGAGCCGGTCCATGAAAATGGAGAGGCTGGGGGTGTGGGCCCGGAAGTTCTGGTACCATTGTTGTATCCGGGTGCCGGCGAAGGGAATGTGGGTGATCCAGGCGGGAAGGGTGGCCTGGGGATTTTCGATAAACTCCCTGAATTTTGCCACCTCGACCAGAATTTCCTGGGCCAGGGGCAGTGCGAATGAGAGAAGGGGCGCCAGGACAAGGGCCAGAAACAGGATGGTCATCAGGAGCGCCGACAGAACAGGCTTTCGGATGACGCGCCGGAGGGCGGTGAGGATCGGGTAGGTCGCAAAAGCCAGGATAGCGGCCCAGAGAAGGGGAACCGCATAGGGGAGGAGAACGTATCCCGCGGTAGCCAGAAGAGCCGATAGAAGGAGAGCCCGGATGGCCGGGGAACCGGGTGAGGTCCCCGGGTCCTCAGGGTTCGGACAGTCCTCTCTCATGCCGCAGGAGGAGCCGATGGACGGTTCCAGGGCGCCGATTTGTCCCGATTTGTTTCATAGGAGCTGATTTCCGCTTCTTTCTTAAGAGCCAGTCCGATTTCGTCGAGACCTTCAAGGAGGTGCGTCTTCCGGACCGGGTCGATGGAAAATGAGAAAGCCTCCCCGGAGGGTGTTCGTACCTTCTGGCCGGGAAGGTCGATGGTCAGATTGAAGCCGGGAGTTTTGGCCACTTCGGAAAAGAGGGCGTCCACTTCCCGGGAGGTGAGGACTACCGGAAGGATTCCGTTTTTGAAGCAGTTGTTGTAGAAGATGTCGGCAAATGAAGGCGCGATGATCGCCCGGAAGCCATAATCCAGCAGGGCCCAGGGGGCGTGTTCCCGCGACGAGCCGCATCCGAAATTCTCCCGGGCCAGCAGAATCCTGGCTCCATGATACCGGGGATTATTCAGGACAAAAGAAGGGTCCGGAACGAGTCCGTCCGTGCGTCCGTCGGAGGGGGCGTCCTTGTACCGCCAGTCATAGAAAAGACTTACGCCAAGCCCGGTTCTCCGGATTGTTTTCAGAAACTGCTTGGGAATGATTGCGTCGGTGTCGACATTGGCCCTGTCGATCGGGGCGACAACGGCGGTGAGTGTCACAAATGGTTCCATGGATGAGGCTCCTTCCGGGTTGTTTTCAGGATCGGGCAAAGGTCCGTATGTCCACGAAGTGTCCTGCGATGGCTGCGGCTGCGGCCATCTCGGGGCTGACGAGGTGCGTGCGGCCGTTCTTTCCCTGACGCCCCTCGAAATTCCGGTTCGAAGTGGAGGCGCACCGCTCGAAGGGCGACAGCTGATCGGGATTCATGCCCAAACACATGGAGCATCCTGGCTCACGCCACTCGAGACCGGCTTCAATGAAAATTCTGTGAAGGTTTTCCCTTTCGGCCTGCAGGCGGACAAGGCCGGAGCCCGGGACAACCATGGCGCTCACACCATTTGCGACCTTGCGTCCCTTGACGATCGCGGCTGCGGCACGAAGATCCTCGATGCGCCCGTTGGTGCAGGATCCGATGAATATGCGCGTGACGGGAATGTCAGTGATTCGCATCCCAGGTGTGAGCCCCATGTAGGCCAGGGCTTTTCTGGCGGATTCGCGTTCGACGGGGTCGGTGATCTGTTCGGGGTCGGGGACCCGGCCGTCGACGCCCGTCACCTGACCGGGGTTGGTGCCCCAGGTCACCTGGGGGGAGAGGCGGGAGGCGTCGACGGTGACCGTTCTGTCATAGGTGGCATCTGGATCCGTGGGGAGGGACTTCCAATAGGCAACCGCCCGCTCCCAGAGCTCTCCCTTGGGCGCGTAGGGACGGCCCTTCAGATAGGCGAAGGTCACCTCGTCGGGAGCCACCAGACCGGCACGGGCTCCGGCTTCGATTGCCATGTTGCACAGCGTCATCCGTCCTTCCATGGTGAGGGACCTGACCGCTTCTCCCGTGAATTCGAGAACATGTCCGGTTCCTCCCGCCGTTCCTATCTGGCCGATGACAGCCAGGATCATGTCCTTGGGTGTTACTCCGGGAGCGGGCGTCCCCTCGATCCTGATTTCCATGGTCTTTGGCCTTGTCTGGGGAAGAGTCTGTGTGGCCAGCACATGCTCCACCTCGGAGGTGCCGATGCCGAAGGCGAGGGCCCCGAAAGCCCCGTGTGTCGCCGTGTGGCTGTCTCCGCAAACGATGGTGAGTCCCGGAAGGGTGATTCCCTGTTCGGGGGCGATCACATGAACGATGCCCTGGCGCGGGTCGTTCATGGAAAAATAGGTGACACCGAATTCCTGGGTATTCTTCTCCAGGGTGTTGACCTGGAGCGCGCTGACCGGATCGGAAATTCCGTGCGATCGGTCGGTGGTCGGCACGTTGTGGTCGGGAACGGCGAATGTCAGATCCGGCCGGCGAACCTTGCGTCCAGCCATTCGGAGCCCTTCGAAAGCCTGGGGGCTCGTGACTTCGTGGACCAGCTGGCGGTCGATGTAGAGGAGGACCGTTCCCTGGTCCTCCGTAACGACATGGTCATCCCATATCTTTTCAATGATTGTCCTCGGCATGGCGTTCTCCTGACGGTAAGAATCATTTTTGGGAAACATTTTTTCACTATACCAAACTGGCGGAAGTTTTCTCCATATTTTTCAGAGGATTCACGGCAGCACCAAACGCGTCTTGGTCAAATATAAACGAAGGAAAAACTATAAGTATAGTGAATCTTTTCTATGAAAATGATAATAAATGATTATCAAAAAGAAAGATTGCTCAGAAAAATGCCTTCTCTCCCCTGTAAGGATTTGGATCGCGGCTGGTGATTAAGTACAAATTTGTGTGCAAATAGGAAATTAATTCGGGAATATTTTCTTAGGGTGGCTTAAAATATGGCGTCCCCAACGGGATTCGAACCCGTGTTACCGCCGTGAAAGGGCGATGTCCTAGGCCGGCTAGACGATGGGGACGTTAATGGGATCTGTAGACGGCAAACTTGAATATTATTATTTAGACCCTGGCCTAAAGTCAATAGGTTGTCCGGCTTGAATGGGGACGTTTCTCGGCGATATTGAGTCGGATATGGCTAACGAAGGATCGGAAGCTGGCTCCGCGGAGTTCGGGAAAGAGGGGGGTAGCTACCATCTTTTTGCGACACGACGACGTCCCGGAGGGGCCATTCGATTCCGATTTCCGGATCGTTCCAGAGGATGCCCCCTTCGTCCTCGTGGTCATAGAAATCGGTGCATTTGTACAGGAAGTCGGCCTGGTCGCTGATCACCTGGAACCCATGGGCGAAACCCTCGGGAATGTACATCATCAGATGGTTGTCCTCGGAGAGGACCGTTCCGAACCATCGCCCAAAGGTGGGGGAGGCGGACCGAAGATCGACAGCCACATCGAAGACGGCTCCGGTCACGACTCGGACGAGCTTCCCCTGTCCGTGGCGCCTCTGAAAATGGAGTCCACGGGTCACGCCGTGAGAGGAGCGGGAATGGTTGTCCTGGACGAAAAGCTGGGGGATTCCGTGGCGCTCGAAGGTTTTGGCGTGAAAGGTTTCCATGAAAAAGCCCCGGCTGTCCCCGTGGATCCGGGGCGACAGGAGCCGGACCCCCGGAAGAGAGGTTTCCTTTACGTCCATTCGCCCTCCTCAAGGACAAGCATTTCGCGAAGGTATGCCCCGTACCCGTTCTTGAGGGGTGCGGCGAGGGCGAGAACCTCTTCCTTTCCGATGTATCCCATCCGGTAGGCGATCTCTTCGGGGCAGGCCACCTTGATTCCCTGCCGCCGCTCGATGACTTCCATGAAGATGGAGGCCTCCAGAAGCGACTCGTGGGTTCCGGTGTCGAACCAGGCCGTTCCCCGACCCATCTTTTCCACCTTCAGCATGCCGTCCTTCAGGTAGAGGCGGTTTAAGTCGGTGATCTCGAGCTCGCCCCGGGAGGAAGGGGAAAGGGAACGGGCCCGGCTGACCACGGTCCGGTCGTAAAAATAGATCCCGGGAACGGCATAGCGCGACGGAGGATGGGGGGGTTTTTCGACGATCTCGCGGACCTCCCCTTTTTCGTCAAAGGCGAGGACGCCGTATCGTTCCGGATCGCGAATCGCGTATCCGAAGATCTGGGCACCGAGAGAAAGCTGTGCTGCCTTCTGAAGGGTTTCTGAGAGGCCGTGTCCGTAAAAGATGTTGTCTCCCAGAACCAGACAGGCAGAATCGTTTCCGATGAAGGCCTCCCCGATCAAAAAGGCCTGGGCAAGGCCTTCGGGCTTTGCCTGGACGGCATAGGACAAAGAGATTCCCCATTGGGACCCGTCTCCGAGCAGCCGCTGGAAGAGGGGGGTGTCCTCCGGGGTGGAGATGAGCAGGATATCCCGGATTCCCGCCAGCATGAGGGTTGTGAGGGAGTAGTAGACCATGGGTTTGTCGTAGACCGGCATCAACTGCTTGCTGACCGCCCGGGTCAGCGGGTAGAGGCGGGTCCCCGAACCTCCGGCCAGCAAAATCCCTTTCATCATGATGCTCCTGATTTGATTTTTCGGCCGGTTCCCTGACGCGATCCGTCGTAGCGAGCCCGGAGATCGCTCCACCAGGCGGTGTGGTCTAGGTACCACCGGACGGTCTTTTCCAGGGCCTGGGCAAAGGTGTGGCCCGGTTTCCAGGAGAGCTCCTTCCGGGCTTTGGCTGCGTCGATCTCGTAGCGGCGGTCATGGCCAGGTCTGTCGGGAACGGAGGTAACGAGCCGGTTGTACGACGATCCGTCCGGAGAGGGATGGATTCTGTCCAGGACTTCCAAAATGGCCGATACGACCTCCCGGTTGGTTCGGGGATTGCCCGCTCCCAGGGCATAGGTCTCTCCCGTCTGTCCCCTGTCGAAGGCGGCGATGACCCCTTCGCAGTGGTCCTCCACGAAGATCCAGTCCCGGATGTTGAGGCCATCTCCGTAAACGGGAATGGGACGTTCTTCGATGGCGGCAAGAATGACGGTGGGAATGAGTTTTTCGGGGAACTGCCATGGGCCGTAGTTGTTCGAACAGTTGGTCGTGACCAGGGGGAGTCCGTAGGTGTGGACATAGGCCCGGGCCAGGTGGTCGGATGCGGCCTTCGATGCGGCATAGGGAGAGTTGGGGGCGTATGGCGTCTTTTCTGTGAAGGGGGGATCCGTCGGCAGAAGCGATCCGTAGACTTCGTCGGTGGAGACATGGAGGAACCGGAAATTCCGCTCTGCCCCATGGTTCCGGAGGTACCGGAGCGACTCGTCTAGAAGAACGAAGGTCCCGGTCACGTTGGTTTCGATAAAGGCTTCGGGGCTTTCGATCGACCGGTCGACATGGCTTTCCGCGGCGAAATGATAAATACCCGTGGGATGGTATCGGGAAAAGAGGTCGGCGACCGCCTTCCGGTCCCGGATGTCTCCCTGGACGAAAATGTGATCCGGATCTTTTTTGAGGTCGTCAAGGTTGGCAAGGTTGCCGGCATAGGTGAGCCGATCGAAGGTCACGACCCGGGCCCGTTTTTGTCTCCGGACCATCCTGACGAAATTTGAGCCGATGAATCCGGCTCCTCCTGTGACGATCCAGCATTCGGTCTTCGAATCCTTTTTTGTCGCCAAAGCCCCTCCCTGAGAATCCATACTATCATTGGGAAAACGATGGTCTCATCATAGCCGATTTGAGTCGTGATGAACAGATTCTGAAGAGCCCGTTGGGGAGGCTGTTCCGGCGGGCCGACTTGCCGGTGGTTTGAAGGAGTTCTTCTCAAAAAGGTATGATCGAAAGAAGACATGTCTCCAAACGGTGAAACGGGGAGCGAGAGGGATGGTGGAGAATAAAAGGCATGGAGAAAGCCCGGAGAAGGACAGGCCCGGGTATGTGGAGTGGTTTCGTGAGGCCTCTCCCTACATCCATCGCTTCCGGGGGGACACCTTTGTCATCCTGCTGGATGGAAATCTTTTGGCAAATGGCCGCATGGGCGCCCTGGCGCATGACGTCGCCCTTCTGTCGAGTCTCGGAATCCGTCTTGTCCTTGTCTTCGGGGCAAGTCCCCAGATCGATGCCACCCTCGAATCCAGGTCTGTCGAAACCTCCCGCGTCGGAAGGCGCCGGATCACCCCTCCGGAAGCCTTGGGACCTCTCATGGAGTCCGTGGGAAGAATCCGTTTTGAAATCGAATCTGCCCTCTCCCAGGGGACCGACGGGACTCCCATGGCAGGATCACGAATCCGGGTGGTCTCCGGAAACTTCGTCATCGGACGGCCGTTGGGCGTGATCGACGGGACTGACTTTCTCTACACCGGGACGGTTCGGCGGATCGAATCCGAGGCCGTCCGGCACCACCTGGACCAGGGAGATGTCGTGCTTCTCTCTCCCCTCGCTTTTTCGCCGACCGGGGAGATTTTCAATGTCCTGTCCTATGAAGTTGCCTCCCGGGCGGCGATTTCAGTGGGAGCCTCCAAAATCATTTTGCTCGGATTGGCCCCGGAGATCCGGAACGTGCGGGGAGAAGCCCTGAGACAGCTTGTTCTTTCCGAGGCCCGAGCCCGGGAGTCGGAGTCCTCTCTCCCTCTTTCGGTCCTTTACGATGCCCTGGACCAGGGCGTCCCGCGCCTCCATCTTCTCGACGGAAGGCGGGACGGGGCCCTCCTGCTGGAGTTATTCACCCGCGACGGGATCGGAACGCTTGTGTCCAGGGATCCTTTCGAACATATCCGACCGGCGGTCCTCGACGACCTGGTCGATATCCTGGGGATCATTCGTCCCCTCGAGGCGGGCGGAATTCTCGTTCGAAGGCCACGGGAGCGTCTCGAGATGGAGCTTGAGCATTTCACGGTCACATGCCGGGACAGGACTGTGATCGGCTGTGTCTCCCTGACACCCTATCCTGCCTCGTCCATGGCCGAGATGGCCTGCCTTGCCATTCTTCCCGAATACCAGGGCGCAGGTCGTGGAGAACAGCTTCTGGCCTGGTGTCGCGCGGAGTCGAAACGATTGGGGCTCAAAAAAATATTCGTTCTGACGACCCAGTCTTCGCGGTGGTTCATGGAACGGGGCTTCGTGCCGTCAAATCCGGAGATCCTGCCTCCCGAGAGAAAATTGCTCTATGATCCGGATCGCAAGAGCCAGGTGCTGGTTTCCGAGGTCGGTCCCTGACCCGGCCGGGCCGGGACGGACCTCTGCGGGAACTACTTTTTGAGGAAGGTTCTCTCGTAGGAGAGAACGTCCCGAATCTGCTGGGGATCGATGACATCCCAGAAGGCGGGCATGATTTTTCGTCCACGACGGATGACGTGGATATAAAAGGCTTCGTCACCCATCTGCCAGGTTTTGGGGTCGGTGAAATTGGCGGGTTTTTCCATGAGTGCCGGCGCGGCAACCCCGTTTCCGTCTCCCTTGACTCCATGACACTGGATGCATAGCCCCTTATAGATCTTTTTTCCTCTGGCGGGATCCCCTGGGGCTCCGGATGCGGTGGATGTGAAGGACAGAATGACGGTCATGCCGAGAGTAAGGGCAACTCCGGTGATGAACCCCGGTTTTCTATGAGCAATAGGAAAAAAGGACAATGTCTTTCTCCTTCCGGTTTACTTGGTTGAGGTCAGGTCGGAGTAGTTATACTATATTTTTCGAACCGGAAAAAAGGACTTTTTCCGGAAATCCGTGTTATCCCGAGAAAGTTTGATGAGCAGAAAACCGATCTCTCCCCGGGGCCGGGGTGCCCTCTCGCTTCCCGACAACCGTTACGAAAAGGAGATCCGGGAGATCATTCCGGAGGCGGAGGGACAGGTTCTGTATCCGAACGACACGATCATTCGCCCTGACTCGGCCTGTTCGGTCCTGTGCGAAAACGTTTCTCCGGATGTTGGCTTTTCCCGCTCCCTGAATCCCTACCGGGGATGCGAGCATGGATGCATCTACTGCTTTGCCCGGCCCACTCACGCCTATCTTGGTCTTTCTCCGGGGCTGGACTTCGAGAGGCAAATCTTTTTCAAGAAGGATGCAGCCCTTCTTCTTGAAAAGGAGTTGGGCAGGAAAACCTATCGATGCGAGCCGATAGCCCTCGGAATCAACACCGACTCCTACCAGCCGGCGGAAGAGGGCCTGAAGATCACCCGATCGGTCCTCGAAGTGATGGACCGCGTCCGCCATCCGCTCACCATCGTCACGAAGTCGGCCCTCATCGAGAGGGATCTCGACCTCCTGACATCCCTGGCGGCCAATCGATGTGTCCAGGTTTTCATCTCCCTTCCCACACTGGATGATGATCTTTCCGGGAAGCTTGAGCCACGGGCCACGCGTCCATTGCGACGACTGGAGACGATCCGGAAACTGTCTGAGTCGGGGATTCCGGTCGGGATTCTCGTAGCTCCGGTCATCCCGGGGCTGACCGATCATGAACTGGAGGGAATCCTTGAAAGGTCGAGAAGGTCGGGAGCTCTCTCGGCGGGATACATTCTCCTGCGCCTTCCGCTCGAGGTGCGTGAGCTCTTTCTGGAATGGCTTTCGCACCATTACCCGGATTCAGCCAAAAAGGTGGAAAATCGGTTGAGAGCCTTTCATCGGGGCGCCCTCTACGATTCGGATTTTGGAACACGCATGCGGGGAAGCGGTCCCTTGGCCGATCTGCTCTCGAAAAGATTCGAGGTGGCCACTAGGCGTCTTGGGTACGGCCCTATGCCAGAGCTCGATTCGTCAGTTTTTTCTCCGCCCCTTCCCCCTCCGCGCCGTTCAAGACTCTTCCCTGATTTCACGCCGTAATAGGAACTCAAAGATCGAAATTGGCTTGAGGGTCATGGAAAGGCTGTCTTCGTGGATTTCCAGAAAGACCAGGGGGGATTTTGAGGATGATCCTTTCAAACGCAACGGATATCGGGAAGGTCATTCGCCATATCCGGAAAAATAGCGGGCTTCGTCAGACGGATGTTGCGGGTGCGATGAATTCTGGTTGTCGCATGATGCCTGAGATCGAAAAGGGGAAGAATACGGCTCATATCGGCAAGGTTTTGGAGGCATTGGAGCTTCTCGGAATCAACATCATTCTTGTGCAGAGAGGTGAGGATGATTTTCCGAAAGGGGAGAAACCTTGATCCAATCGCGCGGCAACCCTCGCCCTTCAGGGCGGGGAAGGATAGCGCGGACGGCATGGCCGTCCCTGTAGCGGCTTTTAATGTGGCGTCTTCTGCTGTTCGATGTACTGGCGAATCACAGCGATGGGGGCTCCCCCACAGCTTCCGGCAAAATAGCTGGGGGACCAGAGCGATCCTTCCCACAGTTTTTTCTGAATTCGAGAGGCTGTTGCATAACTGATAAGTCATTATCATGATTGAATAGCGACAATATTGTTTTTCTGTAACACCTTGCGATTTTGTTTTTACATTTATCTTTCAATAACAATAATTTAGTTTAACACTACAGCGGCTTTTTAGTCGCGCCTCCCTATTCTGGGGGGGGAGGCGGGCACGCCAGGGGGGCGGGAGGGCTGTTTCGGAGGCAAAAAAAGAGGGTTCCCGAAAAAAATATCGGGGGATCGGGAGGGAGACGTCCCGTTTTTGAGGGGGTTCTCAAGGAAAAACAGTCGAAAAACAGGCAGGAGGGAGTCAAAAAGACGCAACTCTCCCGTCGTCCCGCTTCGAACGGGACAATCGGGAACAGGGGGGAGCCGTCGATCGAAGGGGGTCAGCCGGTGTTCAAGAGGAATCCCTGAGCCGCGAGGTGGGCCACGGTTCGTTTTCTATGGGATCTGGCCGCGATCTCGTTTCTCCGGAGGTAGTAGACGACGAGGGAGATCGCGTGTTCCTTGTCGAGGGACGGGGAGAAAAGAGCGGCGGCCGTGAGTTGTTGGGCGAGGGAAAACGTGATGTTTTTTTTTATCCCCCAGCCTTCGACGGACGATCGTGACGAAGAGGTGCGCGAGAAAGACATAGGTCATGTGGCGGTGCCAGGCGATCCAGGAGCGGTGTTCGTAGTGCCCCATGCCGAGATAGGACTTGCACTCGAGGAAGCACTGCTCGATGGACCAGCGAAGGGTCGAGACCGTTCCGAAGGTCTCGAGGGAGGTGGTCTCCGGGGCGTTCGAGAAGGCATACTTCATCTCCCCGTCGGGGGTCTTGAGCAGGATGAGCCACTCGGCCCGGGAGGAGTCCTTTTCGGTTTCGGGGACGGGATAGACGCGCAGGGCGCAGATTCTGGCCCCCAGAGGGCCCTTGGACGCGTCCTTGAGGATCAGGGGGACAAAGGAGGCCGTCTTTGCGATCTCGGCCACGGTTTGGGGCTTTTCCGCGAGGCGGACCTTGGAGGGAGGGGCTCCCTTGGCGCTCTTGCGGGGAGGCACCTCCCACTTGGGCGGATTCCGGAGGACGCGGGCGTTGCTCCGGATCGAGGCAAAGTACCAGAGATCCGGAGGGAGCGAATCCAGGAACTCCCGGTTGGCGCCGTAGAAGGAGTCGCATCCGACCCACCGGGCCGGGAAGCGTCCGTCCTCGCGGAGTGTCTTGATCATCTCGCCCGCGATCCGGGGCTTGGTCGCAAACGTGAGGTCCTTGGGAACGCCGGTCTTCTCGCGGCGATCCGCAAACTCCTCCGTCTCGGAAAACCACTCTTCCGGCATGTAGAGGCGGGCGTCGAGAAGGCCGTGCCCCCGGGGGCCGACGTAGCCCACGAAGACGCCCGTCTGGCAGTTCTCGACCTTTCCGAGACGGCCGCAATACTGGCGGGCCACCCCGACCGACTCCTTTCCCTTCTTGACGAAGGAGCTGTCGTCGACGGTGAGCATCGACAGCTCGGTCTCATCCGGAGTCTGGGAGGCGATCTCGAACGCGAGACGCTCCTTGTAGAGATGCTGCATGGCCTTTTCGTCCCATTCGCGTCCGGTCATGAGCCGCTGGAGGCTCCGGACCCCGACCTTCATGGAAAGCGCGATGGGCTCGACGCTCTTTCGCACGAGCGTGCTGCAAAGGCCGGCCAGATAGACGACGCCATGGGCCCGGACCCGCTTGTCCCGGAAGACGCCGGAAAAGGTGTCGTGGAATGTGCAGAGCTCCTCGGCGATCCGGGAGACATCCGAAGGCGTCAGGGCCTCCTTGTCCGGGAGCGTCGTCGGTGCGGGAGACCACCCGGAGAGATCCGGAACCTCGGGACTCTCCTCGTCCTTCCGCTCGAGG
>JAKCDE010000056.1 GCA_021838585.1 Nitrospirota bacterium
GCCGGTAAGTCCAGGGCCCTCGGGTGACGGTGGCATAGTGGCGGTCCCGGGTGACCCCGGGCTGGTCTTCCACGATGGCCCGGTTTTCTCCCAGAAGACGGTTGAACAGGGTCGATTTTCCGACGTTGGGTCGGCCGAGTATGGCCACGAGTGGCAGAGAGTCAGCCGCCCTGGGAGAATCAGACATATCAGTCTCCACGGTGATGACGAAAGAGGAAAGAAGTCCTCGAAAATGATAGGACGATCAATCCCGGTCGAGGAATTTCGGTTTTTCGGTGTACTCGGGAGGCGGGGTTCTGCGAATGAACCGGTTGTAAACCCATTGCGCGAAAATCGTCAGAAGTCCCCCCACAAAGAGAAAGGCGAAGCCGGCCATGAGGATCTGGCCCATGTGGTTGACCATGGGGTACTGCGGATGACCCTGGGACATGAAGTTCCCTCCTCAAAAAAATAATTTTATCATGGCTACCTTTCGCGCGCAATTGCGTCGCTGCGCCGGTCAGGATTCCAGGCTGAAAACGGAAAAGGGATCGGGGGAGAAAACGAACCGTTGTTGTAAGAGCCTTTCCCTTTGTCTCTTCAGATTTTCCGACAGGATTTTTGATCCGGCAGAATCTTCCGGGTAGAATCAATGAAGAAGTTTTTTTATGACTGTGGGAGCGTCGGGGAGGAGGGGAAAGGGCTATGGCTGGGGAGGCGGTTGAAACCGAAAAGCCTTATCGGGTCCTGATTCTGGGGGCCGGATTCGGCGGACTTTACACGGCGGTGTATCTGTCCAGATTCCTTGGAAAGCATCGTCCCGATGTCTGGGTGACGGTCGTGGATCGCCGGAACTATTTCCTCTTCACTCCCATGCTGCATAGCGTGGCAACCGGAGCGCTCGAGCCCCGCTACGTCGCCCATTCCATCCGCAAGATCTTCCGGAAGACCAGGGTCCACGCCCACGTCGGGAAGATCGAAGGGATCGACCTGGAAAACCGCCAGGTGCGTACGACCCATCGCTCTCTTCCCTATGACGACCTGGTGATCGCCCTGGGGTCTGAGACCAACTTCTTCGGGAACCTGGACCTCGAACGGCGGGCCTTCACCCTCAAGAATCTCGAGGACGCCGCCCGCGTCAACAACCACATCATCCGACAGTTCGAGAGGGCCTACTGGGAAGAAAATCCCGAAATCAAGCGCGGTCTTCTGACCTTTGTGGTGGTGGGGGCCGGTCCGACCGGCGTTGAACTGGCGGGCGAGATTTATGAGTACGCCCACCGGGAGCTGTTGCGGGACTTCGGACGCAGGATCACAAAAGACGAGATCCGCGTGGTCCTTGTCGAGGCGACCGGCCGCATCCTCCCGTCTCTTCCGGAGAAACTCTCCCAGGAAGCCATCCGTCGTCTGGAGTCGATCGGGATCGAAGTGATGCTCGGGACCCGTCTCGAGTCCTGGGACGGAACCATGGTCCGCCTTACATCTGGATCGGGTTTTCTTGCCTCCACGCTCGTCTGGTCTGCCGGAGTCAAGACCAACCCCCTGGTCCGGGAACTCCCCCTCGACAAGGATCCTTCAGGACGGATCATCGTCCGCTCGACGCTTGAAGCCAAAACGATGGATCATGTCTGGATCCTGGGCGACAATGCCCATGCCATCGATCCCTTCGAGCAGAAGCCCTATCCTCCCACCGCCCAGACCGCCGTCCGGCAGGCCCGGGTGGTCGCCCACAACATCGCGGCCCGTCTCATCAAGAAACCCGAGATCACCTTTGCCCATCGTCACGTGGGGGGGTTCGTCTCGATCGGGGACAACTACGCCCTCCTTTCGGCCAAGCAGTTCACCCTGACAGGGATCCTGGGATGGTTTTTGTGGAATCTCGTCTACATCAACAAGCTTCCGATCATTCGCTACCGTCTGTTCTCCACATTCGGCCTCTTTCTCAAGGTCTTTTTCGAACGATCGACCACAGAGGTGGATTTTTGTCCCGAGGAAGAGAAACAACCGATTCGGGAGGCGGGCCGGATGGCGGGTTGATCCGGGGCTACGGCGAGATGACCGCAACCTGACGGGAAGGGCCGACCGGAGAATGTTCCGGTCGGCCCTTTTTATTTTGACCCGGCCCGTTCTTAATTTTTGACGATAAGTGTGTAATTTAAGCTAGTTTCGTTTTGTACATTATCAAATCCATTGATTGTGAATGCGACAGGATTGTCTGCACAGCCGTTGGGTGGGACGCTGAAATTGAAGCTAAAGCTTCCGGTGGTGCTGTTAACCGATGTGTATGTTGTTCCAATTGCAGTGTTTATTGGAGATGTTTCTTGGACTTGGACTGTTGAAGGCCCCGATAAAGTATCGGTCAAAGTTCCGGTGACGGTGACGAGCAGGTCGGTGCCGGTGCAGCCGGGAGCATAGATCGATCCGTTGGCGGGGGAGAGGTTGGAGAGGACCGGCGGCGTGTTGTCGATGATGAAGGCGACGGTGGCAGTCCGGGTGTTCCCGGCGTAGTCGGTGGCGGTGGCGGAGAGGCTCGCGGGTCCCGAAGGACTCTTTGTGGTGTCGAGGGAGGTGATGATGGGGTTCCCCGAGACGGAGCCTCCGGGAAGCTCCACGTTCTGGCCGGTCATGACCATCTGGGCGATGCCCAGGCTGTCGGTGGCCGAAGCGGAGATCCCGATCGTTCCGTTGTAGTAGAGTCCGGAGACGGGGTTGGTGATGGTGACCTGCGGGGTGCCCGGATCAGGGAGCGATGGCGAGGGAGAGGGCGGAAAGAGCGGGCCGGTATTGAGGGCAATCCCGTTCAGAATGCCGTCGGTCAAAGCCGGAGTAAGCCCCGACTGGTTCTGCCCGCTCCACAGGAAGATCAGCGCCTCGGCGGTGAGATCCTGGCGGAGAGTCTCGGAGGAGAGGGTGTAGCCGTAATAGGTGAGCGGGGTGGGATTGCCGGGGGTGAGCCCGTTGAAGACCCCGTCGCCTTCGTCTTCTTCGAGCAGGGTCAAGAGTCCCATGGGATTGGCCGTTCCCGGGGCAAGGCTTTTGGTGGTGCCGATGTGGTTGGTCAGCTGGGAGAGGCCTGCCAGGAGAAGCCCGTAAATGCCGGAAGCGTTCGCGCTGGCGGGACCCGTGAGAAGATTGGACGGCGGAACCTCGGCCGGGTCGAATCCCAGAAACTGGTTCCAGTCGCTCCGGGCCTGGGTCAGGGCGGCCTCCGGAGCACTCCCCTGTGCGATGAGGGTCTGGGCTTCGGTCGCCTCAAGGGAGGAGAAGGGGGTCAGGACGACCGTGGCCCGGGTGAGATCTTCTGCCGGAAGAAGTGTGCTCAATGATTCTCCGGTGGTGAAGGTCACGGTGGCTCCGCTTGCGATGTCGATGGTCGACCCCCCGGTCAGGGTGAAGCTGACCGGTCCTCCTGCGGGATCGAACAGGCTGGTGATGGAAAAATTGCCGTTTCGATCGGTGGTGACGGTCCCGAGAGGGAGGAGGGAGCCGTCGGACTGGTACTGCCCGACGGCGACCGTCCCTCCGACGATGGGACCGTCGTAGGACACTCCTGAGGCCGTGAGGAGAGAAGGGCCGTTCAGTCCTTCCGGTGTCTGGGGGAAGGTGAGGGTCGTTCCCTTGCATCCTCCAAGAAGAAGCAGAAGGGAGGCGGACAGGGCCAGGCGAACAAAAGCGGGACGCCGGGGGCGTCCCGGTGAAGGGTTTTTGGGCATCATGGCGCTCGTGGATAAAGGGTGATAGAAAAGGATCAGAAGGCGGTGGAGACTCCCAGGAAAATCCGGTCGGCGGTGAGGTTTCCCCCTGTCACATTCGGAAGCTGCCCCGTGAGGGGGAAAAACCACCGGTCCTCGAGGGTCAGTCCGATGTTCTTTGTCAGGTTGAGAGTTGAGCCAAACCCCAAATCGAAGAGATCCAGAACGGTCCTCCCGCTCTCGGGTGAGGAAAGGGCGAGCAGGCCCACGCCTCCACCGGCCACGACGAAGAAGGAGAGGATTGGGACGGGATGGATCTCGTAGACCAGGTTGGCCGTGAGGGTGGTTTCCGAGAGGTGGCAGTTCTGGCAAAGGGAATCCCCGTATCCTCCGTCGATCTCGCCCCCCAGGTTGGGAAGGAAGAAATAGCGAAGGTTGGCCCCGAAGGCCAGCCCTCCGTTCTCGATTCCGGCGGATGGGGTGATGACGACAGGGTCATCGGCCCGGGCGGGGACCGGACTGACCAACCTGAGGACGAGGATCGACGCCAGGAGGATGAGGATCGACGATCGGGGAGAGATAAAACCAGTCAAAGGGAGACTCCTTGGGATGTGTTCCGGCTTGCAATCGGGAGCCGGTTCGTTCAAACAGCCGGACCCGAAAAGCATCTTTGATGCCAAATCCATTTTCTATGTAACTTCAATAATATTTTTAAATATATCGATGTTTTGATTGGGGGAGGGGCTTGAAGGGCGATGGAAAATGTCGGATGAAACAGCCAAAGGTGACCGGAAGACAATGAGAATCCTTATCATGGAGGAACGGTGATCGCTGGCGGATCGTCCCGTATCGGGGGGAAAGGAGATATTCCAGAGGGGCTTGCCAGACGTCTGTCCCTGCGGATCGGGCCAGTTCTGTCCCGACTCCAGAAGGAGGGGACGGCAGTCTGGGTGGTCGGGGGGGCCCTGCGGGATCTTCGTCTCGGGCGGTCGCTTCGTGACGTGGATCTTGCGGTCCGGGCTTCGCGGGAGCAAGTCTCCGCTCTTTTTCG
>JAKCDE010000018.1 GCA_021838585.1 Nitrospirota bacterium
GGCAAAAGAAAAAGGAAATTGCCCCCCTATCCGAGGGGCGAGGCCAAGGCCGCCCACCTTCTGTACTTCGTCATCAAGAACCATCCCTTTTCTGACGGAGACTATAGAAGCGCGGCCTTTTTCTTATTGGGCATTCTGAACCGGAATGGCCGTTTGATGCGGGAGGATGGACACGGGGACCGGTCGGCCGGTCTCGAGGCGAATTCTCTTTTGTGCGTCGACGTACCTTTTGATTTCCGGAAAGAGATTGGGAACATACTGGACTTCATCCAGCAAAACAAGGGGCTTGAATTGTTCCAGGAAAAGTCCCGGATCCTGGTTGGCCAGGGTCCGCAACTGCAGATCGTCGAAGGGGACCTCTTGAAAAGAAGACCCCGAAAGATGGGAAAGAAGCGTGCTTTTGCCACACTGGTGCGGTCCCGTCAGGAACTGCACCGGGGCATGGCTGTCGGACAAGCTCCTTGTGATGTCGTGGGGAATGTCATGCGTAAAATATAATCAGCCAACTTATAATTGCCAAAATTGATGTGAGGTCTTGGGCGTCCCAGCAACATGAAGAGTTTCGGCCGATTTTCTGTCTTGACAAGGGAGCACTAAAGTAGGAGAGGTCGTCCGGGGGATCAGTCCAGGGAAGAAGGGGAAGAAGGAATATCCTTCTTCCCCCGGGAGAATTTAATTCACGGCGTCAAACAGAAAGTTGGGAATGTTGTTGCAAGAGTTTGAACAACTCGGCACAAGAAGGCCGGATTTCGGAGAAATGGGGTTGCTGATATTTGAATTTGAGATGGTACCGGATTTATTGTAAAGAATTGCCTCGATCCCGTTGGCTGTGCTTGAGCTTCCCTCCGGCACGAATATGATATGGGAATTGGGATCGATCATGGCATTGGTATTGCCGTTGGGAGAGGAAAGTGACGAAAGGGTCAGCCCGGTTAATTGGGTGACTGCTCCGGACGGGGTATAGGAGTAAGGGGTAAAATTGATCCCGGACGAATAAGATTCAAGGAAAAAGATCTGGTCTGTCTGATCTAAATCCGAAGAAGATCCTGCGTTGTATGAAAGAGGCGAATTCAAGAGATTGCCACTTCCAATTGTTTGGGAAATGACAGATGAATTGATCACTCCCGTTGAAGTATTGAAGGAGAGAATATCGAGTGGCTCCGAAGAGGGACAACCACTGGAATTGCAATAGGCAGAAAAGAATATCAGACCTATGTTATTGTCAAAGCCAAAACTCGTGGCATTGGTCGAGGGTACTGTAAGCGAAACCGGACCAAATGTTGTTTCCGTTCCCAAGGATAAGGAAGATGAAGAATAAGAGATTTTGAAGACGCCCGAATAGGAATAGGTCGTTGAAGTAGAATTTTGAGTTCTGTTTCTTACCCATAAAAGATTGAGAGCATTATCCCCCCTTAAGTTCTGAGTATTGAGCGACGAAGGGAAGGAAGGCTCTACGCATGGCTGGAGTCCACTGGCATTATAAAAGTAAATACAAAATTGGGGATTTGAGCTTCCCGTACAACTCGCAAAGACCGAATGGTAGATGGTATTGATCCCTCCTCCTGAGTTACAAGTATTCCCAGAGGTGGCATTAAGGGTCACAGAGTTGAGTGCCGATCCGAATCCCGAGGTAGGAGAATAATTATAAAGAGTGATTGTTTCCGAGGTATTTGTGGAATTTGTTGTCGCGACAGCATAGACGTTGTAAGAGCTGTCGAACCCTCCTCCCACCGGAACCTGACCTGAGGCTATCGACAGGCTTGTCGCCGGAGAAGAGGTGGGAATGTTTCCTGTGGCGGTAAAAGGAAATGTTTCCAGGGAGTAGTTACCGGATGAATCGACATTAGCAGTGAGGAGTGTTCCGATCGGGGAACTGGAGTTCGTAGAATTATTATTTGATGTACTATAGGTTCCGGATGAACTTCCGACGGTCGTAACGGTTGGTCCATTATTTGTTTGATTTACGAGATTTGTTGTCGCCGTCTCAATATTGCTGAGATTCGGAGAATTTGACCCACTACAGGAAGAGGTATTGTTGACACAGTTTTCAAGTCCGTTGGCTAATTCATAAAGATCAGTGGTCGGCACAGTGTTTGGTGCCGTTGAGGAGATCGTGCCCAATATGGGGTTGACCAGATTTGAAAAATTTTTGTTAAAATTTGCCACTTGAGTGGATGATCCGGATAGAGAAAGTCCTGTTAGGGTCAACCCATTGCTAATGGCCTCATAGGCTACCGCAACAGTCGTCAATTCATTAACAACAAGATTAGAAGGAGGAGTGGCTCCTGAAACCCCTACGACATTCATGAGATTGAGATTCTGATTATTGGAACTCCCTGGTTTTGCCACAACATAGAGCAAAAGACCGGGTGTTGAAGGGGGATTGTAATGTATCGTAAATTTCCCATTTGAATCTGAAGTCCCGGTTCCTAGAGTCAGCGGCGGACCTGAAGATTGAGCCTCACATAATTCCATCGCCGCATTGGCGATTCCTGTGAGTCCCCCCATGACAGTCCCTGAAATTGAAGAGGTACCCGTCGAAGCGCCTCCGGCAGTGCTGCCTCCCCCTCCAGAAGAGCCGCCCCCGCAGGCAGAAAAAGAACCGACAAGGAGGATCATTGAAGAGAAAAAAAGGAAAGATTTAAGGGCATTAGAAGGTCTTGACTTGTTCGTAGCCTTACTCTGGAAAGAACTCCTGTTTTTTCTCGAAGACTCCATTTTGGACCTCCTCCCCTAAGGGAACAAAAACATTCCCGAACAGAAAACTCCCGCATCTTCATGACGAAGGATCTTTCCTTCGGGAGATAACATGACCTTTCCTTAGCTCTTTATAAAAATCGACTAGCAATAAATACCGATAAAAGTATTAACAAAATGATGAAAACAGTAAATACTACTTAAGTAGTGAAATTTAAAACCTAAGTAGGAAATTTCTTATCGTTTCCCTCTCATTTTTATAAATTATAAAGTAGTCATCATTTTCTAAATAAGTTGTGATCCTTGATGAACAAAGGAGGACAGGGGCTTCGGGGAGGCAAAGACAAAAAAGACGGGAGATGTCCCGTCTTTTGATCTTTTCATTACCTATAGTCTTGTAGTCTTTCCGGAAGGATTGAGGAGGAGGGGAAGGCGAAAGAGGGTTGCCTTGAAACGACCTGCCGGGGATAATCAGGACAGGGCAGGGGGCTGGATCGCCTCAAGAGGTTCCGGCTGGGACCGACCCTTCGCAGGTCCGGGGGCCTCAAGGGATCCCCGGGCCACGAAGGTTTCCTGCTGGGGACATGAACTGAGGGAGTCAGGACTCAGGGTTTTCTCACGGGACCAGGAATCCTTCTGCTTCTCACCCCATAAAGACCGAAGGCCGCTGGTAGTGCTTTTGGGTGTAGAAGTCGATCATCCGGGCCAGAAGCCGGTCTGGATCCCCGTCTCTCAGAACGGTGCTTCCGGTGGGCTTCGAGACCACCTTGACGATGTCTTCGAGAATCTGGGTGATGCCACCGCTGCCCTCGACCACCCCGATGAGCTTTCCTTCGTCGTAGGCGATGGAAAACTCTCCCAGCGTTCCGGAGTGTCCGCCGATGATGATGACGAAGTCGCTCGAGCGGATATTGATGACCTCCCGGCCCATGAGTCCCGAGCCGGTGAAGATGATCATGTCGTAGAGGTCGTTCGGGGAATGATACCGGTGAAGGTGCTCCTCTTCGGAAAGGGCGGGAGAAATTCCGACGGAGAATCCTCCGATTTCCCTGAAGCCCGCGCAGGTTTCCCATGGCAGGCCCGGGCAGGCCCCGGTGATGAGTCCGAATTTTCGTTTGCCGATGGCACGGCCGAGCTCCCGGGCCAGGCGAACCTGTTCGGGGGAAAGCTCTCCCGACGCCGAACCCATCACGCCCACCGTGAGAGTCCGGCCCGGGGCGTTCGCCGTATAGCGGTCGGGATCCTTGTCGAAGGTGTCGCGGCAGTTCAGGCTGTCGAAATAGTAAAGATGGCCGTCGTAGATCCGGATGGCGGCGGCGGCATGGTGGTGGGTGATGACGGTCTTGCAGACAGGATCAACAGTCATGAAATCTCCTCGGGTGTCAACGGATCGGACGAATGGATTGAATCTGATCGATTTCTATGAGGGAGTCAAGCCGGGCGTGCGTCCGGAAAAGAGGGCGAAAGGATGCGCCCGGTGAAAATCCTTCTCATCATGCTCCTCTCGGGACTCCTTGAAGTCGGGGGAGGCTACGGGGTCTGGCTCTGGATGAAGGGAAACGCCACCCTCTCCATGGGGGTCTTCGGCATGACCGGGCTCGCCCTCTACGGGGTGGTGGCCGCCTTCGAGCCCCTTCCCTTCGGCCGCGCCTACGCCGCCTACGGCGGGGTCTTTGTCCTCCTCTCAATCCTTTTCGCAATGAAAATCGACGGATTCCGTCCCGACCGCTGGGACGTCCTGGGGGCGGGCGTCATCGGTCTCGGGGTCCTGATCCTTCTCTTCGGTCCGGGACGGCCATGAAGAAGCCCGCAGAAGAGGGGGAAATCCTCGTTCCGGTCCGGAGCGGCCGGTTCGAGCTCGTTTCCGAGTACGCTCCCTGCGGAGACCAGTCCCGGGCGATCGGGGTCCTGTCGGAAGGCGTCAGGGCCGGAAAGCCGCGCCAGACCCTTCTCGGGGTCACGGGGTCGGGGAAGACCTTCACCATGGCCAACGTCATCGCGAACGCCGGAAAACCCACCCTGGTCCTGGCCCCCAACAAGACCCTGGCCGCCCAGCTCTATCGCGAGTTCCGGGAGTTCTTCCCGAACAACCGGGTGGAGTATTTTGTCAGCTACTACGACTACTACCAGCCCGAAGCCTATCTTCCGGCCACCGACACCTACATCGAAAAGGATTCGGCGGTCAACGACCTGATCGACCGGATGCGCCACAGCGCCACGACGGCCCTCCTGGAGCGCCTCGACACCATCGTGGTGGCCTCCGTCTCGTGCATCTACGGCCTGGGCTCTCCCGATTCCTACCTCAAGATGCACCTCTATCTCGAGCGGGGGATGGAGATCCGGAGAAACCGCCTTCTCGAGCGCCTGGTCGAGATCCAGTACCAGCGAAACGAGATCGACTTCCACCGGGGAACCTTCCGGGTGAAGGGGGACGTGGTCGACATCTTCCCGGCCTCCTTCGAGGACCGGGCCGTCCGTGTCGAGTTCTGGGGGGACACCGTCGAGAAGATCCGCGAGATCGATCCCCTGACCGGCCACGAACTGACCCAGGTTCCGTCGATGATCATCTATCCGGGAACCCACTATGTCCTGCCTCCGGACAAGCTGGAGGGGGCCCTTGCGGGGATCGAGGAGGAGCTTTCCGAGCGGATCGCCCATTTCCGGAGGAACAACCAGCTTGTCGAGGCCCAGCGCATCGAGCAGCGGACCCTTTTCGATCTCGAAATGATCCGGGAAGTGGGGTTCTGCCACGGCATCGAGAACTATTCGCGCCATCTGTCGGGACGGGCTCCCGGGGAGCCTCCTCCGACCCTTTTCGACTATTTCCCTCCGGATTTTCTGATGGTCATCGATGAAAGCCATGTGGCGATCCCGCAGGTCGGAGGCATGTACCACGGGGACCACTCCCGCAAAAAGAGCCTGGTGGAATACGGCTTCCGCCTGCCCTCGGCCTTCGACAACCGGCCCCTGACCTTTCCAGAGTTCGAGAAGGTCATGCGTCAGGTACTCTTTGTCTCGGCCACCCCCGGTCCCTACGAGCTGACCGCCTCAGGTGGCGTGACGGCCGAACAGGTGATCCGGCCCACGGGACTTTTGGACCCCGAGATCGAGGTGGTCCCGGCCCTCCATCAGGTGGATCATCTTCTGGAGGAGGTACGCCGGACCGTCGCTCTGGGAGACCGGGTCCTGGTGACGACGCTCACCAAGAGGATGGCGGAAAATCTGACGGAATATCTCGAGGAGCGGGGGGTCCGCGTCCGCTACCTCCATTCCGAGATCGACACCCTCGAGCGGATGGAAATTATCCGGGACCTTCGCCGGGGGGAGTTCGACGTCCTGGTGGGGATCAACCTCCTCAGGGAAGGTCTCGATCTGCCCGAGGTCTCCCTCGTGGCCATTCTCGATGCCGACAAGGAGGGGTTCCTCCGGTCACGGCGATCCCTGATCCAGACTGCCGGCAGGGCCGCGAGAAATCTCAGGGGACGCGTGATCTTCTACGGCGATACCGTCACCGGCTCCATGCAGGAGGCCATCGACGAGACGCGCAGGAGGCGCGCGATCCAGATCGCGTTCAACGAACAAAACGGGATCGAGCCGCGGGGAATTCAGAAGAGCATTCCGGAAGCGCTTTATCATGTTTCCGAAAGCGATTACGTGACCGTCAGCGCCGTCGGCGAAGTGGAGGAGACCGGTCCGGAGGAAGCCCTTCCCGAGACCGAAATCAGAAAGCGTATGGTCGCAGCAGCGGAGGCCCTGGATTTCGAGATGGCGGCCCACTATCGCGATCTGCTTCGCGCCAGGGGAGAGAAGCCATCGGGCGAGGGGATTGTGCTCAAGCCCCCCCGGGGGACAGGTCGTCGCAGGAAGAAGGATTGAGGGAATCCCGAAATTCAGGAGTTCCGGTAGATGTAGTAGCCCAAAAAGATGCCGAGGATGTTCAGAAGGTTGATGTGGATATTCAGGCCGAAGGCAAGGTCGAGCAGAACCAGGTGGAATGTGACAGGAGCGCCGCTTCCGAAGGAGACGTGGGAGAGAAAAAGGGTGGCGATGGGGCCCGAAGGAAGAAATGCGTTGAATATCACGGTCAGGACTGAGCCGAGGACCGCTCCGGCGAACATCAGAAAAAGAAGAAGACCGAAACCCTTATTGACCTGTGCCACGCCAAGGAAGTCCTTTCCGGATGATTGAGCGACGAAGGAGAGTTGCTTTCAGACGCCTGAGGGGAAGCGCTTTCATTCTAGAGTGGTGAAGAAAGGGGGTCAAGCAGTTTTGTCGCGCTTCCCGAAATTTTTGGAAAAATCCTGAAATTACGATTGTCTGCGCCTCTGTGATCCGCGTCACTGATCGGGTCGCGCGGCAAACCCCGGAGTTTTTCCGGGAAAGGATGAGGCAACGCCTTAAGCGGTTTGACGACGTCTGAAACCCGCCCGTACGAGGGAGGACGTGTCCTCCTCGTTTTTCTCATAATTCCTCCCCTCCTTAGGTTCGCACAGTTTCCGACCTCTTCTTTCCCTCAAGTTTCGATTTTCAGAAAATTTCCCCCGGAGTCTTGACTTCAGATTTAATATTCCAATATCATAATATTATGGAAATTGAAGATGATTCTTCCAGTAAAAAAGTCGCGGTGGGCGCGCGATGTCTCAGGGTGCTTGGTCATCCTGTCCGGATTCAGCTCCTTGAAATCCTGAGCGAAGGGGAACAAAGTGTGGGAGTTCTGGCAGAGAGGCTGGGGGTGTCCCAGTCGAACCTCTCCCAGCATCTGGCTATTTTGCGGGACAAGGGGATTCTGGCGGACAGGCGGACGGGCCATCAGGTCTTTTACCGGCTGGCGGACTCCAGGATTCCGGCATTCTTTACCATGATGAAGGAGATTTTCTGCCGATGAAGATTGCCCTCTTCCAGTTTTCGGCCGTTCTTCTGACGGCGCTTCTGATCCTGTGGCCCGATTCATCCCGCGCTCTGACCCTGTCGGAGGCCGTCCACGCGGCCGTCGACGGGAATCCGGACCTTCGTGCGGCCAGGCTTGACGAGGAGGCCCAGAAAACCCGCAGCACGCAGGCCATTGGAACCTACCTGCCGACCCTGGCGGTGGAGGAAAGCTTCATTTCGACCAACAACCCCCTGACTGCTTTCGGAATTCTTCTGAACGAAGCCTTGGTCACCTCGACCTCCTTCACCAACCTCAATTCCCTCAACAATCCGGCCAACACCCAGACATTCGGCTTCCAGGCCCAGGTTTCCGAGACGATCTTTTCCGGAGGGGGGCGCTTTCATGGCCTCCGGGCGGCCAACAGGCAGAGCGAATCGCGTCACGAGATGGTCCGATGGAAGGAGCAGGTACTGATCGAGCAGACCTCTCGCGCCTTTCTTGACGTTCTGCTGGCTTCGGACCGGGTTTCTGTTCTTGCCGAAATGGTTCGGGCGGCCCGGGAGGAGGAAAAGATCGCGCGGGACAACGTCGCGGCAGGAAAGAGCGTCCGGGCGGAATATCTTGCGGCGGGAGTCCATGAAAAACATCTCTCGGTCCGCCTTCTTCAGGCCCAGAAGGATGTGACTCTGGCTCGGATCCGTCTGTCGCGGCTGATGGGACAGAAAAAGGATTCGGGGATGCTCTTCAGCGATCCAGGCCTGCTCGATCGTGCCGAAACCACTTACCGGTCCTTGGGGGAGAAGGGTGTCGAAGCTCTTGTCGGGCAGGCCCTCTCGGATCGCCCGGACTACCTGTCGCTGGAAAAAGAGATCGCGGCCCGGCGTGAAATGGCGAGCGGGGCGCTGGCCGGATTCTTCCCTCAGGTGAGCGCTCAGGGGCTCTACAACGAATACAATCCTACCCTGGCCTGGGGCAAGCAGGACTACACGGTGATCGGGCAAGTCCAGTGGAACCTCTTCAACGGAATGTCCGACAAGGAAAAACGCCAGCGGGCTTCTCTTGCACTTCTCGAGGCCGAATACCGGGAAGAGGACCTGCGGAACGCGCTCGTCTACGATGTCCGGGCGGCATGGGCCGAAAGCGAAACATTGTTTGACGCGCTGAAAGTGGACCAGGGGCGTCTGGAGGAAGAGTCCGAGGAGCGACGGATCGTCCACGAGCGCTATCGCGTGGGGCTCGTCCGTTTCGCTGACATGCTCCGCTCCGATGTCGCCTATCGTCGGGCCCGTTTGCGTCTTCTGAACGACCGGACGCGTTTCGTGGAGGCTGTTCTCGCTCTGAAGAAGGCCGTTGGAGCTTTGTCCGAGAAGGATCCTGTATTCCGGAATCCCTGACAAAGGGGAGAGGAAAGGTTCATGAGTCTTGCTCCGGGGATGAAGGCCTTGATGAAAAGGGGTGAAGGGTCGATGTTTTTTCTGAATGTCCGGGCAAATCCCGGCACCGTTTTCGGAATCGTGGGTGGGGTGATTCTTCTGGGGATATTTTCAATGGCAGGATGTTCTCGCGGAGAAAAGCCCGCCTCTTCCCCGAGTCTCCCCCCCCTGGCTGTCCGGATCGTCTCTCCCGAGGCTTCCGGCATCACCCGGGAGATTTCCGTCGCCGGCGTCGTCCGGGGAATTCACGAAGCCGATCTGACGGCCCGGGTGGAGGGTCAGGTGGAGCGGATTCCGGTCCACCTCGGAGAAAAAGTCGCAAAGGGACAGCTTCTGGTCGTCCTGTCTGGACAGACCTACGCCGCGCACCTCTCCCGGGCCCAGGCGGCCCTGGCGTACGCCCGGACAAACTTCGCCCGGATCGATCGTCTCTTCCACGACGGAAGCGCATCCCGCTCCGAATGGGACCGGGCCAAGCAGGCGCTCGACGTGGCCGTTGCCGAAGAGAAGGGGGCCTCGGCACAGCTGTCCTGGACCCGGGTTCTCGCGCCCTTCGCCGGACGGGTCGCCCATCGGGCGGTCCACCGGGGAGATGTCGTCCATATCGGGATGCCGCTCCTGTCCGTGATCGATTCGTCGCGTCTCGAAGTCGTGGCCCACATCCCTGACGCCAATGTCGGCTATCTGAAAATAGGACTTCCGGTCCGCTTTGATGTCGACGGAAAGGAAATGTCCGGGCGCATCCGGGATCTTTCTCCCCGCTCGGATCCCCTGACCCACACGGTGACGGTCAAGGTTCTTTTGGCCGCGTCCTCGCAGAAGTCCACGGCAAGGGGTATTGGCCGGATTCCCGGAGTGGACCACCTTGTAGGGGTCTACGGAAAGCTTTACATCCCCGTTGCCGGATCCCCAGGGATCTTCGTTCCCGCCTCGGCTGTGATCGACCACGAGGGACTCCACGAACTATTCGTGGTCCGGAACGATCACGCGGAGCTCCGGTATGTCCGGACGGGACGTTCGGAAAACGGGAAGACCGAGATTCTTTCCGGAATTTCGGCCAAAGAGAAAATCGTGGCGTCGCCTCCGCCGACTCTTGAGGACGGGCGGGCGGTCGTGAGGCAAGTGCCATGAAGGATGGCGGAGGGGTCGCCTCCGGTGGAAGCGCAAAAGGAATCGCCGGCCGGATCGCCCATTTTTTCATCGATTCCCGGCTGACTCCAATTTTTGTAATCGTTGCCCTGCTGCTCGGAGGTCTGGCCGTTCTTCGGACACCCCGGGAAGAGGATCCCCAGATTCGCGTTCCGATGATGGATCTTTTCGTCTCCTATCCGGGAGCCTCGCCCCGGGAAATCGAAAAGAGTGTCACGGAACCCCTCGAACGGCATCTGGACCGCCTCAAGGGGGTCAAGGCGGTCTATTCCCAGTCGATGCGGGGAAGGACTGTTGTCACGGTTCGTTTCCGGGTCGGCCAGCCCATGAACGAAAGCCTCGTGAAGGTCTACGACGAGGTCATGAAGGCCCAGGCCTATCTTCCCGCGGGGACTGGCCCGATCCTCGTGCGTCCGAAGGACATCAACGATGTTCCCGTCCTGGCGGTCACCCTTTCTTCCCGGACGGAGTCGGACTTTGCCCTGACCCGCATCGCCATGCGGGTCGTTTCCCGCCTTAAGCGGATTCCCGGGACCGGTTCGGTCTACACCATAGGAGGCCGCCACCGGATGATCCGCGTGCAGCTTGACCCCGCGGCCATGAAGGCCTTCGACCTGTCGGCGGTCGATATCGCAGGGGCCCTGACCCGATCCAACATCAGCCTCTCCATGGGGAGCTTCGACCGGAACGACACCTCCTTCCGGATCAACCTCTCGGGAAGCCTCAAGACGGCCGACGACGTCCGTAATCTCGTGGTGGGCGTCGCCGGGGGACGGACCATCCGTCTTTACCAGGTGGCCACCGTCACCGATGGTCCCGAGCCGTTGTCCCACTATCTCTGGCTGGGATACGGTCCCGGGCATCCCGGCCAGACCGACGAAACGGCGGTGACGATCGCCCTGGCGAAAAAGAAGGGCATCAATGCGGTGACCGTGACCCGGGCCGCCCTCCGGAAGGTCCGGGATCTCCAGAAAACGCTCATTCCCTCCGATGTGACCCTGACGGTGACGCGAAACTACGGCCACACCGCCAACGAAAAGGCCAACGATCTCCTTCTGCATCTCCTGATCGCCACCGCCTCCGTCATTCTGCTTGTCGGAGTGGCCCTCGGCATCAGGGAGACCGGAATTGTGGCCGTCGCCATTCCGGTGACCCTTTCACTGACCCTGTTCTTCTCGATGATGATCGGGTACACGATCAACCGGGTGACTCTCTTCGCCCTGATCTTCTCGATCGGGATCCTGGTCGACGATGCCATCGTGATCGTGGAGAACATCTATCGCCATTTTCATTTCCTGGGAGGGCGGCATGACCGGCAGACTCTGATCGACCGGGCGATCGTGGCCGTCTCCGAGGTGGGGAACCCCACGATCCTCGCCACTTTCACCGTCATCGGGGCTCTTCTGCCCATGGCTTTCGTGAGCGGCCTGATGGGGCCATACATGCGGCCGATTCCGGTCAACGCCTCGGTGGCGATGCTGGGATCTCTCCTTGTGGCCCTGATCGTCACCCCTTACATGGCCATACGGCTCATACGGCCCGGTGCCAAGGAAAAGACAGGGACCGGGAGGCTCGAACTCCGGATCCGCCATCTCTACCGGCTCCTTATGGAGCCTCTCCTGGAGTCTTCGAAAAAGCGGATCGTATTTCTGACGGGAGTGGTTCTCCTGACCGTGGGGTCAATGCTCTTCTTCTATTCCCGGACCATCCTGCTCAAAATGCTTCCCTTCGACAACAAGAGCGAGGTCGATGTGGTCATCGACATGCCGGCGGGGACGACGCTCGAGCGGACGGCGGCCGTGGCGCACGCCCTCGAGACCGTGGTCAAAAAAAATCCCTATGTCCGGAGCTACGAGGCCTATGTCGGCACCGCCAGTCCCTTCGACTTCAACGGACTGGTCCGCCACTACTATCTTCGCGCGGGGAAACGGGTCGCCGAGCTTCATCTCGACCTCCTCCCCAAGAGCCGGCGCTCCCTGGGGAGCCATGCCATCGCCGAGGGGATTGAGCGGAGCCTGATCGGTCCCGCGGCCTCTCTGGGCGCCCGGATCAAGGTCGTGGAGGTGCCTCCCGGACCTCCCGTCTATGCGCCGATCACAGCAGAGCTCTATGGTTCGAACTATGACGCATTGGCGGCGGAAGGACGGCATCTGGCCGATCTTTTCCGGACGACTCCGGGCATCGTGGACGTGGACACCTCCCTCCGTGACCCCCAGAGGCTCTACCGGGTGGTGGTTGATCAGGAAAAGTCGGCCCTGTCAGGGGTTTCCCCAAGCGAGGTCGCCCAGGCCATGAGTCTCGCACTCCATGGGATGAGCGGGACGCTCCACACCGAAACGGGAAAGGGCCATGTCCCGATCCTGATTGAGTATCCGGTTCGGGACCGCTCCAACATCCGGGATCTGTCGAGCGTTTTCGTCCGTGGAAGCGGGGGACGCCTGATCCCGGTCCGCTCCCTGGTTCATGTCGAGCGGCGGACGACCGAGCAGCCGATCTTCCGAAAGAATCTGCGGCCGGTGGTCTACGTGACGGGGAACACCATCGGATCCTCCCGAAGCCCGGTCTACGCCGCCGTCGACCTCTCCCGAAGGATCGCCTCCGACGCCCGCGCCCACGGGGTGGCACTCCGGCAGATCTTCACCGGCTATCCCTGGTCCACCTCGGGGATGACGGTCCGCTGGGGAGGGGAGTGGCAGGTCACGTTCGTCACCTTCCGGGACATGGGTATCGCCTTCGCCGCGGCGATCATCCTGATCTATCTCCTGATCGTGGCCGAATTTGAGAGCTTCGTCACACCGCTCGTGATCATGAGCCCCATACCCCTGGCCCTCATCGGGGTCATTCCGGGCCACATCCTGCTGGGGTCGAACTTCACCGCGACCTCCATGATCGGATTCATCGCCCTGGCCGGGATCATGGTGCGAAACTCGATTCTTCTCGTCGATTTTCTCCACACCAAGAGGGATGAGGGAATCCCGATCCGGCAGGCCATCCTCGAGACGGGGGCGGTGCGGACCCGCCCCATTCTGCTCACGGCGGCGGCGCTGATCGCCGGATCCTTCGTCATCCTCTCCGACCCCATCTTCCGGGGGATGGCGATCGCCCTGCTTTTCGGGTCGGTGGTATCGACCCTCCTGACGCTTTTTGTCGTCCCCCTCCTGATTTTTCTGGTGGAGGGGAAGTCCTGGCCGCAGGGCCGGCGGGGGACTTCGGACCCCGGGAGCAGAGAGGTTGCGCAACATTGAACCAACACCAACACAGTGTGATACAAAAGGAGTCGACGATGTCCATTGAACGCATGATCCGGGCCCTGGCGGGAACCCTCATTCTGGTGAGCCTCCTGCTGTCGGTCTATGTCTCGAGAAACTGGCTGTGGCTCACGGCCTTCGTGGGAGCCAACCTCCTCCAGTCATCGCTGACCCGCTGGTGTCTGGCGGAGAGCATTCTCAGGAAGATCCTGAAGCGCCCCCGTCCTGACGGGGCGAAAGGATGCGGGGTCTAGAAAAGGAGAGGGCGATGAAAGCCCAGGTTATCCGGCGCCACGGGCCCCTGGGGCCCGACACGCTGGCTCTTGTGGAACGTCCGGTTCCCGAACCGGGACCGGGAGAGGTGCTGGTTCGCGTCCTGGCCTGCGGAGTTTGCCGGACCGATCTTCATGTGGTGGAGGGGGATCTTCCGGTCATCCCCGGGGAGGGAATACCGGGCCACGAGGTGGTGGGGGAGATCGTCCGGGCTGGTCCCGGCACCCGCGGCCTTTATCGCCCCGGAGACCGGGTGGGGATCGCCTGGCTGTACCGTGCCTGCGGTCTCTGTCCCTATTGCCGGCGAGGGGACGAGAACCTGTGTCTTTCCCCCCTTTTCACGGGGTATCACCGGCCGGGAGGGTACGCGGAGTTCGTGGTTGGGGACGAGGCCTTCTGCTATCCCCTGTCTTCCGACACCGATCCTGTCTTGCAGGCGCCTCTCCTTTGCGCCGGGATTATCGGGTACCGGGCCTTTGCACAGTCGGGGCTCGGGGCAGGCCAGCGTCTGGGGCTCTATGGATTCGGGGCCTCCGCCCATCTCGTGCTGAAGCTCGCTAAGTCTTCGGGACTCACCGTCCATGTCGCCACCCGCGGAGGACTGCACCGGCAGTGGGCCATCGAGGCCGGGGCCGACTGGGTGGGAGAGAACGCCGCCTCCGTTCCGCCGGAGCCGCTGGACGGGGCGATCCTCTTCGCTCCTGCGGGCGAGCTTGTTCCCGGGATCATGGCCTCCCTCGACCGGGGAGGGATTCTCCTGACCGCGGGGATCCATCTGACGGACATCCCGCCCCTCAACTACCAGAGGGAGCTTTTCTTCGAAAAACGTCTGAGGTCGGTCACCGCGAACACCCGGGAAGACGGCAGGGCCTGGCTTCGGGTGGCCCGGGAACGGGCTCTCGTTCCCGAAGTGACCTTATACCCACTGGAAGAGGCCGGGCGGGCTCTGGAGGATCTCAAGAACGACCGCCTCAAGGGAGTCGCGGTCCTCAAGGTGGGCTGAGAGGGGGCCTCCGGACGGAGGCCCCCTCCTTGGGGTGAATCAGGGGATTCTATTTGACGTCGACGTCGACCGAGGCCCTGGCCTTCAGAAGGTCGTGATGGCGCGAGGCGGCCCGGAGCATGATGGTGTGGTGTCCGCTGGGCAGATTGAGGGTCACCGGATCGTCGTGGGTGGCCTCCAGAAAATTTCCGTCCACGAAAATGTGGACATGGTTGGCCCGGCCTTCCTTGTGGTAGGCGTACTTGACCCGGACCTTTTGGGAAACGGTCTCCCCGTTTTTCGGAGAGAGAATCTTGATGGTAGTCTCGGCCAGGGCGGTCGAGAGGGGAAGAAGAATCAGGGATCCGGCCAGTGCCGCTGTCGTCAGCCTTTTCGAATGGAGCGAAAAAAGGTCTTTCAGTTTTCCAGATTTCAGGTCGATTCCATTTTTCCCGAACATCGTGTCCTCCTTAATTTGACATCAATGATTCCCGCTCTCATCCATCGATCTTTGCGAATCCTCATGGATGCATGAATTTTTTGGAGTTGAAGGAACGATGATTCAACTTTACCACCCGAACTACCCTCCGTAAAGGAATGGGAGGGACCGGCCGCTCCGGACGAAACGCGTTGACGAAATCCCTCCGGGTCCATTAAAATCCGGAGTAGGTTGGTCGTTGTCCATGCCTGCCCTTCATCCAGGTTTTCCCTCACGGGGCGACGCAGTCCCGACATTCCAGTAAAACGTCCATTGCCCGTCATGAGAGCCGCACCCTTTCTGCGGGTTCAAAAAGGAGATTTTGCGATGCCAACGGTGACCATCATGCCTTCCGGAAAAACCCTGGAGGTTCCTGCCGGAACCTCTCTTCTTGACGCCATTCTCTCCTCGGAGGAGGGAATCGGGCACAAATGCGGCGGGAAGGCCTCCTGCGGGACCTGCCATATTTTTGTGACCGAAGGCCGCAAAAGCCTTTCCAAGGTCGACCGGCTCGAAAACGAGCGGCTCGACGCGGTGGTCGGAGTGGGCTCCAAATCCCGGCTGGCCTGCCAGGCCCGCATCGGAGAGGAGAACGTCACCATCGAGATCCTTGGATTTGCCTCGGGATTCTGAACTCTTGCGGGGCGTGAACGGCTGCCTGAAAAGTTGCGTTTTCCGCGAGATATTTTGTTTCGATCCTGTCACGCAAGATGGTTCCGTGCATCCACGGAACCGGACTGCTCCTGGTCGTCGCAGGGCAAACGCTGCGGCGCTGGGAGCGAGAAGGCAAACTTTTTCCAAGGGTTCTGTTCAAGAGGCATGAATTTTTGGTTTGCCTCTCTCGAGCGAAAGGCTCGAGGAGTTGACAACCTATCTATCGATAGGTAGAATCTCCCCATGGAAACGGCCGACACTAAGGAACGCATTCTCGAAGCTTCCCAGGCTTTGGTTCAGGTCCGGGGGTTCAACGCCTTCAGTTACCGGGATCTCGCGGAGTCGGTGGGAATCCGGACGGCCAGCATCCATTATTATTTTCCAAGGAAGGACGACCTGGCGCTTTCCCTCGTCCGCCGGTACCACGAAGGGTTTCGGCAGATCCTCCGTCAGATCGAGAGCCGGGAGGTTCGGAGCGAAGGCCGACTGGCCTCCTACCTGAATCTGTTTTCCTCACTGTCCGAAGACGGGCTTCGCCTTTGCCTGTTCGGCGTTTTTTCGGCCGATGCCGCCTCCCTCTCCGAAGAGGTTCTGATGGAAATCCGGGCCTTCTGCGACACGAACGTCGACTGGGTTTCTAAGGTGCTCAAGGCCGGACAGAAAGAAGGAGCGTTCTCCTTTTCGGGGTCTCCCTTAGAGCTGGCCCGCGGCATCTTTGCCCTTATGGAAGGGGAGCTTCTCGTCCGGAGGGCGCTTCGCGCGCCAGGTCCTCCTCCCGGGATCCCGCCTGTCGTGCGGGCCTTGCTGTCCTGCCGGGGGGCCGGGCCGTTCGCCGCGACCGACCACATACCCTGATAGAAATCGCCACAATCAAAATTGAAGGAGCCCCGATGACAGACAAGCACGTATTCGTCGTTTATTCAGGAGAGTCCGATCCGGGCCGGGTCTATCATGCCCTTGTCTATGCCCTTCAGGCGAGTCTGCGCGGAAACGAGGTGCGCTTCTTTTTCGCCGGCGACGGGACCTACTGGCCCGAAGTCCTCGAGAACAATCACCCGACCATGGGAGACATGTTCCAGAAACTCAAAGAGAGAGGGGTCATCGAGGGAATTACAAAAAACTGCGCCGTCGCCTATGGTCGGGCGGAGAGCGGGGAAAAAATTCTGCCCCTGGTGTCCGGTCCCGAAGAGAGCCGGGGTCAGATTGATCTTCTGGACTTCGCCGATCGTTCCTACCGGATCTGGACCTATTGAAAGATCCGGGACCGGAAACATGAGGAGTGTTTTCGATCCGATCCTTGACAGCAATCCAGTCGGGATTTCATGGGAGGGAATAATGAGGAGGTTTTTCATGGATCGGCGCTTCGTACTCTTTTTTTTCGGGGCAATTCCGGGAATGGCATGCTCCCTTTTTTCGACGTCCCTTTCGGCGGCGCCCGCCCCGTCCCTCTCGCCTCTCCCCGCGATCGACCGTCCGCCCGTTCTGGACTGGCCGCGTGACCGGAGGCCTCTTCCCGCCGACATCACGGATCCGTCGGCCGACACCCTTTCGGATCTCCATGGGGTTCTGGGGGGACGTGCGTGCCGGAAAATCGATCTTTTCCTTTCTACGGAGGGCAATTACTACATGGCCCTCCGTGAGCTGATGCGGCGGACGCTTCTCTCGGGAGGAAGGAGTCCCCGAACCATCCTTTACACAACCAGTCCGCCGGTTTCCATGATCCAGGCACGCACGGAATCATTAAGCGTCGGCAACCTGGAGATCCGTTGCCGGCCCAGCGTTGCGGTGGCCTCCCCCAGTATGGTCCGACAGATCCAAAAAGCCGGACTCTCCGAGGGATCTCCGATCCCTGTCATCCGGGGAGAGGGCGAGGTCCTTCTCGTGAAGAAGGGGAACCCTCTCCACATACGGTCGATCTGGGATCTCGGCCGGCCCGGAGTCCGGGTGGTGACCCCCAATCCGGTTTCGGAGAAGGGGGCTTTCAAGGCGTATGCCCGGACACTCTACCAGATCGCGAAGAACGATCCCCACCCTCCGGTCGGATGGACGGCCGACCGGTTGTTCCGGGCAGTCTATGATTCCGGGGATCCAGAAAAATGGGTCGCCGGACCGAGGATCCATCATCGTGACGAACCTTGGTCTGTGGCCTATGGCCACGCCGATGTGGCGATTTTTTTCCATCAGCTGGGGGTGGCCACCCAAAAAGCCTTTCCCGATCTGTTCGATCTTGTTCCTCTGGGGGGATCGATCCTGCGACCGAGCCCTCTTCCTGGTTCGGTGATCACAACCAGCGTCCTTGTGCGGATAAGGGGGCACTGGTCACGGCGACAGAGGAGATTCCGCGAAGAGCTTGTCCGGGCCTACACGTCCCGGGAGTTTTCCCGCATCCTGGAGCGATGGGGGATGACCAGACCACCGGGATTCCAGCCTTCGGGATCGTAAGCCCTTCTGGGATCCGCGTGGGGGAAGTCCCCCGCTTCCGGGAGGGATTCCAGAGCCGTTTTCTTCGAAGGTCCTGCTTGCCGTTCGATTCCGGAGGAGAGAAAGAGCAGTGAAATTCTTCCAGCTCTTCCGTTGAACCGATCTCTCTCCGCCGCTCCACGACCTTATTGGACAGTGAGGCCCCTCATTGCCAGGCCGGTATGATTCGGGTCATGACGAACGCTCATTCGTTGTGAAATAATGGCGGGACGAGAGTGCGGTCCTGCTGTCTCCCATGGTTGGCAGCGAAGGTCCATCAAGCTGCCTTTCGGGAACAGGGGAAGGACGTTCCGTGTTCCGGACAGCGAACAGAAAAGAGTCTGGTGAAAAACGTCTTTTGCTTCGGCCTGATCGTCTTTCTTTTCGTTTCCGTCCCCTCAATCGGCCAGAGCGCAACCTCCGCGCCGGATCCATCGTCTTCTCCCTCTTCGATGGCCGCGCCCTCAACCCCCCCGCGCCCTCCAAAGGCCGTGTCCAAACCGTCCGGGCTTCCTCCGGCATCTCCGGGAACCCTTGCTCCCTCCGTGCCGCCGCAGGCGGCCGTCCCGGCCCGACAGCATCCCCTCTCCCTCAACGGGCCGGACGCACTCACCGCCTACCGAAAATCCTGGAACCCGCTGACCTCCGGTCCGGACCTCATGCCCCAGGCCGACACCCTTCCGGAGGGGGAGTTCAACGTCCGTTTCTTCATGTACGGCCGTTTTACCCAGGCCCAGTACTCCGACTCCGGCGGGATTACGGGTCTTCCCCCCGGCTATAGCCAGACCCAGCTCCTCGATCTCTTCGCCATGTTCTACGGTCTCGATCCGAACACCGAACTGGTCTTTCTTCCCTCGGTCATCACGACCTTTTCGACCCAGAACGGAACCTCGCTGAACGGTTCCGGCTTGAACGACCTCACCTTCGGCATCAAGCACCGATGGATCATCCAGGATCCGTTTACCGGCCGACCGAGCTTCACCACCGCCTTCCTCGTGACGCTTCCGACCACCTCCTGGCTGGGAACCCCCGTTCCCGTGGGCGGTCTTCCTCCCATCAACGTCGTGCCCTCCACCCATTTCGGAA
Source organism: Nitrospirota bacterium (assembly GCA_021838585.1). The sequence continues at coordinate 19,331 of JAKCDE010000018.1, forward strand.
CGCCGGCCTTCACCGGAATCGCCATGCTCCGGAAGAATATGAAGCCCCTTCGCCTGTTCGGGGACCTCTATTACACCCTGTCTTTGCCTGGATCGATCTCCGCCGTCGCCGGGGACGCTCCGGTCTTTTCCCAGTTTGGCGATCTGGTCCAGTACCGGATCGGGATCGAGGATGTGGTGGACGACAGGAGCGGGCTGGGCTTCATTCTGGAGATCGCCGGGCTTTCGGGACTCCCTTTTTCGGTGGACGGTCTTCCCGTCAACACCCATCCCTCCACCTTCAACCTCGTCGGGGTCCAGCCCACGATCGAGTACAACCTCACCCACCGCCTCGCCGCCTCATTCGGGATTCTCTTTCCCGCATTCGGCAATAACGAATACCTGGCCACCACCCCCAACTTCTCCCTCTGGTATTATTTTCAGGGAGGGCAGGACCACCTTCTTCCCCGATAGACCCGGGGGAGTGGAGCGCTTCTCTTCCTTCCGCTCCAGCCCTGGGTCTTCTTTTTGGGAGGCTGGCCCGGTCTTGAAGATTCCTTTTGCCCGATGGTGTAAAATATAAGAGGTATTTCAACGGACCCGTCCGGTCCGGAAAAGCATCCAAAACGATGTGGAGGAGTCGGTCCCATGACACACCATCGCGCCCCCGCGATCCCCACGGGAGTTTTTCTGGCCCTTGCCCTTTTGTCCGCCGGCTGCCAGACCTCGCCGGCCGTGACCTACGTTCCTCCCGCCCAGGGAATCCCGACCCAGCGGGGAATTCCCATCAGTGACATCGTCACCGACATCGAGAAGCTTCTCCACGACGTCAGCCTTCGGGGCGGAGAGAAGATCCGGGTGGCGGTGATCCGCTACACCACCCCTTCCGGGACCTCCCGGACCTTCGGTCGCTATCTCTCCCAGAAAATTGGGGAAAGACTCTCTTCGGATTCGGGCATCCTTCTCATCGATCCGGGGCAGGTCTATGAAGCCCTTCACGAGATGGGGATCGAGCAGGGGCTTCTCGACACCAAGAGGCTTCTGGAGGTCGGACAGAAAGTGGGAGCCGACGTCCTGGTGGTCGGAACCTACACCGACCTGGGGCAGACCATCGACATCCAGTCCCGGCTGGTGGCCCTTCCCGGGGCCCAGCAGCTGGGACTTTTTTCACGGAAGATTCCAAAGACCGGAGAGGTGTTGAACCTCATCAAGGTCGGTCCTTAACCAATATCGTCATCAAAAGGAGATGTCCGATGGAGACGATCCCGAGTCCCGAACCCCGCCATTTCTCTTGCGAAGACAGCCGGACAAGGTCCAGGGGGCGCGCGGCCGTGGCCGGCCTGTCCCTTTTCGCCCTTTCGCTCTTGCCCGGCTGCATCGAATCCATCGATCCGGGCAAGGCGGCCGTCCTGTGGACGATCAGCCAGGGAACCGATATGAAGACGATCTACCGGGAAGGAGTCCAGGTGATCGCTCCCTGGAACGAGCTATACATTTACGATCTCCGGACGCAGGAGGCCCGACTGTCCCTGCACGTCCTGTCGGTCAACGGCCTGGCCATCGACATGGATTCTTCCGTTCTCTACAGGGTTCAGGGAAAGGCCCTTCCGACCTTGCAGGAAAAGGTCGGTCCGGATTACTATCATGTCCTGATCTCCCCCTACGTCATGAGCGAGGCGAGAAAGATCGTGGGCCGCTTCACGCCCTCCCAGATCTACTCGAGCCAGCGGGAGACGATCGAACGGCTCATTCTCGAGGGCATCCGGGAGAAACTCCGGGACTATCCCCTCACCATCGAGGGATTCCTGATTCGGGACGTGCGCCTTCCCCGCATCATCCGGGTGGCGATCGAGCGCAAGCTGACCGAGGAGCAGAATTACCAGCGGATGGAATACGTGCTTGACGTGGCCCAGAAGACGGCCCAGAAGCGGCGGATCGAAGCCCAGGGCATCGCGGCCTTCCAGAAGATCGTCCAGGAGAATCTGACCAAAAGCTACCTGACCTGGAAGGGCATCGAGGCGACGGAGAAGCTGGCCAAGAGTCCGAACACGAAGATCATCATCATCGGAGCCGGGAAGAACGGGCTTCCGGTGATCCTGAACGCGGACCCGGGATCGGGGCGCTGACGCCTTGGGCCCGTCCCGTCAGGGAATGCGTCTTGCCACGAACAACAAAGCGAACGACACGATAAGGAGGATTCTTTGTCCACGGAAAAGGAATTGGCGGAGGGAGAAAAGGCGCCGGATTTCTCGGCGGAGGCAGCAGGAGCCGCGACTCCTCGGGTATCGCTTTCGGATTTTGCCGGCAAGACGGTCGTTCTCTATTTCTATCCGAAGGATGACACGCCGGGATGCACCACCGAAGCCTGCGACTTCCGGGATTCGGAACGGATTCTGATGGACAGGGGGATCGTTGTCCTGGGCGTTTCGAAAGACTCGGTGGCGAGCCACGAGAAATTCCGGAAAAAATACGGGCTGCCCTTTCCGCTTCTCTCCGATCCCGACGGAGCGATCTTAAATGCCTACGGGGTCATCAAGGAGAAGACCATGTATGGCGTCAAGCGCATGGGCGTAGACCGGAGCACCTTCGTGATCGGTCCGGACGGACGGATCATCCGGATCTTCCGGTCGGTAAAGGTGGCCGGCCATGTGGCGAAGGTTCTCGAGGCGATCGAAGGGAAAAAAAAGTAGCGGGTTATTCCCGGTCGCCTGGATCGTCCAGTTCGGCGGACTGGATCCGCCAGCCGTTTTTTCCGGATTTTTTGACCAAATCTGCCGCGCAAGCCCCTGGCTTTAGACCTGATCTTTACCCATATTTCCGACGAGTGGGCACGGGGCTTGTGGAATACA
>JAKCDE010000057.1 GCA_021838585.1 Nitrospirota bacterium
TAAGGATCCCCTGACCCATTGGAAGAATTAACGCCAGGTTCCCTCCCTTGTTTATTCCAGGGAGTCGGTCATTGAGAGGAGTTGGTCCGGAGAAAAAACGGAGAGCATCGACTTCGAAAACCCTTTCACATCCCGGGTGACAAGGATTTCGACACCTGCATGGCGCGCCGCTTCATGAAGAACCCCATCCTCGAAATCCTCCCAATCCAACAACCATGCGGACTCGACGACAGCCCGCGTCACGGGAAGGATCTCAAAAAGCGAAATCAGGGTTCCGACAATGGAATGGGCCCTGTCTTTGCCCAGCTCTTTTCCCGCCAGAGAGTGAATCGTCGTCAAGGTCGTCGCGCAAAGGGTTCCCTGCAAGACTCCTTTTTCAGACAAGGCGAAAAGGCGAGTCGCCGGTCGCGAGAAAGGCTTTCGGTCCAGAACGACATCCATCACGATGTTCGTATCGAACACCGCTTTCAAAGATGCTTTTCCTCGAGATGGGACCAGTATTCTTCTTCATCCAGACGAGAGCCCCTCATCACGCCGACGAGACTTTTCGTCAGAGGGGGAAGATCCTGCTCCTCCTTAAGGCCGACAGATTCAATGTGTGTGAAATACTCTGAAACCATCTGCGAAAGTGATTTGTGATGATTCCTGGCATATTCTTTTGCTTTTCTGATCAGATCCTCATCGAGGCGCAAGGTCAGTTTGGTCTGCATGACTTCCTCCCTGATGACGTACAATAATAGAAAAATTATACGTCATGATCCTGAATGGATCAAGGCAGACCGTCCGCCATTTCTCTCAACAACCCCTTTCGTGACATCGCCTCAGATGTAGAACATGACCGGTTGCCCGCCACGGTCCTTTTCGATCGCCTTGATGCAGTCGGTGAGCGTCACCCGCTCGAGCTCCTGGTTGACCGCCTGGCTCAGCTGGTCAAAAAGGAATCGGAGGGCCGGCCCCGGAGGGGATGAGGGGTCGTAGAGGGACACCGTTCCCTCGAGGGCCATCACGATCCCCGAGAGGTGGATGTCGGAGGGCTCCCGAACGAGTTTGTATTTGCCCTGGGGTCCCCGGCTCGATTCGACGAAGCCGTTCTTCACCAGAGTGGCCATGATCTGCTTCAGAAACGGCTTGGGGATCTGGGACCGCTGGGCGATGTTGGCCCCGGTGATTCCCTGCGTTCCGGCGTTTGCGATCTCCACCATGGCCCGGATCCCGTAATCCACGCGCTGGGAGAGTTTGCAGGACATTGTCGCTCCTCCTTGGGTCATTTCCTTATAGGCTTAAAGGCGAAACCGGTCGATTTCCCTCTCGAGCTCCTTCACAACTTTCAGGATCTCGCCCAGATGGCGCTCCTCCAGAGGCTTCTGTCCCATCTGTCCGCGAAAGTCCTCCGCCAGCGAGTCAAGGATCGCCTGAATCTTCAGGATGGCTTCCGTCTCGGAGCGGATCCGCTCCGCCATCCCTTCCCACTGGACTTCGACCCGGGAGAGGGCCTCCTGAAAGAGCGTCCAGGTCTCCTGGAAGCCCGCGAGCCCCCGGTCGGCCGTCTCCAGCCCCTCGGCCCTCCCGGCCATGGAGGCCGCGACATGGTCGAGCCGTCCGTTCAGCTCCGAGAGTTCCTCACCGATGGCGCCCAACGCCGTTTCGGTCCTTCTCGAGAGTTCGGCCACCGTGTCGGCCACGATCCGGAAGGTCCGACCTCCGACCCCGGCGTGGGAGGCTTCGATCGCCGCGTTCATCCCGGTCAGGTGCAGCTCCCTCGCGATCTCGTTGATGGTTCCGAAAGCCTGGGCGAGGTTGCGGCGCATCTTTTCGAGCCCCTCCTCCTCCGCACCGAGACTTGCCGAGAGGCTCCGGGCCTCCCGGACGGAATCCTGGACCGACTGGGTCACCTGACGGATCTTCTGGGACTTCTCCGAAAAGTAGGAGAAGCTCCGGGCCATTTCTCCCTCGGTCGTGGCGGACTTACCGCTCAGAAGATCCCGGACCCGGAGCCTGAGCTCGTTCAGCGCCTGGCGCACCTCCTCCTCTTTCCGGTAGCGCCGCTCGTGATCCCGATCCAGAAGCTCGGCGTGGGCCTCGATCCACCGGACCCGGTCGGAGACCTCCCCCATCCATCCCCGGAAAAGGTCCACGAAACGGTTCAGAAAGTAGACCAGCCGGCCGAGCTCGTCGTCCCGCGTCTGGGGAAAGGAAAGCCTCAGGTCGGGGTTGTCCGGTCCCACCTGGGCGATGGCCCGGGAAAGGCCGTCGAGCGGACGGACCAGGGAGCGACGAATCAGGAGGATCACCACCAGAACCAGCGTTTCGAGGATCCCCGAGAACATCCAGAAGCGGGCCCATCGCCCGGAGTGCATCTCCCGGGCAAAGTCCTTCCCGTCGGAATAGAGGACAAGCGTTCCCAGACGCTTTCCCCCATTCGGACATGAAGGGCACGAGGCATCGGCGCTCAAAGGAAGCCTCACGAGAAAGACCCGTCTCCCCGAGGCCGACCGTCCCTCCAGAAAGCCCTTCCCGGGCTTGTCGGAAAGAAGCCTTGAGACGGAGACCGGAAGCTCAGGCCCCGAGGACAGGAGCACGCTCTGCCCGTCCGTTCCCAGAAGAATCGCCTCGTCAGGGGAGGTCCGGCCCATCGTCCTGAAGAGGGCCTGGGCCCCCGGAAGATCGTCCTTTTCAAGCAAGCGGACAAGGGAGGCCATCAGGACCCCCGCCTCCGACGAAAGCCTTCGGTCGAGGGCCCGGACCGCTTCCTGACCCTCCTGGCGGTCGATCTGGTAGGCCAAAACGGAAAATCCTGCGGACAGCGCAAGAAAAAGCCAGAGGAAGAAACGAGTCGTGACCTTCCGTGTCCAGGGAACGGGAGCCATCGCAAGGAGCGGAGAGGCCGCCCCCCTCTCCGTTCTCCCCCGACCCGGGCCATCGGAATCTTCACCGGGACTCTTGAGTCGCTCGGGTTGCCCAGCCACGAAAGAAGCTCCCGTCTAGGGGGAAGCCGGAGCGGATCCCGCCCCGGTCCGGCTTCGGCGGTAGGCGCGGAAGACCATGGCCGCCCCCAGAAGAGCCATGGGAAAAGAAAGAAGCTGGCCCATGGAAAAGGGACCGAGCACGAGGCCGAGCTGGGGATCCGGCTCCCTGAAAAATTCCCCCACGAACCGGAAGAATCCGTAGAATCCGATGAAGCTCCAGAAGATCACTCCCTCCGGACGGGGCTTGCGGCTCAAAATATAGAGGATCGAAAACAGGAGAATCCCCTCCATGAAGCCCTCGTAAAGCTGGGAGGGATGGCGACAGATCGGCCCGCCCATGGGAAAGACCATGCACCAGGGAACATCGGTGGGCCTGCCGAAGAGCTCCCCGTTGATGAAGTTGCCCATGCGCCCCATGAAGAGCCCCAGCGGAACGGGAAGCACCGAAAAGTCCGCCAGCTTCCAGAAGGGAAGACTGTTTTTCCGGCAATACCACCAGCCGGCCAGCACCACCCCCAGAAACCCGCCGTGAAAGGACATCCCCCCCTTCCAGACCGCCAGGATCTCCGCGGGATGGGCCAGATAGTAGGGCAGGTTGTAGACGAGAACATACCCCAGTCGTCCTCCCAGGATCACCCCGACGGCGGCATAAGAGAGCAGGTCATAGACCTGCTCCTTCGAAAGGGGGGCACTCCTTCTTTCCGACTCCCTCTTCAGAATATAATAGGCGCCAAGAAAGGCAAGGACATACATGAGGCCGTACCACCGGATCCGGAGGGGACCGATGGAGAGGAGCACGGGGTCGATGTGGGGATAGGCGATCACGAGAAGGATCCGGAACGGAGAGAGCCCCTGTCCGTTCCGGACAAAAGGGACTCAGGTCTCATCGGCATCGCGAAGAGACTCCTCGCGCTCGATCTTTTCAAGCTCTTCCTTCTTCCGCTGGCAACGGATGCAGAGCTGGGCGAAGGGCATGGCCATCAGTCGCTTCTCCTCGATTTCTCCCCCGCAATCCTCGCAGTTTCCGTAGGATCCTTCGTCGAGTCGAAGCAGGGCCTGATCGACGGAGCGCTTCATGCGGTTGCGCATCTCGAGAAGAGCCAGGTCGACCCCTTCGCCCATGTCGATGGCCGACAGATCCCCCTGGTCGAGGACGGAATCGACCCGGTTCGCATTGTCGGGACCGATCTGTCGCACAAGGTGGGTCCGGATGTCCCGTTCGATCGCGGCCTTCTTCTCCGAGAGAAGATTGTGAAGGCGCTGATACCGCAACCCCTTTTCATCCATGATTTGTGATCCTTTCGCTAGAGAATGAGGAGATCCGGATGCTGCTGGAATCCCCCGATACGATAACGGACCGGCTCCTGCGGGTCGAGGTCGTCCTGAAGGAACAGAAGATCCCGGCCCCGGGAATCGAGCAGCTTGGCATCACCGGAAACCCCTATCGCGTCCTGGTATCGACCATCCTGTCTCTACGGACCCGGGACCGGGTCATGGAAGAGGCCTCGAAAAGGCTCTTTTCCATGGCCCCCGACCTTGACCACCTGGGCCGGCTATCGGAAGACCAGATTCAGGACGCCATTTATCCGGTGGGATTTTACAGAACAAAG
>JAKCDE010000058.1 GCA_021838585.1 Nitrospirota bacterium
CGATCCTGCTGCGTCGACGGACCGTGCCGCACAAGATAGGCCGCCCCCTGACGAACCATCGGCCAGGGATCGAAGGCCTTCAGGCCATTTTCCTGGAAGAGGCGCCATGCCAGAACGATGGGGTGGGCCACCCCGTCAAGCTGGATTCCTGTCCAATAGGGAGCTCCGTCGACCCAGAAATTTTGGTGGAACCCGCCATCGGGAAGCTGGCTGGCCGCCAGATAGACCAAGGCCCGATAGGGACTCTCCGAATCGCCCAGGGCCAGAAGGCCCGTGGCGCTGTGGCAGAGATCCCGGGTCCAGACCAGATGGTATCCGCCGAGGCCTGCCCGATCGTCGTGGACCTCTCCCCAGGGAATGCTCTGGGAGGCAATGATCGCACCCGGATAGAGTTTGTCCTCATGGCAACGGATGATGTTGTGGCTGATCCGGTAAAGCCGCCCCCCGTCCCCCGAATGGGCGTCCAGGGGCAGAATCTTCTCCGTCGCTCGCCCCCATTGCTCCTGAAAGCGGCCCTTCTGCTCGAGATAGACAATCCCCAGAGACTGGAACAGGGTCGTGATCGCCCCATGCTCTCCCGTCCCGAAGGAGAGGCCCACCGTGAACTCCTGGGAGCCGTCGACCTCCAGCTCCCCTGCCCCCGCGACATTTCCGTCGAGGACCTCGGAAAAAGACCATCGAAGGGACCGGTGCCGAAGAAGATCGGTCAGGGGGTCGCTGGCCCCCACATAGCCGCAGGAGAGGCGACGGAAGGGAATGGTTGCGCCGAGAGCCATCCAGATCCCGTTCTTCCACCCCTCGAGACCGGTCTTTCCGGAACGAGAAAAGACTCGAAGGTTGTTGGAGAGCCCTCCCACATCGAGATGGGGTTCAACAAAAACGAAGAGACGAAGACGGGAGAGAGCGTCCGGCTCTCCTTCGAGGCGCACCCGAACAAGGAGGGTGGGAAGATGGGGGTCTCCCATGACCTCCTTGACCAATCGATAGCGTCCCTCCGGGTCGGAGGAGACAATCGTGTATCCGGGGGCTTCCCCTTCATCGAAGAAGGAGAGGGAGTGATGCAGATCGCGCCGCTCTTCATGGACGAAATCCCCATCCGTCACGAGAAACTGAAGGTCCCGGATCTGGGGACGATCCACGGTGGGGTAATAGACTTCGTTGACAACCCCGTGGGAGAGCGTATACCACAGGGTCGAGGCCGTATTGTAGGCCGTTCCGATCCCGTCCTTCCGGCTCGAGGTCCATCGCGGAGGAGCTCCCGGAGATCCATGGGCCATCCCTCCGCTGGTGCCACTGGCAAACGATGAGTCCATCCCGCACCCCCGCTTCCTCTTCAGGGAACCGTTCGACCCTGCCCTGTTCAAATCTCCCTGTGGATGTTAGGATACTTCCGTTTCGCGCACAGGTTCGACAAAAATCATTTTTTTCCTCTCGATACATCCGACCCACCGCCCTGGGAGACCGTATGGAGTGCCACCCTCCGATCCCAACCGTCCTGCCTCCCCATTCCCGGAGACCTTGTCTCCGGTGACACCCTCGGCCTCCCGGAAAGACAGCCGCCACGACACCCTGGCAACGATCGGGCGCGAAGGAGCCAGGGTTTCCCTGGCCATCCTCCTCTCCCGCATCACGGGGTTCGTGAGAGACATGCTGATCGCCCAGCGTTTCGGGACGGGCTCCATGGCCGACCTCTTCTATGTGGCCTACAGGATTCCCAACATGCTTCGGGAGCTCTTTGCCGAGGGGGCCCTCTCCTCCGCCTTCATCCCCACCCTGACCCAGACGCTCACAAGGGAGGGCCGCGAGGAGGCGGAGCGCCTCTATGCCGGGGTCTTTCTTCTCCTGTCGGCCGTTCTGATCCCCGTGGTCCTTCTGGGGATGGTTCTGGCCCCACAGATCCTGGCCCTTCTTGCCCCGGGATGGACCATCGACCCTCAAAGGGAGACCATCGGGGTTCTCATGACCCGGATCATGTTCCCCTTTCTCTACTTCATCTCCCTCTCCGCCCTCCTGATGGGGGTGCTCAATGTCCAGAAGCGGTTCTTCCTTCCGGCGGTGAGCCCCGTGGCCTTTTCCCTTCTTCTCATCCTCGCCACGCTCATCCCCGGCCGGCTTTTCTCCTTTCCCCCGATACTGCTTCTGGCATTCGGGGTTCTCCTGGGAGGAATCGCCCAGTGGGGGCTGGTCCTGACCTTTGCTCCGGCGCGGGGGATCCGCCTGCGGCCCCACCTGAATCTGGCCCTCGCCTGGGGCAACGACCGGGTTCGGAGCGTCTTTCGGAAGGTGCTTCCGGCCATCGGGGGGCTCTGGGTGACTCAGGGGAATCTTTTGGTGGCGACTCTCATGGGATCCTATCTGACCACCGGAACAATCGCGGCACTCTATTACGCCATGCGTCTCGTGCAGTTTCCCCTGGGCCTCATCGGGGCCGCCGTGGCGACAGTGATTCTCCCCCTTCTCTCCATGCATGCCAAGGAAGGAGACGGCCCCCAGGAAAAGCTTGTGGAAACCCTGGCCCATGGCTACCGGGCCTCACTCTACCTCATGCTCCCCGCCTCGGCAGGGTTGGTGGCGCTTCGAGAGCCGCTGATCGACCTTCTCTTTCGGCACGGACACTTCAACGAGAAAAGCGCCTCCCTGACGGCCACGGCCCTTTTGGGATACGCCGTCGGGCTCTGGTCCTTCTCGGGGGTCCGGATCATCGTTCGGGCCTTTTATGCCCTGGGCGACATGAGGTCTCCCGTTCGGGCCGCCCTGGCGGGTCTCATGACGAACATCGCCATCAGCCTTCTGTTCGCAAAGACAGAAGGAATCGTAGCCCTGGCTCTCGGCATCTCCGCCGGATCCATTGTGAACCAGATTTGGCTTCTTGCTCTTCTGAAGAAAAAAATCGGGCGATTTCCGAGGGATGTGTTTTCTGGAGCGCCCCTCTTTCTCGTTCACTCTTTGCTGATGTTTGCGGCCGTCCGCTTTCTCTGGGATGCGATTTCTCCCGGAGTCGGCCCCCATGAGAGCTTTCTGCTGGCCGGAACGGTGGCGATGCTCATTCTGGCGGGAGGCGGAGTTTACCTTGGTCTCACCTGGCTCACGGGGGTTGCGGAGAGCCGACTGCTCGTCGGACGGATCATGAGGGGACTTCAGCGAAAGAACAGGTAATCTTCCCAAAGCTTGGGGGGCTCTCCGGAGACGGTCATCATGACCATGATGGCCGGCGACCAGTGCGGTCGGGAGACGCGACCTCGAAGAATCATGCCGGCCTGTTCGGGAGTCATCCCCGACTTTCTGTGGTTACAGGGACGACAGGCCGTCACGATATTTTCCCAGGTCTTGGTCCCCCCTTGGGCGACAGGGGTCACGTGGTCGAAGGTCAGAAACTCGGGAGCAAAGGTCTGTCCGCAATACTGACAGGAATAACGGTCGCGGGCAAAGATGGTTTCACGGGAGAATTTCACAAGACGGCGAGTATGGTGAAACAGGACCATGCGGTAAAGCCGGACGACAGCGGGAACCTTCATGGACAGTCGGGCAGAACGGATGTCGCGGCCATAGCTCTCCACGACCTCCACCTTTCCCTGAAAAAAAAGGTGAACGGCGCGCTGCCAAGGCACGACCTTAAGCGGTTCATAGCTTGCATTGAGAAGCAGGGTCCGTTCCATCCCTCCCCCCTTGCCGGGGGGCCCTGGATTTTGGCCCCCCTCATGACGTCAGGAGGCGCTAAACGCCTCCCAGCATATCGAGAACCTCACCCAAAGGACGGGAGACGCCGGTAATTCCCCGACAGGAGGTATGCAGATACCGATTTTCCTGCGTCTCCTGGAGGGCCTGGTTCAGGTCGACGATCGACTCGGCATCATCGGACTCCATGATCATGAGAACATCCGACTCGTCGAGGCCAAAGCTTGAGGCCATGGTCACACGAACACCCGGGAAGCGGTCGATCACCGCCTTGCGTTCCCGCTCGATCCCCTCTCGGACGTAATCGACCTGAAGGTGCCAATCTTTTGTCCGGATCATGGGGCGAAGGTGAATGAAGCGGGAGCTCCTGGGAGTAAAAGGCGTGCGGGAAGCTCCTCCGCCAAGAAGTCCCAGGAAGGACTTCTCCACGGTGAGATAGCGTCCGAGATAGGTCGACAGAAGCTTCCCCGTCATCTCCTGGAGAAGGCTGATATTGGTCCCCACCCTCCACAAAAGAATGTCTCCGATGCCGGACAGGCCAACCAGGCTATAGGAGCTGCTGGCAAGCATGCTGTCGAAGTTCCGGATCACATCGGAAAACTCTTTCTTTCCGTGTCCGACCTCCGCCGGATGGACCTTGCGCCATTCCGGATCCACGCGAAGGACCACGAAGCTTG
>JAKCDE010000019.1 GCA_021838585.1 Nitrospirota bacterium
GCCCCGCCCAGCTCCATCCAGCCAAGCTCCGGATGGTGGGCGTGAAGCTCCACCGAGGGCTCCGTAAAGGGGAAATAGGCCGGCTTGTAATGAACCTGGTCCACGCCGGCGATCTCCCGGGCCAGAAGGGCCAGAAGCCCCAGAAGGGTGACGAAGCTGGCATCCTCCTCAAGGACGATGCCTTCCGCCTGGAAAAAGTCCACGGCATGGGTGGCATCCACCTGATCGTGGCGGAAACAGCGGGCGATGGCAAAATACTTCCCGGGAACGGAGGGGCTCCGGGAGAGGGTGCGGGAGGAGAGGGCCGTCCCCTGGCTCCTCATGAGAAGCCTCTTGGCCTGCTCGGGGTCGAAGCCCTGTCGCCACCCTCGGGTGGGAACCGGGGCCTCCCGTCCTTCATGCGTCCTCGCCACGGCCTCCATGGGCCATTCGTGGGAATTCTTCGCCAGTCGGGGCTCCGAGATCAGATAGATGTCGTGGATGTTCCGGGCGGGATGGGTCTGGGGAATGAAAAGGGCGTCCATGTTCCAGAACTCCGGCTCCACCAGGCTCCCGGTCATCTCGGCAAAGCCCAGCCGAACAAGATGGCCCCGGACTTCCTCAAGGAACTCCCGGTAGGGATGCAGGTGGCCCTGCGGGGGAGGAGGGGCATCGGCCCCCACCGAAAAGGGCCGGAAGGTGCCCCCTTCCCAGCTCCGGGTCTGGAGCATCTCGGGGGTGACATTGCCCAGAAGCTTTCCGCCGCTCTCGAGATCGGAAAGCGTGAGCCCCGCCTCCGGGGAGAGCCGATAGGAGCGGAAGCTTCTCACATCGAGGCGGATGAGCCCTTTCTCCTTGCCCCGGCGACGCTGGTACTGGGAGAGGAGCTCCTGCTCCTCCTTCGGCAATGACTCGAGGACAACCGGCGCCTCTGCCGACATCTTCAGAAGCTTTTTGAGCAGAAGCACCCCCGGAGGAAGGTCGCCTGCGCGCACGGCCTGTCCCCCCTCCACCACCTTGAGGGAACCCGCCTCCTTGAGCGCCCCCATCGCCTTCGAGGCCACGGAGGGGTCCGGAAAGAGTCCCCGCAGGTCGCTCATCGGCCGGGGTCCCGTCGCCAGGGCGTCCATGATGATTTCCTCGGGGAGACCTTCGGCCAGGGCCTGGAGCCCCTGGTCGGTGGGCCTCAGCAGTGTCTCTTCCCGGTCGAGTCGCTCCTCGATCAGCCCTCGCGACTTGACCATTTCGAGCCCCATCTGGACCTGGGCCGGAGAGAGGCCCGTCAGGGGTCCGACATCGTCGGACGAGAGGAATGATCCGGGAGCTTCCCGGGTGAGAAAGGGGCGGAGAAGCGCCCGCTCAACGGGATGGAGTGGCTGGGACATGTGACGAAGATCCTTGGGTTGTAAGGTGAACGGGAGACCAGGAACTCTCCCCGTGAGGAAGGTGGCAGAGAACCTCCCGGACCTCCCCCCAGGACAAGCGGGGCGGAGGGCTCAGGCGACACTCCGGGAGCGCCCGGTCGCACCGGGGCAAAAAGGCACAGAGCCCGGACGGTTCACCTTCCGCTCCCGGGGAGGAGGGAGCTTCCGCCTCCGGGAGCGTCCCTTCGGCAAGCAGGCGGGTGTAGGGATGTCGCGGATCGTCGAGGACGGCCTCCGTGGGACCACTTTCGACGATTTTTCCCCGGTAGAGGACGGCGACCCGGTCGGAGAGATAACGAACCATGGGGATATCGTGGGAGATGAAGAGCAGGCTCATGGCCTCCGAGTCGACCAGAGAGGAGAAAAGATTGATGATCTGGGCCCCCATGGAGAGGTCGAGAGATGCAATGGGCTCGTCGGCTACGAGAAGCTCGGGACCGCAGGCAATGGCCCTCGCGATCCCGATCCTCTGCCGCCCCCCCCCCGAAAACTCCCGGGGAAATCGCTCCATATCCCGGGAGGAGAGACCCACCCGTTCGAGAAGGCGGGCAACACGGTCGCGGCGGGAGTCGGCATCGGGATCGATTCGGTGGACCACCAGGGGCTCCTCGACGATTTCCCGAACCCGCATGCGGGGGTTCAGGGAGGCGTAAGGATCCTGAAAGACCATCTGAAAGCGGCGACGCTGGGCCCGAAGGGCCCGTCCCGACAGGGACGTGAGATCGAGCCCGTCGAGGAGGATCCGGCCGCGGGTGGGGGGCAGAAGACGCATCACCATCCGGCCGATCGTCGTCTTCCCCGACCCGGACTCCCCCACAAGGCCCAGAACCTCCCGGCGTCCGATGGAAAAGGAGACCTCCGAAACGGCCTCGAGACGGCGCTTCCGGGAGAAGATCCCTCCTCCGGGAAGCTCGAACTCCCGGGAGAGACCTTCCGCCCGGATCAGGGAAGAGGGGGCGTCAGGCGGCATGGACGGGGGCTCCCAGGGGAGAGTCGTCGGGGTGGTGGCAAAAGACGCGCTCTCCCTCGCCTCCATTCCAGGAGGGGAGGGTCGAGGTGCAGAGGCTGTCGGCCCGGGAGCACCGGGGGGCAAAGGAGCAGCCCGGCGGAAGATCCCACAGGGGAGGAACCTGGCCTCCGATGGCGGCCAGGGGAGCCTCCCGTCTCGTCCGGATCCCCCCTTCCGGACGGGAGGCCAGGAGGGCCCGACCGTAGGGGTGGCGGGGTCCATGGGAAAAAAAGCGCGCCGAAGGGGCCTCCTCGACGATTCTTCCCGCATACATGAGGAGGACCCGGTCGGAGACCCGTCGCACATGGGAAAGATCGTGGGAGATGAAGAGCAGGCTCTGACCCGATCGCTGCCGGATCCGGGCCAGGAGGGCCAGGATCTGGAGGGCCACCGTCGGATCGAGGGCCGTGGTCGGCTCGTCGGCAATGACCAGAAGCGGATCAAGCGCCAGGGCCATGGCAATCATGACCCGCTGGCGCATTCCTCCCGAGAGCTGGTGGGGATAGGAGCGGCTCACCGTCAGCGGATCGGGAAGACCCGCCGCCCGGAGACCGTCGAGAATCCGTTGACCGATCTCCTCCCGGGAGAGAGACGTATGGCTTTGATAGATCTCCCGCATCTGGGTTTCGACTGTCAGGACGGGGTTCAATGCGCTTTGGGGCTCCTGGAAGACCATGGAGACCTTCTGTCCACGAAGTGTCTGCAGGCGGCTTTCGGGAAGGGTCAGGAGATCCTCTCCGTCAAACACGATCCTTCCTCCGGCAATCCGGGATCCCGGAGGAAAAAGTCCCAAAAGGGAAAGGCCCGTGAGGGTCTTCCCCGAACCGGACTCCCCCACCAGCCCCACGGCCTCCCCTTTGCCCAAGGTAAAGGAGACCTCCCGCACCGGGACAATCTCTCCCTCGCGGGTCTTGAGGACAAGGGTCAGGTTCTCCACCTTGAGAAGAGTCTCCCCGGCCATCAGGGCTCCTCGTAGGTCGCGACATACCCGTCCATCTCGCACACCGACACGCGGGCAACCGACACTCCCGGATGGGAGGAGACGGAAAGGTTCCGGACAAGGCCCCGGTAAAAATAGAGGGCAATGTTCTCGGCGGTCGTCGTCCTGTCGGAGAAGAAGGGATGGTCGTTCAGGTGGGTATGGTCGAGCTCGGCCACAAGCGGGTCGAGAAAGCGTTCGATCTCGTGGAAATCGAACGCCATTCCGAGCGCATCAAGCTCCGAAGTGCGAAAGGTGGCCTCAACGGTCCAGTTATGGCCGTGAAGCCTCGCGCACAGGCCGGGATAGCCGACGATAATGTGGGAGGCGGCAAAGCTCCTCCGGGCAGAAACGGAAAAACCCATCATCTCCTCGTTGAAAATGGCACCTTCCGAAATGAACCTGTCCATTATAGCAGAGAGGAGCCGCGAGGAGGAGGGAGGACGTTGGCAAGGAAAGGCCGAGGTAGGTCGCAAAAAAGGTTATCGGGAAGAGGAAAAGAAAGACCTCAGCACGTCAGGATCCAGGACCGCCCGGCCCTCTCCCGAGACCCGGGACAGGAGCGTCTGATAGAGGTCAAGAGCCTGAGCCACAGCCCCGGCCAGGGAAGACTCTCCCCGGACAAGAAGGGCCGCCACGAGCGAGGAGAGGGTGCACCCTCCCCCATGGATCCCGGGAAGACGGCGGAAGGGATGGGAAAAGATTCGCTCTCCGGAGGGTGTCCAGAAGAGATCGGTGCGAGGCTCCTCCCCGGCCCGGTGCCCCCCCTTGAGCAGGACCGCCCGGACACCATACTGGTCGTGAAGACGACGGGCCATCATCACAAGATCTTCCGGTCGGGAGCCGGGGATCTCTCCGCCCAGTTCCAGGGCCTCCGGAAGGTTGGGGGTCACGAGATCCACCCGGGGAAACAGGGAACGGGCCAGATCCCGGTAGGCCGGAGGGGTCAGAACGGATCCTCCTGTGCCAAAGAGGAAGACGGGATCGAGAATGCGGACCACATCTCCGGGAAGCCCGTCCAGAAAGTCCGACAGGACCCCCACAAGAGAGGACTCCATGAGGCCAATCTTGACCGCCCGGGGAGGTCCCTCCCCGACCACCGCCTCGAGCATGGCCGAAAAGAGGTCAGGGGACAGAGGTTCGGTCCGGCCGACCCCCTGGAGGTTCTGGACCGTGAGGACGGTCGGGACCCCCTGACCGCGAATGCCCAGGGCCGAGAAGACCCGAAGGTCCTGATAGAGGCCGGCTCCCCCCGAGGGATCGAGCCCCGCCACGGAGAGGGCATACCCCTTCACGGCCCCTCCTCCCGAAGATGGACGGCCTTCGCCAAAAGACCGGTCAGCATCATCGGATTGACGTGCGCCCCCCTCAACACCGCCCCATAGTGGAGAACCGGTCCGGTCACACGGCCGGTATGCCCCACACGTCCGATCACCTGACCCCGGACAACCTTGTCTCCCGCCCGGACAGCCATGTCCGACATGTGCAGGTACTCGGTCAGGAGACCGCCCCCATGGTCGATAATGACCATGTTCCCGTCATAGTAGAAGGATCCGGCCAGGCGGACGATCCCGTCGTTGGCCGCATGGACGGGGGTCCCCATGGGTGCGTCGATGTCCTCCCCCGAATGCCGGGCCATTGCCCGACCGTTGAGGTAGCGGTAGGCCCCGAAATCATGGGTGATCTTACCCGAAAGTGGTGCCACAAAGGCCCGGTGAAAAAGAAACGGGCGATCGGGCGCGGCAAGAGCTGCCAAGATGATCTTCCGCTCCCGGGCCAGGCGTCGGAGAAAGGAGGCGGGAGGGGTCACGAAGGATCGGGCGACGGAGAGCCGAGAGACCTGAAACGGCCGGGGGGTTACGGCCAGAGAGACAGCCTGATGGCCTCCTGAGCCAAAAAGGGTCAGGGGAAGCGTTGTGGGGGGGGTCGAAAAGTCCACGCCCACAAGGACGGCCCGAAAGGAATCGTCCTGGGAGCCGGAAGGCTGGGAAGAGTGATGTCGCCAGAGGTGCACCCGGGCCCGGGTCGATCCCACCGCGATCTCTTTGACCGATGACGAGGGGGGGAAGAGGAGAAGGGCAAGTCCCCCTTGGGGAAGGGCCACCGCCGGAGAGGAGATCTCCGCGGCCCCCAGGGGAGAGGCCAGAAGCAGCAGAAGGAAAAGGCCGGAGGCCAAGGTCCGGATCCCTCCGGCCCGACTATCCACGGGCCCAGGCCTTTCGGAGGGCATAGGCGGCCGCCACCGGATCGGGGGCGTAGGAAAGGGCTCCCATCACCACCATGCCGGCCGCCCCGGTCGAGCGGACCTTCGTCGCCTCTTCGGGTCCAATTCCTCCGATGGCAAAGACCGGCACACTCACCGACCGGATGATCTCTCCCAGCCGGGTGATCCCCAGGGGAGGACCAAAGGGCCGCTTGGAGGGGGTGTCAAAGACAGGGCCGGCAATCAGGTAGTCGGCGCCTTCCCTCACCGCCTCTTCCGCCGCCTCCGGGCCATGGACCGAAACCCCCACAAGAAATCCGTCGGAGACCCTCTGGCGGATCCGGGGAAGGGGCGGGTGAGATTCGGGAAGGTGGAGCCCGGTGGCCCCTCCGTCCAGGGCAAAGTCCATCCGGCGGTTCACGAGCCACGGAATGCCCCGGGGAACATTGTCGCGAAAGTGCCTCACGAGCTCGGAAAACTCCCAGGAGGTGGAGAGCTTGCGTCTGAGGATCACGGCACTCACCCCGCCCCGGGTCGATTCGATGGCCCGTCTCACAAGATCACGCACCGGAACCTCTTCCGGGGTGACATAAAGGAGCGGCCCCAGGGCCTGGGCACCCAGGGACTCCATCAGCTTCCCAGCATCCCGTCGAGGGGGCTCGACGCGCTGGCATAGAGGCGGCGTGGCATGCGGCCCGCCAGGAAAGAGTCCCGGCCGGCCGAAACGGCATTTTTCATGGCCCGGGCCATGAGGAGGGGGTTCTTCGCCTCGGCGACGGCCGTGTTCATGAGAATCCCGTCGACCCCCATCTCCATGGCAATGGCCGCGTCGGAGGCACAGCCGACTCCGGCATCGACGATCACCGGGACGGAGACCGTCTCCATGATGATGCGAAGGCTCGCGGGGTTCCGGATTCCGAGACCCGATCCGATGGGGGCGGCCAGAGGCATCACGGCCACGCATCCCACATCCACAAGCTTTTTGGCGATGACCGGATCATCGCTGGTGTAAGGGAAGACGATCGAGCCCTCCGAGACGAGAATCCGGGCCGCTTCCACCAGCCCCGTGACATCGGGGTAGAGCGTCTTCGGATCTCCGATCACCTCGAGCTTGACGAGAGGTGAGATCCCGGATTCCCGGGCCAGGCGCGCATACCTCAGGGCCTCTTCCACCGTGTAGCATCCGGCGGTATTCGGCAGGATCTTGAATTCCGACGGAGGAAGGTAATCGAGGAGGTTCGGCTCGTCCTTGCGGAGAATGTTGACCCGGCGAACAGCCACGGTCACCACATCGGCTCCCGACTCAAGGATCACCTTCCGGGTCATCTCGAACGAAGGATATTTTCCCGTCCCGATCCAGAGCCGGGAGCGGAAAGAGATGTTCCCGATGGTCAGAGGGTCGTCGGACAAGGTTTCGGAAGAAAGGGACAAAGCAGCGGTCGAGCTCATGGGAGACCTCCAGATCAGAGACGTCGATGTCAAAAATGTCTGCCTTCATTTTAAGACGGGAATCCCCCCGTGAGCAAACCGCGAGCTCCTCACAAAGACTGTGCGCCCTTGGCAGAGGGCCAATGGCTCATGGGCGGAGGGCTTCATTGACAAAAAATGAGTCTTTTTTTAGGATCTTGTCATCGTTGATGGTTCCCCGTTCGAGGGGATGAAAAGGGAACACGGTGAGGAAGATCTCCCATGCCGTGGCTGCCCCCGCAACTGTAAGCGGAGAGTCGGACGCACCCTGATGCCACTGGGAAACCGGGAAGGCCGCGTCAGACATTGACCCGCAAGCCAGGAGACCTGCCATCATCCATCGTCACTGACGAACACGCAGGGCGGGGTGCCCCTGTGGGTCTCAGGCTCCTGGCTTATCGTGACTCCCTCGCACAGGCAGGATCTGACATCGGGTTCGTGGTGACATGTCTCACTCTTTGTTGCCACGAGGTTCTCATGTCGACCCTCTCACGCCTTGTTTTCCGCCCCCCCTCCCTTCGTTCTGAAAGATCTCCTAAAATCAGTCCCTCTCCGTTTGGGGGGCAAGAAACGCCTCCTTCCCACCCGCGACCCTTTTTTTGGCCTCCTCGAGAGTCGCCCGAGCGGAATAAACCCCACAGGATCAGGCTGAACCTCAAGGAGTTGACATCCTCGATTCCAATAATGATAATTATTCTCATTATCAAAAAATAAGGATTGCCTTAAAAAATGACTTGAATTATGATACGACAAATCATATGATACATAATATCATAAAACAAGACTCACCAGGAGACCCATGGACCGCCCCCAGACCCCCCCCCAGCGAATCGTCAATCGAGGAAGACCCCTCCTCTTCTGGAGCGTCGGTCTCCTTTTCCTGTCACTGTTCCAGCTCGCCCACCCCCTCCTCCATTCGCTGGGCTCCCGTCAGGCATGGGCCGAGGAGCCCTCTCCGGCCCCTCAGGACGTGGACGGAGATCTCGTCCCCGATCTCGACGAAATGGCCCCAAGCTTCCTCTCCTGGGGCCCCAACACCAGCGGCCCCATGTTTACGGGAACGGCCGAAGTGGAGCCGGTGGGCTCCTTCTTCTACGAACCCTACTGGTTTGACTACCTGAATCCCAGCCTCGGCATGAGCTCCCTCGCCATGACCCAACGTCTCTCGATCGGCCTCATCAAGAACTGGGAGTTCGACATTTCCGTTCCGTTCGTCGCCAACCAGGCCGGAGCCCCCACGACACCCGGAGCCACCGTGAACGCCTTCGGCATCGGTGACTCCATTGTCTGGTTCAAGAACCAGCTCACAAGCGATGCCGATCCCTATCACTTTTTCGCCCGCCCCGCCCTCACCGTGGAGTACCAGTTCACCCTTCCCACCGGTCATTTTCTGAACCTCAACCCCCAGCTCTACGGCGAAGACCAGACCGGTGACGGCACCTTCGACGAGGGGATCTATCTGATCATGCGCAAGCATTTCAAGCCCTTCATGCTTTACCTAGAAGCCGGAGACATCATCGAGAATCCCACCCAGGTGGGAACGGGATATACCTTCAACAATGGCATCCAGACAACATCCTCGCCCCAGACCGTCGTCGACGGGAACCTCCTCTGGTTCTCGGGAGCCTTCGAGCATGTGCTGAGCGACAAATGGGGGGCGGGATATGTTCTGGAGTTTTTCGGGGAGAGTCAGACCGGACAGAGCCTTCTCTTCGGGGCGGCCAACGCCCCCGCCTGGAGCTTCCTCTGGGTCGACCCGGGAATCGAGCTGACCTGGCCGGATACCGAACGCCTCTCGGTGACCTGGGGGCTGGCCATGGGATTCCCCGTTTACCAATCGAACTATCCGGCCACCTACACCCCGATGGGGACCATCACCGTCTATTACAACGGACCCTTCGGTTACCGCGGAGAATAGGATCGCACCACTTTACCCATAGAAGAGACAAGGAGCACCCATGAAAAATATCCGGACCAAAACATTCGCATCGACCCTGGCCGCACTTGGGGCAGCCCTGGCCCTCTCCGCCTGCCAGACGATGGGCTCAAGCGACCCCATCGCCCTCGAGATCCAGAGTCGGGCGGCCCTCCATGCCGGAGAGATCGACCGCTCCCTCTCTCTCACAGAGGCCCTGATTGCCAAAGAGGGCCCCACCCCTTTCTCGCTCAATCAGATGGCTCTTCTCAAATCCCGAAAAGGGAACGCGGAGGCTGCCGGACGCATCCTTCGCTATGCCCATGAGCTCTACCCCACGTCGACGCCGATCACCCTGAACCTTGCCAAGTTCGAAGCCAGCCGGGGGGAGATGTCAACGGCCAGAGCCACGCTCCTCCCTCTTCTCTCCCTCAAGACCTGGCCCGAAGGATTTCGGCTGTTGATGGGACGGATCGACATGGAGACAGGCCACCTGCCGGAGGCGTCGATCCTCCTTCACGAGGCCCTTCGGCGCCACCCCGACAGCCCTCTGGTCCTGGCCAACATGGGTCTCCTTCACGAGCGGCTGGGAGAGACGAGGATGGCCCACCGGAACCTTCTCAAGGCCAAGGAGCTTGCCCCCAGGGGGGCGCTACGGCAGCGGATCGTCGCCCTTCTTCACTCGATCGCTCCCTAGGGCAACGTCCTCCCTTTTGGCTCCGATGGACTGCCTTGCGCTTTTCACGACCGGGATCCTGGATTATAATCCGGAGATGGAGGGAGACCTCCTGCCCCATTATTGCGACCGGTGCTTTTCCATCTCCCGATCCCATCCCTAACTGCGGAGCCCCCATGGCTGACCATTCCCTCAAGTCCCCGTCCGGCCTCTTTGTTCCCTCGCCCGAAATCGCCCACAAAAGCCGGGTTCCCGATTATGAAGGACTCTACGCCCGGGCTGTTGCCGATCCCCTCTCCTTCTGGGAGGAGCGGGCCCGGCTTTTGTCCTTTGTCCAGCCGCACCACACCCTTCTCGACTGGAATCCCGAGACCTTTGAAGGACGATGGCTCGTGGGGGCACAAGGCAATATTGCCTTCAATGCCCTGGACCGGCATGTGGCGGAGGGGCACGGAACCAAGGTGGCGCTGATCTGGAGCGGAGACGGAGGGGAGGAAAAGGTCTTGACCTACGCCGAGCTCCTCGAAAAAACGATCCGTTTTGCCCAAGCCCTCCGATCCCAGGGAGTGGGCAAGGGCGACCGGGTGGCGATCTTTCTTCCCCCGACACCGGACCAGGTCGTGGCCATGCTGGCGTGCGCCCGCCTTGGAGCCATCCATGCGGTGGTCTTCTCGGGCTTCTCTCAGGCCGCACTCCGGAGCCGCCTGGAGGACTTCGAGCCCAAAGTGCTCGTCACGGCCGACCTGGCCATGCGTCGGGGAAAACGCGTTCCCCTCCTCGACACGGCCCGGAAGGCCCGGGAAGAGGCAGGGTCGGTAACCTCCCTGATCATCGTCGGTCGGGAAGGAGCCTTTGGCGGAGAGCTCCTCTCCGGCGAGCACAGGCTGGAGGATCTCCTGGCACGAGTTCGCCACGAAACACCCGTCCCCCCCGAACCGATGGGCGCCGACGATCCCCTCTTCGTCCTCTACACCTCAGGGACGACCGGAAAGCCCAAGGGCATTGTCCATATGCATCTGGGGTACATGCTGGGGACCTTCGCCACCACCCGGGAGATCTTCGACATCCGCGATTCCGATGTCTACTTCTGCGTGGCCGATCCGGGGTGGATCACCGGCCACAGCTACGTCGTCTATGGCCCACTGCTGAACCGGGCCACCGTCCTCCTGGCCGAAGGAACTCCGGAATATCCCGACGCCGGACGCCATTGGTCCCTGATCGAACGCCATCGCGTCTCCATCTACTACTCCACCCCCACCACGATCCGCCTCCTCATGCGGCAGGGGGACGAGTGGCCTGCCAAGTTTGATCTGGGGAGCCTGAGAATCCTGGGGTCCGTGGGAGAGCCCCTGAACCCGGAGGCCTGGTTCTGGTTCCACCGGGTCACCGGGGGCCATCTTCCCATTCTCGACACCTGGTGGCAGACCGAGACGGGAATGATCATGATCACCCCCTTTGTCTCGACACCGGAAAAACCCGGATCTGCCGGACGCCCCTTTCCGGGGGTGGTGGCCGAGGTCGTCGATCCCGCCACGGGCCTTGAAGTCAGGCCGGGAGAGAGTGGAACGGTCGTCATCCGGACCCCCTGGCCCTCCATGTTCCGAACCGTCTTCCGGGACCCGGAGCGTTATCGCAAATACTGGACGGAGATCCCCGGGGCCTTCTTCTCGGGAGACTCAGCCCGCCGGGATGAGGACGGATTCTTTTTCTTCCTGGGACGGGTCGATGATGTGATCAAGGTCGCCGGCCATCGGCTGGGAACCGCCGAAATCGAAAGCGCCCTCATCACTCATCCCCACATTGCCGAGGCGGCCGCGATCGGCAAGCCTCACGATCTCAAGGGAGAGATCATCAAGGTCTTCGTGGTCCTTCACCCCCATGCCGAAAAGAATCCGCCGGGCCACGACGAGATCAAAAAACACGTCCGGGCCGAACTCGGCGGGATTGCCGAGCCTCATGAGATCGATATCGTCGTCTCCCTGCCCAAGACCCGGAGCGGCAAGATCATGCGCCGGGTCCTCAAGGCCCGGGAGATGGGGCTTCCCGAGGGGGATCTCTCAACCCTGGAGGATTAGACCATGGACAGGAACCTCCCGCTCTCGGTCACGACCCTGCTTCATGTCCGGATGCGGGTCAATGACATCGAACGCACGGTCTCTTTCTACAAGGACGTTCTGGGTCTCTCCGAAGGACGGCGGATCGTCTCCCCCCGGGGATCGAAGATCGTCTATCTCACCATCCCGGGATCCGACACGCAAATTGAGGTGACGGAGTTCCATGAGTCAGGTCCGGTCTCGGTTCCGCCCGATCTCGTGCATCTGGCCTTCGAAGTCCCCGACATGAACGAGGCGCTCGAACGGCTCAAGCGGCTGGGGATCCCCGTGACCGACGGTCCCACAGAGACATCCGGAAGCGTCTTTGCCTTCATCGATGCCCCGGAGGGGTATGAAATCGAACTGATCGCCCCCAAGAGCCGCCGGTAACCATCCCGTCCGAAATCGAGCGTCTCAGGAATCCTCTCTCCCATGGGGGGAACTGCTTGTGAACAAAGAGGTCCTTCTCGTCGAAGACGACCCCATGATTGCCCGGACGCTCACCATGAGCCTCCCTTACCGCGGCTACTCCGTCTCCTCGGTCCGGACGCTGAAGGAAGGACTCCAGGCCTCCGCTGATCGACGCTTTGATATTGTGCTGATCGATCTCCAGCTTCCTGACGGCTCGGGGTACGACCTTTGCACAAGACTCAAGGAACGCTCTCCGGACATTCCCGTTCTGATCATCACCGCCCGGACCGATGAGAAATCGGCCGTTCACTCCCTCACCCTCGGTGCCGACGACCATATCAGAAAACCCTTCGGACTCGACGAGCTCACCGCCCGGATGGGACGATTGCTCCGGGATGAACCCGCCTCCTCCGCACCCCTCTGCTTTCGGGAACTCACAATCGACATGGCCAGGCGAAGGGTTCAGATCAAGGGCACGGAGATCTCACTCGGACGGAGAGAGTTTGAAATTCTGGCCCTTTTGGCCCGCCGGCAGGGAGAGGTCGTCACACGGGCGGAAATCCTCGACCTCTTTCCCGACTCCCTCGACACCTTTGACCGGACGGTGGACTCCCACCTCTCCCATCTGAGAAAAAAAATGCGGGCCGTCGTAGGAGAACGCCTGCGCATCCACCCGGTCTACGGGGTGGGGTATCGTCTTGAAGGGGAAGAAGTGATCCCTTGACGAAGAGACTGTTTCTCCGGCTTCTGGGAATCTCCCTGTCACTCTCCCTGATTCTTGAGATCTTCATTCTCATGGGGGTCCGGAATCTGAACGAAAGGGGAGAGGGCCCCCTCAGAAATCCCGTCCTCAAGATTGCGGGCCGTCTGCTGGAAAGATCCCCCGACTACCCCACAGGGCTTTCGACCTTCAACCGGATGCGCCAGTCTCTGGGCTTTCCTCCCGTTGTAGCCTGGATCCTGGACCAGAAGGGAAGGATCCTGGCCTCGAGTCCCCCGTCTCGTCCACTCCCCCTGAAATGGAAAGACCTCTCCCTTCCTCCTGCGATCCACGATGTCTCGGCCCACTTTCCCTATTTCGAGCTTCTCCCCGATCTGGCTCTTCTGAGACTCGACCGCCCCGTTCCCACCTATCTGCTTCTCGAGCTCCAGAACGAACGCCTTCATCGGCTCCGACTCGAAGAAGAGGCGTTGATCCTTTTCTTGGGCATGGTCGCCTCTGCCTTTTCCGGACTCTTCTTTACCTTTCTTCTGCTGCGGGAAAAGTCCCTGGAAGCCCGCCAGGTGATCGCCTCCCTCACGCGAGGAGAACTTGGGGCGCGCTTCTCCATCACAAGACTCGACGAAGTGGGCGAACTCATGATCCTGTTCAACCGGATGGCTGAAACCATCGAGGACCTTGTGAGCAGAATTCGAAAAAACGACTTGGCCCGCCGGGATCTTCTTGAAGAACTTGGCCATGACTTGCGCACACCACTCACCTCCCTGAAGACGGCCGCCGAGACACTGCTGCACCACGGACCCTCCATGACCACCGAAGAACAGGGACGATTTGCCCGCATCATTTTGGAAGAGAGCCGTTATCTGGGACACATGATTGAGGACCTTTTTTTCATTGCGGAGATGGAGGCTCCGGAACACCAAAAAGACGAAGAGGCGGTCGACCTGACGGCGATCATCAGGGAGGGCATGGAACTGGCCTCCCTCTCGGCAGAGGCGGCAGAAAAAGAAATTTGTTGGGAATACGAGGGCTTGGACCCCACGCTGATGGTTCGGGGAAATCCTCTTCTTTTTCGGAGACTTTTCCAAAACGCCTTCCAGAATGCTGTCCGCCATGCGTCGTCTCGCATCACCGTCATCACCACAACGGAGAGGACCCATTCAGGAAAGCTGGTCAAGATCAGCATCATTGACGATGGACCAGGCATTTCTGCAGACACCATTGCCACCTTCGGGATGAGACGATCCACGCGGTCGGGCGATCCGAAACGGTCGGAGGCGGCCACGTCCCTGGGACTCGGATCGGTCATCATCGTCACAGTCGCCCGGCTTTTCAGGGGAGACGTCCAAATCAGGCGCCGTTCAGAAAACGAGCGGCCGACAGGCACAGAGCTCTCCATTCAGTTCCCCGCCATGGAGAACTCGGAACCCCTCCATCCTTTTTCAAGGATTGGGGGGGAGAATAACCTGAAATAATGGGAGGAGACTCCTCGAACATTCATGGAAGGAGCGAGCATGCGGAAATCCAACACCCTAACAATCCTCAAGGATCTCCTTTCCATCGCTCTTTTGGCCTCCATCAGCCTCTCCCTGGCCGCCCTCTCCCGCATCAGACCGGGGTAGACCCGACGACATGCCGTCGCCTTCGTCCCGTCATCTCACGCGATTCCCTCCGCCGACGATTCAAAAGGATCGTCTGAGCCCCCCCCAGAATCCTTCCATCATTTTTCAAGACTCCCCCGCTATCCTGTGAAACAGGCGGACTTTCCGCACAATCACAATCCTTCACCCCAGGAGACCGTTTCATGAATAAAAGCCGATTTGCTGCTCTCGCCTCCTCATTGATTCTCGCCACAGGCTTGATGATTTCATCCTCACCCACCCCCGCCCTGGCCCATGGAATGCATCACCGGATGATGAAAAGAATGATCATGCATGGGGGTCCCATTCCCTTCTACCTCATGAACCAGGATCGACTCAAACTTTCTTCGGACCAGGTCAAATCCCTGATCGACCTCAAAACCTCCTTTGAGAAAAAGGCCATCATGGAACGAGCCTCCATCCATGTCCTCAAGATTGACATCATGAGCCTCATGAGAGAGAGAAAGATCGATACGGCCAAGGCCGACCGGGATCTTGACCGGATTGCCGAAAAGAAAAAATCCCTCATGAAGGCCTTCGTCGATGTGGTGGCCCAGGCCCATACCATTCTCACGCCCAAACAGTTCGCGGAGTCCAAAAAGCTCTGGCGACAGATGATCCTGGTCCACCATGAGATGGGGGGCCATGGTCCGATCCGACACTGATTGCCCTTCGCCGGGGGAGGGGCCCCCTTCCTCCGGCACTTCCTGCCTCCTCCGACAGGTGTGACCTTTCTCTGACTGCCCCCCGATGATCCAAAAGAGAAGCGCTGACCCTGTACAAAAAGTCGGGGTGAGAATCTTGCCAGCGATACACCCTGCCCCGCACCATCGCAATCCTTCCGTTGACATTCGTCGCACCAACATCTCCAAAAGTCGGACTCTTTGCATAAGGGGGAGTCGCCCGAGACACAGGGATCAGTGACGAGGTGAGCTGCCCTCCCGAGAAATCCTTACCGTTGAAGGAAGTTCTCGGACAGGGTTACCGAACAGAGTCTTGACTCTGACAGAGGAAGGATCGGAAGAGGAATCCCGCTGAAATAGGGACGAGGAAATCCGGGTGATCGCCTCCACCTGCATCGGGTTCAGTCCTTTCTCGATGAAGTATCTGGTGGCATCGATGGACGTCGAAGAAAAAGATATCCCCCCGGAATTTAAGATTGAAAATTGTTACAATATGACACTGTGAAAATTAAAATTATTACATAGAGCAAGAAAGTGATTTGAATTTGTGACAAAAGAGGGGGGGGGAATGAAAGTCATCGGAGAAATCGTCATCCCAGAAGACGGAGCCGACCGGACGGCTGTCTCTCGTAAACTCAAAGCTGGCGGTCTTCTCAAATTGGCCCCGGGAATTTACACATCCACCGTGGACCATCCCATTGAGGCGGTTTCAAGACGAAATTGGATGAGCATAGTTAGCCATGTCTTTCCGAATCATGTCGTGACCTATCGCTCCGCTCTTTATGGTCCATTCGCTTCCGGCGGAAAGACCCTTTTCCTTTCCGGTCCCTCACCATCCGTCCGGAGTTTTCCGGGATTCAATGTTCAGGTGTCGAAAGGTCCTGGTCCGCTTGAAGGCGATACGCCCTTTGGAACGTCTCTTTTTCTTGCCGGGAGATCGCGGGCGATTCTTGACAGCTTGAAGCCGAGTTCGACGGGGCGCGTTGGGGAACGAAAAGGGATGACACGCGAGGAGGCATCAGAGGTCCTATCGAGGATTTATCAATCGGCTGGAATTGAGGAGGTAAACCGGATCCGGGATCTGGCCCGCGATATTTCCTCAAATCTGAAGGCAGTTTCTGAATTTTCCGTTCTCGACGACTTGTGCGGAGAACTTCTTGGAACAAGAACCCTGAAAAGTCCAACCAGGACAGGAATCCGATCACGCTTTCAGGGAGATGCTGTCGATTCACGACGGATGGATCTTCTCGAAAAGCTTGTGTTCCACCTGAAAGCCAATCCCGTCAGAGGGCTCCCGGGAAGAACAACCGATCGGAGCGATAGATCCTTTGGGTTTGATCTGAGGATTCTTCCCTTTATAGACGCCTATTTTTCAAACTACATCGAAGGGACCCGCTTCGAATTACAAGAGGCGATTGGAGTGGTTGGAGGCACTACCCCACTTCACCGGCCGGAGGACAGCAAGGATATCGTCGGCTCCTATATTCTCATGTCCAACAGGACGGCTCTGGCGGAAATAGAAAAGATCTCCGATCCGCCCGCCTTTATCGAAATTATCCGGAAATGGCATAGGGGATTGATGTCCGGGCGGCCAGAAAAGAATCCCGGTGAACTCAAAACGATTCCGAATATGGCGGGAACTTACAAGTTTGTCGATCCTGACAAGGTTTCGGGAACCTTGTCCCAGGGATACGAACTGTCGAAATCTCTGAACACACCGATGGAGCGGGGAATGTTTCTGAAATTTCTCATCTCGGAGGTCCATCCGTTTTTGGATGGGAACGGACGTCTGTCAAGAAGCATTCTCAATGCAATTCTCATCTCAAATAATCTGGAGCGTGCTGTCATTCCTTCCGTCTTCAGGGTGGATTATCTGACTGCCATATCGGCTCTCTCGAATAGCGGGAACGCGATTCCCTTAATAAAAGCCATTCAGAAAGCTCAACAGTGGGTTTATCATGCACCCGATTCCTCTCTTGAGAATCTTGCCTCTTATATGGAAAAGACACACGCACAGGAGGACCCTTACCAATCGTCACTTGTCGTTCCAGAGGAAGGACCAATTTAGCATCTGCAACGTCTTTGTGCTGTGGTCTGTAATCGACCATGACGGACGCTCCCGTTTTTGGATTGCGTCCCTTTCTCTGGGCGTGTGTCCGCACTCGTAGCCCAACTTTCGATTGGGGGAGCAAACGATAAATTGTCACCTTTTTGTACCATAACGTGTCACTTTTCTTGTCTTTTCCAAGGTAAAAATCGATTCCCAAGGATTTTCAGGAAGAATACCATGTCACTTTTCTAATTTTCAGAAGGATAACGTGTCATCTTCCAGAAGCCTTGAGTTCGATTCCTCATTCGACAACCGAACAAAATCCTCACACGCCTTGAAATTGAAGAATGGACCTAACCTTACTCAGTCACAACCTCCACCTCTGGTGGAGGTTGTGACTTGGAGCGGCCTTCGAGTCCAAAGAAGATAAGAATTTGGATTCTAAAAATGATTTTTCCAACGAAATCTGCGCTATCGCTTCCCAAAAGAATCGCAAAAGATCTCAGCCCAATACAAGAAAGGAGTTTTGAAACAGGCCCAGAAAACCTTCGATCGGAAAGCGGCGGCGATTTTCGGAACCGTCCGGACAATCATCGCAAAGGGAGAGTACCCCAGCAAGATGAAAGTTTTTACTGAAGCTCCTGGCGTTTCGCCGGCCGATGGCCGGAATCCGAAGCTCGCTGAAATATGGAAGAGGAGTCTGGTAGAATCGGGATCAGATCATAAATGATGGCGGGGGCGGATCGATTTTTTTGCCGGAATTTCGACACCCATAAAGTGTCGGAGGGCAAAAAACAACCATAATGTGTCGTGACCGCCATTTTATGGTTGTACCCACAGTACTCACAAAAAACATCGGGAGAATGAGGGATATGGTCGGGGCGACAGGATTTGAACCTGCGACCCCCTGCTCCCAAAGCAGGTGCGCTACCAAGCTGCGCTACGCCCCGACGGCAAAAAGAAGGATTGAAAATGCGAGGCATTCAAAAATGTCCCGGAGTTGACGGGAAACCGCAACCACGGTGAAAAACAGTATAGCGGTGGGAATGAAAAATTGAAAGCCTGCCGGTGATTTTCATGGGACAGAGCCTCCTTCGATTCAGGACAGAACACATGATGATGTTTCACCGATTGACCAAGATTTTGTCTGAAGAGCGCCTTCATGGTTTCTCTCCCGTGACCCTGCTCTCCCTCTTTGCTCTCTGTCTCTTCTTTTCCCCCTCTCGCGCCCAGGCCGACGAGATCCTCAACACCGTCCACTCTCACTACAGGGAACAGATTCAACGGATCCGCGACTCTCTTGAACGCGACAAGGACGTAGCCGAACAAAAAGAAGCGCTGGCA
Source organism: Nitrospirota bacterium (assembly GCA_021838585.1). The sequence goes on from JAKCDE010000019.1 coordinate 18,595, forward strand.
GATGCCAGGAGAACAGTTCGATGGGTCTTTGAAGAGCCCGGGGCGGCCGCCCTTGAGTCCCGAATCATTAACCGGAAAGTGTCCAAAGAGTTTTTCGAGCTGGGAATCCCCGTCATTATCCATCCGATCCCGACACGTCCCTTTCTCTTCCAACGATTTTCCGACCACTCCATCCGAATCACCAATTTTGAAAAAGGGACAATTCTGGTCAAAACCTCCATTCCCTATTTGCAGGATGGTGGGATGAAAAAGGCAAGAACCGAAGGAATCTTGCTGGCTGCGCTTCTTATGAGGGACCAGGTTCTCTATCTTCCCGTGCGGGAAAAAATCTTGCTCAAAAGGGATGTTCCTCCGGAAGCACTTCTTCCAAACGGCCCACTGGCCATGACGATTCTCAACAGGGCCATCACACCCTCGGGTTTTAAGGTACAAACCCTGCCACTGGCGGCGGGGGGAGGCATTGTTCTTGTTCGCATGGAGATCCCCATCCCTCTTCATCTTGGGGGACAAATCGCGACAAAAATCTCCAACCTCAGTTTTTCATCAAACCTTCCCAGTCAAAAAAGGCAATATCGACGGACTCTGCCCACCGGACTCATCCTTGACGCCAGACACCTCAGGATCTCCCCCTTCCGGGACATCATCCTCGCGTCCGACGAGGGATACATTCTGATGAAGCCAGACGAAGGTCGAGATTCAGGGTCCCTTCCTCTCGGATGGGCCGCCTTCACCGACACACTCTCTCCCACGCTCCTTCGGGAAAGGGTTGGCCCCCATCCCTTGACGGTTCGAGCGGACGAACTGGTCCACCGCCAGGTTTTCCTTCTCCCCCAGGATGAAGCCCGCAAGGTGGCCTTTCTTTTTTCCGGGACCACATTGCTCAATACCGGCCACATCCTGATCCGCGTCGCTCCCGGAAAATCCCTGTCTCCCGACAGGATCTCCCACACCCTGCCCCAGAGAAAAAAGTGAGGAAGAGCAAAGAAATGATTCTCCTCCTGCTTTTTCTCCTCCTTCTCGGAGGGTGTGCCTCTCCGGAAGTGGTTCTTCAGGATGTGATCAAGCCTCCCATCATGTTGGGGCCCATCCACCGGATCGGAGTTGTTGTCTGGCCAACGAGCAATCCTGAACAAAAGCTTTTCCAGAGCACGCTTCTCAGAAACCTCGCCGAGGTTCCCAAGCTTCACCCCGTCGCCATCCCGGTCTCACGGGATCTTGGCAAGCTTCCTCTTGAAGTCCCTGTCATGGCACATCTTTCGGGAGCCAACGACATACTGGTGGTTCATATCTTGTCCCATCGCATTCATGACCGGAGGGTCATTTCCGGAGAGTGCGAGGCTCCCCCCTGCCAGTCGATGAACATGCCCATGACCGTGAGAACAAATTCCATGCGACTCCACATCACCTTTCTCCGGGCCTTTCCCTTCCGCATTGAACTTGACCGCACCGTTACCGTCCAAAACACCGACA
>JAKCDE010000059.1 GCA_021838585.1 Nitrospirota bacterium
TTTCGTGGATCCCCATGGTCGAAATGATCTTCTCGATTCCCTTCTGCATCGCCAGGACGGTCCGGTCCATTCGGGCTTCGCTCTCCACTTCCGGATAGGCTTCGGTCCCCTTCGGGGGGACGAGGACCGATTCGAGCATGAGGAAGGGACACATGGCGTCCGCCCCCATCGAAAAATAGAAGATGAGGTCGTGGAGGTTCCGGAGCGCGCCGCTGTGGACGACGACGGAGAGGGCCCGCCTCAGGTTCGGGGAGCCCGGAGTGACGGAGGCGCGTCGAAGGGCCCGGTCGACCGTCGCGACGGTCAGGGCGGGCTCGACCCAGATCCGGCCCGGTCGAAGGGCGGCACTGTCGTCGATGACGAGGATCTCGGTCCCGGAGCGGGCGGCGTCGACCGCTGTGCGGCCCAGCGACTCCAGGGCCTCCCGGAGGCTCGTTCCCTCTTCCCTTGTCGAATCCAGGATCCGGATGGCGTTGCGGGGGAAATACCGGGGCAGATCCTCGAGGAGATAGGTGCCGTGTTTTTTTGCCAGGGCCCGGTAGCGGTCGGCGGGAATGGGGGTCTTCGACAGATGTCCGCCCAGGAGGATGGGCAGGGAGATGTCGAGTCCCTTTGGAACGCGAACCGACTGTCCGAAGTAGGGACGGGGGCCCAGGACGATCCGGGGAGAAAAATGCTCCATCTCCCGTTCCCGGTCGATGGCCGGATTGGTGACGACTGCCACGCTTTCCTTGAAGTAGTCCGGAATGTTCTGTCGTTCGGGATTGAGCGGGGCCAGGGGGCCGTCGAAACCCAGGGAGCCGACGGGATCCATCCCGATCGACGCCATCCCCGAGAGAATGTCCAGATCTTCCGTCGCGAAGCCGAAGGGGTTCCAGAGAGTCTGGACCGGACGGTCGAAGGCTGAGCCTTCCTGGTCGAGGCCCAGGAATTCCAGGGCGGAAAGGTCCTTCTGGTTCGTTTCGTGCTGGGTTCGGTTGAGGGCCGGACGGATTTTTTCGTTGAAGCGCTCGAAGAGGGTGTTCTGGATTTCCGGGTACCCCAGGATGCGGACCCCCCCGGGGGTGAGCTGAACCGCCATCTTTTCACCGGGAGAGAAGGGCTTGGGTTCGGCGACCATCTGGTGGGCCCGGATGATCCCCCTCTCGGAGGAAAAGTAGAGGGTGCTTTCCGTTTCGAAGGTCCAGAGGGGACGAAGGCCCAGGGCATCGACGGAGAAGACCGCTTCGTTCCCGTATCGGGCGATGATGGCCGCCGGGCCCTGGGCCAGGGGGCCGAGAAAGCGCCGGTAGAGAAAGTACATGGCCTTGCGCTCGTCATCGAGGGCAGAGATGATGTGGGTGACGGGAGGAAAGAGGATTTCCATGGCTTCGATCAGGCTGAACCCGAACTGGACCATGAGCCCTTCAAGGGTCCGGTCGAGGTCCTGGGAGTCGCTTCCGCTTGCGACGGGGGCGATCCCGAGCATGGCGGATTCCCGGCGGAGCTTGTCGATGGTGTTGATCTCGCCGTTGTGACCGAGGACGGAAAAGGGCTGGACGCGCTCCGTCACCGAAAGGGTATTGGTCGAATAGCGGCTGTGGCCCAGAACGAGGGTTCCCTGGCATTGAGGGTCCTGGAAGTCGAGGAAGTAGTCGGCGAGGATGAAGCTCGTTCCTTTGACCTTGTAGACGACGACCGTCGGGGAGAGGGAGGCGATGTGCAGGAATCCGTCCCGCTCGAGGCGGGTGCGGGCCTGGAAGGTGGCGTGAAGAGGATTCGATCCCGGAGGGGACAGAAGGGCCACCTGCCAGAAGTGCGGCTGGTTGTCCGGGAAGGGGGTGACCCGCCGGGGGAGGGTCTGGCCCCTTCGGACCATCAGGACCTCGAATCCCTCTTCCGCAAAGATCTTTTTGATGAAGGACGCCTCGTTGTCGGGATGGTCGCCTCTCAGGTAGAGATGGCCGGCCACGAACCGGGGATCGTCGACGAGGCCCCCATCCCGCCCTTCCTTCTGGAGCCAGCGCCGCCAGAGCGGTTTTGGGATGTCCATCTGGATGCCGCACCCGTCCCCCTCGTTCCGGATCTGCCCGGCCCGGTGCTCCATCTTCTGGAGGGCTTCGAGGGCTTCATGGAGCAGGCGGTGAGATCCGCGTCCGGTTTTGGAAAGGACGGCAATGACCGCACAGCTGTCCCGCTCCTGCTCGGCGAAGGTGCCGGAGAGGCTCGGAATCGTTTCCCGGGAAGGGGCGTGAGGCAAAAGGTCGGCGGACTGGTCTTGAGAGGGATCATTTGTCATCTGGTTAACCTGCGATGGGTGAAAAGCGAACGGAATATGGGGATATCGTGCGACAAGGGCTCATTGTCTCTCTGGGTTCCGGCTTGGGTTCCGGGACGGCTGGACGGATTCGCGTGCAGACACCGGTTCCGGAAACGAAGAAATCCCGACGGAGGCTCCCTCAAAGAGCTCTCCCGCATCGGGCTGTCCGGCAATTATACTCGAGGTCTTTTTCCTGTCGCAACAATTTTGTGCGGATTCTGGGAGAAGCGCTCATTTCGAAAGGGCCCACAAGACATTTCTTCTTTTTTTCCATCGGGAGGGGGTCCCTTCAGGAAAGGATGCTCCCCTGATCCTTAAAGGATCCCACTGGCCCGGTAGGGAGGCAGAAATAATGGTCAGGGTTCAAGAAGCCCCCGGGCGCCCTGGAAGAGGAAGTCTCCGGGAAAGAAGGAGCGGCTGGAAAGAGAGTGAGGGAGCCGTGCGGAGCGACTTGAAAGGAGTTTTGATGCCAATGACCACCCCCACAGGGAAAGGGGGAGACAAGGAGAAAAGAGGAAGGGGAAGGGCACGATTTTTTCCCTTCCCCGGATCCCGGTCAAAAACGAGGGATCAATGGGTGCAGTGGTGAGGGATGGTTTTGAGCTCCGCGAAGACTTCGTCGATGATCTGGCTCTCGATCTGTCGGGGGGTCGGTTCCATCGGCTGAAGCGGGGCCTCGACGTAAGGCTGGGACAGAACCAGACGGGCAAAGCCATGTTTCATGGCTTCGAACATGTCGTCCGTCATCATCGGAACATGGTTCTTGTCGAGATAACTGTCGATCGCACACCCGAAATAGGTGAGCAAGCCGGCCTTCCATTGATCGAACCCCTCGACAGTGGGATCCGGAACGACATCGACCGGTGCCCGCAGACCGATGATCTCGGCTTTTCTGAGGAGCACCTCCGAGGCATCCATGGCACACTCCTTAAGCACTTCCCGGACACCCTTTTCACTCCGGGACGGGAGATCGACCGAAAAGGGGATCTTCTTCGAGGGGCCTCGCCCGGGGAAGAAGATATGAGTTTGAAAACCATTCTCTGTATTTTAGAGTAGCACCTCCCAGGATTCTGTCAATTCATGGAAAATTGTCCCTAATTTTTCTCTTGCGCAACGAAAAACCATGGTTTTTGGGGGAGTCAGAAGGCGGTGAAGTCCTCCCCTCTCGATGAAGTTGGATCAAACCTCATGATGAACCCCAGGGCTCTCGCCGATCGACTCTGTCTTCGAATCCGCCCCGGGGCGATGATCCCGGTCGGTATTTCCCGATCAGAGAACCTGGACTCATCCCGATTGGGTGCAGGAAAGCATGCCGACGGGTCAATTACTTAAGCGCCGTGCATTTCCGGATCGGTGCTCTGTCCTTTAAACTGTTTAAGGAGTTCCTGCGGGATCTTTCGCCGGAGCCTTGGCTCGGTTTGCATCACCCGACGCTCCGGGGGAAGGACCTTGTGCTTCCGGCCAAAAATCCGCCACGCCCTGTTCTTCTCCGAGGCTCGCGGTTGCGAACCGGAATCTGGACTTTTTTAATGCCGTTCTGCCGTTTGGCGTTTTGAACAGATCCAGACCCATCGAAGGAAATGCAGAGATCCAGGAAAGATCGGGATGGACTGGCAATGTGCAAAAGGAGATCTCCCGGAACCAAAGAAAGTTTCGTTCTTATTCCTCTTTTATCAGAAAAACGCCGTAAAACTCCGGACTTCAGGCCGGAGATATAAGGCGTGCTTTGGTGTGTTAGAATGGGAGCCATGAAACACCTTCGAGCATTCAAATTTCGCCTCGTTCCGACCGCCCAACAGGATGCCCTCCTGTCCCGCCATGCGGGATGCGTCCGGTTCGTCTGGAACAAGGCCCTCGACCTCC
>JAKCDE010000060.1 GCA_021838585.1 Nitrospirota bacterium
AGGATATTAGAAACCTTGAGGATTGCAGGGGCACAAGAAAAGGTCAGAAACCATTGAAAATACTGGAGCGGGAAACGGGATTCGAACCCGCGACCCTCGCCTTGGCAAGGTTATTTTCGATCAATCACTCGGACCAGGCATTTCCGCTAATTGTTGTTTTTAAAAGATTTTTCCTCTTCCATCCCACCGATATACTCCATGAAAATCATGAAATCTTCTGGGCAAGTAGCACAAATTTAGCACACACCATCACCGATATCAGGAGGATCCTATGAATAGAAAACAAACAAGACTTCAACGTCTGCGAGAGATGTTCTCCGAAAAATTTCGAACGATCATTTCTCCCGGAAAGAAAAAAACACCCTCGGGGCGGCCTTGGAGCAGAGTCGTTCAGAATCCGGAAGGTCTGACGCTCCTGCTCTGGGGACTCGGGGATGGGAGCGTCAATGGCTCTTTTCCTCTTTCGACAGGACAGCCTTTCCGCATTGATCGGGACGACGCGCATCTCAAATTTACCGGAGATCAAGGGGAGATCCTCTTTGGAGGCCCGGACCCCGAGATCAACCGTCGCCTCGCCCGGGAGATCGAGAAGGCGATCAAGAAGACCCGGTTTGGGCACGGCGTCCTCTCCCAGATCCGCTTCCCACTTCTCCCGATGCTGGCGGGCGGGGGAGTCATGCTTATTCTTGTGCTCTTCCTTTTCTCGGGAGAGACAAGGGAGGGAAGCCATTTGGCGAGTCTCTCCCAAGTCGAAAAAATGGTCTCTCAAGGAGTTCCGGATTCTTTCCCCGGACTCGGCGGGGGACTCACTTGCCACGGGGGAGGCCATTGATGGAGGAGGCCGGGTACCGTGAGATCCTCGCACGGTACGACAAGGATCTCCGCTCCCTTCCCGCCAAAATCCTCGGGGGACTGAGCCACCGGTCCACCGGGTTCATCGGTCTTCTCTCGCTGGCGGGAGCGGCTCTTCTGTTTCCGTCCACCTCCGATCTTGCCCTTTTTCTGGGAGCCGTCTCGTTTCCTTACTACTTTCTCAAGCGCGAGACCCTCCCCCTTCGGCTGCCGGTCTCCGCGCGCCGGATCGACCCCCACGATCCCCTGCCGGGAAATCGAACGGCCTTTTCAATGGCGCGGGGGCTTTTTTTCCTGGGCAGGGACAGGAAGACTCTCGACGAGTGCTGGCTGACGAAATCGGATATCACCCGTCATCTCCTGGTTCTCGGAACCACCGGCTCCGGAAAAACCGAGTTTCTCCTGGCCCTCGCCGCCAATGCCCTGGCCATGGGGGCCGGACTCATCTACGTGGACGCCAAGGGTGCCACCGACGTCTTCTGGCGGATCTACGGGCTGGCCGAACGGTTCGGGAGAGAAGACGATGTCCTGCTCATGAATTTCATTACCGGCAACCGCCGCCAGGACAATCCCACCGAGAAGATCTCGAACACCAACAACATCTTCGCCTCCGGATCGGCGGAGAGCCTCACACAGATCATCGTCGGACTCCTCTCCGGATCGGACGAAGGGGAAAACGCCATTTTCCGCGACCGGGCCATCTCGCTGATGGGCGCGATCATGCGCTGCCTGGTCGATCTCCGGGATGCCGGCAAACTCCCCCTCTCGATCCGGATCCTCTCCGACTGGGTCTCCAATATGGAATTTCTCCTCGATGTCATGCGGGGTCGCTTCGCCGGCCAGCCGTTCGAATTCTCCCTCAACGCCCGGGCAGCAATGACGACCTACCTGAACGCGCTGGGGGGAGCGGACCCCAAAAAATCCGCAAATCAGCAGTCCGAATCGGTGTTGAAACAACATGGGTTTGCCCAGGCTTACTGGACGAAAGTCCTGTCCGACCTGTCGTTTACCTACGGACATATCTTCGGAGGAGGTCTGGGGGAGATCGACTGGCAGGATGTCGTGGCGAACCGGCGGATCTGTTTCGTCAACATGCCGTCGATGGAAAAGCCGCCGGCCGAGCTCCAATCTCTTGGCCGCGTCATCCTCTCCGGCATCAGAAACGCCATGAGCGTGAGCCTTGGATCCGGGGTGGAGGGGGAGCGCTCCCAGGTTCTCGAGTCGAAGCCGTCGGTCTCGAAGGCCCCGACGTTCATTATCCTGGACGAATACGGCTACATCGCGACCGAAGGGTTCGCCGTCGCGGCCGCCCAGGCCCGCTCCCTCGGTTTTTCCATCACGTTCGCCGGGCAGGATTGGGCCGGTTTTACTCGGGGATCGGAGACGGAAGCGGCTCAAATCAAGGGAAACACGTTCGCCAAACTCTTGATGAACGTGCAGGACGAGAAGGAAACCTGGGAGATCTTTCGAGTGGCGGCCGGGCAGGAGGTGGCCACCCGCCTCTCCTCCTTCGATCCGCCCGTCAAGAACAATACCAATACGCGCTTCACCGATTCGACCGTGACGGTCGAGATGCGGGATCGCCTGGTCATCCAGGACGCCCGGGAACAGATCGAGGGAGAGGCGATCGCTCTTCTGGGAGAGAAAGTTCTCCGAGTCTCTCTTCCATTCGTCCCGCCCGACGGTCTGATCGTCGACAAGCTGTCGCTCAACCGGTTTCTTCCAGTTTTTCCGCCGGGGATGATCGATCCGGAAAACGGATCCAGCGTCGCTCCGGAAACTCCGTTCGAGCGTTATCTGAAGGGAAAGGATCCGATTCCGGCGGAGCTGGTGGCCAAACCGGCTCCGGGACTCCGGACCGCCTCGGCGATTCTCTCGGAGGAGGCGCAGCCCCTGACGAAACGCTCAATCCAGGCTTTTCTCGCCACGATTGGAAACGTCGAGGAGACCGAAGGGGAGAGGGAGGCGGAAGAAATCGAGCGAGACGACCGTCCGGAAGAGGAATCGCCCAGAGATGACTCGGCGGAAGAGACGAAAGAATCCGGAGAGAAAAAAACGGTCGACGAGAGGGACGCTCCGCCTCTTGTCCCCCCTCCCCCGGATCCCCCTCCGGCGGCGGATCCCCAAAGAGAAAAGAGCTACCTGGACGATCTTGTCTCCAAGGCGGTCGAAGGGGCAAAAACCGGAGATTAGGATTTGCCGCGGGACTTCCGGGACCGGATCATTGCGGCGACCTCTTTGGCGGTCAGTCCCTTTGATTCCGCAAGATTTTCGACGGCTTTCCAATCCCAGGGAGGGGCCGAGTCGAAAAAGGAATCGAACAGGTCGAGGGAGACCCTCCCTAAGGCCAAATCTCCCAAGTGATACCCGTGAAGAATGATCGGAGGAGCCAGCTCATTGGGGGCAACCTCCGGGTTCTTCCAGCGCCCTCCGGAAAACTGGGAGGGAAGAAGCCATGTGTCATCCATGAGAGAGACCCGTTCGCCGTTCTCCCCGGGAGTGTGGATCAATTTTCGGAGGAGGACGATCCGATAGGGACCGGATCGGAGCAGGGCGATTTTGGGCTGGCCGAAAAACGAGGGGGACCCGGAGGTGACAAGGGTCATCGTGACGGGCTCGTCGAAAAACAGATCGATGGCCCGTTTCAAAAGAGACAGATTTCCGGGCATGACCGTCCATACATGGACGCGTGACGGATCCAAGACCCTCTCGTCCATGTTGTAGGAGAGGACCGCGAGCAGATTCGCAATGACCTTATGGGAAAGAATCGGGGACTTTCCCTTCAGCCAGTTTCCGACGTTGGACGGCTGAATTCCCACCACGGAGGCCACATGGGTGATCGTCGTGTCGCTCAGCTCGATGAGGGTCCGAACGATCTCGATGGGGTTAGGATTTTCTGACAAGGAGCGCTCCTTCTTGCACTTTATGCCGAGGCATCTCGGAAGGTTGACTCCTGTAAATTACAGAAGACAGGAAATTTTATCAAGAAACAGGGAGGGGAAGGGATGGCTCTCTGGGTGATTGAAGCCGACGGGAAGGTGAAGCGGTTTCAGGAAATCCTGAAAAAAGCCGGGATCCGGGGAGCGGAGGTCTTCGCCACAGGGGGGCATCTTTTTTCGGCGCCCCAACGCCTTCACCCCCTCGGGATCGACAGAAACTACCAGGATGTTCGGAACCCCGTCAGACAGGACAGGGTTGAGAAATTAACGTTCCTGGCCGGT
>JAKCDE010000006.1 GCA_021838585.1 Nitrospirota bacterium
GGAGCTGATTGCGGGGTAACTCGCACGATCAGTTCTCGGAGGGCGGGGGCTCAGCAATGGGCTCTTGCTACTCGACCCGGTGTGGTGTGGCAGGGGCGCGGCCTAGCCGCCCCCTATGCCGACTGTAGAAAATGCTTTTCCCCGGGATTTTGAGGGAGCCTAGCGGAGCAGAAGGCCGTAAAGGAGGGAGAGAAGGAAGGCTGTCGCGAGCCAGAGGAAGGCGGGAAGCACATTCCGGTTTCGGGCGAGCGCGAGAGCGTAGAGGCCGTTGACCAGGTTGTTGCTACCGGAGGCGATGATGATCGCCCCTTCCAGCGCCTCCTTCGGGACGGAAAAGTTCCCGGCGAGCAGTGAGAGGATGAAGGGCGTGATGTCGGTGAAGCCCACGGCGATGGAGAGAAAGGGCAGCCCTGCCGCCCCGAAGCGGCCGATGATCAGATGGGTGATCGCCGCAAAAAGAACGAAGGCGCCCGCGAAGATCACCGCTGTCCGGACTTCGAGGGGGTGGGTGGCCTTCACGGAGGGGGAACTGCCTTTCTCGTTCTCGGGAGGTTTCAGGAAGCGGCTGACGGTCCGCGTTCCCCATGCCGCGCCCAGCGAGAGGAGAAAAAGACCCCCGTAGGGGAGAAGAAGGGGGAATGAGACTGTTCCGGGGCCCAGGGCCAGGACGAGAATGGCCATCCGGATGTACATCATGGTCGAGGCCAGGATGATGGCCGTGGAGGTGAGGGGGTCGGACTGGTCCCGGTCCTTCCGGGCCAGGACGATGGTGGCCACGGTGCTCGAATAAAGGCCTCCGAGGGTCCCGGTCAGGAGAATCCCCCTGTGGGGGAAGAAATAGGTTCGGGCAAGGTAGGAGAGGTAGGAGACTCCCGACACCATGACCACCGCCAGCCAGAGCTGGGTGTAGGTGACGGGGATGGCCGCGCCGATCGGCCGCTCCGGAAGAAAGGGAAGGATGACTCCGGCCATGATGAGAAACTTCGCAAGGGTGACCACCTCGGTGGCGGTGACGGCGTCTGAGAATTTCCGGATGCCGGGACTTTCCCCGAGGATGAGAAGGATGACCACCACGTAAACCATGATGAACCAGAGGGGTTCCCGGAGGGCGATGGGTCCCATCGCGTAGGTGAGGATGGCCATCATCGGAGGAATGAGGGAGGGATTTTTTTCCTGGCGGGAGCGGTAGTGGACCAGGAGAAAAGCGGAAAGCGCGAGAAAGCCGGCGATATAGAGCATCCCGGAGGTGTCGAGTATAGAAAAAACGAATCCGGCCACGCCGGAGAGGGTGAGCGTCCGGGTCGTCCCGAAGCCCAGGTCATCTTCGTTGGTGCGACGATAGCTGTGCAGCTCGAGTCCAATGACGAAGCTGAACAGAACGGTCAGGATGAAGGTCAGGAAAAGCGGGGGAAAGATGGCCATGATTTTCACAGGAGACTCGCCCATTCGCCCTGAAAGACATCGGTCCGGGTGATGCCGCCCACCAGAAGGCGATTCCTTTCATTGTCGATGACCGGAAGAAATTCGAGGTCCTTTTCGTTCATCTTCGCGATTGCGTTCAGGATCGGCTCTTCCGCCGTGACGGTCACGACGTTTGTGACCATCGCCTGTCCAACTGTGGTTTTTTCCCAGGTGTCCGGGGGAAAGCGGTCGAGGTCGTAAAGGGAAAAGATCCCGATGAGATGGGGTCCGGCCGGGGTCTCTTCCGTGACGGGATAAATGCGGTGCAGATGGCGGAAGATGAAATGCTCCCTGAACTCGAGAAGCGAGATGTTTGGCTGAACGCTCACAACATTCCGGATCATGGCGTTGCGGACGGGAAGATGGAAGCGGTTCGAGAGGTGGATGTCCTCCCGGTCTCTCTGATGGGTCGAGATGGAGGTGGTGCCGCTGACGACGTAGCTCACCACTGTGCCGATCAGTCCCGGGATCAGGTAGCCCGAGCTGTGCGTCGCCTCGGCGATAAAGACCACGGCGGCAAGCGGGGTCTTGTAGCCCGCCGCGAGGAAAGCGGACATCCCCATGACCACCCCGAAGTCATAGGGCTCGAGCCCGGCCACCTGGGCCACGACGCTCCCTGTGGCGGCCCCCAGGCACAGAAGGGGGAAGAAGGATCCCCCGATTCCTCCGGCCGAGAAGGTGAAGATCACCGCCACGGCCTTCAGAAAAAAGAGAATTACCGCCATTTCGATGGGGGTGTTCCCCGTCAGGAGATGCTGGATGAAGATGTAGCCGGGCCCAAGGGGAAGGGCCTCCCCGTAGGCCTGTGTCGCGACGAATCCGGTCAGTCCGAGGACGAGCGCGGCCAGGACCGGTCGCGGCCCCAGTCGCCCCTTCCCCAGGGAGAACCATTTTTTTGTCGCCCGATAGATCCGGATGAACAGCGTCGTCAAGAGTCCGCAGACCAGTCCGATCACCAGTACGGAGAGAAAGTCCTTGAAATGAAATTGCGCCTTCGCGGCCAGGGAAAAGAGGGGGGCCGTGCCGGCGAGGCTCACCATGACGATGTAGGAGCTGACGCTCGAGATCAGGGTCGGAACCAGGGCGTTGGGGGCGATGTCGGAGCGATAGGGGACCTGGAGGACGAAAATGGCTCCGGTGAAAGGCGCCTTGAACATGGCGGACAGACCGGCTGCCGCCCCGGCGAGAAGCATCACCCTCTGCTCCTCGTAAGGCAGCCGGAGCCAGCCGAATGTCCGGTCGACAAGGGAGCTCACCACGCCGCCGATATAGGTCGAGGCGCCTTCGAGTCCGGCCGAACCCCCGAATCCCAGGGTCGCGATATAGGCGGGAATTTTATAAAGGGCGTTCCTGAGGGGAACTTTTCCCCGAAACTCATGGTAGCTTTTGATGATTTCCTCGGTCCCGCCCGCATTGTCGACCCGTCCCGTCGTCAGGACGAAACGGGCCACGAGGACTCCGATCATGGGAATTAGAATGACAACGAGATGGTTCTTGAATGCGGTGTTGTACAGAGTGAGAAAAAGGAGGCGGTAGACGATCCGTTCGATGAGGTAGACGAAAAATCCAGTGACCGACCCGATCAGGACCGAGAGAAAGATGGTGCGCCAAAAGGTGTTCAGACGGCCGATGGTTCCAAGAATCAACCGTGCCTGAAGCTTTATGCGGCGTCTAATCTGCACGGGTGAAGTCCGTCCGCTGTGTTGTCGATCTGTTCCGGCAGTCTTTCCCCGGGTCGGCGCAGGCGTCCATGCCACAAGGATAACGTCAAACAGGGGAAAATAGCAAAAACAGGACTGATGAGTGGCTATCCGGGAATCAGGCCAGCCAGGAGGGCCCGGAATTTGTCCCAGTGGGAAAGGGGCAGAATCCGGAGCCCGCCGATGGTCGTCACGATCTTCCTTTCGAGGGAGGGCATACGTCCGATTCCCCGAAAGGCGGCCTCCCGGGCCCGGACCACGAAGGGATTGCCCGAGTTCCAGACCCGTGTCATCTCGTCGGCAAGCCGGTGAAGGGCCCGCGTCACGGGGATCCGCTCTTTTTCATAGAGGAGAAGGGATTCCCGGCGGACGAGGGGGCCCGAAAGGAGAGCTTTTGAAAGAATCGGCGCGAGAACCCTCGCATCTTCCATCGCCTGGTTCCGCCCCTGGGCCACATGCGGGTTCATGGCATGCGCGGCGTCCCCCATAAGAACCACTCCGTCGTCGGACCATCGTTCGAGATCGACCTTCCAGACGGATAGCTCCATGAACCGGTCGGGGTCGTCGAGTCCGCCTTGTGTGGCGATTTCGGCGAAGCCGGGGATCTGGCGGTCCAGGCGTCGGAGAAGCGGCCCGGTTCCCCCCGCGAAGAACTTTTCCCGATCCCTGTTCGGCAGAAGGAGGAGAAAAAAACGGCGTCGCTCCGAGACCGAAAAGAAAAAGAAGATCGACCGTGGTCCGAGGAAATAGCGTCCGGTTGTGTCGGCGATGGCGGGAGGACAGCTTGAGGGATCTTCGGGCAGGAGAAGGGAGCCGCCCAGGTAGGAATCTCGGTACGGAGCGGCCGTCCCGGGAATCTTCGCGATCTCTCGCACCCGGGAGTGTCGACCGTCGTCTCCGATGAGGATACGGGCCAGAACCATGCGGGATTGGCCGCCCCTTTCGTAGGTCGCGGTCACCCCGGAGGAGTCCACGGAAAAGTTCTTGAAATCGGACTCGTGGCGGATGACGATATGGGAGTGTTGGGACAGGTTTTTTGCAAGAAGCTGGTCCATCAGGTGGGGTTCGATGGCCAGGGCGTATGGATGGGGTCCCGGCACCGCTTCGTAGGAGGAGCGCATGAGGAGGCGACCCTCGTCATCGAGAAAGTCGAAACTCTTGTAGAGAGTGTGGGGAAGCTTTTTGAGATCGTCGAGCAGGGAGAGTTCTTCCAGGATCGAAAGCCCCAGTGGTTGAACGAGTTCCCCCCGGTGGACAGGATCGAAGCCGGGACGGCGATCGAGGATCAGGATCCGGAATCCCAGGGGAGCGAGGTAGTTGGCCAGTGTCAGGGCTCCGATTCCCGCGCCCGTGATGACGATGTCAAAGGCTTCCGTGCGAAGGTCAGCGGTCATAGAAGTCTTCTCCGGGGTGAGAGCGTCTCTCGGGATAATAGACCCGGGCCAAATCCCGGGCCAAGTCCCGTGCACCTTCCTGCCATGCCGAAAGTGTCGCCTGTTTTTGAGTGAATCCCCGGCTTGTGATGATCACTTTTTTTCTCCAGAAAATCACGTCATGAATGATCAGGGTTTCCTCCAGGAGCATCCGTGTGGTGGCGACCGAAATGTCGTTCTGCGTCGTAACGGATTCCTTCAAGGAGAGTCGATCGATCCGCAGAAGGGCCTGGTTCCGTGAGAGAAGGGAGGCAGGGGGGGCTCCGGGACAGCTCCGGATGATGCCGTTGGCGCTGCAAAGGGTGAGGCCATTTTTTGGGGCTTCCGTCATGAATAAAGTCCGGATCTCCTTCTTGTCGCGATAATGTCCCGATCCGTCGATTGTCAGGAGAATCGGGTGCAGGGCTCTCCTGTGATAATAACGAAAGTGGATATCCAGCAATGTCTTTTTTAGTAGGTGTGCGAAATAGGGACTGTCCAGGGGTGTCCCGGGAAACGGTCTGTAGAACCCTTCAAGAAATCCGTGGTCACCCGGAACATGGACCCGGGAAAGCGCGCATTCACCTGTTCCCGCACGGCCGGTCGGCTGGCAAGCGAGTTCGAGGGGTGGGGAAAACCGGTAGGGAGGTTGTCTGAATAAACCCTCCTCCCAGCGGAGTGTCGCCGGAGAGAGGATGGGCCGGTTGTTTCCGACTAGCCAGGACAGATCAGGAAAGACGAGGTGTTCCGGCTTTGGAGAGGGGCGGAGGGATGGAACGAAAAAGAGGCCGGATAGACCGGAAGAGTGGGGACCGGTCTGGATGGAGGCTCTTTCCGTCAGGGGAACCGGCGGTTGAGGAAATTCGCTCAGGGAAAGCTTCGGGGTGGGGGGGATGAGAGAGAGGCGAATGGCTCTCAGGCTTTTCCTCCAGAGCGCTTCGACGGACTTTCTTTCCCGGAGGATCCGGCTTCGCCGCGACGCAGTAAATGAACGGAGCGAGTGGATCGCCTGGTCATACTTCAGTGCCAGCCGCAGGGTGGCCAGGTATCGGGATCCGTCGCCTTGAAGAAGATATGTCTGTGCCTTTCGCTGTTCGGACTCCATCCGGAAGGCGGCCCTCCGGTCGAATCGTGCGAGTGTTCCGAAAAGTGACTGTTCGTAACTCCGGGGGACCTTCACGAGGAGGTAAAGGGAGATTCGATGGATGTAAGGCCTGTCCGTGCTCTCCTTGTAGGTGCGCCTCCACTGGCCGGCGATATGGGGGGCGTCTTTTTTCGATCCCAGGCGAAACCACTGCTTTTTGTCCCTATCGTTCAGGGAATATCCCGCCTGAAGCAGCTTCCGGGAAAACTGATCGAAAGCCCTGGCCAGGGCTTCTGATCGGGCCTTGGACAGTGTGGCGGATTTTCTTATGTGCCCCCAGAGCCAGATCGCATCTTTTGAGTCGGCCGGGGGATGATCGACGAAGAGAGGTTTTTGCGGAGGATCCTGGTCGACGAGAAGGTCGGATGTGGAGGGGGAAAAAGACGGAACAAAGGTGCAGGAGGAGCAGATTATAAAAATGAACGCCACCAGAAACGACGGATTCCATTTTTCAGGATCCCTGGAGGTCACTCTGGGCAAGACGGCCGGCTCTTAGGCGTTGGCGGCTTCGCCGATCCGGTCCTGTTCGTCGGGACCGTCCGTGCCGGCGGTGTAGAATCGGAGGGGCGACAATTTCGACAGGTCGCCGAGAAAGGGTGTCATGAAATTCCACGAATTCTCCACCTCGTCGTTTCGGGCAAAAAGGGTGGAATCTCCCACGATCGCATCGTGGAGAAGGCGCTCGTAGGCTTCCGGGGCCTTTGACCGATAGGCTTGCTGATAGGAGAAGTCCATCTCCACAGGATCGATGACGAAGGATCCGCCTGGCCGCTTGATGCCGAAGCGCAGCGATATTCCTTCGTTGGGCTGGATCCGGATGATCAGTTCGTTCGGCACTGTTCCAGGACTTCCGGCCAGCCTGAAAAGAGCGAAGGGAAAATCCTTGAAGACGATGCGGACGAGTGTTTCCCTTCGGGACATACGCTTTCCGGCTGTCAGGAAGAAAGGAACTCCCGCCCACCGCCAGTTCTGGACCTCGACCCGCATGCGGACGAAGGTCGGTGTTTCGGAGAGGGGTGGGATCTTGGGTTCGTTGCGATAGCCGGGGACAGGAACACCGTCGACCTCCCCGACAGTGTATTGTCCCCGGACGATCGTCCGGGAAATGTCTTCGGTCCGAACCGGCTTTAGCGACCGGAGGACCTTGACCTTTTCGTCCCGGATCGATTCGGCCTCGAATGCCACCGGGGGATCCATGGCGGTGAGCGTCATGAGCTGGAAAAGGTGATTCTGGACCATGTCCCGAAGGATGCCGGCTTCCTCGAAATACCCTCCGCGTCCTTCAACACCGACCGATTCATGGACGGAAATATGCACGCTTTTGACAAAAATGTTGTTCCAGAGGTTTCCGAAGACCGGATTCGAGAGGCGGAAGACGACGATGTTCTGCACTGTCTCCTTGCCCAGGTAATGGTCGATGCGAAAAATCTGGGATTCATTGAAGACCTGGAGAACCTCATGGTTTAAGTCGCGTGCCGACGCCAGGTCCCGTCCGAAAGGTTTTTCGACGATGATCCGGGTGAATGGGGCGGGCTTTTCCGTGGCGGCATCGTTGATTTTCGAGAGTCCGAAGCTCCCGAGATTCCGGATGATTGGAACGAAATAGCTGGGCTGGGTGGCAAGGTAGTACAGGACATTGCCGCCGGTGGGCTTGCGGAATTCGTCGGAGAGAAGGGTTGTCCGGATGGCGGTGTAACCGTTGGGGTCGTCGAAGGTCATGGGATGGTAAAAGATCTTTTTCTCGAACTCGGAATAGAGGTCGAGATGGTTCGAACTTCGGGAAAAGGTCTGGACCGAGGCCCTGAGTTCGCCACGGAACTCCTCGTGAGTCTTTGGGCTTCGCGCGACGCCCAGAATTCTCGTCTCAGGATGGAGGAGGCCGTCGACCATCAGGTCGAAAAGAGCCGGGACAAGCTTGCGATGGGTCAGGTCGCCGGATGCCCCGAAAATGACGATCGTCAAGGGAGGGGTTTCCATGAGTGGCGGCGGGGGCTGAATTTCTCCCATTCCCGCTCCCTGGAAGGGAGACTGGAGGCTGCTTGTCAATGGACGTCCTTTCCTTTGCAGGGTCGTGAATTTGGCACCGCCGCTTCTTCATGCCGGAGGAATTCGGTGTTGAAAGGGTCAGACCTTCCGGACGGCAGAGATTTTTTTCTCGGTGCTTGTCCTAAGGCTTTCGAACGATTTGTTGAATGCCTCCACGCCTTCGCGTATCAGCTGGTTGTAGGCCGACTCGAGAGAGATGCCAAGGGACTGGATTTCCTCTAGGATTTTGAAGGGGTCCGGCAAGTTCCGGTCCGTCTTGTATCGGTCGATGGTCCGCATCGCTATCCCGTGGTCGGCAAAGGCCCGGAGAGTTTCTGCGGGAACCGTGTTGACTGTGTCGGGGCCGATCAGGTTCTGGACGTAGAGGATATCCGAGTATTTTGGGTTTTTGGTTCCGGTCGAGGCCCAGAGCGGGCGCTGGACACGGGCGCCCTTGTCAGCAAGGGGCTTGAATGCGGGACCTCCGAAGAGCTTCCCGAAGTTGTCGTAAACGACTTGCGTGTTGGCAATGCCGGCCTTTCCTGCAAGCGCGCCGGCTTTCCGGGCCAGGACGGGATCGGAAGCGTTGGCTTCGATCTCGGAGAGGAGCCGGTCGACCAGGGTGTCGAGGCGGCTGATGAAAAGACTCGCCACGCTATGGAGCCTGGAAGGGTTGTGGCCTTTCGCGACGTACTCCCGAAGGCCCTCGATGTAAGCGTTGGCGGCCTGGTTGTAAGCTTCCGGAGAAAAAAGGAGGGTCACGTTGATGGAGATTCCTTCCGAAATCAGTTGTCGGATGGCGGGGATCCCCTCCGGTGTTCCGGGGATCTTTACGAGAAGATTGGGCCGGTCAACCATCTGGTGAAGTTTCCGTGCCTCTTCGACCGACTCTTTCGTGTCGTGGGCGAGGAGCGGGTTGACCTCGATCGAGACATAGCCGTCGCCAAAATGGGATTCGTCATAGACGGGGCGGAAAAAATCGCAGGCTCGGCGGACGTCCTCGACCATCAGAAATCGGATGATGTCGGTCGCGCTGTAATTCTCCCGGGCAAGCCTGGAGATCTCGGCATCGTAGTCCGTGGATCCGTTGATCGCCTTTTCGAAAATGGTCGGATTGGAGGTTATGCCCCGGATTCCGACCGAATAAATCAGCTCTCTCAGTTCGCCTGAATCCATGAGTTGGCGGCTGATGGTGTCGAGCCAAAGGCTCTGGCCTTCCTTCAGAAGGTCCGCCACCGGTCCTTTGGGGGCGAGGGGGGGATTTTGTCCTGTCGACATTGAGAACTCCTTTTGAATGCGCGTCCCAAACCGGTTGGATATGGGATCAGTCGAGGCCCAGTTCGGGCCATTCTGTTCGGATGCGCTCCATGATCTTATCAGCGGTAAAGCCGAATTCTTCCATCAGGCGGCCGTAGGGAGCGGAGGCTCCGAAGTGGTCAAGTCCCACAGCGATCCCCCGGGATCCGACATATTTCCACGAACCCAGCGTGCTTCCGGCCTCTGCGAAAAGGCGCAAGGGGGTCGCCCCCAGGACAGTGTTTCGATAATCCGTGGGTTGCCGGTCGAATAGGGTCGTCGAAGGCAGGCTGACCAGTCGCGCTGAAACCCCTTTGCCATTCAATGAATCCTGAACCTTGAGAAGCAGGGAGACTTCGCTTCCGGTCCCGATCAGCGTGACCTTTGGCTCTCCGGGCGAATCGCGGAGGATGTATCCGCCCCGGGGAACCCCGGTCCGGATAATGTCGAAAGGAACGTCGAGAACCGGAAGGGACTGTCGGGAAAGAACGAGGGCTACCGGCATCTCGCTCTGTGCCGTGATCCAGTCCATGGCCGCCAATGTTTCGTTGGCATCTGCGGGCCGAATGACCGCCATCCCCGGAAGAGCGCGCAGGGCGTTCAGGTGTTCGACCGGCTGGTGGGTGGGACCGTCCTCTCCCAGGCCGATACTGTCGTGGGTCAGGACATAGAGGACCGGAATGCCCATAAGGGCGGAGAGACGCATCGCCCCCTTCATGTAGTCGGAGAAGACGAGAAAGGTTCCTCCGTATGGTCGAATGGCCCGGGTGAGCGCCATTCCGTTCATGATGGCTCCCATGGCGTGTTCGCGAACCCCAAAATGGAGGTTGCGGCCGCCGGGCGTGCGAAGCTGGCAGTCGGGCTCACCCTTGATCAGGGTGTTGTTCGAGGGAGCCAGATCGGCCGAGCCCCCCCAGAGAAGGGGCTGCATCCTGGCCGCTTCCTGCAGAACGGTTCCGAAGGCCTGCCGGGTTGCCATGGGTTTTTCCGAGGGGGAGAAGGGGGATAAACGCTTCATCAGGCCAGACGGGTGGATCCCCTTCATCGCCATCTCGAATGTTGCGGCCTCTTCAGGATGGGAAACGCGATAGCGTGCGAAGAGATCCTGCCAGTCTTTTTCCAGAGCCTTTCCTCTTGTCGAAACACCGGCAAAAATCTCCCGGACGTCATCAGGAACAAGAAAGTCGGGCGATGTCGGCCACCCGAGGTGCTCCTTGGTCCGGAGAACCTCTTCCGCTCCGAGAGGAGACCCGTGGACGTGGGCGGTGTCCTGGTAGGCAGGGCTCCCGAAGCCGATATGGGTCCGGACCGCAATCATCTTGGGGGCATCTTTTTCCTGAGGGAGCTGCAGGGAGGAGTCGGTGGCCCAGTCGAGGGCCTGACGGACCTGTTTCGTGTCGTTTCCGTCGGAGACTTCCCGAACCGCCCAGCCCAAGGCTCGGAAACGTCCCGGTGTGTCTTCGGTAAAGGCCAGATCGGTGCTCCCGTCGATCGAAATATGGTTCCGGTCGTAAAGGCAGATCAGGTTCGAGAGTCCCTGGTGTCCGGCGAAGGAAGCCGCCTCGTTCGAGAGGCCCTCCATCATGTCGCCATCGCCGGCCGTGACGAAGACCCGGGGGGAGAGGACCGTCATTCCGGGTCGATTGAACCTGACACCGAGATATCGGAGTGCCAGGGCCATACCGACCGCGTTGCCGAATCCCTGTCCGAGAGGACCGGTTGTCGTCTCCACTCCTACCGTGTGGCGGTATTCCGGGTGTCCGGGGGTCTTACTCCCCCATTGCCGGAATGACTTCAGGTCGTCGATGGTCAGGCCATAACCTGTGAGACACAGAAGAGAGTAAAGAAGTGCCGAGGCATGCCCTCCCGAAAGGACGAACCTGTCCCGGTCCGGCCATTCAGGATTATGGGGATTGGTGCGAAGATATTCTCTCCAGAGAACGAAGGCCGGGGCCGCGAATCCCATGGGGGTTCCCGGGTGCCCTGAATTGGCTTTCTGTACGATGTCGACGGCAAGCATCCGGAGGGTATTGATCGCCTTTAATTCCAACTCCGGAGAAAGGGAAAAGGGGGAAGAATCCATGGGATTTCTCCTAAAGGGCCTGTCGAGCTGGAAAAAGAACCCGTCAAGCCGGGATATGGATCACGGTGTGGAACTCTGCAAGCGAGACAGGAAGGGGAGAGCCGATCCCAACCTCCTTACCCGGTACTATTGCCTATTTCTCACCGGAAATCAAGGGAGTTTATTTTCAGGTTTACATAAAGTTTCTTATTTGACAACATCTTGTATTTTTCTCGCTTGACCTTTTCCAAGCCATTTGCTAATAGAAAAGGATTGTGGTTCGAATCAAAATTTTTTCGGGGTGGCGCACTTCCTTATGGATATGACGGGATCTGGAAAGACAGGGCCGGAGGGAGAGAGCCGGTCGGGCACGCGCATGCATGTGATGGAGACCGACCGTCCGGAAACGGTGCTCCGCGAAGTTTCGGAGTCCCGGAAGGACGAGCTCGGACAGGCGATATCCCGGGCAATCTCCTGGCTGGTCTCCGCCCAGCACAAGGACGGTTACTGGGTCGCCCCGCTGGAAGCCGATGCAACGATTCCGTCGGAATACATCTTCCTGCATGAATTCATCGGCCGTCAAATGGATCCCGGCCTGCGCCGAAAAATCGTCGAGGCGATCCGCTCCCTCCAGGGGAAGGAAGGTGGTTGGCCGCTTTTCAGGGATGGCGATCCGGACATCAGTGCCACGGTCAAGGCCTATCTGGCTCTCAAGCTCTCCGGAGTCTCCCCCGGCGATCCGGCCCTCGTTCGCGCCAGGGAATGGGTCCTCTCGCGAGGCGGGGCGGCGCGTGTCAATGTTTTTACCCGCATCGCCCTGGCCATGTTCGGGCAATACGATTGGGAAAAAGTTCCGGCCCTTCCCTCAGAAATGGTTCTTCTCCCGGCCTGGTTTCCGGTTTCGATCTATTCGGTTTCCTATTGGTCGAGGTCGGTCATCGTTCCCCTCCTTTTCATTTATCACTATCGTCCTCTGACACCCCTCTCACCCGAAAGGGGAATAAGGGAACTCTTCGATCCGGCGCATCCGGACGGAGAGTGCTTCATCCCGTCGAAGAAGCCATTTACCGCCCGGAATCTTTTCCTGAGGCTCGATACCATTCTTCGATTCTGGAATCGCCACCCGATCCCCTTCCTCAGAAAAAAGGCCCTGAAGGCCGCCATGGAGTGGATGATCCCCCGGCTGGCGGGGGAGGGTGGGCTCGGCGCGATTTACCCGGCCATGGCGAACAGTGCCGTGGCCCTGCGCCTCTCTGGGTACAGCCTTTCCCATCCCCTCATGCAGCGCGTTCTGTCCTCGATCGATGACCTTGTCCTGTCCGAAGGTGACAAGGTTCTTGTGCAGCCGTGCGTCTCTCCGGTCTGGGATACGGCTCTGGCCCTGGGGGCACTCGTCGAAGCCGGACTTTCACCGGATTCTCCGGCGGTCGACCGGGCCATGGAGTGGTTTCGTTCCCGGGAGGTCCATGTGGCGGGAGACTGGTCGGTCCGGGTTCCCGCATGCGAGCCGGGAGGGTGGGCCTTCCAGTTCGAGAACGAATATTATCCGGATGTCGACGACACGGCCATGGTGCTCATGGGCATGGCCAAGATATTTCCCTATCGTCCGGATCTGGCGGCTCGCATGGAGGGGGTTTTCAGGCGGGCCTGCCGGTGGGTGGTGGCCATGCAGGGAACGGATGGAGGGTGGGCCGCTTTCGACAAGGACAACGATATGCTGTTTCTGAACAACATCCCATTCGCCGACCATGGGGCCCTTCTCGATCCGAGCACGGCGGACCTGACGGGAAGGGTCCTGGAGCTTCTGGGATCCCTGGGATATGGCCCGGATTTTCCCCCCGCCGCCCGGGCCCTCCGCTATCTCCGCCGCGAACAGGAAAAGGATGGATCCTGGTTCGGGCGATGGGGGGTCAACTACATTTACGGAACATGGTCGGTGATTGCCGGCCTCAAAAGTATCGGTGTCGGCATGGATGAGCCCTGGATCGTCCGGGCCATGAACTATCTCGTCGGCCACCAGAATCCGGACGGGGGATGGGGCGAGGATTGCCTATCATATGCGTCGGAAGAGTTCTCGGGACGGGGTGGCTCGACCCCGTCACAGACCGCCTGGGCGCTCATCTCCCTCCTCCATGGCGGATATGTTGATCATCCCTCCGTTGAAAAAGGAGTCCGCTTCCTGCTCTCCCGGATGAGTGAGGACGGGACATGGGATGAGGAACTGTTCACGGGAACGGGATTTCCGCGGGTCTTCTACCTCCGATATCACATGTATCGCCATTATTTTCCCCTTTGGGCCCTTTCCCTCTACCGAAACATCAAGAAAAAGGGAAAAGCGCTGGGCCATGAGCGCGTGGCTTCCTGGAAGCTCTCCCCCTACGCGCCCATTCGCAACAGTGCCTGAGTCAGTCGGACGCTCCCTTTTTCCCCTTCTTGTCGTCACGGCGCTCAGGGACGAAGCGGTGGCATTTTGTCGCGGAGTGGGTTCTCTCTGCCGTCCAATGTCCTTTGTTCAAGCGGAAAGAGGTCTTCGGCGCGGGAGCCTGACCGGAGGGACCTTCCTCCCCGTCGTCTACCTTGGACCGGGGCCGCAAGGCGTCAAAAATCTTGAAAGGCTAATTTCTGGGGGAGAAAAAGGCCCGATTCTGTTTTGCGGGTTCGCTGGAGGGCTTTCTCCAGAGCTCAAATCCGGAGAGGTTCTGGTCGCCAGCCTGGTAATGAGACCCGGGGAGAAGGCGGGCTCCGTCCCTGTCCCCGACTTTTTGCCGCCCCGCTATCGCAAAGGGACGTTCGTGACCGTCGACCGTCCTGTCGCTAGCTCTCGCGAGAAGGCCGTTCTTCGTGCGCAAACTGGGGGGGATGCTGTGGACATGGAGAGCGCCGGATGGCTGTCCTGCGCTGAAAGGCACGGAATAGAGGCCTGGACCGTGAGGGTCGTGTCGGATGCGGCGGAGGAGTCCCTGCCCGCCGAAGCGATGTCTTTTGTCGACGACCGGGGAGAAACTTCCCTTGGGACGGTCCTCGGAACCATCTTCCTGCATCCTGCCGTTCTCATCTCTCTTTTACGTCTATTCCCGGGGATCCGGAGGGCCCATGCAGCTCTTGGGGATCTGGGAAGAACCATCTCCGGTCAGGCCGGGAGCAGAATCCCTTCGGACAAGGGGTTCCGGCGAGGATCGGACTGATGGGAAGAGGCGTGGTGTCGCGATCGCTTTTGGGAGCGCTGGCGGTGCTCGCCATCATCTTCCTTCCTGAAGGTAGGCCGGCCTGGGGGGGAGGTGTTTTTCCCGGCGTCCCCCCAGCTCCAGTGGCGACCTCTCTCGGTCCCCAGGGGCTGACCTTTCCGACTCTTCCCATCGGATCTCCTCCCCCTTTCAGCTACAGCACCCCGTTCGACAACACCGTGGTGGTCCCCCTTCCGGCGATCGGAGACTCTTACAATTCCGGGGTGACCTACGGCACGATCGTTCCAATTCTCTATGCGAAGCCCTCTGGCCGAATCACATCGATCTTTGCTCCTTCGGTCATGTACAACTCCTACATGGGTTTGGAAACCGGATTCCGGTATTACCGGTATTACAAGGGCAACCTCAAGCGGTGGCATGTGATCGCCATTCAGTCCAACTCCATCATGAATTTCTACGAGTTCCACTACCGGGATCTGTCGATGGACAATGGGCGGTACATCGTCGATGTGCGGGTGAAGGATTTCAAGAATCCGACGGCGCGATTCTACGGGATAGGGCCGACTTCCTCCTTCTCCGACCAGTCGAATTTCACCCTTGCCACGACCTCGGTTCACGGGACCTTTGGCGAAAACTTCGACGATCAGAAAATCCGGGTCTGGTTCATGGAGCGCTATCGAAGTTATGGCGCCTCACCGGGGCAGGTCCCGAACATGCCCTACACGGGGCTCCTTTTCCCGGATGCCCCGGGATTCGCGACCGGTGCCCAGATTCTGACCCATCGGGTCAACGCCACCTACGATACCCGGGACAACCATCTCATCCCGTCTTCCGGAACCTATGCCAGAATCTTCGCGGAGCTCGACAACAACATGACTCCGGGGCAGGGGAGCCTCTTTGACCGGTTCGACGCCGAATACAAGTACTGGCTGGCCCATGGGAGCAACGACCAGGACATCCTGGCGATCCGGGCCATGGTCAACCTGATGAATGGGCCCAATATCCCTTTTTACGCCATGAGCATGCTGGGCGGCGCCTACACACTCGAAGGGTTCGGGACGGGACGCTTTTATGATTACGATGCGTCCCTGTTCAATATCGAGGAGCGGATCGCCGCCTTCGACATGAGCCTCTTCAATGTGGAGTCCGAGTGGCAGGTGGCCCCTTTCCTTGGAATTGGCGAAGTTTTCAGGGACGCGAACCAGGTCACTCAATGGGGAAACTACGCCGTCAACCCGGGAGTCGGTTTTCGCGCCCTGGTCAAACCCAATGTCGTGGGGCGTCTTGACATCGGATATTCGACCGAGGCGGGGGCCGTCACTTATGTGGGGATAGGGTTTCCTTTTTAATCATGAGAAGATATTTGTTCCTGGCTTCGAGTGCCGTCGCTTCGTCGGACCTTGTCTCGGCATGAAGAAAGGTCGACGGTTGACGGTCCGAAAAAAGGCAGAGGGGAAGGGATGCCGGGAGGATGAGCAGATCGATGGGGGCCCCGATCCCCATTTCGGCCAGAAGATCCACCGAACTTATTTGGTGATGCCAGTGCAGGGCGCTGGCCGGACGGTTGAAAAGACACCTGAGAAGCCCTCCGAGGACAACGTCTCCCCGATGTTCGAGATCGCCGGAAGGAGAGGGGACGTAGCGTCTCACGCGGTATCCGGTTTCCCTGAAAAGTCCGGTGTAGCGGGTAACGCGCAAGCGTCCTTCCCTGTCGAACCAGGCCACCTCGTTGCCTCTGTAAAGATGGTGGCCAAGGGTGAACTGCGGGTCGTTCCATTCGAACCCCATGCTTTGGAGGACCCGGACCATCCGGTGGTGTTCCGGCGTACCCGGTGGGAAGGTGTCGGGGAGCCGGATCCGGGCCCTGTCCAGGATGGTCTGGTCGGAAATGGGGACGGGCGCGCTTTGGCAGGATGCGAGCAGGAGGACCGTCAGGAATCCCAACGCAGAAATGCGCCATCTCCCGGAATCAGGGTTCCTCCGGATCGTGGGCGAACCATGGAGAATGCTCTTGACTCGAATCAGTTTGATGGGAGGCAATCCTCAAAAGTTTGTAAGGAATTATCCGGAGGTGTGTCAGAGCCCCTTCCGTGGTTTGATTGTCTGACATCCTGCCATCGGATGCAGGAGCTGTCAACGTGAGTGTGAGTGCGAGAAATGCCGGAGAATCCCCGCCAGCTTCGCCTACGACCACCGGCAATACTTGCGTGATGCTCGGTTTCAGGTGACTGCTCCCCGCCCTGAAGGGCGGAGATTCCAGGCGCTCTGCGCCAAAGACTCCAGCCCGAGTCGCAGGATGTTTCCGGCGGCGTAGACGTCCCGGGGAAGGTTCAGTCCGCACTGAGGACAGCGGCAACTTCTGCCGGTGTCCTCAGCGGGAACAGTCCTGGGACGTGTCCGACGGTCTCGGCTCTCCGGCGAAGACCTTTCCGTTTTCGCCGGCTGGCCCGCTGGCCGTCTTGCGGAAGAAATCCGTCCGCCGGTTCACGACCTTCTGGCGTGTCTTGGCAACGGCTTTCTTTATTGCGTTCCCTCTCCGGGGAGCCTTCCTTCCGGAGGAAGAGCCAGCGCCGAGCCTGTTCGCGCCTCCTGGCCGAGCGGGAAAGGTGGAGGAGTCGTAGCGGTCCTTCCCCTCGGTTCCCTTTCCGCTCGACCTCCCGGAGGACCTGGGAGTGGACGAGCTTCAGCGCGGGGCGTTTCGCTTTCATGTCCGTGAGATCGTTGCTCTGGTCGTCGCCGGACAGGGAGACTTTGAAGGTGTTCCGGATCCGGCACCAATCATCGAAGTTGCCGGAGAGGGTCCGGCAGATATCGGGTGTCTGGTTCAAAACCGTTTTCTGGTGCTTCGTCGGATAGATCCGGCATTTAAACGTTTTTTTCATGAGCCTACGGAATCAGAGGAAAGACCTTGCTCAAAACACGCCTTGTATCTCCGGTATGAAGGCCGGAATTTTACGGCGCTTTCCGGATAAATGTTTTGTGAGGACCGATTCTTTCGGATCATTCGACAAAATCCTGAATTCTGCTCTCCGAAGACCACCCTGATGGACAATTCTGTCAGATTCATGGCATGATTGGGTCATGAGTCTTTCATCTTCCCGATCTCTTTCGCTCGTGACGGGCGCCACGGGTTTTGTTGGCTCCTGGGTTGCCTCTCTCCTTGTTGAAAATGGGGAGAATGTGCGCTGTCTGCGCCGAAAGGGTTCCGCGACGGCCAATCTTCCCCCGGAGGGACCGACGGTTTCCTGGACGGAAGGCGATCTGCTCGATCCTCCCTCGCTCGATCGAGCCATGGAAGGAGTCTCCATTCTCTACCACGTTGCGGCGGATTACCGTCTCTGGTCTCCGAAACGTGGGGAGATCCTTCATTCGAACGTCACCGGGACCAGAAATATCCTTGATGCTGCGTTGCGGGCGGGCGTCTCGCGCGTCGTTTACTGCAGCAGCGTTGCCGCTCTTGGCGCCCGGACAGACGGGGTTCCGATCAATGAAGCCATGGCTGTCGATAGACAATCCCTTGTGGGTGAGTATAAAATTTCCAAATATGAGGCCGAGCAGGTGGCGCTCAGCTACGCGGATCGTCTCTCGCTTGTGGTTGTGAATCCTTCGGCCCCTATCGGGGCGCGCGACATCAAGCCTACGCCCACGGGGCGCATCGTTCTCGACTATCTCAAGGGACGCATGAAGGCCTCCATACATACGGGTCTCAATGTGGTTCACGTCAGGGACGTGGCGAAGGGCCATCTTCTGGCGGCGCGCCATGGCAAGCGGGGGGAAAAATATATCCTTGCCGGACGGAACATGACGCTTCTGGAGGTTTTTCGGACTCTGGAGGCGGTCACCGGTATTCCGGCGCCCTCAGTTGTCGTTCCCCGGGGGGTTGTGCTTCCTCTGGCCTTCCTTTCCGAGGGTATTTCACGCCTGACGGGCCGGGAGCCGACGATTCCCCTCGAGGGGGTTCGCATGGCGAAAAAACTCATGTATTATGATGGAAGTCGGGCTGTTCGCGAGCTGGGACTCGACATGACTCCGGTGGAGGAGGCATTCCGGGACGCCGTTCGATATTTCGCCTCCTCCGGGTATCTGGACTCCGGTTTGTCCGCAAGGCTCCTTGGACGTATCGCCTGAGGGGTGGATTTTTCTGTGTTTTGCCGATGCCGGCTGTGGATTCAGCTGTAAGCCCTATCTTTAGAATCGAATGATAAATTGATATGGAGGATCGAATGGAAATATTTCTGACGGAATATGCCGGAGTTTGCGTCGGTGTGAAGAGGGCGATCAAGATGGCCCATCGGACGGCGGAGGAGTCTTCCGGTCCGATCTTCGTTCTTCACGAGATCGTCCACAACACCCATGTCGTCAATGATCTGGCCAGCCGGGGCGTCCACTCCGTGGACGATGTCTCGGAGGTCCAGGGAGGAACGCTGATCATCAGCGCCCATGGCGTTTCCCCGAGCGTCATCGATGAGGCGAAGTCCCGCAATCTCGATGTGGTGGATACCACCTGTCCCCTTGTCTCCAAGATCCACCGGATAGTCAAGGCGCTGGCGGACAAGAACTACACCATCCTTCTCCTGGGCGAGAAGAGCCACGACGAAGTCATGGGGGTTCAGGGCCATGCGGAAGACCATATCCATATTTTTCACCGGAAGGAGGAGATCCCTGGACTTCCCCTGACCGATGGACCCGTGGCCCTCGTCTCCCAGACGACCCAGTCGATCAAGTACTTCGATGAGATCCTCGAGCTTCTTGTCAAGCGCTATCCCCAGCTCGAGGTCCACAATACGATCTGCGACGCCACCGAGAAACGTCAGACTTCGGCATTGGCCATCGCGGGAAACATGGATGTCATGATTACGGTGGGGTCGATAAGCTCCGCCAATTCCCGACGTTTGCAGGAAGTTGCCGGAGGGCTCTGCAAGGCGTCCTATCTTGTCGATCAGGCCTCCGAGGTTCAATGCGATTGGTTTTCTGGCCACGAAAGGGTCGGCGTCACTGCAGGGGCCTCGACCCCGGATTACCTGATCGAGGAAGTCATCGAGAAGCTCAAGGAGATATCCGTGGAGAAAGGCTTTGCTCATCTAGTCATCCGGAATGAGTCGGCCGAAGAAGAGTTCATCGAGGTTCACTAACCTTACTGATAGACGGATCTTCCTGCTTTGACCGGATAACGCCGGACGACAGAGGCTCGTACGGCACTTGCCTTGAAAGGACGCTATGGCGACGAAACGGACACTCTTTCTGAATCCCCCTTCTTTCGACGACTTCGATGGAGGGGCTGGCGCGCGATATCAGGCGACCCGCGAGGTGCGTTCTTTCTGGTATCCCACTTGGCTAACCTATCCCGCCGGCATGCTGGAAAATTCACGAGTCGTGGATGCCCCTGCCCAGAACATGGGGCGGGAGGAGACGCTTGGACTCGCCAAATCCTTTGATATGGTCGTTCTGTATACCAGCACCCCTTCCCTCAAGAATGACATCGCCACCGCACGGGGGCTCAAGGAACGCAATCCCTCCATGCTCGTGGGGTTCGTCGGCCCCCATCCGTCAGTCCTGCCCGAACTGACGCTCAAGGCCGATCCCGTCATTGATTTCGTCGTGCGGGAAGAGTTCGACTATGTCATTCCGGAAATCGCCAACGGGAAGAGTCTCGAGGACGTGGCCGGAATCCATTTTCGCAAGGATGGAGCCATCATCGGGAATCCGGACCGGCCGGTGATCGAGGATCTCGACGCACTCCCCTTCGCTTCCAGGGTCTACGCAAGGGATCTCAAGATCAGCGACTACGAAATTCCCTGGATGAAATTTCCCTACATTTCGATCTACACAGGTCGGGGCTGCGGCAGCAAATGCACATTCTGCCTCTGGCCCCAGACCTTTTCGGGAAATGTCTATCGAGTCCGCTCCGTCGAGAATGTCCTGGAGGAAGTGGCCTATATCAAGAAGACCTTCCCCGGAATCAAGGAGCTCTTCTTCGATGACGATACCCTGACCGAGTATCGGGACAGAACGCGTGAGCTGGCCAGGGGACTCAAGGCCTTCAATCTCTCCTGGGGCTGCAACTCAAAAGCCAATGTCGATTACGAGACGCTCCGCATCATGCGTGACTCGGGCTGCCGTGTCATGGTTGTCGGATACGAATCAGGAAACCAGCAGATCCTGAATAATGTCAAGAAGGGCATTCGCGTGGAGCAGGCGGAGAAGTTCACCCGGGATGCCCACCAGTTGGGAATGACCATCCACGGGACCTTTATGGTCGGTCTTCCCGGCGAAACCACGGAGACGATCGACGAAACCATCGCCTTTGCAAGCCGGCTGAATATCGAAACTCTTCAAGTCTCCCTGGCGTCCCCCTATCCTGGAACCCATTTTTATGAATACGCCAAGGAAAATGGCTATCTTGTCGACTCCGAAATGGTGTCGGATGACGGATTGCAGGCGGTCAACATCGCCTATCCCGAGATCACGTCGCGGGAGATTTTTATGGCCGTCCCCAAATTCTACCAGCAATATTACTTCCGTCCACGCTATGTTCTGAAGGTTTTGCGGCGGGTCCTTTTCAGCTATACCGAACTCAAAAAAACCGCCCGGGAAGCCAGGGAGTTTTTCCGCTTCATGGCAAAACGGCGGGCCTCGGAAAAGGCACATCAGACCATATGAGTCCCAGCGGATTTCGATGAGCTCCGTCGACATTCTCTCAATCGCCGGTGGCATTGCCCTTTTTGTCGCTGCCATCGGCGTTTTCTTTGATGGTCTTTCTCTCTATGGAGCGGATCGACTTCTGCGAAGCCGCAGGGATGCCTGGGTCCCCGACGGGGTTCTCCCGCCGGTCCTGATGATCAAACCTATCCGGGGCCTCGATCATGGCGCCCGGGAAAACTATCTCTCCTTCATCAACCAGCGCTATCCGAAGTTCCGGATCATCTTCACGGTCGATTCTCCCGATGACCCCGCGGTCTCCCTTATTCGGGAGCTGGAGGCCCTTTATCCGGAGAAGGTCTCCCTGGCCATCGTTTCGGAGCGATCGGGCGCAAACAAGAAGATGAACAAGGTCGCCGCTGTCGCCCGGGATGTCACCGATCCCTTCATTCTCCTTAACGACAGCGACATCCGCGTCGGACCCGACTATCTGAGGGAAATCGTTCTTCCAATCCTTTCGGAGCCCGATGTCGGTGCCGTGACCTGCCTCCAGAGGGGGACCCCCGAAGGAGGATTTTCTTCCAGACTTTCGGCCATGCTTTTGAATAGTGAAATGATCCCGCAGGCGTTGGTTGCCTATGTCCTGATGCCGCTCACCTATCTCTATGGCCCGACCATGCTCTTCCGGGGGGAGGCAATCCGCGCCATAGGGGGTTTTGACGTCATGAAGGACTATCTGGCCGACGACTATCACCTCGGAAGGCTGATCCACGAAAAGGGCTATCGAATCGTTCTCTCTCCGACACTGATCGATGCACAGGTCCGGGACGAACCCCTGTCTTCGATCTTTTCCCATGAAATCCGGTGGGGGCGCACCTATTCCAGCCTCCGGCCCTTCGGTTATGGACTTTCCTTCTTTCTCCGCCCCTTCCTTTTTGTCATCCTTGCCATCGTTCTGGGCATCCTCTCCGGCCATCCTGCGGTCGCCATGGGGGCGATCGGTCTCTATGTCCTCCATGTCGCACTGATCTCCTACCTGACCCGGCAGTTTCTCGACCGGCCGATGACCCACAGGGATACGGGAGTCTGGTTCATGAGGGAGTTTGTCTCGACCGTCGCCTATTTTGGCAGTTTCGGCCGACGCATCACGTGGCGGGGACACCGGTACCGGATTCTTCCGGGCGGCGCCCTGAAGCCCCTCGATCTCCCCGCTTCACCGGGAGAGTCCCTGTCCGGTCTCCCCCGTTCCTGATGTTTTCATATGCCTCCCTGCTGCTCCTCTTCTTGTTGGCACTTCTTCTGGAAGATGTCGGCTTTATTCTTCTTTCCCGGGGAATGAAAGCCACGAGGGCCGAGGAGGGCGTTGGCCGGATCAGGGCTATTCTCCGTCATCCCCAGGTGATCTTCGGGATCATCCTCCAGGCCATTTATTACATTCTTCTTCTTGGGCTTCTCCGGGAATTGCCGGTGAGTCTGGTGGTGCCCATGACCGGGTTCGGCTACGTTCTGACCGCCCTTCTGGCCCGACTTTTCCTTCGGGAGCGGGTTCCTCTCCTTCGGTGGGGCGGGATCACCCTGATCACGGTCGGTGTCGCACTCATCGCCCGTTCCGGAACCAGTTGAACCCATGACGCTCCTTTTCTCGACCCTCCTCTTTCGTTGGTACGTTTTTTTCTTCTGGGGGGTCGGACTCTGGGCCCTGTCCCGCGTTGTGGGCTTTCCGGGAGCCTTCCTCCGATTTCTTTTCGCATACGGGATCGCCTATATCTGCGAATGGTCCTCCGCCCGTCCAGGAGGATGGTTCCCGTTCGGTCATTACCGTTATCTTCCAACGACTCTCTCGAAGGAGATCTGGGTCGGAATTCTTCCCCTGATGGACTCCCTGTCCTTCTCCTTTCTTGCGGTCGGCGCCCTGGGGGTGGCGTCCCTGTACAACGGAAGACTCCTGAGGGATTCTCTTTTCCTGCCATGGAAAGATTTTTATAAAGTACTGGCTGGGGGGGTGCTTCTCTTTGTCATGATCGACATGGTGATCGATCCCGTCGCTCTTCGGGGAGGCCGCTGGTTTCTGGGCCAGATCTACGACTATCCGGAAGGAGGCGCCTATTTCGGGGTGACGCTATCGAACTTCGCGGGGTGGGGAGTGACCGGATTTTTCATCATGACCCTCTGGAAGATCCTTCCAGCCAAGCCCCGGGAAAATCCAAAAAGTCCCTTTCTCGACCGTTTTATTCCGGTCTTTCTCTATGGGGCGGTCTATCTGTTCAATCTTTCGGTGGCGCTTTACCTGAAGGAATGGGGGATCGCGGGAGCCGACCTCATTCTCGGAGGACTGGTCTCCGCCCTCTTTCTGGCACGGAGGAGGCTCTTCCCCCTCTCCGGAATTGATCGGCTCGTATGATCGGGCTTCGCGACACCCTCTTTACTCGGGGAGCATTCGGCTTTTGGAGGCGGGCCTTTCGTTGACCCTTTCCCCCGCTCGCCGTATAATTTCCTCATGGAAAAAATGACAGGACCCTCGGGTGAGAAGGACGCGGGGACGGCTGTGGTTCTGATCGGCCACGGAAGTCCCATGGAGGAAGGGAATCGCCATTTTCGGGAGACGGTGGAAAAGCTCTTGCCGAAACTGCCCCGCGAGTGGACGGTACGGGCAGCCTTCCTTGAACATGCAGAACCCGATGTCAGGACGGTTTTGCAGGAGCTTGCAAAGGAAAATGCCGACATACACCTCTTCCCCTTTCTCCTTTTCGATGCAGGCCATTCAAAGGGAGATGTCTGGGGGTTTATGGGAGATCTGGCCCGGGAGTTCCCGAAGGTGTCCGTTGTCCGGGAATGGGCCATTGGAATCGACCAATCTCCCGTGTCTGTCATTCTGGAGCTCCTGCCCCCTCCCGATCCGGACATCCGTGATCAGGTGGTGATCGTGGGGCGCGGGAGCCTCGATCCCGGAGCGAATGCGTCCCTCTACTATCAGGGACGACGCCTCTGGGAGCGACGAAAGGGGAAGGAATATCTTTACTCTTTCATCGGGGTGACCGAACCCCGGTTTCGGGCTCTCATGGAGACGCTCGATCCCTCCGGGATCGATCGGCTTCTTGTTGTTCCCTACTTTCTCTTCGAGGGGGTCCTCATGGAGCGGATCCGCCTGGGAGTGAAGGAATTCCTTGGCCGCCATCCCCTTGTGCAGGGAGGGGTGGTCACGCCTCCGTTCGGGGACCATCCGATTCTCCTTGACGCCATCGCCGGGCGGCTTGTCCGCCTCGTGAAGAACCGCCATACCGTCATGCCCCGGTGGCTCGCCCTCGATCCGCCATTCTCCGCCACTCTTTAACCGGAAGGCCATTCATGGGCTCTGTACCCCTTACCAACAATCTCTTCCTTAGGGCCTGTCGCGGGGAAAGACTGGACCGTCCTCCCATCTGGATCATGCGCCAGGCCGGGAGATACATGCCCGAATATCAGGAGATCCGGAAGAAGACAACATTCCTGGGGTTGTGCAAAACTCCGGAGCTTGCCGCGCAGGCGACACTTCTGCCCATCGACCTTTTGGGGCTCGATGCGGCCATCCTGTTTTCGGATATCCTGATCCCGGTCGAGGCGATGGGACTCGAACTCGAATTTACCGAGCACAAGGGGCCACGATTCTCGAATCCAGTCAGGACCGATGCCGACATCGAGAGACTGGTGGTTCCCGAAGCCCGGAAAGCGACAGGCTTCGTGGCCGATGCGGTCCGGCTCATCAACCAGAGGCTGGCAGGACGTGTCCCGCTCCTTGGTTTTTCCGGTTCTCCTTTTACCCTGGCAACCTACATGGTCGAAGGGGAAACATCCAAGGAATTCACGCGCGTCAAGCGGCTTATCTTCGGGAATCCCAAGGGGTATCGCGCCCTGATGGAGAAGGTGACCCGCACCGTGATCGATTACCTCGAGATGCAGATCGAGGCGGGGATCCACGCCTATCAGCTTTTCGACACATGGGCGGGCTCTCTTTGCGCCGAACATTACCGGGAATATGCCCTCCCCTACACACAGGAAGTGGTTCGGGCCCTTTCCCGAC
This sequence comes from Nitrospirota bacterium, assembly GCA_021838585.1. The sequence goes on from JAKCDE010000006.1 coordinate 24,982, forward strand.
ACGGCATCCCGTCGATTCTCTATGTGAATGGAACCTGCGCCCTCTTGGACGAAATGAACCGGGCCGGAACCGATGTCCTCTCCATTGACTGGCGGCTTCCACTTGAGCGGGCGATTCCCCGGGTTTCGGCGGACAAGGCTCTTCAGGGAAACCTGGATCCGGTGGTTCTCCTGACGACCCGGGCGGCGCTCGAGGCAGAAGTGAAACGAATCCTGGCCGGTGTCGGAAACCGTCCCGGATTCATTTTCAACCTGGGCCACGGAATCCTTCCTGAAACCCCTGTCGAGATGGCTCTCCATCTCGTAAAAATCGTCCAGAACGGATCCGCCCAGCCCTGAAGCGAAGGAGTCAGTCTTACCCATGATGAACGCAGTGGACATCGCCCTTCTTAAAAAATATGACCGGCCCGGGCCGCGCTATACCAGCTATCCCACCGCTCCCGTCTGGACAGAGGAGTTCGGCGAGAAGGAGGCGCGGGAGGAGCTTGCGCGTTCTAACTCCGCGAAGACTCCCCGGGATATTTCCCTTTATTTCCATATCCCCTTTTGCGAATCTCTCTGTTATTTTTGCGGATGCAGCACGATCATTACAAGGGACAAGGCCAAGGCGGAAGAATACAACAATTTTTTGGCCCGCGAAATGGCCGTGGTCGCACCTCTGCTCGACAAGAACAGGAAAGTGGTGCAGCTCCATCTGGGGGGTGGGACCCCATCGAGCCTCACCCCCGCCCAGACGAGAACTCTCTTCCGGAATATCGACCGCCATTTCAAGGTGGACTACAAGGGTGGGGAGATATCGGCCGAAATCGACCCCAGGGAAGCATCGAACGACTACCTCGAGACGCTGAAGGCGGTCGGAGTCAACCGGATCAGCATGGGGGTCCAGGATTTCGATCCTGCCGTCCAGAAGGCGGTCAACAGGATTCAGCCTCACGATCTGACTGAACGTGTCTTCCGAAAGTGCCGGGAACTTGCCTTTCACAGCATCAACATCGACCTCATCTACGGCCTGCCCTTCCAGACAGTGGAAGGGTTTTCCCGGACGCTGGACCAGATCATCGCCCTTTCTCCGGACCGGATCGCCGTCTTCAACTATGCCCACGTGCCCTGGCTGAAGAAACACATGGTCCTGATCCGGGAGTCAACCCTTCCTCCTCCCGATGTCAAGTTCGCCCTCATCACCCTGATCGGGGAAAAGCTCGAAAAGGCGGGATACCGGTTTATCGGAATGGACCACTTCGCGAAGCCGGATGACGAGCTTTTTCTGGCCCAGCTCGACAAGACCCTCTATCGGAACTTCCAGGGATATACCACCAAGAAAAACGCGGATCTGCTTGGGTTGGGGGTGACCGCCATCAGTATGTTCGACGAGGCCTACTGGCAGAATGTGAAGGCCCTTCCGGACTATTCGGTCCGGACGCTCTCCGGCCACCTCGGCGCCTTCCGGGGATTCCGTCTCTCGAAGGATGACCGGATGCGCAGGGAGATCATCTCCCGGATCATGTGTGACCTGGAAATCGACAGAAAAAAGGTCCTTTCCCCGTTCGGGGAGTCCTTTGACACCTACTTTGCGAAAGAGATCGGGGTTCTCGAGGGGTTTGTCCCGGACGGGCTTCTTGAAATCCTACCTGACAAGATCCGGATCACATCCCTGGGGCGAATCTTCCTGCGAAACATCGCGATGGTCTTCGATGCCTACCTGAAGGAAGCTCCCAAGGGGCCTCTTTTCTCACGCACTCTCTGACCGGTTTCCCTGGTTCGTCCCGGAAACCTTTTCCCGGGACGAACCCTTTTCTAGAGCGACTCCCAAAGACTTTGTTGTCCGGTGGCTTGTCGAAGAACCTCCTCCATCCTGTCAAGGGGGGCCTCCTTGCCTGTCCAGAGGCGGAAGGCCAGGGCCCCCTGGCAGAGAAGCATCCCCAGGCCGTTCTGGGATGGGGCGCCGAAGGAAGAGCCCATCTTCAGAAAAGGAGTCCGTCCTCTTTGGACCGGGGCAGATTCTGTCTGTCTGGCAGGAGCATAGGAGAGGTCATAAAGGGTGACGTGTGAAAGGGAGAGTCCCTCGAGGGGTGGAAAGGGTAACTCCGTTTCTTCGAAGGCCCGGAGGGAAAGGGTATTGATAAGCAGGGGAGCCCGGGCGCTTGAAAGCCATTCCTTCCAGGAGGAGTGGTCAAGGGCGCATGCGGTTCGTTCCGGTATCCCGGAAAGAAAGGGGAGATCGAGGAGGGTTTCGCCCCGGGATTTGGTCCGGTTGACGAGGCAAATGGCCCGGACAGGGCGACTGGCGAGGGCCCAGAGAACCGCCCGGGCCGAACCGCCCGCCCCGAAAATCAGGACGTGGGACGGGAACGGAATACGGCTCTCCCCGAGAAAGCGGTCTAGGGCCAGGAGAAAGCCTGGTCCGTCGGTATTGTCTCCAAGCCATTTGCCTCCCCGGGCGATGACGGTGTTGACGGCGCCGATATCCCGGGCCGTTCCTGATATTTCATCGACCAATCCAACCATGGCTTCCTTGTGGGGGAGGGTGATGTTGAATCCCGCGACTTCGAGGATCCGGAGCGCCGCCAGCGCCTGAGGCAATGTCTCGGGCAGAATGTCGAAGGGGAGGTAGGCGGCGTCGAGGCCCGTGGCGTCGAAGGCCGCCTGCTGGAAGCGCGGCGAGAGGGAGTGGGCCACCGGATGACCGATGACCGCGAAAAATTGTCTCAGAGAGAGCTCCAAAAAGTGAACGGGCCCGGACCTCCGGACCCGTTATGTTTCGGGACGATCCTGGGAGTCGCCGTTACTGGATCCAGCGCTTGGCATCGTTTCGATAGGTTGCTTCCGCCTTCTTGACGGCATCTGCATAGTCGGCTGTCGCTTTGCGGAGGGCTTCCGTGTAATCACGGAGGGCTCCCGCCACCTCTCCCTGCCGGATGGCCCGCGCCCGGGCGATGGCGATCGCAAAGTCCTTGGCGGCATCCTTGATCTTGTCCTTCAGGTGGGCGTCGAACCCTGAGCTCTGGGCCACTTCCTCTTTTACGGTATTGATCTTCAGGGTCACGTCCCGATTGGCCCGTTCGGTGGCCTTGTCATAGGCGGCGTCCGCCTTTCTTTTGGCGAGGTCGAAGGTCTTTCGGGCATTGGAGATCGCTTTGTGATAAAGAGCCGAGGCGCGGGAGACGACGGCATCGTAATGGCCCACGGCCCGGGTGACGCGTGAGGTATCGGTCATGTCTGCGGCAAATGTCCTGGAGTGCGGTGCGGAAAGGACGAAGAGGCCGGAAAGGACAAGTGCGAAAAGGGTCTTCGAGGCAAAGTTTCTGGAGGTGACGGATCTGATAGTCATAAGCCCCTCATTCTAGAAAGGTGATTGGGAATCATTCCCCGCCATCCTAACACAGACCTCCTCTTTTTGGGGAGAGGAGGGAGTGTGGGGGCTTAAGGAGGGAAATCGGAGTCCCTCTGCCGGACGATCTTCCCCCGCCCCCCCTCTTGAAGGGAAACGCTTTCGCGGGCTAGGAAGGTTGTCGCACTTTTCAGGAGTGGGACTCCTAAGGACGGGTATACCCGCTCGATTCCCGGACTCCCTGCCGTTGTACAGTCATGCGGCGCTTCTTGAGATAACTCCAGGTCGCCATCCTCTTTTGAAAGAACGTGGGAGAATGTCTCAGGACAAGGAAAACTGGGAGTTGTAAAGCCCCCAGCCATCCTTTCCCTGGCGCTTGACTGCATACATGGCCTGATCGGCGTGAATAACCAATCCGTCGCCATCAGCCGGGTCGTCGGGAAAGATGGTGATTCCAAAACATCCGGAAATTTCAATCCTCTGGCCCTCGATCTCGCGGATATCCCGGATCATTTCCAGAATCCGTGACAGCGTTCCTTCCAGATTCTCCGCTGAAATGTCGGGAAGAATGAGGGCGAACTCGTCACCGCCGAGTCTTGCCACCGCATCCGATTCCTTCAGGATCTCCCGAAGAACCGAACCGACATTGATAAGAAGCCTGTCCCCTATCTTGTGCCCGAGAGTGTCGTTGACGGACTTGAATCCGTCGAGATCGAGAACACCGACGACGAGGAAACTCTGGTGACGCTCGGCATATCGTCGGGCGTGCTCCAGCCTGTCGTAGAAAAGGCGACGGTTGGGAAGTCCTGTCAGGGGATCGTGGAGGGAGAGAAACTGGGCACGTTCCTCCTGGCGGCTCTTGGCCTCTCCCGATCCCGGTTGTCGAGGACGAAGGAAAGGCTTCGGAAAACCCCGTCGAGAAGATTCGAAAGTTCCTCCCCGAAAAATCCGGTCTGTCTGGAGACGACGGCCAGGGTGCCTTGGAACTTCTGGTTCCGGAAAATGGGGTAGAGGGCAGCGGAACGAATTCCGTTCTCAAGGAAGACGAGTCTTAAGGGGCTGTCGGGGAATTCGGTCATGTAATCGTTCACGATCAGTGTTTTTTTTTGAAAAAAACTTCTGGGTCATGGTATTCGGTTCTGTATTTCCTGCCCCCTCCCTCCCCGCCGTAATCCTGAGCTCCGAAACCCGCTCCGAGCCTGGTCCGGTATAGTGGTTCCAGTCGATAAGACCGGTTTCTTCGTTGACGGGACCGACTCCGACGATGCTTGATTCTTCGCTCCGTTGAAGAATGGCGCATGTCTTGTCGAAGAGGTCGTGGGGAGGGGGAAGGTTGGCCACGAGGGCATTGATCTCGGAGAGAGCCTGGTAATAGTTTTTGAGGGTCAGGATCGTTTCATCCGTTTTCCGGTTTTCTCGCAGGCGGTCGAGATTGTCAATCGAAAAGGAGATATTTCGTGTCACCTCGGAGAGAAGCTGGTCCATTTCCTTTCCAAAAAAGTCCGTGAAAAGGGAAAAGACGATCAAGACACCTGCCGGAGACCCTCCCCGGCAGATGGGGTAAACGGCCACCGCACGAATCCCCTGCTCTCGAATTTCTCTCGGAGGGTTTGTCCCACCGGATGGTTCAGATAGTCGTTGAGAATCATCCGTTTCCCGGATCGAAGGACCTGTCCGGTCATGGTACCGGACGGAGAAAAGTTCGGAGGTGATCCAGACAGATTGCCGTCCATCCTTCCTCTTAATAGTGAGACGCCCGGCCAGACCGGAAAAGAACCGGCCGCAGGACTGCTTCCGGAGGACCGCCCCGTTTCGAAGAACCGGAGAGGGGAGATCCCGGAGCCAGGGGGTCTCCGGTCCGGTGAACCGGGCGTACTCCTGATCGACGGGAACGGGCGTTCCCGAAAGAGAGAGCGCTTTTTTGGCGAAGGCCCGGTCATGGCGGTCCGGAGAAATCGGACCTCGAATGTTGTCCGGGATCGAAAAGAAAAACAATGCTCATCCCGGAGGATCTGTAGAAGGGAGGTTAATCGAAAATCGCAAATATCAGTCTGATAGGGAGGGGTCGATGGAGTACCCGGTCATTATCGAGAATGGCGAAGAGGAGATCGGCTTTGTGGTGACGTGTCCCAATAGGAAACGGAAGAGAATGTGCTGGAAAAATATCAAGGACGCCATTTCCCTATTACCTGGCAGGAATCGAGGGCTTGAAATGCATCGGGGGATAGTGGAGGGGATGTTTGCGAGAGAAAGAGAGCAATTTGTTTATATGTCTTGAGATTACCTCGTCCTGGCCGGTTCCTCTTACATGTTGCCCTCCGGTGACTGACATTAACCGGATAACGCAAGGGAAAATTTGGAGGGTCCGCCAAAAATCGAACATAGAGGAGGCAGGATCATAAAGGTTTGTTTCGTAATGGTATTAAGCATTGATGAAATATGGTGGAGCTGACGGGGGTCGAACCCGTGACCTCAAGACTGCCAGTCTTGCGCGCTCCCAACTGCGCCACAGCCCCATCTGGTTGGATGCCGATGAACACCGGCAAGAGTCATCCTAGCAGATACCCCGGTCCGATTCAAGGGATTCCAAAAGGGTTTGAAAAAAAACATTGACACCGGTCCAGGGCCGCGCTAGTATTGAATTCAATCTCTCTGGTGGAGTGATTTGAGACTATTGCAACCACCTTAAAAAAAAGTGCTAAAAGTCCAGGAATACTCGATATATTCGATTAACCCTGTGCTGAATGGCACTGGGTTTTTTTTTGTCTTCAATCCAGGAGGATTTGATGGCCAAGAGCCACTACCTGTTCACGTCCGAATCAGTCACCGAAGGACATCCGGACAAAATGTGCGACCAAATTTCCGACGGCGTCCTCGATGCGATTCTCTCCCAGGATCCCATGGGCCGGGTGGCCTGCGAGACCCTGACCACCACCGGGCTCGTCCTGCTGGCCGGAGAAATCACGGCCCGCCACAATGTCCAGTTCGACGAAGTGGCACGGGAGGTCGTCAAGGATATCGGATATACGGACTCCGAGTCGGGGTTCGACTACAAGACCTGTGCAGTCATGACAACGATTCATTCCCAATCCCCGGACATCTCGATGGGGGTCGATACCGGCGGGGCCGGCGACCAGGGTCTGATGTTCGGCATGGCCGTCGACGAGACGGAAGAACTCATGCCGATGCCGATCCTTCTGGCCCATCGTCTGACGCGACAGCTTTCCTACCTCAGGAAGTCGGGGGTTCTTCCCTATCTGCGGCCCGACGGGAAGGCCCAGGTGACGCTTGAATATGACGGAGATCTTCCGGTGGCGATCGACACCATCGTTGTTTCGACCCAGCATGCCCCGGAAATCACGCAGGAACAGATTTACAGCGACGTGATCGAAAAAGTCGTTCGCCCTGTTCTTCCGGAGAACCTTTTGGAAAGCCGTCCCGTAACTTTCCACATCAATCCGACCGGTCGCTTCGTCACCGGAGGCCCTCACGGCGACGCCGGCCTGACCGGTCGCAAGATCATCGTCGACACCTATGGCGGTGCAGGGCGTCATGGAGGAGGAGCCTTCTCCGGCAAGGATCCCACCAAGGTCGATCGTTCGGCCTGCTACATGGCCCGCTACGTGGCGAAGAACATTGTCGGAGCGGGTCTTGCCAAGAGATGCGAAGTCCAGATCGCTTATGCGATTGGCGTCGCCGATCCCGTTTCTGTGCACGTGAACACCTATCAGACGTCGCCAGTCTCGGATCGCCTTATCGAGACGGTGGTCAGGGAGCTTTTTCCCCTGACGCCCAAGGGGATCATTGACCACCTGAAGCTTCGGCGTCCGATTTATCGCAAAACAGCCTCTTATGGCCACTTCGGCCGGACTGAGGAGGACTTTACCTGGGAGAAACTCGACATGGCCGAAAGCCTCAGACGGGAAACCGAACGACTGGCCTGAAATCATGATGCAAACATTTATAAGCAGACGGGAGATCTGAATGAAGCATGACATCAAGGACAAAAAGCTGGCGAACATGGGCGCCGCCCGGATCGAATGGGCAGGACGGGACATGCCCGTTCTGGCGGATATTGCAAAGGATTTTGCGAAATCGAAGCCCCTCAAGGGGGTAAAGGTTGCCGCATGTCTCCATGTGACCAGCGAGACGGCCAACCTGATGAAGACCCTCAAGGCGGGCGGGGCCGATGTCATGCTTTGCGCCTCCAATCCCCTCTCGACCCAGGACGACGTCGCCGCCTCTCTCGTGGTCAATGACGGAATTCCCGTCTTCGCCATCAAGGGAGAGGACCACGAGACATATTACAGCCATATCCGGGCGGTTCTCGAAGCCAAACCCCAGATCACGATGGATGACGGGGCGGATCTCGTCTCCATGCTCCACTCTGATCTCAAGTCCCTTCTGCCTCATGTCATCGGCGGGACCGAGGAAACCACCACAGGCGTCATCCGCCTCAAGGCCATGGCGAAGAACAAGGTCCTCGGATATCCTATCGTCGCCGTCAACGACTCCGAAACGAAACATCTTTTCGACAACCGGTACGGGACAGGACAGTCCACGCTCGACGGAATCATGCGTGCCACCAACCGGCTCTTTGCGGGATCGACGGTCGTCGTCTGCGGATACGGATGGTGCGGACGAGGAATCGCCCGGCGTGCCTCGGGGATGGGCGCCAAGGTCATCGTCACCGAGGTCGACCCGATCAAGGGCCTCGAGGCGGCCATGGACGGATTCGGTGTGATGCCGATCCGGGAGGCGGCCAAGGTGGGAGACTTTTTCATTACCGTCACGGGAGACATCAACGTGATCGCCAAGGATGCCTTCAAGGTGATGAAGGACGGAGCCATCGTCTGCAATTCCGGCCACTTCAACGCCGAAATCGACATCCCGGCCCTTGAGAAGCTTGCGGTCAGGAAGAATCCGCTCCGGAGCTTCGTCGAGGAGTACGTCATGAAAGACGGGCGCCGCATCATGCTTCTGGGGGAAGGCCGTCTCATCAACCTCGCCTCAGCTGAAGGCCATCCCGCCCAGGTGATGGACATGAGTTTTGCGAACCAGGCCCTCGGAGCCGAGTTCATCGTCAAGAACGCCAAAACCCTTCCCAAGGATGTTCTGACGATCCCGAAGGAAGTCGATCGTGAGATCGCACGGAGAAAGCTGACAGCCCTCGGGATCGGAATCGACACCCTGACGCCGGAGCAGGAGCGCTATCTGGCGTCCTGGGAGCAGGGGACCTAGGAGAAGGCATGAATATCAGCGTCAACGGAAAGTCCGAAACGGTGGGTCCGGGGAGCACGGTCGCTTCTGTGCTCAAGGCCAAGGAGCTGGATCCCGCCCTCGTGTCGGTCGAGCATAATGGAAAAATTCTGGAAAAGTCCGATCTCGACGGGGTCATTCTGTCGGAAGGGGACGAACTGGAGATTCTATTTTTCATGGGAGGTGGCGCGGCCTGATCCGGGCGGCGCCATACCCCCGAAGGAACGAAGATCTTGACAACTCAGCAAATGGGAGGGGCTCCGGCCTCTCCCCTTCTCGATCTGATCGGACGGACACCCCTTGTTCCTCTCTCGAGAATCAGCTTCGATCTCGGCCGGACGATCCTGGTCAAGCTCGAGTTGCGGAGTCTCGGCGGAAGCATCAAGGACAGGCCTGCCCTTTTCATGATCGAGGATGCCCGGAAGAATGGGAAGCTCAGACCGGGAGCCCTCATAGTCGAGGCGACAAGTGGTAATATGGGAATAGGGCTTGCCCAGATTGCCATTCTTTTCCGTCATCCCGTCACCATCGTCATGCCTGAGGGAATGAGCCAGGAGCGGGTCTCCCACCTGAAAGCTCTCGGGGCGACCGTCGAGCTCACCCCATCGGCGGGGGGAATGCAGGCGGCCATCGATCGGGCAGAAGAAATCATGAAAGGAATGCCGGGCGCTTTCATGCCCCGCCAGTTTGAAAATCCGGCCAATCCCGAGTCGCACTACCGGACGACCGGCCCGGAAATCGTCGAAGCCCTGGGAACTCTTCCGGACGGCTTTGCCGCAGGTGTCGGAACCGGCGGGACGATTTCTGGGGCCGGACGCTTTTTCCGGGAGAAGAACCCGGCAATGCCGATATGGGCCCTGGAGCCGGAGGGCTCGGCGGTCCTTTCCGGGAAGGGCCCCGGTCCGCACAGGATCCAGGGGATCGGCGCCGGTTTCGTCCCTAAGATCCTCGACCGGTCGGTGATCTCGAAGGTCCTGACCGTGACCGACCGTCAGGCCATCGACATGGCCCATCGTCTCGCCCGGGAAGAGGGAATCATGGCCGGCATCTCGTCGGGGGCCAATGTCGTCGGGGCCATGGCCCTTGCCCGGACTCTCCCCGAGGGGGCTCGGGTGGTCACGGTCGTGTGCGACGGATATGAACGCTACTTTTCGATAGAAAAATATCTCTCTCTTTAGGGGGCGCTTCATGGAATTGAACGAGGAACGAATCGAGCGCTATTCCCGCCACATTCTCCTGCCGGAGGTTGGGGGAAAGGGCCAGCAGCGGCTTCTTGCCTCCCGGGTCCTGATCATCGGCGCCGGGGGGCTGGGAAGTCCGGCGGCATTGTACCTGGCGGCCGCCGGGGTCGGAACCCTCGGCATCGTCGACATGGATGTGGTGGACCTCTCGAATCTTCAGCGGCAGATTATCCACACCACAGGGGATCTTGGTCATGCCAAGGTCCTGTCGGCCGAGGAAAAGATCCGGGACCTGAATCCCGACGTCACGGTCCGGACCTATCCGTATGCCCTCACCGCCGCCAATGCGCGGGAGATCGTGGCCGACTACGATGTCATCCTGGACGGAACGGACAACTTTCCGGCGAAGTTTCTGATCAACGATCTGGCCGTCCTCTCGAAAAAACCCCTCGTCCACGGCGGAATCCTCCGTTTCGTGGGGCAGGTTCTGACCATCCTTCCCGGCGAATCCGCCTGCTATCGCTGTCTTTTCAGGGAGCCGCCGCCGGCTGGCGCCGTTCCAACCTGTTCCGAGGCGGGAGTCCTGGGGGTCATCGCTGGGGTAATCGGCACCATCCAGGCCACCGAAGTCCTGAAAATTCTTCTCGGGAAGGGCGATCTTCTCTCAAACCGGCTTCTCACCTACGATGCCCTGACGACGACCTTCAGGCCGGTTTCGGTTCGTCGGAGCCCCAAATGCCCCGTATGCGGGGATCATCCTTCGATCACGGAGTTAATCGATTATGAACAGCCAGTCTGCACCACACCAGGAATCTGAACAGACCCGGGGGGAGGGGGCCAGTGCCTCCTCTCCGAAGGAGTCGAAGATAAAGGGACTGAAGTGTCGTGAATGCGGCCGTCTCTACCCGGCCGTGGCGATTCATATCTGCGAATTCTGCTTCGGTCCTCTCGAAGTCGACTACGACTATGCGGCGATCGGACGAAGAATCTCACGTCGCTCGATCGAGGAGGGATCAAAATCCCTCTGGCGCTATCACGAGCTTCTTCCGGTCACAGGTGCTCCTACCGTAGGCCTCCATGCCGGCATGACCCCCCTGATCCACGCCAAACGGCTCGGCAGGATTCTGGGTCTCGACAATCTTTATCTGAAAAACGACACCGTGAACCATCCCACTCTCTCTTTCAAGGACCGGGTCGTGGCTGTCGCCATGACGCGCGCCCGGGAGCTTGGATTCGACACGGTCGCCTGCGCATCGACGGGCAATCTTGCGAATTCCGTTTCGGCCCACGCCGCCAGTGTCGGAATGAAGTGCTTCGTTTTCATCCCCCACGACCTGGAGGCGGGAAAGATCCTGGGCAATCTCATCTATAATCCGACGGTGGTTGCCGTCCGGGGAAACTATGACGATGTGAACCGGCTCTGCAGCGAAATCGGGGGAGAATATCCCTGGGCCTTCGTCAACATCAACATTCGCCCCTATTACGCCGAGGGATCCAAATCCCTGGCATTCGAAACGGCCGAACAGCTCGGGTGGCGCATTCCGGACCAGGTCGTGGTTCCGATCGCCTCGGGATCCCTTTTGACAAAGATCCGGAAAGGGTTTCAGGAGTTCGAGAAGCTTGGGCTCGTCTCTCCGAACGACCGTCTCAAGGTCAACGGGGCCCAGGCCGAAGGGTGTTCTCCGGTCTACCGGGCCTTCGTTTCGGGGAAAAACCATCTCATCCCGGTCAAGCCGAACACGATTGCGAAGTCCCTCGCCATCGGAAATCCTGCCGACGGCTTCTACTCCCTCGACGTGGTCTTCAAGTCGGGAGGGGCGATAGCCGCCGCGACCGATCCTGAAATCGTCGAAGGAATGAAGCTTCTTGCTGAAACGGAAGGAATCTTCGCCGAGACGGCCGGAGGGGTGACCATCGCCTCCCTCAAAAAACTGTGCGCGGAGGGACGTATCGGGCGCAAGGATCTGACAGTCGCCTATATCACCGGAAACGGCCTCAAAACGATGGAAGCCCTGTCGGGAGCTCTGCCGGAACCGGTCGGTATCGATCCGACCCTGGCCTCCTTCAGGAAGACAGTCAATCCCACGAACTAAAATCACCAGAGAAAGGAAGATCATGGCCGTAGTCGTTCGCATTCCAACGCCCCTCCGAAAGCTCACCGGAAACCAGAACGAGGTCAGGGAGGAGGGAGGGACGATCCGGGAGATCCTCAAGAATCTCGAGCTCCACTATCCGGGAATCGGAGAGCGTCTGGCGGACGAGAGCGGGGAATTGCGCCGTTTCATCAATGTCTACGTCAACGAGGAAGATATCCGTTTTCGTGAGGGACTCGATACGCCGATCAAACCGGGTGATGAGGTGTCGATCATTCCGGCCATTGCGGGAGGAGCGGCATGACCCAGATGAGACTTCACCTGACCTTTCCGGAGGAACGCGTCAGGGATCCGATCATCTATGAGATCTGCCGGAAGTTTCCCGTGGTGGTCAATATCCGGAGGGCGGACATCTCCCTCGACAGCGGGTGGGTCGAACTCGAGATGGACGGAGAGCTTGCGGATATCGAACGGACCGTTCTGTATCTGAGGGAACGGGGCGTTCATGTGGACCCCCTCGAAAAGAGCATTCTCGAGGGGTAGGAGGGGTTCGATGACATTTCGCGAAGATCAGATTTCCCGATATAGCCGACACATCATTCTCAAGGAGGTCGGAGGCCGGGGACAGGAGAAGCTCCTTGCCTCCCGGGTCCTTATCATCGGGGCAGGAGGACTGGGGAGTCCTGTCGCCATGTACCTGGCCGCAGCGGGGGTCGGGACCATCGGTCTCGTTGACATGGACGTGGTGGATGTATCTAACCTCCAGCGCCAGATCATGCATTCCCAGAAAACTGTCGGGATCCCGAAGGTCCTCTCCGGAGCCCGGACTCTCGAACGGATGAACCCCGACGTAAAGGTCATCCCCATCCAGGACCGGCTGACGGCCGAGAATGCGATGGAGATGTTTTCCGATTATGACGTGATCGTCGACGGGTCGGACAACTTCGGAACACGCTACATCGTCAACGATGCGGCATTCTTCCTCCGGAAAACGCTGGTCTCCGGGTCGATCCTCCGGTTCGAGGGCCAGGTGACCGTTCTTGAAGGGCATACCGACGCCCCCTGCTACCGCTGTCTCTATCCCGAGGCTCCTCCTCCGGGACTGGTTCCTTCCTGTTCGGAGGCAGGGGTTCTGGGTGTTCTGGCGGGAACGATAGGAACGCTCCAGGCGGCGGAGGTGGTCAAGAAGATTCTCGGGATCGGAGAGCTTCTGAAAGGTCAGCTACTCCTTTATGATGCCCTTTCCATGAGCTTTCGCAAGCTGCGAGTTCCAAAGGATCCGAAATGCCTCCTTTGCGGCCCTGCTCCGACAATCACCACAGTCTCAGGCTCTTCCGAATGGGTATGCCAGGTTCCCGCCCCCTGAACCGGGAAATCCTTCTTCCGGCCTCCCTTTCGAAAGAAATTCTGGTTCACTGTCTTTCGGTCCGTCCGGAGGAGGGGTGCGGACTTGTCGCTGCGGACAGTTCGGGGAGGGCTGTGGCGGTCCTTCCCATCACCAATGCCCTTCATTCTCCGGTCAGATACCAGATGGAGACGCGGGAACAGTTCGACGCGATGAAGCGTCTCCGCCGGGAAGGCTGGTCTCTCTGGGCCATCTTCCATTCCCACCCCCATTCCGAGCCGGCGCCGTCACCGACCGATATCCGCCTGGCCTTCTACCCCGATTGTCTTTATATTATCGCTGGTCTGGGCACCGACCCGCCGATCCTCCGATGCTTTTCGATCGTGGATAGGAAAATTTCCGAGCATATCCTGAGGATCGTTCCGGATTCGGTCACGAATCTTGATTGACCGCCGGCCGGGACTGGAATATTCTTTCCCTGCCGAACGAGGGGAGGGAATTCCCAATAAGCCGGAGGACCCATGCCAAAAAAGATTCTTCTGATCGAGGATGACCCGGATATCGCAGGGCTCATTCTTCACTACCTCAAAGCGGAGCATTTCGATGTTGAGCATGTTTCCGACGGAAGTGCCGGCTTCGCCGCCGTGAGGAGAACGCGCCCCGACCTCGTTCTTCTCGACCTCATGCTTCCGGGTCTCGACGGGTTGGCCGTAAACCGCATGATCAAGCAGGATCCAAAGATCGCGGCGACTCCCGTGGTCATCGTCACGGCCAAGGGGGAGGAGACCGATCGTGTTGTGGGACTCGAAATGGGGGCGGACGATTACGTGGTCAAGCCGTTTCATCCCAAAGAGCTCGTGGCCCGGGTCAAGGCTGTCCTTCGGAGGCGCGAAGCCCTTGCCGCTCCCGCCGACAGGCTTTCGATCGGCCCCGTCTCCATCGATGCCGCACGCCATGAAGCCCAGTTCGAAGGGGTTCCGGTGGCGCTCACCGCCAAGGAATTCGATCTGCTTTTCGCCCTTATGCGCCAGGCGGGACGGGTCATGGACCGTAATGCCCTTCTCGATACTGTCTGGGGGGGGGACTACGAGGGCACCGACCGAACTGTCGACGTCCATGTCCGGCGCCTGCGGAAAAAAATGGGGAACACGGCCTCCTGGGTCGAAACGGTGAAGCAGATCGGGTATCGATTCCGGGAAGAGGGATAGGGTTCTGCATTGAGTTTCCAGACCTTCGTCCTTGCGGCAGGTGGCGCTTCCTTCCTGCTGGGACTTCTTTTCGGGGCTCTCTCAGGCCAGACGCTCCTTCGCATTCTTCTCTTTTCGGGAACGATGGCCGGCCTTCTTTTTTCCGTTAGGGCGATACGGCGCACCATCTCACGTCAAAGTGCCTCCGCGCTTCAAAATCCCCTGACCATCAAGGCTCAGGGGCTTTTCGACGACCTTTTTGATCCGATGCTCAACGGACTCATCCGCCTCCTCCGGGAAAAAAACGAGGTCTCGGGACGTCTTGCCGAAGTCGCGAGCCGTTTCGAGGGGGTCCTGGAGCACATGGTCGAAGGCGTGGCCGTCACCTCCCCGAATGCACAGATCCTTCTTGTCAACGCCGCCTTCGAACGGATCCTTGAGGTTTCGTCGACGGAGGCTGTCGGAAGCCGGTTGGGGCTTGTGATCCGGGACGTGGCCATTCACCAGCTCGTGGAAGAGGTATTCCGGACCAGGGCCAAGGTCGTTCGCGAAATCGAGTTTTCCGGAGCGGGGAAGAAGAAGACCCTGAATGTGGTGGCGACAGTGTCCGAAACGAAGGATGGGTCCGGGAAGAGCTATGGGATCTTTCTTTTCTACGACATGACGACTATCCGCGGGCTGGAACGCATGCGCAAGGACTTTGTGGCCAATGTCTCCCACGAAATCCGCACCCCCCTGACCTCCATCCGCGGCTATGCCGAGGCACTGACCGATGGAGCCCTCTCCGATCCGGAGCTTTCCCGGAAGTTTCTTGGGATCATCTCCGATCAGGCCGACAGGCTTTCGCGGATGGTGAACGATCTCCTTGAGCTCTCCCGCCTCGAATCGGGGACTGTCGAATTGCGGCTTGGCAAAATTGATCTCGGGGTTCAGGTCGACCGTATGAGGGAGGTCTTTTCATCACGTCTCGAGGATCGACAGATGCAGTTGAAGACCGACTTTCCCCGCCCCTTTCACTACGTGTCCGACGAATCCCTGATCGAACTCGTCCTTACCAACCTGCTCGACAATGCCGTCAAGTACTCACCGCCAGGCCGGGAGATCCGGATCCAGGCCCGGCAGAAGGAGGGGATGGTGACGGTCGGCGTTGTCGACAACGGGCCGGGGATCCCGCGCGAGGAACTGCCAAGAGTCTTCGAGCGCTTTTATCGTGTGGACCGCTCACGGAGCTCAAGTGTCTCGGGGACAGGTCTCGGGCTTTCGATTGTCCGACATGTGGCAACGATACTGAAGGGACGCGTCGAGATCAGGAGCGAGTCCGGCGAAGGGACGACAGTCTTGTTGCATCTTCCACAGAAAGGCCTTCCTACTTCGATTCTCCCGTCCAATTTGTGAGGCTTTTCCTCCCGGAGGAAAAGACGCTACGATCGGAAGCCATGCCATGAAGGCCTTTTGCTCTTCTTCGCCTTCAGAACCTCCCCAAACTGAAAAAACCTGTCTGAATCGACTCAAAATGAAGGTTCGGTTGATGTTTCCCCTGCCTTTTGTTACGGTGGGCAACGATGGTTGTCGACCGATACTCTTTGAAGGAGGTGATCCATGCGTCTGGGTATGATCGGATTGGGAAGGATGGGTGGCAATATGGTCCGCCGTCTCAGAAAGGGCGGAATCGACGTGGTTGCCTACAGCCACACGGCCACGGCAGTCGAGGCGCTGAGCCGTGAAACGGGTTGCGTTGGAGCGACCTCTCTCTCCGACCTGGTGGAGAAACTTCCGTCCCCTCGAATAGTCTGGCTCATGATCCCGGCAGGGGCGACCGACGCGCAGATTCAGGCGCTCGTTCCCCTCCTTGCGAAGGGGGACATCCTGATCGATGGGGGGAACTCCTATTACCATGACGATATCAGGCGGGCCCGCGAGCTTTCACCCAGGGGAATCCACTATGTGGACGTGGGAACGAGCGGCGGGGTCTGGGGACTTGAGCGGGGCTATTGCCAGATGATCGGAGGAGAGGCGGAGGTGGTGTCCCTGCTCGATCCGGTCTTCCGGGCGCTTGCTCCTGGACGCCAAGCGGCGCCTCCGAATCCCGAACGCTCGAATTTGGGCCGCAAGAGCACGGCGGAGGAGGGATATCTCCACTGCGGTCCTGCTGGCGCGGGCCATTTTGTCAAGATGGTTCACAACGGGATCGAATACGGGCTGATGGCCGCCTATGCGGAAGGATTCAATATCCTGAAGAACGCCAATATCGGAAAGAGATCCCATGACGTCGATGCTGAAACGGCACCGCTCCGGAACCCGGAGCTGTATGCCTACGACATGAAGATCGACGACATCGCCGAGCTCTGGCGTAGAGGCAGCGTCGTGGCCTCGTGGCTGCTTGATCTTTCTGCTTCGGAGCTCGCCCGGGATCCCGATCTTTCAGCCTTTCACGGCCGGGTTTCCGATTCGGGCGAAGGCCGATGGACGGTTTCGGCGGCCATCGACGAAGGCGTTCCCGCGCCTGTTCTGGGAACTGCGCTCTTTTCGAGGTTTGCCTCCCAGGGGAAGGCCGACTTCGCCGACAAGATCCTGTCCGCCATGCGCCATGCCTTTGGTGGCCATGTGGAAAAACCCTCATAAGCGAGCAGGGAGGGGGGCCTTCCCCCTCCTTTTTTCTTCCCGCCTTTTATTTCGAGCGTCTCTTCCTTTCCCGGGTACTCCAAATTAAAAACGAGAACTGAAAAGTCAAACCGAGACAACGCTATTTCTTTGTTGACACCTTTTTTGTTGTGCGTTATTATTTACATGTTCAAAATTATAGATCAAAAAGTTTATTTTTTTAATCAGACCGATATCGGGAAGGAGCCTTTGTGAATAGCCTTTGCCTGGAATTGGAAGACCGCTCTTTTTTGACCCCGTCGGCACCCATGGGAGGCGTCCTGTTGCCGGATTCCGGCCATGGTCTTGTGATGGGAAGGATTGTGGCTGAAGAGTCGGCCATAGAGGAGGCGGCCCGAAAGATCGTAGGCGCCAAAAATCCGACGGTTTTTCCGGGTCCTCTCGTGCTCTGGAAGTCGACCCCGGATTCTGTCCGGATGGCGGAAGCGGTTTCGCGGCTGGCGAGGGCGGGGGGCATGAAGGTCATCCCCATGGCCGACTATCGCCCCAAATACCCAAAGATCAATCCTGAAGAGGAGATCAATCCCAGCCACCCCAATCTAACCATCTGGCACAACAAGATTGATGTCTGTCTTTTTGTGGGTGTCCACTGCCACTACTCGAATATCGCCCTCAAGATCATCCGGGGAGGGAGCAGCTGCTACACCATCGCCCTCTGTTCCTATGCCGGTGACGACGAGGCTCATCTAACGATCCGGGATCTCACTCCAGAAACGGTCGATCGAATCGCTGCTGCGGTCGGGAGGATGAAAAAAAACTAGATCCGTTTTTGGTGTGTTCATTATACGGAACACATGATGAGAGGTGGGATGATGGAAAACAGGGAAAAAAATCTCGAGGCCGTTCCGGAGATTGATTCAGGGAAAATTTTTTCCGTCTGGGTCGATGAAGGGGGACGTCCCCAGTTTTTTGAGCATCCGTCCACCACCATCCCTCCGGAATATTTTGTTCATGTTGATCCTCATAGAGCCCATTTCCCGGGAGATTATCTTCTTCTTTCGACTCTCGAGGGACTTTTTTTCGGCCAAACGAATGCGGATGGAGTTTCGGTTCGCATTGGGGCCTGTTCCCATCTCATTGAACCGCCTCTTCTTGTCATGGGGGTCGTGATCGCCGGCTTCGAGTGGTTTACTCTCCCCTGAAAATCAACTCCCGCACTCCTTAGCAAGGGGCGGCTTAAGAAAGGATTGTCATGTCGCACGGATTGTTGATGCCAGGACCGGCCGGTCTTCTTCCTCAGGCGGCCACTGCCATGGGTCTTGATCTTCCGGAGGAAGGAACCGGTGCCGTCGAAGGCCGGATCCTTCCCGAAGCCCAGGTTCTCGAGGAGGCAGCCCGGAAACTGGCCCACGCGAAAGTTCCCACTTTCTTTCCGGGTCCCATGGTTCTCTGGCAGTTTTCTGAGGAGTCGCGCCGGGTGGCCGATGCGGTTCTCGAGGTCGCCGAGTCCAACGGAATCCGGATCATCCCCATGCCGGACTACAGGCCGAAATATCCAAAAATCGAACCCGAATCGGAAATCAACCCCAATCATCCGAACCTGACGATCTGGCACAACAAGATTGATGTCTGTCTTTTTGTGGGTGTCCACTGCCACTACTCGAATATCGCCCTCAAGATCATCCGGGGAGGAACCAGCTGCTATACCATCGCCCTCTGCTCCTATGCCGGAGACGAGGAGGCAAATCTGACGGTGCGGGATCTGTCTGCCCCCAAGATCCTCGAAATCGGCCGGATCATTCGAAAGATGAAAACGAATTCCATGAGAGGATAGCGGAGTCTGCGCCCGGACCATTTAGAGAGTCATGGCGGGCAAGCATCGAGAGAAGGGGCCGCTCCCGGCAGGGGGCGGCCCCTTTTTTTTACGGAACTCCGGTCTGGGAATGCCTCCGCCGATTAAGGAATTTGATTTCGTTTGAGGTATGATGGAATCCGGCAGGGCTCGCCACAGGAGAAAGGGAAAGCCTTGCATGGCCCCGGGCAGTTGCGCGCGGGGGAGGTCCGGGAACACCGCAGGAGAAGGCCTTGGTCCATCTGTATGAAAGCCAGAGACTTGAAGTCCTCGCGGACATGTTTGTCGAACGGCTGTCCGGGTGGGGGCAGGAAGGGCTCCTGGATCCTCTTGTCCCCGAAACGGTGATCCCCCAGAATCCGGCCATCGGGCGCTGGCTTTCCTACAACGTCGCCCTCCGGACCGGAATTTCCTCGGGCATCACTTTTCCGCTGGCCGGCCGGTTCATCCGTTCCCTTCTGGAGAGGGCCTACGGGGACCCCCTCCGTCCGGCCCGTTTTGGCAAGGAAAACCTCCTTCTTCGTCTCTTCGAGATCCTACCCGGGCTGATCAGCCTTCCCCCCTTTCTGGAGGTGCGGGGATTCCTGGGACGGGGAATGACCGACGAGCGCCTCTATGAACTTTCGTCGCTTCTTGCCGACCTCTACGACAGGTCCATGATCTATCGGCCCGACCTTCTTCTTTCATGGGAGGATGGAGAGGATCCCGAAGGCTGGCCGGCCATTCTGTGGCGACACCTGTCCGGTCCCTCCCGTCCGCTCCACCGGGCGAGGATGATGGAGTCGTTCTTCCGGACGGGAGGACGGGCCACATCGGAGCATCTTCCGGCCCGGATCTCCGTCTTCGGTCTGACGGGAATGGCTCCCAGGGACCTTCTTTTCTTCCGGGTCCTGGGAGAGGCGGGTCTGTGCGATGTCCATCTCTTCTTTCTGAATCCCTGCGAGGAATACTGGGGGGACATCGTTCCCGCCCGCATAAAGGAGAAGGCATCTCCGGAGGAGGGGGCCACACTGGAGACCGGAGCCCCCCTGCTCGCCGCCTGGGGCGGGACATTCCGGACCATTCACCAGAATCTCTCCGATCTTCCTGTCGCGACCCGCGTCTTTCCTTCGGCGCCATCGACTCTTCTCGGATGTCTGCAGGACGATATCCGGACCCTGTCGGACCGGGGAGCCCGCGTTCGGGAAGGCACGCTACCGCGACTGCTGGTTTCTAGACGGGACCGCTCAATCGAAGTGGTTTCCTGCCCGAGTCCGGTCCGGGAAATCGAGATGCTGAAGGATCGTTTGTTCGCCCTCTTTTCGGAAGTTCCCGACCTCTCCCCCGATGATGTTGTCGTTTTGGCCCCGGATATCGGACGGTACGCGGGAATCATCCGGTCTGTCTTCGGATCCGAGGGAGGGGATGGTCGCGGAGAGGACCGGGAGCCGAAGATCCCCTTCGCCATTTCCGACCGCAAAGAACTCCTGGAGGAGCCGGCTTTCGAGGCACTTCTTCTCCTCCTTCGGCTTCCCCGGACGCGACTGACGGCCCCTCTGGCTTTCCGCCTCCTCTCTGTCCCCTCGCTTGCAGAAAGGTTTGGGCTCTCCGGTATCCGCTCGTCAAGACTCCAGGAGATTCTCCAAAGGGCGGGGTTCCGGTGGGGACTGAACGGATCGGACCGGCCCAATCCTTACGCAGGTCGGAGAGAACAGACTCTGGAAGAGGGGCGTGATCGGATCCTTCTTGGATACGCCTGCGGCGAAGATGGGCTTGGAAGAGATTTTCCCCTGACTCCACTTGTCCTCCCGGAGGATCGGGAGGGTGCCATCGGTGGTGGAATCGCCCGCTTTGTCGAAACCCTCGAGGACAGTCTCGCCTGTCTTCGGCAGGAATGGCCGGCATCCCGGTGGCCGGCCATTCTTCGCGAACTCCTCGACTCCTTTTTCCTGCTGGATCTCTCCAGGGCTTCCGATCGTGCGCTTGCGGCCCTGCCGGACAGGCTGGCGCGGGATTTCGCCGAAGCCGGGTCCGGAGGGACCCTCTCTTCCGCGGTTTTGTCGCGTCATCTCGAGAGAATGGCCAGATCCGCCGATGGAAGCGATCGCTTCTTCGCTGGGGGGGTGACCTTCGGCCGCATGGTTCCCCTTCGTTCCATTCCCTTTCGGGTGGTCTGCCTGGTCGGTATGAACGATGCCGATTTTCCGAGACCCAATTGGCCTCCGAGCTTCGACTGGCTTGTCGCCCACCCCGAACCGGGCGACCGGTCCGTCCGGGAGGATGACCGGACGCTTTTTCTGGAGGCCCTTCTTTCGGCCCGGGATTATCTTTGGATAAGCTACCAGGGAATCGAGATCCAGGACGGGAGCCCGCGGGAGCCTTCCGTCCTTCTCCGCCAGCTGATGGACCAGATTGCGGAAGGGTTTGAAGGTGAGGAAGGCTCCATCCTCTCCCAGATCACGCTCGAGGCCCCCCCTGATCCGCTATCCCCGGACCATTACTCCCGCGATTCGGATCCCCGGCTCAGAAGTTATTCCCGGGCCTGGTGGAAGGCGCTGGAAATCTCCCGAAGGCGTCCGGGAGAGAAACAGGTTTTCTTCGATCCGGCTCTCTCCTGGGAGATTGGGAAGCCGAATGGTGATCGGGACGGGAGGGAAGGGGTCTCTATCTCCGATCTTCGCTCATTCATTCGGGATCCAGCCCGATATTTTCTTGTCCGTCAGGTGGGGCTTCCCCCTTCGGAGCGTTCCTTTCGCCTCGAGGAGGCCGAACCCTTTGTCGCCGATATGGGCCGCGCGATCACCGCCCGCCTTCGCGCCCCTGAGTCCAATCCGGATGCCGATCCATGGCCCCCTCTGAGGGGGGCCTTCTCCGGACGGGTCGAGGGGGAGATCGCATTTTACCGGCAGACCCTCGCGAATAAGCTGGGGATTCTTTCTGGCGGCGGGGCCGAGCCGTTTCCCCGGGAGCGTCTGGACGGGGTCTTTCATGGAGTCCGGATCACCGGAATGGTCGATGGGCTTCCCTTCCGGCCGGAGGGCGAGCGTCTCCTGGTCGTCGAACGGTGGCCATGGATTCCCTTTCCCGGCGATTTTCTGGAGGCCTACCTGACGCACCTTTTGTGCACCCTTTTTCTCCCCGGCTACAGGGGTTGCGTCCTGACGGGAAAGGGCGGCAAGAAGGAAGCGGAAAAGGATCCGATGCAAATTCCCCTGGCCACATGGCGCTGGAGTGCCCCGCCCCCCTCGGAGGCCGCGCGGCTGTTCCTTCCCTATCTTCGGGCTTTCCGGAAGGGACTTCGAGCTCCCCTCCCCTTCGATCCGGAGGCCTCCCGGATCTTTGTCGACACCCTGAAGGCGGATGCAGGGGCTACCGAAAAACAGGGATGGAAGAGCGCGACCGACAAGGCTCGGGACGTTCTCCGTGATGCCAACGTCTCCCCCTACCGGGCCCGGGAGACCTTTTTCGATCCCCGTTCCCGCTCTCCCTTCTGGAGCGCTCTGGCCTTCGCCGGCCGGGACCTTGCTGGAGAAACCCCCTTCGGACTCTGGTCCATCAGGCTCTGGCGGCCTCTTCTCGCCACCCTGTCGGAAGAGGGGACGTCCTGATGGCAGACAGCCCCCTTTTCTCCCTTCCCCTTTCGGGTCTTCATCTTATCGAGGCCTCGGCGGGAACCGGTAAGACGACGGCGCTGACCGTCCTTTTCCTTCGCGCCATACTGGAAGGGATTCCGGTCGAGCGGATACTTGTGGTCACCTTCACCGAATCCGCCGCGGAAGAGGTCCGGGGCCGGATCCACGACCTTCTTGTCGCCGCCAGACGAAAGTCCCTGGGGGAAAGTTCCCCGGGCAGGTTCTCTCCGTTCCTGGAGATGGTTCTTCCGGAGCATGCGATTCCCCTTGCCCGGGCACTCTCCGATTTCGACCGTTCCACGATGACCACCATCCATGCCTTCTGCCGCCGTCTGCTCCGTGAATACGCCTTTGAATTCCGGGCGCCTTTCTCCCTCGAACTCGACGAAAATCCCGGAGAGGCGAAACTCCCCGCCCTGCGGGAGATATGGCGCCGAAGAGTTTACCCCGAAAGCCCCGAAATCGCCCTTCTTGTCGCCTCCGTTTTTCCGAATGGTCCGGAGGATCTTCTCTCTCTCGTTCCCGATGACGCCTTGTTCCGGGAGACGGAGAGGGCGCTTTCCGGCGTTCACGGGGAGGAGGACGATTTTCCCGCCTTGAGGGAGGCCTATATGCGGGACCTTTTCCTCTTTCGGGAGATACCGGCCGACAGGGTGGGGGAAGCGGCCCGTCGCTGGTCCTCGGAGCTCTCAGCGGAAAACGGGAAGACGGGCGGAAAAAAAAGGAAGAATACGGGAGGGAAGGACGATTCCCGTGTTCCGACTCTGATCCGCCGCATCCTGGAGATCCGGTCGGGGAGCCCGGGGCCACCGCCGGGGTACGGACCCCTGGACGAAGAGCTTGGGAGCTTCCTGAAAGCTCTTCCCGAGACGACATTCGGGGACTTCGCCCCCCTTCTTCGAGTCCTGGAGGGGAAGAATGCGCTGGAGGAGGGATTGCGGCGATCCCTGAAAAAAGACCTGCTGCTCTACCTCCGCTCGGAGGATCTTGAACTTCGGGAAGGACGGGGTCGAGAAACCTTCGACGACTTGATCCTTCGTGTCCTGGAGGGGCTTCTCACCGATCATTCAGGATCTCTTTCCAGGAAAATACGTGACCGATTTCCGGTGGCCTTCGTCGACGAGTTCCAGGATACGGATCTGGCGCAGTTTCGAATCTTCGACCGGATCTACCGGCTTTCGAATCCAGATCCGGAGGAAAAGACCCGGAACGCCCTATTCATGGTGGGGGACCCGAAGCAGTCGATTTTCCGCTTTCGCGGGGCCGACATTTCGGCCTACCTCGAGGCCCGCTCCCGGGCGCTCACCCTCCCGGGCGGATCTCTCCTCGAGCTTTCGGTCAACTATCGGTCCGATCGCCGTCATGTGGAAGCCCTCAACCACCTCTTCTCTATTGTTCGGGATCCCTTCAAAACAGGGGGGGCGATCCGCTACGAGCCGGTTCTTCCAAGCAGGGACGAGGCTCCTTCCTTTTGCGACCATCAGAATTCACGCTCGGACGATTCGGTTCCTCTCCTGCTTTCGGTCGGGGAGGAAAAAGACACGCTCGAAGATTTCGCCGACCGATCCGCCCGCGAGGTGTTGCGCCTTCTCTCGGGGGGGGCGACCATTTCCGGCCGACCGGTGCGTCCAGACGAAATCGCCCTTCTTGTCAGGAAGCATTCCCACGGAAAAATACTCCAGAAAGCCTTGGAGGAAAAAGGAATTCCTTCGGTTTCCTACGGATCTGGAAGCGTTCTGGAGACGGAGGAGGCCTTCGATCTCGAAATGCTTCTCCTGTCGCTTGCCTCTCCGGAGGATCGCCGTCAGGGACGGATGGTCCTCGCCTCCCGATTTTTCGAATTGACGGCTTCGGAGCTTCGGCTCCTCGCAGAGGCTCCGGATCTCTGGAACCGGCGCGTCGACCCGTTTTTCGAAGCCGCCCGCCGCTGGGAGAGCCGGGGAGCGATGGGAACGCTCCGGACATTCTTTCTTGAGCAGGGGATCTTCTCCAGACTGCTCTCGCAGAAGGGGGGGCGGCGGCGCGTCACCCATCTCCTCCATCTTTTCGAGTTTCTGGAGGAGCTGGGGAAGGACCATCCTCCGCTCCTTCTCCTTGTGGACCGCTACCTTTCGGCGCGCCGGGAGGCTCCCGGGAAAAAAGAGGACGGGACCGCTCCCCGACTTGAGAGCTTCGATGGACGCGTCCGTATCCTGACGCTCCACAAGGCCAAGGGACTGGAGTTCCCCGTAGTCCTTCTTCCGTTCGGGCTTCCGGGCCGGCAGGGCCGGGAGGAGGAGTCCCCGGGCGAGAAGGCGGAGGAGATGCGCCTTCTTTACGTAGCCCTGACGAGGGCTGTCCACCGGACCGTTCTGATGATTCCTGCCCGAACTTCCCGGCAGTCGTCCGTTGGCCATCTTTTCGGTCTGGGCCCGGATATCCGAAAAGGAAAGTCGGCTTTCCTGGACTTCTCCCTGAGAGTCAATCAACTTTTTCGGGAGCTTCCCGAGCTCTTTGCGCCCCTCCCGGACTTTCCCGAACAGATGCCTCCGGTCAGCCTCCAGCCTCCGGAGATGGATGCGCCGCTCGCTTCCCCACCGGCATTTCCCTTCATTGCTCCGCCGAAAAGGACGGAAAGCTTTTCCTCGCTGATGCGCGCTTCTCTTGAGGATGCGAAAGAAATGGCCGGTGATCTTCGGGCTTCCGACGAAGGAGGGGAGGAGGCGAAAATGGAGATGCCGGGAGAGGAGGTCCTTCCGTCCGGTCCCCTTTTCGGCTCCTATTTCCACCGGATCATGGAGTGTCTCTCGCTGGACGAGACCCTTGTCGCCTTTTCCCCGGGAGAGCTCCCCGACGGGCTTTTCGACGGGGCTCTCGCCGATCTCGGTTTGGCTCATGATCCCGAATGCCAGAGCTGGCCTTCTGTTGTTCGACCTCTGGTCGAAAGAACCCTTTCGGTCGACCTGTCGGAAGGGAGGGAGGGCGTTTCGGGCGGGATGGGAGAGGCCATGACGCTTCGCTGGATCCTTCGGGGGGAGAGGGCGGTTGAACGGGAATTCCTTCTTCCGGTCCGGGGCCTTGTGGCCGACCGTCTTCAGTCTGGCCTTCTGCCCTCGGGTCCGAAACTCTCGTTCGACCCGGTTACGGGCTTCCTGAAGGGATTCATCGACCTCATCTTCCGGCATCGGGGCCGTTACTACCTTCTTGACTACAAGACCAACCTCCTCGCGGGTGCTTCTTCCTATGAGGGGGACAGTCTGGCCCGGGCCATGGCCGACCACCGGTACGACCTCCAGGGGGCTTTTTATCTTCTGGCGCTTCACCGCCTTCTCTCAGTGTCCGTTCCGGGGTACGACTACGAGCGGGATGTCGGGGGAGCTCTATTTCTTTTCGTCCGGGGTGCCGGCAGACCCGGCGAGGGGATCTATCGACTTCGTCCCCCATTTTCCGAACTTGCCTCCTTCGGGCGTATTTTGTCGGGAGAGAGCCCGTGAGCGATGCCTCCCTTTTTCCCCTCTTTCCGGAGTCCTGTCGTGGATGGTTTTCCAGAGCCCTTGAGAAGGGACTTCTGGCGGAGGTCGACCGGGCCCTTTCCGCAACTCTCGTCGGCCTCTCGGGAGATCTTCCCTGGGAGACCCTCGCTGTTTATGCCGTTGCTTCGGCACTGACGAGCGCCGCCTCCCGGGAAGGCCATACCCTTCTCGATCTTGCTGGTTCCCCTGATTCTCCCTACTTCGAGGAACTTCCGGATCTCCTCCCGGCCCCCTCCTCCTGGCCAGGCATTCTCGCGGGCGTGGCCGGAAGTCCGGACCGGCCGGCTCCGATCATTCTCGACCGGGGCGGACTCTATCTCTTCCGGTACTACTGCGCAGAGATTCGTGTAGCCGACCTCCTCGGGCGCCGCCTCCTTCTCGACCGCAAAAAAGACCGATCCACTCCCGACACCGCGAAGGAGCTTCTCGACAGACTGTTCCCCCTGCAGGGAAACCCCTCCGATCCCGTCAATGCCGGGCGGGTTGCGGCTGTCGCATCCCTGACGCGCTCCCTCCTTGTCCTGACGGGGGGGCCGGGAACCGGAAAAACATGGACGGCCGCCCGGATCCTGGCTCTTCATCGGAGCCTTTCCTCCTCCGCCCGCGTTGTCGCGGCGGCTCCGACCGGAAAGGCCGCCGCCAGGATGGCCGAGGCATTGTCGGAAACGGATATTCCCGGAGGTCCGCCGCCCACGATGACCCTGCACCGTCTTCTCGGAGCGGGGCGCCAGGGATTCTCCCGCGGTTCCGGGAACTTTCTGGACTGGGATCTTGTTCTGGTAGATGAACTGTCGATGGTCGACCTTCCCCTCATGGACCGCCTTCTTGCGGCTCTTCCGGACCGTTCCCGCCTGATTCTGACGGGGGATCGCAATCAGCTGGCCTCGGTCGGGGCGGGTTCTGTCATGGGGGATCTCTGTGGGGCCCTTGAGCGGGGAAAAGTCCAGGGAGAGGACCACGGGGCACTGACGGTCCTGACCCACAACTTCCGCCAGTCGGCGTCACCGGCCCTCCAGGCCTTCGCCCGGTCCATCGCATCGGGGGATGCCAAAGGGGCCGTCTCCATGCTTTTGGAGGGGGCTCCGGGGCTAGCATTCCTTCCAGCGGAGCCTGGCTCCCGCCTTCCGCTGGAAGTCCTGCGGGAGGGATGGGAAAGTCTTTCGCGCATGCCGCCTCCCTGGAGCGGCGGGCTTCCCCTGGGCTCCTTCATGGCCCTGACGGCCCTTCGGGAGGGGCCTTCAGGGAGCCGGACAGTCAACCGGGCGATTCAGGGACTTTTCCGGCGCCTTCCATCCGGTGCGACCGCTCCTGAACCGGTAATTATCCTCGAGAACAGCTACGACACGGGGCTCATGAACGGCGATCTTGGGATTCTTTTCGACTCCCGGCTTTACGTTGGCAAGGAGCGCGGACTTGTCATCCTTCCGGAGCGGCTCGCTCCGGAATGGGAGCGCTCCTATGCCCTGACCGTCCACAAGAGTCAAGGATCGGAATTCGACAATGTCGTCCTTCTGATCGGTGCGGTTGACCATCCTCTCCTGACCCGCTCTCTCCTCTATACCGCCGCCACGCGCGCCCGCTTCCGCCTGACCGTCTGGGTCTCGATCCCGATCCTGGAACGCATGGTCCTAAGGCAGTCCCGGCGAACCTCGGCTCTGGCTGACCGCCTTGATGCTGCTCTCATATAGGACTGAGTCCACCGGACAGTCTTCAGAACTCCATCTCTGGTGCTCTTTCGGGGGAGTCTGACCTTCCCCGTCCCGCAAAGAAATAATCCGACAGCATTCATTCTCTCCGCACGCCCGACCAAAATGGCCGCTCCGAATCCCCCAAGGTTGCCCCATACTGGAAGAGGGCTTTCGAAGGCTCCTGTTTTGGACCCCGATAGAAAATATGGCGCCATTATGGCGTGTTTATTTGTTAAATTATTGTATTTGATGTATTTTTGTGCGAATTGTGCTTCGGATGGGCTGTCGTTTTCAAGTTTGTCATCAGTTATGCCGATTAAGGATGAGCGGCATTTCATTCGCCCTGATTTTTCCGGAGGCCCGCCCCAAGCCGACCAAAAAGAATATAAAAAATATATTCCAGCACTGATGGCATTTTCAAAATATTGTGATCATATATTTTAAATTTTTGAAAATTTAAATTTATTATATCATTATTTTTTTCAAAAATGTTGATTAGTTATATTTGTATTTGACAAGCACCAAATTAGTGTTAGAATGACACTATGAAAAGGATGACGCTGCGCATGAATGAAGCGCTATACAGAGTCATAAAGGAACGGGCCACACGGGAGCACCGTTCGATTCACGCGGAGATTCTTGTCGTCCTTGAACGCTTCTTCGGGGGGAGTAGGGGAGCGGAACTGGTCGTGGAAGAAAAGGAAGAGGGATCCTCGCCGAGGGATCGCTGATGGGGAGGTCCGGCGGGGGCCGGAAATTACAAACGGATTGAAAACGGAAAGGAATCGACAATGCTTGGTGACAAGGACATCAACAAGATTATCAATGCGGTCAAGGAGTACAACGACCTCCTGGAGAAATCCTCGGTTGTCATGGACCGCCTGGCGGAGACCAAGAAGCAGTGGGACATCCTCTTGACCGACCGGGATGCCCTTCGGGCGGAATCGGAGAGGATGAATCGCTTCATCGCCCAGTTCAAGGAGGACTACCAGAATTTCCATGCAAGGGAATCCCAGTGGGTCAATTCGGTGGCAGATCTTCACACCAAGCTCCAGTTCATGGTCGATGAACTGAACACCATCGTCAGCCACCACCGGCGGAACTCGGTCGAAGGCAGCGGCGTCATCAACTAATGCGGGACCGGTCGACCCGAAAGGCGACCAACAAGGAGCGAAAGATGAGACACAAGACCCTTTCCAGACCAATATT
The DNA here is from genome assembly GCA_021838585.1 of Nitrospirota bacterium. Next base: position 53,847 of record JAKCDE010000006.1, read on the forward strand.
TCCGGACGACGAACTGATCCGAAAGACGGGGCACGAGGACGGATTGGCGGGGCTGCCAGCGGGAAGCAGCTACGAGCCCGGCCCCTTCGAGCGGTCGATTATCGCCGCCGGCGAGTCGAAGATCAGCGAAATTTACGCCCAGACGGCCCAGGAGCTTTACCGCTACGAAGGGCTGTCGTCGAACCTGTCCAACGCCTACGAATCGAACCAGTACCGGCTCAAGGACGTTCTGGTCCGATACAAGAACCGCAAGGAGATCGTGGGCCGTGACGTGGTCATTCCTGTTCCCTACTTCATCCACTGGTTGGTTGTGATTCTGCTGGCGATCGGGGAGTTTCCGCTGAACGTCGTCGTCTTCCGGATGTTCGGAGAACCGGAGCTGATGACCTACGTCATGAGCATGACCCTCTCCCTGACGCTACCATTGATCGGGGTTTTCCTCGGTCTTCAGATCCGGACCCTGGTCAAGCCGAAAATTGCCACGGCCATCATGATCTTTCTTGCGCCGGCGACGGTTCTCGGAGCGCTTACCGCCCTCTCCTTCATCCGCAATATGTATGTGACCCTCCATGCCGAACACAGGCTGGGTGGAGGCTCGGGCAACATGGTCTATGCCATGTTCGCGATCAACCTTCTGATCTTCCTGGGCGCTTTCATGGTCTCTTTCTTCGCCCATGACCAGGACTCCGAACTGGATGCCCTGCATGTCGCCGTCGTGCGACTCGACAAGAAGCGGACAAAACTGCGGGAGAAGCTTTCCCGGGCGATTTCGAAGACGAACGCGGTGATACGCGCCGGTCGCGGCGAGGCGGAGCGTGTCCTCTCCGAAACGTCGGCCAAGATCGCCATCTACCGCCAGGCAAACATGGCTTCACGCGGAGGAACGGTCGCCCCCTCCTCCTTTTCAAGGAATCCCGAATCTCCCACCCTCAAGAGATGGTGGCCGGATCTCAGAATTCCGGATGCGGCCGAGTCTATGGCCACGAATCCAGCCCCCAGCGGAAAGCCGAATGACGGGCAGGGCCGGCCTCTATTTTCCACGGGGAGGGTGTAAGATGAACGCATGGGGAGAGAGGGCCGGCCGATTCCTGGCCGGCCTGGGGATGGGAACTCTGGCCATTCTTTCGGCTCCACCTGTTCCGGGATTCCTGCCGGGAGCCGGATCGCCGCAGGTCGCCCGGGCGGAAGAGGGAGTGAGTTCGGGACGGGACATTCTGGTCTTCGTTGACGAAACCGGGAGCACGGGACGCCAGTTCGACGTTTACCGGCGGGCTCTTCTCGGCAGGATTGTTCCGGAGCTTAGGGCGGGCGACCGTCTGAGGGTGGCACCGATCGTCGACGACAATTCGCTGGTGTCGAGCTTCATGGCGGAAGGGAGCCTTCCCGCCCGTCCCGGCTTCGACAGTCTTTCGGAAAATGAGATCGACTACAAAAACGAGGTCAAGCAGGAAAAAGCCGAGGACAAGGCGATTCGGGACAAGCTTCTGTCCACCCTCACGGAGAAACTCAAAAAACCAGGGAAGTCCCGGTACACTGATCTGTTCGGGGCTGCCCGCATGGCTTCCCAGCTTTTTTCCGCCGACCGTCGGCGTCCGATCCTTGTCTTTCTCTCGGACATGCAGGAGGACCGGGGGCGATTTAGGTACAAGGACATGAAGTGGAACGCCAGGGATCTCACCCGGGTCGAGAAGGCCTACGGGTTTCCCGATCTAAAGAACGTATGCGTATACGTGATCGGAACGCGATCTCCCTCGATCGAGAAAACGCGCAAGATGGGCGAGTTCTGGTTCCAGTACTTCAAAAAGTCCGGAGCCGACATCCGTCCTTCCCACATTGGTTCGATGCTGATCAACTGGCCGCCGGAGGAGGATTGCGGAAAGCCCCGGGCCCTGCCGAAGAAGGGAGAAAGCTGGCTTCAGAAACTGAGAAAGCAGCTATGAAAAAATTCGGGAATCCCAGGTTTCGAGGACCCTCCGGTCCCTATGTCCGGAGGGCCTTTCTGATTTCCCGGTCGGCCGTTTCCAGGATTTCCTGGAGGTGGGCCTCGCTCCGGGTGCTCTCCCCGTAAATCTTGAGAATTTCTTCCGTGCCCGATGGCCGGGCGGCAAACCACCCCGAGGCGCTTTCGACCTTGATTCCTCCGATCGGCTGACCGTTTCCCGGAGCGGTTGTCAGGACGCGCAGGACGGGTTCTCCCGCCAGCAGTGCGAGGGGCAGACGCTCCGGAGAGATTTTCCCGAGTGCGGTCCGGAGGGAGGCATCGGCCGGGGAATCGATCCGCCGGTAATAATGGGGTCCGAACCGCGAGACAAGATCCCTGTAGTGGAGTCCAGGTTCCCGGCCTGTCACGGCCGCGATCTCCGCGGCGCAGAGGGAGGGGATGAGGGCGTCCTTGTCGGTGGTCCAGACCGTTCCGTTTTGGCGGAGAAAGGATGCTCCCGCGCTTTCCTCTCCCCCGAGTCCAACGGATCCGTCGAGAAGACCGTCCACGAACCATTTGAACCCGACGGGAACCTCGAAAAGGGGGCGCCCCAGCGATTCCGCGACGCGGTCGATCATCCGGCTCGACACGATGGTCTTGCCAACCCGGACTCCGGCCCCCCATGACGGCCGGTGGGAAAAAAGATAGGCGGCCAGAACCGCAAGGTAATGGTTCGGATTCATGAGGCCGGCGGAGGGCGAAACGATTCCGTGGCGGTCGTGATCTGTGTCGCATCCAAAAGAAATGTCAAATTTTCCCCCCATCTCCACGAGGCGTTTCATGGCCCAGGGGGAGGAGGGATCCATCCGGATCTTGCCGTCCCAGTCCACGGTCATGAAGGAGAATGTCGGATCGACCGTCTCCCGGACCACGGTCAGATCGAGTCCGTACGTTTCGGCGATCCGTCCCCAGTAATGGACTCCCGCCCCGCCCAGCGGGTCGACGCCGATCCGGATCCCGGAGGATCGGATCGCCTCCATGTCGATGACCGATCCCAGATCGGCCACGTATGCGGACATGTAGTCCCGGGTGTGGATCGTGTCCGCCTCCATCGCCCGATCGAAGGGGATCCGGCGCACCCCGGACAGTCCTTCCGCCAGAAAGCGGTTGGCCGTTTCCTCGATCCAGCGGGTGGCGGCCGGATCGGCCGGACCTCCGCCGGGGGGGTTGTATTTGAAGCCCCCATCCTCCGGAGGATTGTGCGAGGGTGTGATGACAATCCCGTCGGCGGGCGAAGGAGGCGCTCCCCCGTCCCGGGGATGATTGTAGGTCAGGATGGCGTGGCTGACGACGGGAGTGGGGGTCGGTTCATCCCGATCGGAAACGATGGTGGTGACACCGTTGGCCGCGAGAACGGAGAGGGCGGTGACGAATGCGGGACGGGAGAGGGCGTGCGTGTCGGCCCCGACAAAAAGGGGGCCTTCGATTCCCCGGGACTTCCTGTAGAGGCAGACGGCCTGGGTGATGGCCAGGATGTGGTCCTCGTTGAATGTGCCCTCGAAGGCGCTTCCCCGGTGGCCGGATGTTCCGAAAGAGACGCGCTGGGCGGGGTTGCCGGGATCCGGGCGCTTCGCAAAGAATTCGGTGACGAGTCGGGGAATGTCGACGATGAGGGAAGAGGGGGGGGGCAGTCCGGCCAGGGGGCTCACGCTCATGGGAGGCTCCTTTTGGTTAAGAAGGGGGAGGCGAAGAGGGGGCAGTCCGGTGCGAGGAGGTCGGCGATGTGGTCGACGGAAAGGTCGGGGGCCGGGCATGAGACGAACAGGGAGGAATCGGCGGCGTAGTGACCCTGCTTAGGGAGAACGGTGGTCACTCGGTCCTGCCAGGCTGACTTGAAGGCGGTCAGGATCCGGACCTTGTCGTCGATGACGACATAGTGCTCTCCCGGGAAACGCTCCTCGATGTCGGAAAGCATCTGTTCCTTGTGGATGTATATCAGAACCTGTCCGTCGGCCGCATCCCACAGCCCGGACCGTTCGATCTTGCGTGGCTGGAAGACGGCGTCACCGTCGGACAGGATAACAACTTCTCCGCGCCGCCTGAGGGCTGCGATCACCTCCAGTGCCTTCGGGTGGAGGAGGGTGTGGAAGGGGTAGTCGACCATCCAGGATGACATGCGCAGAAGGCGCGGATCGTGGAGTTCCTCCTCGCGATAGAGCTGAAGGGCTCCCAGATAGTCGGCATAGCCGATCCGGCCCCATCGCTCCGTGAAGATCGCCCAGTACCGTTCCCGCGCGGGGAGGCCGTACTCCTCCTCCAGATGACGGGCCAGATCGGACTGGAGACGGTCATTGTCGAGCAGCGTATTGTCGACGTCGATCAGAAAGACGGTCTTGGGCTCCATGGCGCGATCCTTCTCTCAGGCCTGTCCACAGGGTTCCCGGGGCAGATCCTCCAGGGGAGAGCCGGGTCCCTCCCACAGGGTGAAATCCTGGAAATCGAAGCCCGGGGCCACCGTGCAGGTGGCCAGACTGAACGATCCGAGGGAGCGGGCTCGCTGCCACGCCCCGGCAGGCACGACCGCCAGACAATGCGGCGGATCCCTGTCGAGTTCCCAGGTCTCGGGCATCCCGTCACGCCCAAAGCAAAGATGGAGGGGGGCCCCTCCGATATGGTGCCAGATTTCGCAGGAGGAGACCCGGTGCCAGCGGGTCTCGACGCCCCCGGGAATCAGAAAGATGATTACCGAAACGGTGGAGCGGACCTGTCCGGTTTCCCGAACTGTCACCTCCTCGATTCCGCGGTGGATCTCCCGATAAAAGCCTCCTTCGGGATGAGGCATCAGGGCGTGGAGACTGATCTGCCGGAGAATTTCCGGGTTTTCCGGGAAGGATGTTCCGCTCATATCAAGCATCAGAACTTCAGGCAGATCTTGCCGGTGAAGTTTTCCTCCTCCAGCGCCCGGAAGGCGTCGGGGGCGGAGGAGAAGGGTATGACACGGTCGATGGCGGGCTTTATCCTGTTCCGGACGATCGCCTTCAGCATCTGCTCGAAATGCGTTCGGCTCCCCACATAGATTCCCTGCAGACGCAGCTGTTTGGCGAGGACGGGGAAGACGGGAAGTTCGGCCTGGCCCCCGGAGAGGACGCCAATGACCGCCACATGGCCCCCGGGACGGGTGCAGGAAAGAGAGCGTGCGATGGTGCCGGCCCCACCGACCTCGACGACGTGGTCGACGCCTTGGCCCTCGGTCCGGGAGAGAACCTCCCGGTCCCATTCGGGAAAGGTCCGGTAGTTGATCCCCGAATCCGCCCCTAACCGGGCCGCTTTCTCAAGCTTTTGGTCGGATGAGGATGTGACGATGACCTCGGCTCCGGCCATTTTTGCGAACTGGAGGGCGAAAAGGGAAACGCCTCCGGTTCCCTGCACGAGTACCCTTTCTCCCGGCCGAAGGCTCCCCTGGACGAAGAGCGCGTTCCAGGCGGTCACTGCGGCGCAGGGAAGGGTGGCGGCCTCTTCGAAGGAGAGGGAGTCCGGAATCCGGACGAGGCCCTCTTCCGGAAGCAGGACCCTCTCCGCGAGCACTCCGTCCCGGTCGCCCCCCAGGGCTATCGCGTGTCTGGGGGGAGGGCCGTCGATCCAGTTCTGGTGGAAGGTCCCAGCGACCCGGTCTCCGATTTTGACTCTGGAGACGCCAGGACCCGTGGCGACGACCGTGCCGGCTCCGTCGGAAAGAGGGATAAGTGGGAGGCGGAGATTGGGATAGTGGCCCCGGAGGATGAGGAGATCCCGGTAATTCAGGGAGGCGGCGCGAATCTCGATCAACACCTCGCCCGGTCCCGGAACAGGCTCTTCCCGGTCGGTGGGGCGAAGGGCCCCGGGGGTTCCCGGATCGCGGATTTCAAAAACCTTCATGGAAGGACTCCTTTTGAAGAATCGTGGGTCAAGGGAAGACTATCGGATTGTGGGGAGCGATTGCAACGGGATTTTGCCGCTTGGCGACTCTCTTGTGATAAAATCGGCAGGTACGGATTTTCACCCCGAACCCTCATGACAAGGAAGACCATGCCGGATGTGCACCATTCCACCTTCACTCGCCGGAGATGTTTCTTAGTTCTGCTGCCGGTGATTTTTGTCCTGTTTTTTATTTCAGGCCGCTCCTCCGCCTCCACGTTGACCGATCAGCTCGGAATCTCCCTCTTTGACGCCCGTGAGAAAGCTCCGGACATTGCGGCCCCAGACCTGTCCGGCCGGATCCTCCGCCTTTCCGACTATCGGGGAAAGGTGGTTCTTTTAAATTTCTGGGCCACGTGGTGCGATCCGTGCAGGAAGGAAATCCCTTCCCTGATTTCCCTGCGAAAGAAACTGGCCGGGCGTCCTTTTGTCATTGTCAGTGTCGCCATGGACCGCCGCCTCGTCCATATTCCTCCCTTTGTCCGCAAGTTCGGGATCGATTATCCGGTTCTGGAGGGACGTCGCGGCCAGGTTGACCCCCGGTATTTCGGCCTCGGTCTTCCCCAGAGCTACGTCATCCTGCCTGACGGCACGCTGGTCGGGAGGGTGGTCGGAGGAAGAGAGTGGGATTCTCCGGCTTTCGTCAGCTACTTTCGTTCCATGACCGGAGGGCCGGCCATGTCCGGAAAGAAGGGGGGACGTCTATGAGGAGCCTCAGGGTCGGTCTTTTCCAGATCAATGCGGTGGTGGGGGATCTCGAGGGAAATACCGACAAGATCCGCCGCCATCTGAAGTCCTCCGCCTCCCGGAATCTCGACATCGCCGCCTTCCCGGAGCTCGCGATCACGGGCTATCCTCCCGAGGATCTCCTTCTGAAGCCGACCTTCCTGGAAAAGAACAGAAAGGCCCTCGCGGACCTTCTCAACGTGGCTCCGGAGATCCTCCTCATCGTGGGGTTCGTGGAACAGGCCGATGATATCTACAACGCCGCGGCCATGATCTATGGGGGCAAGGTGGTGGGAATCCAGCGGAAGCAGTATCTCCCGAACTATGGAGTCTTCGACGAGAACCGGTATTTTCAGTCCGGCAGTTCGAATACCCTGCTCCGCTTTCGAAACGTGACGATCGGGGTGAACATCTGCGAAGATATCTGGTATCCCAAGGGACCTCTCTACCACCAGACACTCGACGGAGACGCGGAGGTGATCATCAACCTTTCGGCTTCCCCCTTTCATGCGGGCAAGCGGGAGGTCCGGGAGTCGATGCTCAAGACGCGGGCCGCAGACAATGGAACTTACATCGTGTACACCAATCTGGTGGGCGGGCAGGACGAACTGGTCTTCGACGGCCAGAGCCTTGTGATCGGCCCGGAGGGAGAGATCGAATCGCGTGGTAAAGCCTTCGACGAGGACGTGATCATCAGCGAAATCGACGTGGACCGCGTGTTCGGAGTCCGTCTCCACGATCCCCGGCGCCGGAAGGAGAAGCAGGCCCGGCTCTATGGCGGGGACTGGGGACGAAATCCTCTGGAGCTGGTGGATCTCGACGGGGACCGACCGGTTTCTCCGGGAGTTCCCCGCCCCCTCGTGAAGGGTCCCCTCACCGATCCGCTTTCCCCTGTCCGGGAAATCTACGAGGCTCTGGTGATGGGGGTACGGGACTACGTGGGCAAGAACGGCCTTGCCGATGTCCTGATCGGCATCTCCGGAGGCGTCGATTCCGCGCTCGTGGCGGCCGTCGCCTCCGATGCCCTGGGGCCGGGACATGTCCACGGCCTTTTCATGCCGTCGGTCTACACCTCCGAAGAGAGCCGGGAGGATGCCCATCTGCTTGCATCCAACCTGGGCTTTTCGCTGGAGACGATCCCGATCGATTCCCTGGTGTCGGAGTTCCTTTCCCGTCTCTCCCCCCTTTTCGGGGGCCGGGGACCGGACACGACCGAGGAGAACCTTCAACCCCGGATCCGCGGGATGCTTCTGATGGCCCTTTCGAACAAGTTCGGCCATCTCGTGCTGACCACCGGGAACAAGTCCGAGATGAGCGTTGGCTACATGACCCTCTACGGGGACATGGCCGGAGGGTTCGCCGTTCTCAAGGACGTCCCCAAGACGGTCGTCTATCAGCTTGCGCATCTCCGGAACCATCTGAAGCCGGGGGAGATCCCCGTGAGGATCCTGATCCGCAAACCCACGGCCGAATTGAAGGAGAACCAGTTCGATACGGACAGCCTCCCCCCCTACGAGATCCTCGATCCGATCATGGAGGCCTACGTCGAGGAGGATCTGGGCTACGAGGAAATCGTCGGTCGTGGCTTCGCCCCCTCCGACGTGGCCCGTGTCATCCGCCTGATCGACAGGAGCGAGTACAAGCGGCGGCAGTCTCCGCCCGGAGTCAAGATTTCCATGCGGGCCTTCGGAAAGGACTGGAGACTTCCCATGACCAACCGTTTCAAGGGTGTCTGAGGCCCCCTGACCAATTCGGCAACCGAGCCGGCAGAAAGCGAGAACAAGGCGTGTCCACAATCTCCATCGAAGAAGCCATCGAGCGCATCAGAAACGGCAAGATGATCATATTGTCCGACGACGAGGATCGGGAGAACGAAGGCGACTTCGTCATCGCCGCCCAGTTCGCGACTCCGGAAGCCATCAACTTCATGGCCAAATACGGCCGTGGACTGATCTGCATCACGCTGACCCAGGAGAAGGCGGAATCTCTCCATCTCGATCCCATGACCTCGGTCAACGAGGCCTCCTTCGGGACAGACTTCACGATCTCAGTCGATGCCCGGGAGGGAATCTCGACGGGGATTTCAGCCTTCGACAGGGCCCATACAATCCAGCTCATGGTTCGCCCCGAAGCCAGCCCCTCCGACCTGGTCCGCCCGGGCCACATATTTCCGATCCGGGCCAAGCCGGGAGGGGTTCTGAAACGGGCCGGCCAGACGGAGGGCTCGGTCGATCTCGCCCGCCTCGCTGGACTGATCCCGATGGGGGTCATCTGTGAAATCCTGAACGAAGATGGTACAATGGCGCGTTTTCCCGATCTTCAGAAAGTCTCCGAAGAGCATGGGATTCCGATTGCCACCGTCAGGGACCTGATCGCCTACCGTAAGCGTGAGGAAAAGCTCGTGACCGAGGTGGCTTCCGCGGATCTTCCCACGGAACTCGGTCACTTTCGCGCGGTCGTGTTCGAGGACGTGGTCGGCAGCGGTCCCCACATCGCTCTCGTGAAGGGCGATATCGATCGGGAGATCCCGACTCTGGTCCGTGTCCACTCGAGCTGTGTCACCGGAGACATCTTTCATTCCCTCCGGTGCGATTGTGGAAGCCAGCTTGAGGAGTCCCTCCGGATGATCGAGAAGGAGGGCCGCGGGATCCTGCTCTACATGAATCAGGAAGGCCGCGGAATCGGTCTTGCGAACAAGATCAAGGCCTACCGGCTTCAGGAACAGGGGTACGACACCGTGGAGGCCAATCTCAAGCTCGGTTTCAAGGAGGATCTGCGGGACTACGGCCTTGGGGCGCAGATTCTCTGCCATCTGGGAGCCTCAAAGCTCCTCCTGATGACCAACAATCCGAGAAAGATCGTGGGCCTTGAGGGGTACGGCCTTGAAATCGTCTCCCGGATCCCGATCGAAATCCCCCCGCGGGAGACCAACAAGCGTTACCTTGCGACCAAAAGGGACAAGCTGGGGCATATCCTCAACAAGCTCTGAGAGATAAAGGAGGAAGATTCGGGTGAAGATCGAAGAGGTGCTTCCGGCAGCGGTCCCCGGGCGCGGATTCCGGTTTCTGGTTGCGGTGGCCCAGTACAACAGCCTGGTGACCGACCGGCTTCTGGAGGGAGCCCTCGGAGCATTCCGCCGGGCTGAGAGCCAGATAGAGACCATCGCCGTCGTCCGGGTGCCCGGAGCTCTCGAGCTTCCCTTCGTGGTCCGGAAGGCGGTGGATTCGGGAGCCCACGATGGCGTTCTGGCCCTTGGATGCGTCATCCGCGGGGAAACAGGCCACTACGAAGCGGTCGTCTCGGGTGTGACCGCGGGACTTGGCCAGATCAATGCCGGAGGACTCGTTCCCGTGGTCTTCGGAATCCTGACCACCGACACCCTCCTTCAGGCTCTCGACCGGGTCGGAGGAAAGGCCGGGCACAAGGGAGTGGAGGGAGCCGAAACCCTTCTGGCGATGGCCCGCCTTTCCGGTTCCCTTTCGGGAGGACGAAGGCCGTGACCTCCCGTGACCGCTCCGCCTCCTCCCTGACTCCGGGACGGAGACGGGCTTTGCACGCCGCCCGGTCCAAAGTCCTTCAGCGCCTCTTTGCCGACGAGTACGACTCCTTTTCCCAGACGGATCCCGTCCTGCGCGCCCTGATTCACTGGGAGGGAGAGGACCCTATGGCAAACGCCTTCGCCGACAGGCTGTATGGGGAGATCCTCCTCCGAAAGCCCGAAATCGACGCGCTGATATCGGAGATTGCGAAAGGCTGGAGTCTGGCCAGGCTCACCCGCATCGACCGCAACATCCTTCGCCTCGGACTGTGCGAGATTCTCTACGACCCGGACGTTCCCTTCAGGGTTTCGGTACATGAGGCCCTCGACCTGGCTCATGAATTTTCCGAGCCGGAGGCGGTGGGCTTCATCAACGGCATTCTCCATGAGGCGGCCGTTCGCCACGCTCCCGGGAAGGGGCCTTATGATCCCGCCCCATTGGCCTCCGCCGCCACCCGTCGTTCGGTGGAGAACGCGGAGGGAGGCGCATGAGCCGCCAGCCAGATTCCCGCACGAACATGGGGCTTTCAGGTCTCGTGCTTCTGTGGGAACATCCGGTCTTCGGCCCCGAGAGACCCCTCAGGATCTTCCTGCAGGAGATCGGGGTCCAGCTTGGACCTTCCCTGCTTTGGCTCGACCACTGGTATTCGGGCCTTGTGACGCGAACCCTGGCTCCGTTCTGGCGGGGTGAACGACGGGAGATTCCGCCCTCTTTCCTTTTCGTTCCCGGAGAGGGACCGTTCCCGGGAGGCTTCATCGTGCTCCCCTTCAGAAAATCGGAAGCCCAGGACCTTGTCCGGCGTCTCTATGAGACGGTCTACGGCCTTTCGATGACTCCGGTAGTGCTCGACAGCGAATCCCTGACGCCCGAAGTCAAGCCCTTCGTCCAGGAGGTTTCCCGGACCCTGCTGGACCGGAAAGACGTGCGTCTTTATGTTTCCGATCCGGCGACCCATCCTTCAACCTATGACTGCATGTCCTTCGCAGGAGTCGCCTCTTGATTGACCGATATTGCAGGGCCCCCATGAAGGGGCTCTTCGAGACCGAACATCGCCTCAAGACCTGGCTCAGAGTCGAACGGGAAGTCACCCGCGTCCTCTCGGCGCGCGGTCTGGTGGATCCCGAAGGGGCCCGGATGGTTCTCGAGACCCCCGTTCGCATCGATATTCCCAGGATGGAGGCGATAGAGGCCGAAACCCGCCACGACGTCATTGCCTTTCTGACGATGGTGTCCGAACAGATGCCGGAAAAAGGACGGGCCGTATTGCACTTCGGTCTGACCTCCACCGATCTCGTCGACACGGCCCAGAACCTCCTCGTATCCGATGCCCTTCACATCGTGACCGACGAGCTCCATCGCTTTGCCGGCATTCTCGAGGGCCAGGCCAGGGCCCACCGAAACACGTTGATGGTCGGCCGGTCCCACGGAATTCATGGGGAGCCCATCGTCTTCGGCATGAAGTTTCTGTCCTGGTTCTCGGAATTCAGGCGCCATCAGGACCGGCTCTCGCGAGCCTGGGCCTCCATGCGGGTCGGAAAGCTCTCCGGAGCGATGGGGACCGCAGTGACGATTCCCCCCGATCTCGAAGAGGAGATTCTTCGAGGGCTCGGTCTTTCCGTCGAACCGGCTGCGACCCAGGTGGTCTCCCGGGACCGCCATGCCGAGCTGTTCTCCGTTCTGGCCGGTATCGGCTCCTCCCTCGAACGGATTGCCGTCGAAATACGCCATCTCCAGCGGACGGAGGTCCAGGAGGCGGAGGAACCATTCCGGCCGGGACAGAAAGGCTCCTCCGCCATGCCACACAAGAGGAATCCCGTAGGCTCGGAAAACATCACCGGATTGGCTCGCCTCCTCCGCTCCTATGCGGGGGCCGCGCTCGAAAACGTGGCCCTCTGGCATGAACGGGACATCAGCCACTCCTCGGTGGAGAGGGTGATCCTTCCGGACGCCTTCTGCCTCGTGGACTACATGCTCGATCGCATGGGGACGATCCTTCGGGATCTTGTGGTCTACCCGGAGAGGATGCGGAGAAATCTCGATGCGACGGGTGGGCTCGTCTACTCCCAGACCGTGCTCCTGGCCCTCGTCAAAAACGGTCTGGCCCGCGAGGAGGCCTACAGGATTGTGCAGGAGGCCGCCATGGAAACCTATAGGGAGGGAGGCCAGTTCCGGGAGCACCTCCTGCGCCACCCGAACTTCCCGGGGGGGGATGAATGGACGGGATTTCTGGACCAGGCATTCGATCCCGCCCGCTTTACTCACAATATAGAGGGAATTTACCGTCGCGTTCTGGGGGAACCTTCAGGGCCAGACGAGAATTCCCGGGCAGGAAAGGTCTGACAGTGCTGCAGCCGCCCGATGCGACGCTCTACGAAGGAAAAGCCAAGATCCTCTATGCCACCACCGATTCCAGGATCGTCATCCAGGAGTTCAAGGATGACCTGACCGCCTTCAATGCCCAGAAAAAAGGAAGCTTCTTCGGAAAGGGAGCGATCAACTGCCAGATTTCGGCGACACTCTTCCGGCTTCTGGCGGACAGGGGGGTGCCGGTCCATTTCCGCTCTCTCGAATCTCCCCGCCGGATGGTCATCGACAAGCTGGAGATGGTTCCGCTCGAGGTCGTGGTCCGGAACAGGGTGGCGGGGTCTCTGGCCAAGAGGCTGGGGATTCCGGAAGGATCGGAGCTCTCCTTTCCCGTCATCGAATGGTACTACAAGCGAGACGACCTTGGGGATCCCATGGTCAACCGGGACCATATCCGGATCCTCAAGCTGGCCTCCGATGCCGTCCTTGATGAAATCCGCACTCTGGCGCTCCGGACGAACGACATTCTCCTTCCCTTCCTGAGGGAAAGGGACATCGTTTTGGTGGACATGAAGCTCGAGTTCGGATGGAACGCCGACGGAGCCCTTGTTCTGGGGGACGAAATCGACGGGGACACCAGCCGGATGTGGGACGCGGTCACAGGAGAGAAGTTCGACAAGGACCGTTTTCGGATGGATCTGGGTTCGGTCAAGGAAGGATACGAAAAGATCTACGAAAGGGTGGTGGGCCATGCCGTCGAACCATGAACAGAGATCCCGGGTCAAGGTCACCATTTTCGTGCGCTTTCGGGATGGAATCCTCGACCCTCAGGGAGAGGCGGTACGCCAGGCCCTCTCCGACATGGGGCACTCCGAGGTGGAGGATGTGCGCATCGGAAAGATCGTCGAAGTGATCCTGCCATCGGAACCCGGGATACCCGAAAAGGCACGCGAATGGTGCGAACGACTGCTGTCCAACCCGGTGGTCGAACGCTACGAAATCGCAAGCGTCGAACCCGTCTAGGAAGTTGCGACGAAAGGGCCCGGGGGAAAGTCAGGGAAGGGGGGGATGTTGAACGCTCCGCCTGGATTTTTCAGGTTGTGGCTGGGCCGGATCTTCTGGGGGCTGGTCGTGACCGTTCCCATCACGGCGATGATTCTTGTTGTGCTCATGCTCTCGGCAGAAATCCGTGGACTCGACCGGGCCCGGACCGGCATAGAAGCCGCCAACGCCCTTCTCTCCTCGGCCATGAAGGCCGGGAAGCCCGAGTCGGTTCCATTGGCGGTCAGGCAGATGGCCTCCGCGACAGGGACGACCCTCATCCTTTTCAGGAACGACGGGACCCCGGCCTACTCCGACATGCGAGCACTCGACCGCGTCAAGGCCTACACGGCAATTGCGGAAGAGTGGAAAAACGCGCCGCACTCGCCCGATCTTTTTCTTTGGCCTCCATCCTCCTTCCCCCGTCCCCTGGTCCATGAAGTCGAACGCGTCTTCTCAAATCGCTCGGCCCATCTCGTAACGGATTCCAAAGGACGGGCGAGTCCTCTGGCCCTCTGGGGAGGATACGCCGTCTGGACCAGATCCATCCACAACCATACCTCCTGCGCCCGTTGTCACGGATTCGACCGTGAGGTTCTGGGCCATTGGGTGGCGGTGGCGGACGTCTCTCCGGTCTCGAGTCCCCATGGAACTGTCCTGTGGGGCTTCTGGCCCCTTCCGGGGATCAATCAGCGGATCCTTTTGGGGGGCACCGTTTCTCTCGCCCTTTTCGCGATCTTTCTGGTTTCCCTGACCGAAACCTGGACGCTCCGCCGGGGTCTGGCCGCGAAAAAGGGAAAGAAGCCGCCTGGCAAGAAGGGGGCTGAGACTCCCGAGGGTCCGATCTTTGCCCGGGAAGCCCCGGCAGAGGAGGCGGGCGGCTCGGAAGAGATGCCCGTCTCCCATGGGGGATGGGAGGATCTCCATCGCCGCCTCGAGACCCTTGACCGCGCGGTCATGACCCTGGCGGAGGAAATTCCGAGGGCTGGCGTTCTTCCGTCCCGTCATGCCGATGAAACGGTCGCTGTTCAGGCCACAATGGGGGAGATGCTCTCCGACTGGAGCGACCGCTTCGAGATGGCTCTGCAGGAGCTCGCCGCCCATCCTGCGGTGACCACCGATCCCGTCCTGTCTCGTTATATGGAAAAGGTTCAGGAATTCCGGACCCAGGCGGTCTCCCTGGCCGACATGGCCACCCAGGAGTCCGGGGAGAAGACCTTCGGGCTTCTCAAGGCGCCCTTTTTCGAATCATTGTCCGATGAACAGAAAGACTGGACGGATCGCCTGAGATCGGTCCTCGGCCACCTCCACGCCGAGATCCGGGCCATGGAGGGAATCAGCAGGACGGGCCTCGCCCGGACGGAAGCCCCCGTTGGAAACTTTGGAAACGGAAAGGCCGCTCCGAAGGCGTAGCTGGCTGTCTGGCGGGATCCGGTGCGGGGGGATAAGGTCCGCCGATCAAAGACTCGAAAGCGAATTGAACGCGGGGATAAACGGGGTGGGAGGCGATCTTCCACCCCGTTTCAATCTTTAGGGAAGAGGATGAGCGCAAAATGGATTTTCAGGAGGTTGAAGGCGGCCCTTTTCTCCTTTTTCATTGCGGGACAGGGTCGACTCTGACGTATGCCGCGCGAAATTTTCTCGCGGGGATGATGGCAGAGCTAGAACCGCGACTGACTCTCGGAGAGAGGGCTTTTGAACTCGCGGTCCGCTGCGTGGACCGCCTTGAGGATTCCGGCCTCTTCAATGGGGGGAAGGGGGCGATCCCCCAGTCGGACGGAGTGGTTCGCCGGGACGCGGGAGGAATGGACGGGAAGAGCCTTGATGCCCTGGGAATCAGCCAGGTCCGTGGAATACCTTCCATGGCCCGCCTGGTGGCCGCTCTCATGGGACAGAGCGCCCATGTCCATCTGTCGGGATCGATGGTCGAGCGGTGGGCTCTCCGTCATGGGTGGCTTTCTGAGCTTCCGGAAGAAAAGGAGGATCCGACCTTTATGTGGGAAACGCTTCCAGGCCTTGCGGGTGAGGGAACGGTCGGCTGCGTGGTCCGGGATTGCCAGGGAGATCTTGCCGCCGTCACATCGACGGGAGGCATCGGCCGGATGTGGCCGGGTCGGATCGGAGACAGCCCGGTCGTGGGGGGCGGTTTCTATGCCGACAATGAGCGGGGGGCCATCTCCATGACAGGCGTGGGAGAGGCGATCCTGAAAGCCGGGGGCGGCGGGACCCTCCTTGCTTTGCTTGCCAGCACGTCGAAGGAGAATCGCGACACGATACTGTCCGGGTTCCTTGACCGCATCCAGGCACGTTTTTCAGGAGAGGCCGGATGCGTTGGTGCCGACAGGAACGGGCTTCCCTTTGCCGCCCATTCCACTTCCCGCATGGTTCACGGCTTTCTTCGAAAGGGGCACCATCATGTGAGCGACCAGGCATCCGGCTACAGGGGCCTTTCCTGAGACCCCTTTTCGGAGGCGTTGTTTTGGGGGCATGGGGGCCCTTATAATGAAAAGAGCTGCGATTCGGTGTCTCTCGCAAGCGAGGGGCCCTGAGAATTTCATCATCTTTCAGGAGACGACCCCATGCCGCATCCCTTTTTTGATTATGATCCCGCAGAAGATATAGAGATCCCCTATGCCCAGCTGAAGACGGATGGTCCCGAATGTCCATTTTGTGGAGAAGCGACCATGCTTGTGGATGGCGACTTCGTCTGTCTCGAGTGCAATGGGGGCTGGTATGGCCCGGAGGTGGGCTGAACTTCCCCGGTCCGGGGCTGGTTTGCTTGACTTGTCCTGTTTTCCTGCGTAACATCCATGATCGTGTGGCCCCGGATCATTCGGGGCCCTTTCCTTTCTCTATTTTCCAGAGAATCAGCGTCGTTTGCCCCCGTAGCTCAGGTGGACAGAGCAGAGGTTTCCTAAACCTTTGGTCGGGTGTTCAAATCACCCCGGGGGCACCACACTCATCAAATGAAAACACAAGGAGTGTGAAAAATCTTGATCGTCTCCTCACCGGAATTCTTCTCGATCCTGCCATTTGACTGTTAGTCTTCGATGCATTTCTC
>JAKCDE010000007.1 GCA_021838585.1 Nitrospirota bacterium
AGCGGTGCAGAGGCGGGGGAAGATTCCGGATGCTGTAACCACGTTGCTTCTGCAATAGTGGCGAGAGCCGGAAAGACCCCTGAACTCAGCATCGGAACCCCCCGGCTTTAGCCGTGGGGAGATTCAGAAGACACCCCCCTACAATTTGCTTGCGGAGCAATACCCGATCAGTTATCCTGACTTCATGATTGAAGGATTGAACCGGCTGATGACCCGAGGATTGAATCAACTTCAATGGCCCGCCATGGTGGTCGTGGCCTCTCTTTTTTTGACGGCCTGCCAGAAGCCTCAGGCCGTCACTCTTCCCTCGATCTCCCTACCTCCAGGGATCCCTTTCACACTCCTTCGGCCTCCGGCTCCTCCCGTCTCCCCCTCCGACAAGAAGACTCAGGATTTCATCGGGGTTCTTTCCGGAATCGCCGACGAATCCGGAAATCTCGTCGTGACCGGTTATCAGGGGACTCTTCTCCGCTTGTCGCATCGAACAGAAAAATGGAGCCGTCCCGCGTTGCCGATCCATGTTGATTTCTATGGGATCAACCGGACCCCTTCCGGTGTTCTCTGGGTGGCCGGGGACCAGGGGGTCCTTCTTCGGTCAAAGGATAGGGGGCGGTCCTGGGAACAGGTCAAAACAGGGATCGACCACCTCTTTCTGAACGCCATCAGCTTCCCGACCGACCGCGTCGGATTCGCCGTTGGAGAGAAGGGGGTCATTCTCAGGACGGTCGATGGAGGAGACCATTGGACCCGCCTGAACTCTCCGACAAAAAAGAACCTTTATGCTGTTATCTTTGCGGACGGGTCCCATGGATTGGTCGCCGGTTGGCACAAGAGGCTTTTCAGAACGACGGATGGAGGGAGCCGCTTTACCGCGGTCGACATCCCAGTCCAGAAGGTGACACGCCAGAAGCCCTCTTTCAACAGCCTGTGGGCGGCAAAGGAGCAGGTTCTTTTGGCCGGAGACCACGGCCTACTGTTTTCTTCCTCTGATGGCGGAAAGAGTTTTTCCCAGATTCAGACCGGGACGCTCCACGATCTTTACGGGGTGTGCCGGACAGGAGAAGGGGCTATAGCCGTGGTCGGAGAGCAGGGAACTTTTGTTATGATCAACCGGAGCCCTTCTGGTGAAGCAAAGACCGAGTCGCCCCTCGGGCCCTTTCATGGGTCTGACTTTCTCGGGGTCTCCTGCGGGCAGACCCATGTGCGTCTCGCGGGATCGAACGATGTTGTCCTCGTTCCCGCCTCCCGCCCCGGAAATTAAAGGGTCCAAACCGAAAATTTCAAGTTCAAGAGGGGCCCGTGGCTCTTTTCAAGATATATCACAATACCCGGACCGGCATCGCCCGCTTCAACACGACTGTTCTGCGGAAGGTGGTCGGTCTGGGAGCCCTGTACTCGACGGGTTACGGGGATGTGGGATCCTCTATTTACTATGCTCTGGGCATTACCACGATTTACGCAGGAGGAGCCTCTTTTCTGGCAATCGGGGCGGCAGGACTTTTCTTCATCGCCACCGTTCTCTCCTATGCCGAGCTCTCGAGCGCCATTCCGGAGGGGGGAGGATCATCCCTCTTCGCCCAGCGTGCCTTCGGGGACGGGTGGGCCTTCTTTACCGGATGGGCCCTTCTTCTGGATTATATCCTGACCCTTGCCATCAGCGCCTTTTCCGTGGGGCCCTACCTGGGATACTTCTTTCCTGTCTTCAAGACCAACCCCCAGGTCAATGTCACCTTCACAGGCCTTTTGATCCTGGTTCTTGTCATCCTCAACATCATCGGGCTCAAGGAGTCTTCCTGGTTCAGCCTGATGCTGGCCGGCTTCGATGTGATCACCCAGGTTTCCCTCATGGCTATGGGAGCCTTTCTTCTGTTCAACTTCAACACCATATGGCATCAGTTCACCCTTGGAACGGCCCCCACCTGGCACAATTTTCTCTACGGCATATCCATCGCCATGGTCGCCTATACGGGGATCGAGGCGATCAGCCAGATGGCCGGCGAGGCCAGAAACGCCGAAAAGCTGGTTCCGCGGGCGATGTTCCTGACGATGGGGACGACAATTCTTCTTTATTCGGGGATCTCCCTCGTGGCTCTTTCAGCCATGAAGCCCGAAATTTTGTCCACGACATGGGTCAATGACCCGATCGCGGGGATCGCCCATGCGATGCCCCATGTCGGCGCATTCATGGCGCCGTGGGTTTCCGTGCTTGGCGCGACCATCCTGACGGTGGCGGCCAATGCCGGCCTGATCGGGGTTTCCCGGCTGGCCTACTCCATGTCAAACAACCTTTTAATCTCACCTCTCTTTCACAAAACAAGTTCCCGATACAAGACTCCGATGGTTTCAATCGGGATCTTTGGGACCTTGGCTGCCCTTATTGTCGCTTTTTTCCCCTACCTCGATGTTCTTGCCGACCTGTATAACTATGGGGCCATGCTTTCATTTTCAATGACGCATCTTGCCCTGATCAAGCTTCGAAAAAAAGAGCCCGATCTCAAGAGACCCTTTCGGGTTCCGCTGGCCATCCGGATTTCGGGCTGGGAGATCCCTCTTCCGACGGTTTTCGGATTTTTGGGAACTTTCGGAGTCTTCGTCATGGTGCTTCTTTTCCACAAATACGGACGGGTCTTCGGCACGGTCTGGATGGCCGGAGGAATCGCCTATTATTTGTGGTTCAGGAGGAAGGAATCGCTCCCGGTCATGGAGCGGGTTCAGATTACGGAAATAAAGGAGGAATATCCAAAGGCCAAACCCCACAGGCAGATCCTTGTGGCGACCTCTCCCACACGTCCGTCGGAGATGTTGCGTGATGTCCTGAAGGTGGCCAAGGCGGATGGGGCCAAGGTGACGGTGATTACCGTTCTTGAAATTCCTCTTGCGCTTCCCCTGACGGCCTCCCTTCCCAAGGAGGAGGCCGCGGCCCGTCACACGCTCGATCTTTGTCAGGCGATCGGTCTGGAAGAGGATATTCTGGTTGATACTTTGCTGGCGAGAGGAAGGGCGATCGGTCCCGTGCTCAACATGCAGATCAGGCGACTGGGGGCGGACACGGTGGTCGTCAATGATACAGGAAGTTCTCTCGCGGCATCGGTGCTTGGAGCAATCCGGCGGTCTTCGAACACAGTCATGATCTGGAGCTTCCAGCTCTATTCGGGAGCCGGCCTGTCGAGGACGCCGCGTCCAAGGCTATCGGGGGAAGAGCCGATCATCTCTCCCCTGCCTCCTATCGACAGGAATCCTCCGGTTGGCGAGGAGCCATCTCCGGCCTGACTTTCAGGGAGCTTGTTTGTGAAGTTTTGCGCAGTTTTCGCATATCCCGTAGATTTCGAGTCGGTGGAAAACGATTGAAAAATGGTTTTCCTTGGCTGCGGCGAGTTGGAGTTGTTCGATCAGAGGCTGATCGAATTCGACGACTTTTCCGCATTCGATACAGATCAGATGGTCATGGTGATTGGCCGGCATGGCCTCGTACCGGCTGAATTCGTCATTGAACCGGTGTTCTTCAACAAGCCCTTTTTCCTTGAGGGCATGAAGGGTCCGATAAATCGTGGCGAGGCCGATGCGGGGAGTCTGGGCCCGGACCAGTCCGTGAATTTCCTCGGCGCTAAGGTGGGCTTTTGATTCCACGAGAACCTTCAGAACCCTGAGCCGTTGCTGCGTTGGGTGAATTCCATGAGACCTGAGGTGCTCGGAGAGGTCCACGCCCGCGGCAGCAGGCCTGCTTTTGACCGATCCTGCGGTGCCCGTGGATTTTTTTCTCGGAATGATTGGGTCAGCCATGCGCAATCTCTATCAGTGCCTTCATGGAAAAGGCGAACGATTTTCTTCCGGAAACAAGATTTCCGCCGGAAATCCCTTCTCCGAGTTTTGTCATTCTATATATTCATCGAATATGTTCTGGAATAATCTCACAGATGGCGATCAGTTTCAATCGATACCGGTTGCTGATGGTATTTGTTCTTCTCCGAATTGTTTTGCATCTTTTCGTGACTTTGTGCTATATTTCAACTTTGCGACTTTGGGCGGGACCTTTATGGTTCCTTGGAATGTCGGCAAAATCCTTTGCCGGATGAATGGTCAGGATTTCAAAAGAGGGGGATTTCATGGCAGAAAATTTTGCCGTGATACGGACAGGGGGCAAGATGTATCGCGTCGCCCCCGGACAGATTCTTGTCGTGGAACGACTCGAGGAAGAGGGGACGGTTATCTTCGACCAGGTGTTGATGGTGTCAGAAGAAGGAGTCATTTCATACGCGACGGAAGACAAACCGCTTTCCGTCGAGGTTCATGGGCGCATCCTTCGTCAGGAAAAAGACCCGAAGATCATTGTCTTCAAGAAAAAACGCCGAAAGAACTACCGGCGCAAAAAGGGACATCGCCAGCTTGTGTCCCGGGTGAAGATCGAATCCATTATAAAGACCGCTTAGGAGAGGATCATCTCATGGCTCATAAGAAAGGGGTCGGTTCGACCCGAAACGGACGCGACTCCGAGTCGAAGCGTCTGGGCGTCAAGCGTCACGATGGCCAGTTTGTTCTCGCAGGAAACATTCTAGTTCGGCAGCGGGGAACCCAGTTTTACCCGGGAGACAATGTCGGAATGGGACGGGATCACACCCTTTTTGCCATGCAAACAGGAGTCGTGCGTTTTTCCCGGTACGGACGCGACTCAAAAAAGATCAGCATCGTTCCCCAAATCACCATCGTCCCCGGGACTGTCGAGGCCTGACCCTGCGTCCGGTTCCCGGGCAGCTTCTCTTTTTCTCCCTCCGGAGGCTCCATGTCCCAGTTTGTCGATGAGGTCACGCTTTGGGTCTCCTCCGGCAAGGGAGGAGATGGGTCGGCCTCCTTTCGGAGGGAAAAATTCGTACCCCGTGGTGGGCCCGACGGGGGAGACGGAGGCAACGGAGGCTCCATCCTTCTTAAGGGAACCTCCGAAAAGTCGACGCTTCTTGACTTCAAACACAGACCTCGCGTTGTCGCTTCCTCCGGAGAAAATGGCAGAGCCAAAAAACAGCACGGTAAAAACGGCCAGGATCTGACGCTTCTCCTTCCTCTGGGAACCCAGGTTTATAACGCCGATACAGGAGAGCTGTTGGTCGACCTGGTCTCCGAGGGGCAGATCTATGTTGCGGCCCAGGGGGGAAGAGGCGGACGCGGCAATGTTCACTTTGCCACACCGACCCGTCAGGCCCCTGAGTTTGCAGAACCCGGCAAGCCAGCACAGGATATTTTTCTGAAGTTTGAGCTAAAAGTCATGGCGAAGGTGGGGCTCCTGGGATTCCCAAACGCCGGCAAGTCCACCTTTCTCGGCCGTGTCACCCGCGCCCATCCCCGAATCGGATCTTACCCGTTTACGACCCTTTATCCCCATCTGGGTGTGATTTCGCGTGGTCAGCCTCCCAGAAACCGGGAATACGTCATCGCCGACCTGCCCGGTCTGATCGAGGGCGCACATGAAGGACGGGGTCTTGGAGACCGTTTTCTTCGTCATGTGGAGAGGACTGAAGTCCTTCTGCATTTCATCGATGTGAGTTTCGAAGGCCCCGAGGACCCGGAAGAGGCCTACCGGGTCATCCGGAAGGAGCTTGAGCTCTACGATCCCGCCCTCCTCGAAAAACCCGAGGAATTAGCCGCAACCAAAATCGATTCCGGAGACCCCAAGAGGGTGGAGGCTTTCAGCCTTTTCTGCCAGAAAACCAGACGGACGCCTTTTTTTATCTCATCCCAGACGGGTGAGGGAATTCCGGCGCTCCTGTCGGCGCTTGATCTTCTTCTCGAAGGAAAATCCCTTGCCGGAACCGCCCATTCCAAAGGCTGAGAGGTCGGTCGACAAAGAATGCATGGAGAACCGTCTCCGAATCAGAAAGCGTCTCCGGATCCTCGTTCTCAAGGTCGGTAGCCAGATCCTTACCGATGAATCGGGGGCTCTCTATCCTCGGGCCTTTGGACAAATTGCCAGGCAGGTGGCGCTCCTTCGGAGCGAAGGCGTTCGAATCGTTCTCGTGTCTTCAGGAGCGATCGCCGCAGGTCGTGAAAAAATCGGCCTCGGAAAAAAACCTCTTTCCCTCGCATTGAAGCAGGCGGCGGCCTCTGCCGGGCAAACTCCGCTCATGATTCATTGGGAAAGAGCCCTCGGCCGTTACGGAATTCATACAGCCCAGATCCTTTTGACTCCCGCGGACATCATTGACAGGGAAAGATTTACAAACCTCGAACGAACGGCGGAAACCCTCCTTTCTCTGGGCATCGTTCCCGTTGTGAACGAAAACGACGCTGTTGCGACCTTCGAAATACGCTTTGGGGACAATGACCGTCTCTCTGCCTATGTCGCCGGTCTCGTGAGGGCGGAATGTCTTCTCCTGCTCTCGGATGTCTCGCACCTGTATACAGCCGATCCTCGGGTTCAGAGCGATGCAAGGAAGATATTCTGTGTCCATGGAATCACTCCCGAAATTGAGAGGATGGCCGGAGTTTCCCGGAGCGGGCTGGGGACAGGGGGAATGGCCTCGAAGGTCAGCACCGCCCTTTGGGCCAATGGATGGGGCCTTCCGGTCGGGGTCCTGAAAGGAGATATTCCTTCAGGAATCTTCCGTTTCTTCGAGGGCATGACAGGGACCCTCTTTGACACCTGCGTGGGTCTTCCGTCCAATCGAAAGATATGGATCGGTCACTTTTCACGACCGAAAGGGGGATTCCGGCTTGATGCCGGTGCTGCGAAGGCTCTGTCGGAAGGGAAAAAGAGTCTCTTGGGCGCAGGGGTCATGGGAGTCGACGGACAGTTTTCGCCAAAGGATCCGGTCTTTCTCGTCGATCCCGAAGGGCGAGAAATTGGCAGAGGAATCTCCCGGGTCGGATCGGCCGACTGGTCGAAGGGGATGCCGGGGATCCTCGTTCATCGAAATGATCTTGTACTGTCCGCTCAAGTCAACAGGGAGACAAGGGAGAACGATAATGACCTACAATGATGCGGAACTGGACCCGATTCTCGGGAAAACGAAGTCGGCTTCCCGTACCTATGCGATATTGACTTCGGGGAAGAAGAACGAGGCTCTGGAAAAAATAGCCCGGCAGCTTGAGACGATGCGGGCGGATATCCTGAAGGCGAACAGTCAGGATTACGAGGAGGCCCTCTCGAAGGGACTGTCCCCGGCGATGTGCGACAGGCTTCTTCTCACGGAGTCGCGATTCGAAGGAATGGTCCGGGGAGTCCGGGAGGTTGCCGCTCTAGCCGATCCTGTGGGAACCGCAGTCTCACGCTGGGAAAATCCGGACGGACTCGTCATCGAAAAGGTTCGGGTTCCGATCGGTCTGGTCGGAGTGGTCTACGAATCTCGCCCCAATGTGACAGTTGAGGTGGCCTCCCTTTGTTTTAAGTCCGGAAATGGTGTGGTTCTGAAGGGGGGATCCGAGGCGGTCCGGAGCAACACCCTCCTTTCCCGGGCCATATGGGAGGGCTTGGCCGAGGCCAATGTCAACCCGGACGGAGTCGCCTTTCTCCCCTGGACCGACCGGAAGGTGGTTCAGGATCTTGTCTCCAACACAATCCTCGATGTGGTGATCCCCCGGGGAGGGGCCTCCCTGATGGAGGCGGTGGTTTCACACGCCCGTGTTCCGGTTCTGCGTCACGACCAGGGAATCTGTCATGTTTATGTCTCTGCCAGCGCCCCCTTCACCATGGCTCGGGACATCGCTCTGAACGCCAAGGTTAACCGTCCTTCCACCTGCAATGCGATGGAAACGCTGCTGGTTCACGAAGAGCTGTCCGACAGCTTTGTCCGCCCTCTCCTCAACATCCTCAGGGAGAAAGAAGTGACGGTTTTCGGATGTCCAAGAACCCGACACCTCGATCCCTCGGTCGCCCCCACCACTCCCGAAAGCTATGCGACAGAGTTTCTCTCGCTTTCAATGAACCTTCGGATTGTGACGAACCTCGACGAGGCTCTGGATCATATCGCCCGCTATGGATCGGGACACACCGAGTCGATCGTGACCTCCGACATTTTTGAGGCCGAGCGCTTTCTTCGGGAGGTCGACGCCTCCTGCGTGATGGTCAACGCGTCAACCAGGCTTCACGATGGCGGCGTGTTTGGCCTGGGTGCCGAGGTGGGAATCAGCACCACCCGGATCCATGCGCGCGGAACGATGGGATTGTCAGAGCTGACCACGACCAAGTATCTGGTTCATGGCCATGGACATCTCCGGAGTCACTGAGAGACGCGCACGTCCGACTCTTGCGCTTTTCGGGGGAGCCTTCAATCCCGTCCACAGAGGACATATGTCTCTGGCCGCCGAGATCGAGGCACGGCTTGAGGTCCGGGAGATCCTTTTCATTCCGACGGGTCATCCACCACACAAGGAATTTCCTGGAATTTCCTGCGAGGAAAGAAAGATCATGCTGGATCTCGCAATCGGGGGCCACCCCGGCTGGGTGAGTTCCGACATCGAGTGCCGCATGAAAGGACCTTCCTTCACGGCTCGAACCATTTCTGTACTGGCCATCGATCCCCCTCCGTTCTTTCTCCTTGGAGAAGATGCATTCGCCGATTTCTGGAGCTGGGGCCATCCCGAGGTGATTCTGTCAGGAACACACCTTGTCATCGTAACCAGACCGGGATCTGAGGAAGAGAGGACCAGGAAAGCCATCATCAAGACTCTTCGTGCGGGGGGGCTTCTTGACCCCCTGTCTGCAGGAGACGCCCTCTTGGGCGTTCGGAGAGGGAAACTGGAAGAGGTGGTCTGGTCTCTTCCGAATTTTGGAACAACGCTGAGATTCCTTAGGATCAGCGCAGTGGATGTTTCGTCGACGGATCTTCGCCATGGGCTAGCCGGCGAGAATCGGGAGTACTGGCTCGATCTCTTGCCTGATCCCGTGAAATCCTATATTGTGAAAAAAAGGAAATATCAGGTATTTCCGAAGTAGGAACCGGAGCATCTCCCGGTTTTCCGGAGCCGGATCGAATCCCGCCTCCGGCCTTTTTCAGTATCGCTTCTAAACTGTTCTTTTTGATGGGGCAAGGAGTTTTCGTGAGGTTGTCAAATGAAAGTAAGATTTCGGATATAAAGGATATCGGCACTCTCGACAAGGCCAGAAGGCTGGCAAAAGTTCTCGTCGACAAAAAGATACGTGATGTCTGGGTGATCGATGTCGGAGGGCTCTGTTCCTATGCCGATTGTCTGATTCTGGGAGACGCGGAGACTGAACGACATATGCAGGCCGCTCTCGACGCCCTGGACGAGGAGCTCTCGAAACCCGGATTCGGTCTCTCCCCCGAGCGGGGAGCGCGGTGGACGCTCCTGGATCTGGGGGAGATCGTTGTCGATCTTTTCCTTCCGGAAGTTCGTGGAATCTATCGTCTTGAAGACCTGTATCCGGATGCAACCATCTTCGCCTTTGATGAAGCTGGAAAGGAACGCAGGGTTCTGCCGGTAGAAAGGTTGACTCTGTACTCCTCCCCTGTAGAAACATCGAATTCCAGTGGCAGGGAGATTCATTCTCCATGACGCGTCTTCTTCTTCTGGTCATGCTTCTTCTGGCGGTCGGGCTCGTCAAGCTGGCTGAATGGAACGACCAGAAGGTCTCCTTTCAACTCCTTCCCCACAAAATCCTCGTCCTTCCCCAGATCACCCTTCTGGTTCTCGCATTTGCCCTGGGTGCAGGGCTCGTTTTCGTGATTCATGGTCTCTCCGATCTGGCATCCTGGGTCGAAAATCTCAGGGAGGGGCGCGAGGAGAAAAGATCCGAAAAAGCCATGGCCCTCTGGAAACGGGCCTGGGCCGAGATCAATCGCTCACACCTTCCCCAGGCTGTATCGGTGCTCGAGCGTCTTGTGACCCTGTTCCCGGATCACAAGGAGGCGCTTCTTCTTTACGGGGATCTCAAAAGGTCGGCCGGCGACTATGTTGGCGCGATACGGATTCATCGTCGTGCACGCGTTTTCGACGAGGAAGACGTCCGTCTTGTGCTGGCTCTGGCGAACGACTATGAAGTGGCGGGTCGGGTCGAGGATTCCATGGCCCTCCTGCGTGAATACTTCAAGAAGGAAGGCCGCAACCGGGAGGTCCTTGAATGCTTCCGAAGGCTCCTAGTAAAGAACGACCGTTGGGAGGAGGCTCTTTCGGTCCAGACCGTTCTTGCCCGCTCCTTTGAAAAGGGCGAGCGGAGGGACAGGGAGGTATCGGTCCTTGTCGGAATCCGTTTCGAGGTTGGCTCACTCCTCCACCGTCAGGGACAGACCGAGGGGGCCAGAAGGGCCTTTCGGGGCGCTCTCAAGATCGACCCTTCCTTCACGCCGGCACGAATCGGATTGGCGGAGGCCCAGATTTCGGAAGGACGGGAGAAGGAAGGAATTGAAAATCTCTGGGAAGGTTGGGAACGCACCGGCCAGACGTTGCATCTTGTCCGCCTGGAAGAGTTTTACCTGGAGAAAGGGAACCCTGACGCCGTTCTCACCCTGTACGAAAAGGCTCTCGGAAAAAAGCCGGGAAATCCGGGACTCAGGTTTCATCAGGCACGGATCCAGAACTTGCTAGGTATAGAAGAGGAGGCTCTTTCCCTCCTTGAAGCCATGGAGGGGGATGCTCCATGGGGTGGAGAATTTTACAGGCTGATGGGTGAAATTTACGAAAGGCGTCGACAGATCGAGGCGGCGATAGACGCCTACAAACGTATCCTGAACCTGGATCCTTCCAGCGACCAGCCATATGTTTGCAAAGCCTGTCGCACTTTTTATCCGGGGTGGTCTGGGCGCTGTCCCTCCTGTCATCAATGGAACACAGTGATTCGTACCGACGGTCTCCTCTTTTCGGAGAAAACCCCCAATGATGCGGGTCTTTCCCTCCTTTTCTCGGCTCCCACCCTGAGGACGGCATACCAGGAATATTTTTCGGGTCCCACGGCAACGTGATTCCGGATAGTTTCAAGGGCCCATCTCTCCTTTCCCACCTTTTTTCCAGAATCTGTCTCTCCTGCGGAGCGAAATCCCGTCAAAGGGATCTTTGTCCGGTTTGTGAAGAGGATCCTGTCTGGAGCCATCCCTTCCGTGAGATGGTCCGGGGAGACCGCAGGGTCCGGGCCGTTTACCTTGATACCGGTCCGGTGGCCCGACTCTTCCGGCTGGCGAAAAATCGTGGAAACAGGAAGGCGATGGAGATCATGTTTGACCGGGGACGTCTGTCCGGTCTTGTTCCGGATGGCGCCAGGCTTCTGATCCCTGTTCCACCATCCAGGAAGCGGCTGATTCGTCGGGACCTCTCCATACCCGATGCATTTGCCTTCCGGATACATCGCCTCGTCTCCATTCCTGTTTCCTTTTCAGGGATCGAGCGGAGGAGAGACGCGCCACAAAAGGCCCGAAGCCGGTCTGGGCGGAGGGAGTCGCTCTTTTCTCCAAACTTTCAACTGACGTCCTATTCAGCTTGCGATTGGCCGAAAAAAGGGGTCATCCTTGTCGATGATCTGATGGTCACGGGATGGACAATGAGATCCATCGACATTATGCTCGCCTCCGAGGGAATTGAAGTCATGCTCTATCTTTCACTTCTCCATCGGGAGGAAATGCTCCCTTCTTCGGGGAAGAGGCAATCCGCCTGTGCTTCTCCTTTACTTCCCTCATGGTAGTGGTATTTTGTAATTGTGAGAATTTATCAGATTTGCATTTGATCGTGGACGGGGAACGGAGACCCGATCGGGAAAGGGTTCTCTCGATGGATGAGGATCACCCTCTCAAAGCGGGTTCTATATGCGGTCGGATTTGTTTTTTCCTGTTTCTTGCAGGGGCCGTTCTTCTTATCATTCTTCTAAGTATTACGACTCGTCATTATTTTCTTCCCGGACCAACTCCCCAGAATCCCAAATTCTTTCATTAGATTCTTTAATTTTCCTTATGGACCGGTCCTGATGATTCTGAAGAGATTTTCCAGAAACGAGTCGGCTGCCGAAGAAAGTTTTCTTCTCGGAATGAAGACCCAAAGGTCTCTCACCGGCTGAAAGTCCTTCACAGGGATGATCCGGATCTTCCCAGAGTCCTCCGGTCGGATTGACAGGGCGGATATGAAGGCTATGCCGGTTCCAAGTGCCACCAGATCCTTGATAGCTTCGGGATTGTCCACGGTTATGATCACCTGGAAAAAATCAGGAGAGAACCCTTTTTCGATCAGTTCCTTTTCAATGATCTGGCGTGTCCCGGATCCAGGTTCGCGACCGATCGTCGGAAGATTGCCGATGTCCACAAGCGGGACGGTTCCCGCCTTTTTTATGAGAGGAAATTTGACTGAATCGATAAGGACCAGCCGGTCGTGCTGGAGAAAAGACCGTTCGAGGGACAATCCCTGTGTCCTGGTAGGCTCTCCTTCGATCAGACCGAGATCGATTTCCGAGGTTTTGAGGTCGTGTAGAATCTGATGGGTATTCCTCACTGCCAGGCTACCCGTGATCCTGGGGTGGGAGCGATGGAAGTCCGCCAGGACCGGAGGAAGGAGATAGGTTCCAATTGTCATTGAGGCACCCAGTCTGAGATGGCCCTGTGGACCTCCGGCACATGGCAGCACGGCGGCTCTGGCCTCGTCCATCTGTTGGGTGATGGAGATGGCAAGCGGTAGCAGTCGCCTTCCCGCGTCTGTCAGAAGGACCTTTTTGCCTGTCCGCTCAAAGAGGGAGACCCCCAGATCCTTCTCCAGAGTCTTGATCTGAAGACTGATGGCGGGCTGGGTCAGGAAAAGAACTTCCCCCGCCTGCGTGAAACTCTGATTTTCGGCGACCTTGAGAAAGATTCGCAGCTGGTCGTTTGTCACGACGAAGTTTCCCCTTTTCCCCGTTTAACCCTGCCGTCGCTGATTCCGGAAGAAATTCTAGCATGGGACAACGATTTTCTGAAGTCATTCCTGGGAAAAGGCACAACCCTCAGGAGGATGGGAGGGACTTCGGTTTGTCCTTACCCTTTTTCCCGGTCGGCGAGTGGTCGAATCGGACGGGAACGCCCCGCACCGTTGTGCAGGTCAGAGTGTAGACATTGTACAGTGGAAAAAAGTTATAAAGAGAGGTTGAGGTTGTGACATGGATCAGGCCGTCTGGATGGAGCGACGGATTTTTTTTGAAGGCGTTTTTCATGGCCGTTTCAAGGTCCGAGTCCCCCCATGGGATCAGACCCAGAATGAAATGGCGGCAGGCCGTTCCCTCGATCTGGTTCCCGACCCTGTGGAATTTGTGGGAATCGTGAGGACCCAGGTCGGCCTCCGTTTCGCTGCTCGAGAGAAGGCCGATCGAGCCTGTCGATGTGCATCCGGCGGTCATGAGAAAAAGAGCCAGCGGGATGGTTGCAGTCATGAGAAGACGTTGCCTATAGCGTTTTTCCATGGGGACCTCCCGGGCAAGTGGATTTGTCATTTGAGCGGCTTTGATTTCTTCAAAAAATAAGCCGTTATCCTTCCTCTTCGTTGCGATGGGCTCGCCTTAGTGGCGGGGGCTCTTGCTCAGTTTTTTCTGGCTCTTTCCGTTGGCCGAAATGTCGGCCATCGGACCTTTTGTGTCGTGGAGCATGGTCGTGGCCACAGGTGGTCCTGCGATTGAAGAGTGGTTGCTCTGCTTGTAGGCATAAGGAGTAAAGCCTCCTCCGCAGCAACAGGTGCATTCAGGGACATATGCAGGGCCATAGCCCGGCATGGATCCTCCACAGGCACCAAGGGAGAGAGAGATCATTGCAAGGAGAAGTCTTCCTGTGGGGATCCGTAACCTCACTGTAAGGTCCATGGGCTCTCCAGAACGCGTTGGCGGGTGCCGGTTTCAAAGATGAAAAAATATCTCCAAAAATATTAAAATATTAAATTATCTTTTGTTAATAATAGCTTATATGTTATCACGGCTGGGAGGAGTTGTCCATCGGTCCGGTAAATCTGGCAAAGATACTGGCAGTGTGGTGCTTTCTTGATTTTGGAGGTCTCCGGCCTTAAGATGGAAGTATAAATTGAAGGACAAGAAGACCGGGATGGGATGACTCCGAGGAGGAAATCTTGCCCGGTTTCGAGTCTTCGGATCTGTCGCGCAAGCGTCTCCCGACCCGGGAGACCGTTGAAAGGAGTTTTAATGGAACCCGTCACGTTTACCGGTCCCGTAATCGAGGGGAGGCGAACGGCAGCCTCTCTCAATCGCTTCATGATGAAGGTCTACGGACTGCTGGCTTTCATGTTTCTGGCCTCCGGAGTTGGAGCCCTGTGGGGAATGGGGAATGGGCTAAGGGTGGTTGGTCCTCACCCCATCCTTCTGGCGATTGCGATGTTCGGAACCCTTTTTCTGCTGATGGCCGTGCAGAAAGTTCCTGGAGTCAACCTGGTCGTGACCGCATTTTTTGCCGCCCTGATGGGTGCCTCTCTGGGTCCTCTTCTGTTCGCCATCCTTCGTTCGGCGGGAGGGGCTGCTATCGTTTCGGATGCCCTTTTCCTCACGATGGCGATATTTTTCGCCCTGACTCTTTACGCCATCGTTTCAGGAAAAAGCTTTTCATTCATGGGAAGCTTTCTTTTTACGGGACTGATCATCGTGGTCATCCTTTCCATCGTGCAGATCTTTTTCCACCCGCCCCTTTTTCAGGCCGTGGTATCGGGTCTTGCATCCCTTCTGTTTTCGGGGCTTATTCTTTTCGACACGAGCCGCATCCTCGAGTCGACCGAGGAGGAGTTGACACCCGTCATGGCGGTGGTCTCTCTCTATCTGGACGTTTTCAACCTCTTCGTGAGTCTTCTGAGACTCCTGGAGATTTTCAGGGGCGAGGATTGATCCTCGCCTCCATGTTCATAACCCCAAGGAGTCCGCATGCTTAATGAAAGCCGCTGGATATGGATGGACGACAAAATGGTTCCCTGGCAGGATGCCAACGTCCATGTGTTGACACATTCCCTTCACTATGGGATGGCGGTTTTCGAAGGGATCCGTGCTTACAAGGGGCAGGGGGGAACACATATCTTTCGCCTTGAGGAACACACGGAGCGGCTTCTTAACTCGGCCAGGGTGATGCAGATGGCCTGTTCCTTGTCCCTTAAGGAAGTGATGGACGCAACCTGTCGGGTTGTCTCGGAAAACGGACTCGAGTCCTGCTATATCCGTCCAATCATTTTTATCGGATACGGGGACATGGGAATTTACGCACGAAAGAACCCTGTGCGCCTCTCCATCGCAGCCTGGGAATGGGGGACCTACCTCGGAGAAGAGGGGCTTTCCCGGGGAATCCGGGCCAAGGTGAGTTCCTATGCCCGTTTCGGTGTGAACAATTTCCTGGCGCGCGCAAAGGTTTCCGCCCACTACGTGAACTCCCAGCTGGCCAAATGGGAGGTCAAGGGAGCCGGCTATGACGAGGCGATCTTGCTCGACAGCGATGGAATGGTGGCCGAAGGACCGGGTGAGAATATCTTTATCGTCAAAAGAGGCGTTCTCAAGACGCCACCCCTCCGGTCTGTCCTGGATGGCATCACCCGCCACTCGGTGATGACTCTGGCTCGGGAGGAGGGTATCTCCGTGGTCGAGGAGTCCATGACCAGAGACGATCTCTACCTGGCCGACGAGGCCTTCTTCACCGGAACTGCCGCCGAACTGACCCCGATCCGGGAAATCGACGACAGACCGATCGGGGCCGGAAAACCGGGACCCTTGACCCAGCGTCTCCAGTCCCTGTTTTTCGACATCGCCCGAGGCAATACTCCGCGCCATCCGGAGTGGCGGACGACCGTCGCTCCGAAGCAGGTTCCCTGAAGGGGGCCCCTTTCACCGGAAGGGGCTGTTCACGTTTCGTCCGCCTCTGCCGGATCTTTAAATGAAAGGATTGCTGCCACGGCTGCCCTTCAAAAGACCAAAGGCAAGCCGTCCCCACCCGAATGGGCGCGCTCCCTTCCTGAGCGCACGCTCATCCTAATGGATGGATTCGGCTATATTTTCAGGGCCTACTACAGTCGGGTCAGCTTTGTCTCCCGATCCGGAGTTCCAACAGGAGCTTTCACGGTTTTCGGAAACATGCTCCTGTCCCTCCTCAATCTGTTCGAGCCCCGATATTTCGCCGTTGTGTTCGAAAGCCGGACGGGAAATGTCCGCTCTGAAATCCTTCCGGAGATCAAGGCAAACCGGACACCTCCTCCGGATGACCTCCTCCGGCAGATCCCTTTTATAGAATCCCTGATCAGGGGACTCGGAATTCCGCTTGTCTGGGTGGACGGGTACGAAGCGGATGACACCATCGCGGCCCTTGCCCGGCACTGGCTTCTGGAGCAGCCGGATTCCCGTGTCCTCGTCCTCTCCACCGACAAGGATCTCCTGGCACTCGTTTCCGATCGTCTCCAGGTCTATGATCCTATGCTTCAGAAACTCTATGGCCCACGAGAGGTTATGGAAAAGTGGGGGGTGGAGCCGGGTCAGATTTCCGATTTTCTGGCATTGACCGGAGACAGCGTCGACAACATCAGTGGTGTCCCCGGGATTGGACCGAAAACAGCGGCCGCCCTTCTGGCGGGAGGGCTCCACGTCGAGGAGCTGGTGGCGCACCCGGAGACCGTCTTTCCCGAGCGCCTCCGCCCCAAAATCATCGAGTATCGGGACCTGATCCTCAGGAACAAAAGCGTGACCATTCTTCATGACGGTCTTGATGCTGACGCCTCTCTGGAGGCAATGAAGATCGGTCCACCTCACGAGGCCAATCTCAGGGAACTGGCCGAATCACTTGAAACGGCGACTCTTCTGGGCCGGATCCTCGAGTGGACGGGCAAGCAGGCACCAAAAAAGGGGGAGGCTCCGGATCCTCCTTTGCCCTCCGCCAAAATTCCTCCTTCCTCCTTTCGGGGGATCCTCCTCGATCAGGAGTGGGGGATAGGGGTGTGGGATGGACAGATCTGGAGCTGGAATGAAGCCTTCGAGGAGCTATGCCGGATGGGCAGAGAGATCCTCGGATCCGGTCATTCCATCTGGACGTCGAGTCTGACGGGACTCCTTCGGAGATGTCCGGAATTGTGCGATGGGCCCCTCCCGGTTTTCGACATGGAGCTCGCTGGCTATCTTCTGGACCCCGGCCGCCGGGATTATAGCCTGGGAGCCCTCGGGGATCAGCTTTTTCTGACGGGAAATCCTGAGAATCCCGAGGAGAGAGCCTCCCTTGTCTTCGCCATCCTGGAGAAGCTTGAACGGGAGATCGACAGACTTGCCCTTGGCTCTCTTCTGAAAAACCTCGAAATCCCTGTGGCCAGGATTCTCGTCAAAATGGAGCAGGCCGGGGTCATGGTGAGCCGCTCCCGGATCAATGAGGTCCGGGGCATCATCGAAGAGCGGATCGGAGGGCTCGAAACCGAAATTCACCAGGCGGCCGGAGGTCCTTTCGCCATACTGTCCCCCAAACAGGTGGGGGAGGTTCTGTTCGGCCGGCTGGGGCTTCCGGCGCCCCGAAAGACCGGCAAGAAGGGAGGCTCCCCCTCAACCGACGAGGAGACCCTCCAAGCTCTTTCCCCGCTTCATCCTCTCCCCGGCCTCATCATTGAATACCGGCAGCTCAGAAAGTTCCTTTCGACCTATCTGACTCCCATGGAGGAAGGAACTGGCCCCGACAACCGCCTCCACGGCCAGTTCAACCAGACGGTCGCAGCGACGGGACGACTTTCTTCCTCGGGACCGAACCTCCAGAACATTCCGGCCAAAACCGATCTGGGCCGCCTGATCCGCCGTTGTTTTGTCTCTCCGGAGGGGTCGGTGCTTCTCTCGGCCGACTATTCCCAGATAGAGCTCCGGCTTC
This sequence comes from Nitrospirota bacterium, assembly GCA_021838585.1. The sequence goes on from JAKCDE010000007.1 coordinate 17,754, forward strand.
TGGCCCATCTGAGCCAGGACCCTTTTCTTTTGCAAGCCTTCGCAGAGGACCAGGATATTCATTCACGGACGGCGCATCTCCTCTTCGGGGAACCGGTGACATCCGAAACGCGAAGACGGGCCAAAACCTTCAATTTCGGGATTCTTTACGGGATGTCCGCCTTCAGTCTGGCCCAGGACCTTGGCATTACTCCCGCCGAAGCCCAGGGGGTCATCGATCGCTATTTCAGCGTTTTTTCCGAGGTGGGTCCCTACTTCGAGAAGATTCGGAAGAATGCGGAAAAGACGGGACGGATTTCAACCATCCTTGGACGGATCCGCCCTATTCCCGAAATCATGTCCGACAACCGGCGAATCCGCGAGTATGGAGAGCGTATGGCGGTTAACTCCGTGCTCCAGGGATCGGCCGCCGATCTCATCAAGAAGGCGATGGTTGATCTCGAAGCGTACCTTGAAAAGACGGGAGGACGGTCCCGTCTTTTGATCCAGGTGCACGACGAGCTTCTGCTCGAGGTCCCCGAAGAGGAACTGGAAAAAACCTCGTCGGCAATCCGGGAGTGCATGGAAGAAGCGGTGGCTCTCTCGGTTCCCCTTAAAGTCCGTCTCGGGACTGGGCGGGATTGGGTGGAGGCCCATCCTGTCTGATTCTTTCAAAGGAGCGTGTTGATGAACACCCGACCGATTCTCGACAACATGAACCTCCCTCTTCTTGGCATGTCGCTGGCGGCGATTCTCGTGGCCTTTGTCTTTGCGGCAGTGGGAACGGCCTATGTCCTCCGGAGAGCCCGTGGGACCATTCAGGAGCCGAAGATAAGACTCTGGGCAAAGATAGGCTGGGCTGTCTTTGCCGTCTATGTCGTCGGTTACATGACCTACTTTTACAAGAAGGCCGAGCCTGTCGTCATCGCCTATCCCTTCACCGCCGGAGACCGGGCCCTGGCGAGCGGCCACTACAAGGAAGCCCTTGACGACTATAAAGCGGTCGTGGCCCGGTATCCGAACTTCGGGATGGCGCACTACAAGCTCGGGATGCTCTACCGAGTGGTGAAGCAGGTGGATGGATCGATTGCGGAACTAAAAAAGGCGATCGCACTCGATCCGAATCTTGCCCCGGCCTACTTTGCCCTGGGCTCCATTCTCTGGACCCGGGGAACTGCCATGGACGCCATGCCTTATTTCGAAAAGGGGCTGACGCTCGATCCGAAGACTCCCCAGCGACCCTTTTTTCAGCAGATCATCGACAGGGCCAAGAAGGAGAAGGCCGGTCTCATCAAACCCGGAACATCCGGACGTCCTCATCTGTCGCCGGCTTCTCCCGCGGCTGCGTCATCGTCCATTCCACCTTCCGGAGCCAATACCCCGTGACAATGCCATTTCGGACCAGACTGACCATTCTGATATTTGCCGTGCCGGGACTGCTTGATGAATACTGGCTTGGCAACAGATTTCTCGATCTCCCGGCGCGCTTGCGCCGACCGATTCTTGTCTCCGTGGAGGGAGCGATGCTGGTGCTCCTTCTCGTCCTCGTCATGTGGAGTTTCACTGCCCGCAGGCTGTCATCCCGGTCCGCGGCATTTCTCTTTACCTCGGCCGTCATGATGGGAGGAGGGGGGGCGTTGCGCCTTCTGCTCGTCCTCATGGATCCGACAGGAGATCCGCTCCTAAAGCCGCATCTTTTTGAGGTGGGTGGCCTTGTGTTTGCCGCGATGATGATTGGAATCGAAGGGCAGGCCGCCCGTCGGTACTTTGATAAAGTGCGCCAGTCACGGAACGGGGAAGGGGAGTCCCCCGCGTGATCGTTGTGGGGCTGACGGGGGGGATCGCTTCGGGAAAGTCCTTCATTGGGGACTTGATGAGGCGACGGGGGGTTGCCGTGATCGATGCGGATCAGCTGGCAAGAGATGTAGTGCGCAGGGGAACGGAGGGATTTGATGAGGTAATCCGCGCCTTTCCGGAGGTGCTGCTTGGCGGGGAAATCGATCGACCAGCCCTGGCCCGGATCATTTTTTCCGATCCTGAAAAGCGGCGCAGGCTGGAAGGAATTGTTCATCCAAGGGTTCATGCCGAATTCCTTCGTCAAAAGGCGCTCCATGCCGATGATCCTCTTGTCGTCTACGAAGTTCCTCTTCTGTTCGAGAGGGGCCTTGAAAAGGAGATGGACGCGGTCATCGTCGTCGACGTTCCCGAAGAGATCCAGAGGGAGCGCCTGCTGCGCCGCTCCGGGCTAAGTGCGGAAGAGGCGGGTCAACGGATCAAATCCCAGCTGAGTCGGGAGGAGAAGCTGTCCCGGGCCGACTTCATTCTTTCGGGACTCCTGACCGAAGAGGAGACAGACCAGGCTCTCGACAGTCTTCTTCCCAAAATCCTGAAGGGAGTTAAAACGAGGAAGGGAGGCGATGCATGAAAGAACTCAGAAAAGCTGTTTTTCCCCTTGCGGGTCACGGAACCCGCTTTCTGCCGATGACCAAGGCTTCTCCCAAGGAGATGCTTCCGCTTGTGGACAAACCCGTTGTCCAGTACACGGTCGAGGAGGCGGTCGCTTCCGGAGTCGGGCAGATCATCATGGTCACCGGTCGGGGGAAGCGGGCAATCGAAGACCATTTCGACATTTCCTACGAGCTTGAGGATGTCCTTCGCGAAAAGGGAAAGATGAAACTCCTGGAGGATGTTCGTCGGATTTCCTTTATGGCAGAGGTGGTCTACACCCGTCAGAAGGAATCCCTTGGCCTGGGACACGCCGTTCTCTGTGCCAGAAATCTTGTCGGGGAGGAGCCTTTCGCAGTGGCTTTGGCCGACGAGGTGATCGACGGGAAAGAGCCCGCCCTGGCACAGCTTCTCGATGTGGCCCGGGAATTCGATGCACCCGTCATAGGCGTCCAGGAGGTCCCGGCCTCCGAGGTCTCCCATTACGGAATCATTCAGGGGCCGGAGATCCGGGAGGGACTCTTTCGCGTGGAATCCCTTGTGGAAAAACCCAGGATGGACGAGGCCCCGAGCCGGTGGGCCGTGATCGGGCGTTATGTTCTCACGCCGGACATCTTTTCTATTCTTGAAAATCAGAGACCTGGGGTCGGGGGAGAGATTCAGCTGACCGACGCGCTGGTCACTCTGGCGGCACATCGTCCCTTGTATGCCGTCAAAATAGAGGGACGGAGGTACGACACGGGAGACAAGGGAGGATTCCTGAGGGCAACCGTGAGATTCGGGCTCAAAAATCCCGACCTTGGACCCGAGTTCCGGAAGTTTCTGGTTGACCTTCTCGAACATCCTGAACGGTGATGCAGGACTCCGATGGAATCTGATCTCATCAGTGAGCTCTCCCGGATCCTTGCCGGCCTTCCGGTTTCCGGCGTTCTGGCGGGCATCGGAGACGATGCAGCTCTCCTCTCCCCGCCTCCGGGGCGCAACATTCTCGTAACGACCGACAGCCAGCGGGAGAATGTCCATTTTCGATGGGATTGGACTGATCCGGAGTCGCTGGGCTATCGGCTGGTCGCGGTCAATGTGAGCGATATCGCCTCGAAAGGGGGTGTCCCCTGGTCTTGCGTGGCGGCTGTGGGACTCCCCCAGAATTACGATCCTGCCGTGTTGCTGGGAGTGTACCGAGGAATTGCGGAGGCTTGCCGGGAATATGGTTGTTCCATGGTTGGGGGAGACCTGTCCCGAGACTCCGGACGCTGGAATTTTGTCCTGACCCTTCTTGGAACCATTCCCGATGGGATCTTCCCTGCAAGAGCGTCTCTATCGGAGGGGGACGCCCTCTATCTGCTGGGACGTCCAGGACGGGCAAGGGCAGGTTATCTCTCTCTCTTGCGAGGTGTCGGAGGGGAGATCCTTTCGCCCGCACGGCAGGCCTTCCGACGTCCGAGAGCGCTTCTTTCAGCCGGACAGGCTCTTTCTCTGCGGCCGGAAATATCCGCCACCATCGACAGCTCCGACGGCCTGGAGCGTTCCCTTTCGGAGCTCTCTCTGGCCTCGGGGTTGTCAATTCGTGTCGAATCTCTTCCCGTGACGGACGAAATCCGCTCCTGGTCCTCTCTCCTGGGAGAGGATCCCGAGACACTGGTCTGGACCGGAGGAGAAGATTACGACATCGTCTTCGGCGTCAGCGGCAAGAGAGAGGAATCATTTATCCGGTGGGTACAATCAGAACTTCTGTCGGGGTCGGCAGAGGGAATTCATTATGTGGGTCGGGCGGTGAAAGGAAATGGTCCGGCTTCCGTCTATTTTGGAAACCAGATCAAATCAATCAAGGGAAAAGGTTTTGATCACACCGTCCCCTGAAAACAATCAGCAGTCCACGACCGATGAAAATCCCGGGAAGGAAGGGTGGAAAGAAAAAGTTCTCCGACTCTTTCTTGGTTCAAACGATCCGTTTCGCGATGCCCTTTCATTCGCGACAGGCTTCGCGTCCGCCTTTCTGCCGCCATTCGGATTCCATAGTATCCTGGTCGCCTTCCTGGCCTATCTCTTCCGGCTCTCCCTTCCGATCGGTCTTTTGGGGTCATGGACCAACAATCCCTGGACCTTCGTTCCCGTCTTTCTTCCGGCTTATCTTGCGGAGATCAAGGTCGGGGCTATGATCCTCGATACAAAGGTATGGGTTCCCAATATAAGGGCTCTTTCTCATATGCCGAAAGATGCCATTCTGGCCCAGGTACGGGACGTCCTTTATCCATTCATCGTCGGGTCCGCTGTTTTTGCCCTTGGTGCCTTCCTTCTCTCGTTTCCGGCGGCCTATTTTCTCATCCGCTGGATCAAGGCGAAGAGGGGCTTCCCTCCCCTCTGATGTCAATCCGGACAGACCGGCTTTGAGAGTGGCAAAGAGAACTTTTCCTGCGACATGCGGAAAAGAGTCTGGATTTGCGGTCTCCCCATGAAAGGGCCCGGAGTTTCTTCGGGGAAAGCCCACGGAAGACGAGGTAGCGCTTGACGGCCAGACTTCTCCTTAGCCCAAGCTTTTTGTTGTAGGCTTCTGAACCCGTGGGATCGGTGGATCCATGGAGAAGAATTTCCTGATACTGTTTTCCCTTCAACTCCCGCGCGAGGGAGTCCAGGACCACCTCGTCCCAATAAGACAGGCGGGAGCTGTTGAATGAAAAATAGACGGTTCGCTGGGTGGGCAATCCAAGCGGTTTTTTCGGAGAGACAGTCGCTGTTGCCGGCTGAGACGTTGGCGGGGGGACTTCGGTATAGATGCGATGATTGTTCTTTTCGGCTGGAAGCTCCGTTCGTGGCCACTGGGATGAACCCTCGGAAACGGACACCCCTGGAAATCCGCGATCGGGGGTCGGTCCGGGTGCCATGGATGCGGCGGGCGGCCTGGCCGCGCATCCGGCCGTTACGGAAAGAAGCGCTCCCAGGACAATGATCCAGGATCTTTTTTTGAACAATCCGGTTTGTGTTCCTTCCGCCTTTTGAAAAAAGGTCATGCCGGGCTCCTTGTCAGTCTTGGCTCCAGTTCGCTTCGGTTTTCGGAAAGCATCAGGAAATATAGCATGATCTAAAAAAAGAGACAAAAAAAGACGGGGCCCGTTGGGGCTCCCGTCTTTCAAAACGGAGAAACGAAATGCCAGGATCAGGTTACATGGTGATCTTCATGAAGTGGGCCACGCGGTTTTTCGCCCAGCAGGACTCGTTATGATCGGAACAGATGGAGTAGTCAGGTATCTCCCTCTTGCCGTATGAGACGATACGGATCCGCTTGGGGGAGACTCCGAGACGGATGAGATAGATCCGAGCGGCTTTGGCGCGTTTTTGTCCGAGAACGATATTGTAGGCATCGGTTCCGCGCTCGTCTGCGTGGCCTGCGATGACGACCTTTACCCCGGAATGAGCCTTGAGGATGGCGGCATCCTTCTTGAGGATGGACCGGTCTTCGGAGGTCAGGATGGCTCTGTCAAAACCAAAGCGGACATCCTTTTTGAGGGGATCCATCTCTGAGACCGACTGGGACGCCATCGCGTTGTTGTTCTCGGTGGCCGCCGGAGCCTGGGTCGCAGGTGCAGCCTGGGTGCTCTCGGAGGATCCGGATTTGGCGCCGCCGGAGGAAGCGCATCCCGCCAGACCAAGAACGCCCGCAACGACCAAAGCCATCAAACTCTTGGATTGACCGAATTTCATTTGAATCTCCTTCTTTCTCGAATTTTCGCCGCAGCGAATTTTATTATCCGAACCATTGTTGAGGGATCCGGTTCGTCGAATGAGCAATTGTTCTTAATGAATGTGAATGGCTGTCACGGCGATGGAGCTATGTGTTCTGTGGTAACGGACGACAACCTTCTGTCCTTCCTGAAGAGCGCTCATCCCGACCTTTTTCCGGCCTTTGTAAATAAGGGTTCTTGAAGAGAGATCGCCTCCGAAAACGGATTCGGATTTCTTTCCTTTGTTCTTGACCACGGTGATGGTCATGGGAGAGGCATTCATGTCGATGTGTGCAATGGAACCCACAAAAACGGGAGCTCCCTTGTGTGCGTGGCGAACATGCTTCTTGGCGACTTTCTTCTTGGCGGCTTTTTTTGCTGCCGGCTTTTTAGCCGTTGCTTTGGCCGGGGCAGACGTCGCCGCTGGCTTTGCCGGGGCCGTGTTGTCGGCAAGGGCGGATCCAACGGAAATCGGTGCGACCGTCCAGCCAAGGGCTGAAAGAAGCATGAGGCTCAGCAAGCCTTTTTTTAACCCCTTCATTCATTCCTCCTTAATTGAATTGAGAATTTGTGATTGAACTTAAGATTCTGAATGGATAGTCGTTCCTCTTCCCCCGGATTCGCCTCCTTCACATCCTGCCCTGCTTCCGCACCGACGAATTCCCTCTTGTTGTTGGCACTGATCGATGATGGCGCCAGACGGGTCTCGGCTCATCAGCAACAAACTGTATCTGGGGACCTCGGCAAAAAAACATCTAAAACAGTATATGCAAGCAAACTGGTAAATTGTATTAAGAATTCTTTGGTATATCAAGTCCCTCTGAAAAAAAACTTTTAAGACCAGACTTCTTTGTGATAGGATAGGTGAACTGATCACAAATTTTATTCGTTACGAAATCCTCCGGTGGTGAAGATCCTGTCAAATGGGTTTGGAGAACAGCTTTGGATTTGCCTGAAAAAAAGAGACGCCGGCGGCGCCGGAAGCCAGGAGGCGGATCTCAAGGAGGTGAGCCCAAACCATTGAACCCCACCGCTGGGGGATCCGCGCCCTGGGTCGACCGCATCGTTTCCGAGCTTTTGTCTTCCGCTGAGCATTTGCTGTCCCGAGATATTCTTCTTCGTAGGCTTTTACCAAAAAAAAATCGGAATCTGAGGGCGGAAGCTGAATCTGCACTTGAGGGTCTCGTGGGGGCCGGAACGGTCTTACGCCTTCCTGACGGTCGCCTTTCTCTTCCGTCGCGTCTCCCTTCCCTGACGGGACGCCTGGATGCCAACAGGGACGGATACGGGTTTGTCATCGATCCCGAGGGTAAGAAGGACGTTTTTGTCCCAGCCCATTTTCTTTCCGGTGCCATCGATGGAGACACGGTGATCTGTCATATTACCGGAGAGGACTCCCGGGGGCGCCGGGAAGGAGTGGTGACAAAAATTGTCTCCCATAGTCGGACCGATTTCCCCGGCCTTCTCATTCGGACGGAAGGGGGACTTTTTGTCCGGCCCCGTGATGCCAGGATCCGGCATCTTTTTCGGGTCGAGGATCCCCTCCCTCCCCTGCCGGAAGGAGAGGGAACCCTTGTTGTCCTGACGGTGACCACTTATCCGGATGAAGCCGCAGTTCCGTCCGGCCGTATCGTCTCTGTTCTGGGTGTGGACGGAGATCCTGCCATCGATACCGATCTGGTTATCGCTTCCTTCGGTCTCCCCCTCGCCTTTCCCCCTGAAGTCGAAGAGGCGGCACAGCACCGTGCTGCCTCGGTCAAGATCGTTCCTGAAGGAGATCGCGCGGATATGCGCACTCTTGACGTTGTGACCATCGACGGAGATTCGGCCAAAGATTTCGACGACGCCATATCCCTCGTCGAAAACTCCGATGGAACCTGGACTCTGGGAGTTCACATCGCGGATGTCTCGACCTATGTGCTTCCGGGTTCGCCGCTTGACAGGGAGGCTTTTGCCAGAGCCACAAGCGTGTACTTTCCGGACAGAGTGGTCCCGATGTTCCCGGAGGTTCTTTCAAACGGGGTCCTTTCTCTCAATCCCGACGAGGACCGTCTGGCCCGTTCCGTTTTTGCAAAAATCGGAACCGACGGCTCCGTTGTCGACTGGTCGGTGACCCCGTCGGTCATCAGGAGCCGGAAGCGCATGACTTATTCCGAGGTCCACCGGTGCCTTGCGGGGGAGCCTTCGGAGGAATACCGCCCCTGGGGATCCTTGCTGGAGGAGTTGTGGCGCGTGGCACAACTCCTTCGAAGGCGACGGATGGAAAAGGGAAGTCTGGACTTTGATCTTCCTGAGCCAGAAATCGTCCTGGATCTCCGGGGTGAACCCGTCGACATTCTCCGCTCTCCCCGATATATGTCTCACCAGCTTATCGAAGAGTTCATGTTGCTGGCGAACACACTCGTGGCTTCCCGATTGTCTGAACGCTTGGGAACGGCCATTTTTCGCGCCCACGAGTCTCCGTCTCCCGAGCGGATTGAAAATCTCTATTCCTTTCTGGACTCGCTCGGGGTGACTGTCGCCCGGCACGACCCGGTGACTCCCCGGGACCTTTCCATGATTCTCGAAAAAACCCGCGGAACGGCCGTCGAGCACCCCGTCCATTACGCGGTTCTTCGTTCCCTCAAGCAGGCGCGCTACGACGAGCGACCACTCGGCCATTTCGGTCTGGCCTTTTCGGACTATACCCATTTCACTTCCCCTATCCGACGCTATCCCGATCTGGTGGTCCATCGCCTTCTGTCCCTCTCCTCCCAAGCCGGGAAAGAGGCCCTTCTTCCGGCTCCGCTTTCCAGAGTGGCCCAGCATTGCTCCGAAAAGGAGCGCAAGGCGACAGAAGCTGAGCGTATGGCGATCGATTTCAAGAAGGTCCGATTCATGTCCCGCCATCTTGGAGAAAGCTTCGACGGTCGAATCACCGGAGTGGCCTCCTACGGAATTTTCGTCGAGCTTGTCCCATTTTTTGTGGAGGGTCTTATTCCGATCAGCCAGCTTGGAAAGGACTATTACGAATATCGGGAGGACCGGCACCAGATTCGTGGAGAAAGAACGGGAAGGACCTTCTCTGTGGGGGATGCCCTTCGGGTGACGGTCGCGAAGGTCGATTTTCAGCGTCTCCGGTGCGATTTCGTCCTTGAAGAGGAGGCGGAAAACCTCTCGGATTCCCGGGGATCCAATAAAAAGCGACGGTATGGGCGTCGGGGACGGTGATCCCCGGGCGGGATCGTTCAGCCTAGTTTGAAAGGGGAGACTGGGCCGCCTTGATTTCGTTGGCGGCAGTCGTAAGGTCCGCGCTGCTCTTGTCGAACATGTTCTTGGCCCAGACGGGATTTCCGATTTTTTGATATTCCTGGGCCGAAGAGAGACGACTCCTCGCCGCATCAATATATTTCATGGCTGCGACGATGTGATTTTGCAGGTCGGCTTGTTTCCTTGCCTCCTTTTCGGAGCCCTGGGCCGCCGCCCGATAGTTGTACGCCGCATTCTGGTGGTTGCCAATGAAGGCATTTGTTTGGGCGCAGGCACTCAGACCGAGGAGCGAGAGGCCAAGGAGGGCCACCGGCTTTCGACCGATATTGAGCCATAAAGATCGGTCTTCTGCGGAAGAGACCTTAAAGAGCGTAGCCATGAGTCCTCCAGCTTAAGGTGTTAGAGAATTTTAGGTGTGAACCTCTGATTCTTCAATCATTGGGGATTAGTCTTATCACAACCTCAGGACAGGGTTCAATACAAGTGGCGAATAAAAGGCCGGACGCTTGCGGTAAGATGATTTTTCTGAACGGGTTCTGGAAAAGGAATCTTCATTTTCTTCGTACCGGGATTTTAGCCGGAGGAGCTTTACTTTTTCTCTCCTCCTGCGCTTCTTTTTCCAAAAGCATACCCACAGTGTCAGAGCCTGGAACACTCTACCGGACCTCGATGATGGACGCGGCAGTATATTCCCGCCTTCTCGTCTCATCAATCGAGTGTACGCCACGCTATCTGAACGTGAGAGGGGTGGTGGAGGGTCAAAAACCCAATTCAGGGCAGATTCTGCGCGTCAGAATAGAAAAAAACTGGGGTCCCGGCTTCGATCTTTCCCGTAAAAGAGCTGTTCTACCCCTGTCGGCCGTCATCGAAATCCGAAAGGACGACCACTGGTCGAGACGGACAGTCCATGGGTTTGTCGAATTCAGGGATCTTTCGGCCTGCCGCATCCGGAGGGCCGCATTCGTTCCTTCGGATGATTCTTCCGTTCTCGAGCCCCCGCTCTGGATCATGGACGTCGCGCCATCCCCACGCGGGTTCTGGAGGCCTCGCCTGGTTATTCTCAATGCCTACCGGGCGCTTCTCAATGAAACCATATCGGTGGTGGGACCGGTTCCCTTCCGAACTCCCGGACACTTTTACCACCCGGTCTCTCTTGTGAACGGGGTCGTCCAGAGGAAGGATCTTCTTCGGGGAGTGTCGCCACCCGATTTCTCCGGGCGTCTCAGGGCCACCCTTTGGTTGAAAGGAAAGGACCAGGAACTTAAAATAATAGGAAGCGGGAATTCGGGACTCTTCGAGCTCAGGTCGGACCACACGCGGGGAGTGGGGATTTTTCTTCCTTATCCGAAGCCTTTCTACCGATTTCCAGCGAGAAGATACCGGATGGCCCTTGCTGGGAGTCTGCTGGTTGACGGGCCCTTCGCTTTCGAAGGGAGACTCGACTTTGATCGGGCCGGTCAGACGGTTTCTCTCTCCGGAAGAATTAATGAAGCGGGTGCGGTCGTTTCGGACTATCAGGCTCAGGTCCCCTACCGGATCGGGGGAGCCACCCGTTTTGCTCTTCCTGGGGAGGTTGACTTCTCGTTTTCCTTCAACCATCGCAGGGTCGACCTTGTCATGTTGCCGGATGCCAACCGCAGGGTATACTGGCTGGGGGCCCTGAACCAGAATCTATTGGGAATGGCGGATCCAACATGATCCCCCTGGAGGCAGAATTGGACACTGACAACGAGGGGAAAAAGCCCGAATCCGCTCCTGGGGAGCCGGATTCCCTCGAGTTCACGCCGAGACGGGCCAAACTTCTCGGAATTTTTTTCCGGATTTTCACGATTCTCGAGTTTGGTTTTCTGGGGTTCATCATTTTCGATCTTTTCAGGAAATACATCATTACCGGCAATCTGGACTGGTGGAAAAAGTGATTTCCCAGGGACCCGCGAGAATCATTCGGGTCCTGTTGATTTTCTTTCCGGTTATCCTGTCCACAGGCGGTTGCGCGATCTTCAATCCGCCCACATTTACCGAAAGACAGCTTTCCGGGGTCGACACGACGCTTTCCTACAGCGCCATCCTTCACAACCATCGGGAGCTTGAGGGACAAAAGGTGGTCGTTGGCGGCCGGACGGTCCATCTCGACAACCGGACCACGAGGGCCTATGTCCAGCTCGATCCGGCACCTCTTGACCGCAATTTCAGGCCAGGGGCTCCCGATGCCACCTCGGGACTTCTTCTTCTCGTCTTCCCCTATCCCGTCGACCCTTCCGCATTGCGTGATGGACAGCGTATCACCGTCATCGCGACAGTCCGCCGAATGAAGCGGCCTGCCCTGACCGACAGCGGCCGGACCCTGCGCCTTGTGACCCTCGACGTCCTCTTCCTGCACACCTGGGTTCCGGAGACCGCCATCATGGGAGGCTCTCCCTATCCCGTCATGACCCCAGGATTCACCGGCCCCTATCAGGTTCCCTGAGCCACTCTCCCAGTTCGTCAAGACTGTCGAAAAGAAGATCTGGACGAAGCGGCGCAAGCTCAACTCGCCGATGGGTCCCTGTCGTCAGAAGGCAAATCCGGCATCCCGCCTTCCGGGCGGCCAGAAAATCGAATGGAGAGTCTCCCACGAAAAGAAGATTTTCCGGGCGTGTTTTCAGGGTTTTCGCCGCAGAGACGATCATATCCGGATAGGGCTTGAGCGGAAGTCCGTCTCCTTCGCCCAGGCAAAGTGGAAGGAGGGCGTTCCATCCGAAGTGGCGGATTATTTCGCGTGCAGACCGACCGAGCTTGTTTGTGATCACCCCTTGCGGGAGTCCTCGCCGGAAAATCTTCTCAAGCAAATCCGGAGCTCCTGGCATGGGATGGGTCCTTTCCAGAAAGATGGTTTCGTAATGCTCACGAAAGATGGCGGTCCCCCGAGAGACCGAAGTGTTGGGCAAAAGGCGGGCCACGGAGTCGTCGAGGGCCCCCCCGACCAAAGCGAGAGTATCGGTTTCGGACAATTCCCTGTCCAGGCCGAAATGGCGAAGCATGTGGTTGAATGAATCCCGGATGGGAGTGAAGGAATCGGCGAGAGTTCCGTCGAGATCGTACAGGATGGTGTCAATGGAGGAAGGAGAAAACGAATTCACGATATTCCCGGGACATGCTGGTTGGTGGTCCCAACGGGGTTCGAACCCGTGTTTCCGGCGTGAGAGGCCAGCGTCCTAGGCCACTAGACGATGGGACCCAACGTAGTCGAGAAAGGGATTATAGCGTATCGGGGACTGGAAAGAAACTGTCTTCGGAAAAAAAGATCAACAGGAATGAGCGGAGGAGTGCTCCCGAAGATATTTTAGTCTGAGAGTTTTTAAAGGAAATCATCCATCTTTTATGTAATCAAACTTACAAAATTGTCATCCATGTGTTTTTTTGGTTCTCTTTTCATGATTTTGCCAGCTCAGTGTTATTGCGTTTTCTTTATGAATGAGAAATGGCATGACGATTGCTATACCATGAGCATTGTGAACTGCGATGCGTTAGAGGGAACGTGATCCTTTGATAGAAGATTCTGGTCGGGAGGTTTGATATGGGACAGCACAGAGGATTCGGCCGAAGGTTTTTTTCGGGGCTTCTCGTGAGCCTGGGGATGGCTCTGGCTGCTTGTCAGAGCACGGAAGCGGGTGCCGTCATGGCGCTTGAGGAGGAGGGAGAGCCAGCACGCCATGTCGTTCGGAAGATCGTCGGGGGAGTCGTGATGAAGGTGGTGAAACATCCGGGAGTTCAAAGCGTGGCGCTTCAGATCCGGGAGACCAGGGTTTCGCCGTCCGGGCGGCCTCTCTGCCAGGCACCGACCGGGCGCATTCTCTCTCTCGGAAGCGTTCAGGCCCTCTTTGCGGGGGATCCCAAGCGTCTTAGGAGCGCCATGGTTGTCACGGGAGATCCTGAAACACCCCGTCTTGGAAATCTTCGCCCCGGCGATTGTGTCTCCGTTGCCCCGGACGAGCTGGACAGGCCCAGGACCATTGTCCGGTCCTCGATCGAGATCGAAAAATCGGCTCCCCTTGCCCGGGGGGAGGATCGCCTAGGAAAGGGTATCGTGGAAATCTGGGCCACTCTTTCACCGCCTCCTACTGTGGCGGCAAAGCTGAAAAAGCTCTCGGACCCTCTCCGAAGGACGGCCTCGGCGCTCAAGCCCTCTTACAGGATTCCTCTCCACCCGTCAGCACAGCCGGCCTGATGGGGGGCCTGCATGCCTCATTTCAGGATGTTCTGAGTTTCTTGATTGTCTTGACTGGCTTCCCCGGGTAAGATGAAGGGCATGACAACCCTTCCCAACACCCAACCAGTTCGTTGATGAGTGCCGGGTCCAGTGCGGAGAGGATGCTCCGTTTCCTGAAACGCCATCGACTGACGGCCCTTTCCGTTCTTCTTGTTTTGACGGTCCTTGCCGGGGCGAAGGCGCTGACACTTCCGGTAGCCCTTTACCCCTCCATCGATTTTCCCAGAATTTCCGTGATCGTATCGACCCGGGATCTTCCATTTTCCCAGATGGAGGTCCGGGTCACCCGGCCTGTCTCGATGGCCCTTCGGGGGGTCACGGGGGTTCGGGAAGTGCGCTCTCGGACCTCCCGGGGCTCTTCCGAATTTTTTGTGCGCTTTTCCTGGGATACTCCCATGGTTCTGGCCCTTTCCAGAGTCAATCAGGCTCTTGCCCGCGTCCTCCCCGATCTGCCGCCGGGAACCCGGTCCCGGGCGATCCGGATGATTTCTGCCGACACGCCGGTCTATCAGATCGCCCTCACGAGCCGCTCGCGTTCTCCGTCGGAACTGACCGATCTGGCCCGTTATCGACTTCTGCCCTTCCTTGTGAATATCCCGGGGGTCTGGAAGGTCGAGATCGTTGGGGGCCAGGGCCGCGAAGTGCATGTGGAGGTCAATCCCTACGAACTGGCGAGCGCGGGAAAGAGCATGCAGGATGTTCTTGCGGCCCTTCCCGACCACAACCGTATCGGAGTGGTGGGCCGTCTTTCCGAATACCATCAGATTCTTCTGCTCGAGGTTCACAATGCCCTTTCGGGTCTCGATTCCGTTCGCCGTCTTTTTCTTCCGGGGTCGGGGCAGGCTCCCCTTCCTCTCTCCGAGGTGGCGACGGTCCGCTTCGGGATCCGCCCCGCGGACCGTATGGTCCGGGTCAGCGCATTCGGGGAGCCCGCCATACTTCTGAACGTCTTTCGGGCCCATCGGGAAAACACCCTGGGCGTCGTCGACCGGATCGAGGCCCAAAAGAAAACACTGACACATCTACTGCCGCCGGGAGTGCAAAGCCGGGTGACCTATGATCAGGGGCATGTCATCGGTCAGGCGATATTCCATGTGTCGGTGGCTCTGCTCCTTGGGATCGGGGTCGCCTTTTCCGTGATATTACTCTTCCTCCGCCGCGTCCGGCCTTTTGTCCTCGTGGCGACTCTTGTCCCCATGATTCTTGTCCTGGCCCTGGGTCTTCTCGCCGTCTTTCATCAGTCGATCAACCTTCTGACATTGGGAGGCCTGGCGGCCGGCACAGGTCTTGTCATCGACGACTTCGTCGTGATTCTTGAAGGAGGCCGCCGCCTCCCCGTCCTTCTCCGTCCCTTTCTCTTTTCCTCTCTGGCTTCGATTGTCGTCCTGATTCCACTCTTCGGACTGGGGGGACTGGCCGGAGCCTTTTTCATGCCGCTTGCCCTGACGCTTCTTCTTCTTCTCGTCCTATCTCTTGCCGTCAATCTTTTCGTGACCCCCTCTTTTCTGGGGGAGGAAAGGGAAAGGCTCTCCGGTCGGAGAACGGAACTGTTTCTCGACAAGGTTTTCTCCATTCCCCGGTGGGGAGTGGTTGCGGCCCTGCTTCTCTTCTTTGCTGCTTCGGTCCTGGTTCTGCATCGCGGCCTGGCGACGAATTTCATGCCCAGGATGGATGAGGGAGCCTTTCTGATCGACATTCATGCACCTCCGGGGACCTCGCTGGAAGACAGCGACCGGGCCTTTTCGAGAATCGAAACCTATCTCCGCACCTTGCCCGAGGTGGTTTCAACCTCCCGGAGGCTTGGAGCCGAAATGGGGTTCTACATCACGGAACCCACCAAGGGAGACATCATCGTCCGTCTGTCGGACGATCGTCGCAGAACGGTCTTCCAGGTGATCGACCAGGTGCGTCAATATGTCCGGAAAACGGAGCCGGAACTTTCGGTGGAATTTCCCCAGATTCTCGAGGATATGCTGAACGACCTGATCGGGACGGAGGCTCCCGTGGTGCTTCGCATCCATGGCTCCGACAGGGCGCGCATGGAGGAGGCCGTTCCGGCGGTGATCTCCCTGCTGAAGAAGATTCCGGGGGTGGTCGATGTGGCGCGGAGCGAAAGACCCGTGCCCCCGGCTTCGCTCATTCATGTCGAAAGCGAACTGGCCGCCTCCTACCATCTGACTCCGCGACAGGTCATTGACGATCTGAGAACCGGGCTGTGGGGGGTTCCTGTGACGACGGTCATGGAGGGGGAAATCCCCCGTCCCGTCCGCGTGATGGACGCCCCCCAGCCCTTTCGGACCCTCGAGGGAATCCGTCATTTCCCGGTCGAAACCCCAACGGGACTCATTCCTCTTTCCCGCATCGCCCGCTGGTCGGACGAGCCTGAACGATCCGAACTTGACGAACTGAACCTCGCTCCCGTCATTTCGGTGTCGGGACGCCTGTCCGGATCCGATCTTGGAACGGTCTCCGCCGGGATCGACCGCGCGTTGTCCCAGGTCTCCCTCCCCCCCTCTGTCTGGGTTGATCTGGGTGGATACGCGATCTGGCAGAAGAAAAGCTTCAGTCAATTGACCTCGGCGCTTCTCTTTGCCATTCTTCTCGTGGCAGGAGTGGTTTTTGCCCTTGGACAGCGCTTCGCCCCGCCTGTCATTCTTCTGGTCGGGGTCTTTTTCTCAGTGATCGCAGCGCTTCTAACGCTGACCATTTTCCATCATTCTCTCAACCTTTCCTCTTTTGTCGGTCTTGTTCTGGTTGCCGGTATTTCGGCAGAAAACGGGCTTCTCGTCATCGACCGGGCCCTCCAGTCCCCGGGGGATTCCCGGGAGCGCTTCACTCGGGCCCTGTCCGACCGGATCGTCCCGCTTCTCATGACCCACATCGCGAATGCAATGGCCTTGCTCCCGCTCGCCGTCGCGGCGGGAGCCGGTCTCGACATGGAGCGCTCCTTTTCGATCGCGGTGCTGGGAGGGCTCGCCGGCTCATTCCTCTCCTCCGTTTTTCTTCTGCCGATTCTCGGGTCTTCCTGGTTTGCGGCTTCTTTTGAAAGGACTCCCGAATGACGCGTGTCATTTGCGCCCTCATACTCCTGGGAATGCTTTCCGCCTGTCAGCGGACCCAGGAGCATCACCCGGTCTCTTCTCCCGGGTCGAGGATCGCCACGACTCCGATCCGGAAAGCTCTGGGTCCTCCCATGCGGACCCTCCTGGGCCAAGTGGCCTACGATCCGGCCTCCTTTGCCCAGGTGATGGCTCGGCTTCCGGCCCTTTCGGTTGTCTCCATCCGGATTTTTCCTGGGGATCGTGTTTCCCGGGGAGAGACGGTCATGGTTCTGAAGAGTCCGGACTTTCTCAGTGCCGAATCGGAGCTTTCGAGCATTCTTTCCAACCCGGGAGCGAACGGGCGGAAGGGGGTCGGAGGAATCCGTGTTCTGGCCGAACAGAAACTTCGCCTTCTCGGGGCCTCCCGGAAAGAGATCGCGCGTCTGGAACGGACGCGTCGGCCGGTTGATCGTTACGAAGTGCGATCGCCCCTTTCGGGAACCCTAATCCGGATTGGACCTTCCGAAGGAGCCCAGGTCCGGATCGGGGATCTCCTGTTCGAGGTGTCCGATCTTTCCAGACTCTGGGTCCAGGCCTTCCTGTACCCTGGCGAGGAGAAGGGGCTCCGGCGGGGTATGCCGGTTTCGATCGTTCCGCTCCACGAAGAAGGCCTGGTCGGCGCCGGCCGGATCCTCCGGATCGCCCCTTTCATCGATCCCAACACCCGGACGATTCCGCTGCGAATCTCTCTCGACAACGCCGGTGGACATTTTCGGCCGGACTCCTGGGTGCGGATCCGCATTCCCGTCATAGAGGAGAAGTCGGCCCCGGTTTTCCTTGCCCCCGAAAGGGCGGTCGTCCGAACAAAGGAGCGAAAAACGGCGGTTTTTGTCGTAAGATCGGGGGGCCCGCCGACCCTGATTCCTGTCTCAGTACTGGGCCATCGGGGAGGCGATGTGGAAATTCGGGGAAATCTCGAAAGCGGGGACAGGGTGGTGACGGAAGGAATCCTCCCCCTCCTGTCACATGCCGGATCCTGATTTGCCGGGGATTGCTCCTGGAACATGGTTGACCGGAGTGGGGGAATTTTTCGATGATGGAAAAAATGAAAGGAACATCCTATGGCCGATGACTCCGAAGACAATCTTCCCTCTCCCTGGCGGACCGGATCGCCTGCCCCGTGGATCCTGAAGATCTTTGGAGGACCCCCGTCGGGCCTGTCGCAGTGGTTGACCCGCGCGGTTCTGGCCCTGGCCGTCCTGTCGCTCGGGCTTTTCACGGTGACGCGGCTCATGCTGATTCACTGGGTCTTCCTGGTGCCGGCCTCGCTGGGTTCTCTCCTGGCCTTGGGAACCCTTTACGTCATTCTTGAAATGCGCCGTCCTCCCGTCGCCGTTCTCGAAATCCGGCCTGATTCGCTTGTGGTCCGACGCCCTGGACGGGAGGAGGAGGTCCTCTCCCTCGATGCCGTCGCTCTCAGGGAGATTCCCGGAGAATACCGGTTCGAGATTGTCCGGATGCCGGAGGAAAGTGTGGCGCTTTCCGTGGCCCGGGAGGCTGTCCGGGATGTCTCACTGTACGAAACGATCCGGAGATTTTTGAGCCTGCCTCCTTTCAGGCGCCCCCCGGTCCCGGTCGCAACCTCCTCCCGGAGCCGGTTCTATCGCTGGTTCATCCTGTCCTGGAGTCTGATCATCATGATCATGATCCTGTGGGCACTCTACGAGAACTATGCGGCCCCCAGGTCCTACGAGCCGTTCTCCAATCCCTGAAAAACAGTCGGGACTCCGGCCGGAGTCTGCGAGTTTGCGGACTTCTTTGAACCTTGGGCCGGATTTGGTAGGATAGAAAATCCAAGGCGATATGCGAGGGTTGGGGGACCCGTCTTTTTTCATCGACGATCAAAGGGACCGGGCCGGATTCTGCGGAAGCCCTCAAAGGGGCCACGTCAGAGCCGGCATCCGGGCGGACAACCAGAAAGGGACGAGATGCGCTATATCCGGTTCTTCAATGAGATCAAACTTTCCGATATCCCCCTCGTGGGCGGAAAGAATGCCTCCCTGGGGGAGATGTTTCAGGAGCTCGTTCCGCAGGGGGTCAAGGTTCCCAACGGGTTTGCGATTACGGCCGACGCCTACTGGGACCTCCTCAAAAAGGGCGGGATCATGGAGACTCTCAAGGAGACTCTGAACGGTCTCGACCGCCACAACATCGCCGACCTCGAGCGACGCGGAAAGATGGCCCGGGACCTGATATTGGGTGTCAGCATCCCGGCCGACATGTGGGCCGAGATCGAAGAGGCTTACGGGCTACTGGCGAAGGAATACGGAGACTCGCCGGACGTGGCGGTCAGAAGTTCGGCCACGGCCGAGGACCTTCCAACGGCCTCCTTTGCCGGCCAGCAGGATACCTATCTCAACATCCGTGGTCTGCAGCAGCTCCGGGAGGCCTGTCTCAAATGCTTCGCCTCACTCTACACGGATCGGGCGATTTCCTACCGCGTCGACCACGGATTCGACCACTTTTCCATCGCCCTCTCCATCTGTGTGATGAAGATGGTCCGTTCCGACAAGGGGTCCTCGGGGGTCCTCTTCACCCTGGACACCGAGACGGGATTCCGGGATGTGGTCTTCATTACCGGGGCCTACGGATTGGGCGAGAACGTGGTCCAGGGCAATGTTGATCCCGACGAGTTCTATGTCTACAAGCCCACCTTCAAGACCGGCCATCGTTCGATCATCCGGAAGAATCTGGGCAAGAAGCAGTTCCGGATGGTCTATGCCAGCGGGAACGCAAAGGTGACCGTTGCGAACGAGCGGGTTACCGCGGAGGAGGCCCAGACCTTCTGTCTCTCCGACGACGAAATCCTGACGCTCACCGATTATGCCATCAAGGTCGAGGAACACTACACCCGGAAAGCGGGAGTGGATCGGCCCATGGATATGGAGTGGGCCAAGGACGGCGTCTCCGGAGAGCTCTTCCTGGTCCAGGCCCGGCCGGAGACCGTCGAATCCCAGAAAAACAAGACGGACTTCCTCGAAGCCTATACCCTCGATGAAAAGAGCCGTGTCCTGCTTCGGGGCAAGGCGGTCGGACAGCGGATAGCCTCGGGGAAGATCCATGTCATCCGGGATCTACGCCATATCCGTGACTTCAAGCCCGGAGAAATTCTGGTCGCCGAAACCACGACACCTGACTGGGAGCCGGTCATGAAGACGGCTGCGGCAATTATCACGAGCCGCGGAGGACGGACCTGTCACGCCGCCATTGTGAGCCGGGAACTCGGGATTCCGGCCGTGGTCGGAGCCGAAGGAGCAATCGACGCTCTTTCGTCCGGCCAGGAGGCGACCGTCTCCTGCGCCCAGGGAGACACCGGCATGGTCTACGAAGGGCTTCTGAAGTTTCATGTGGACCGGACCCAGCTCGACGCCTTCGCCCGCCCGAAGACCAAGGTCATGATGAACCTCGGAGATCCCGACCAGGCCTTTGGCCTTTCCTTCATCCCCAACGACGGAGTCGGTCTGGCCCGCATGGAATTCATCATCAACGGCTTCATCAAGATCCATCCGATGGCGCTTGTCCATCCGGAGAAGGTGACCGATCCTAAGGTCATGGCCGAAATCGAGTCGATGACGGCCGGATACCGGGACATGAAGGATTATTTTGTCGAGAAGCTGGCCTTTGGAATCGGCACGATCGCAGCCGGCTTCTATCCCAAGCCCGTGACGGTACGCATGAGCGATTTCAAGAGCAACGAATACGCGAGCCTGATCGGAGGGTCTGCCTTCGAGCCCCACGAGGAGAACCCCATGCTGGGCTTCCGGGGGGCCTCCCGCTACATCAGCCCCCGGTATGAAGAGGGGTTTGCGCTGGAGTGCCAGGCGATCCGGCGGGTGCGGGACGTCATGGGGCTGACCAATGTCCGTATCATGATTCCCTTCTGTCGGACGCTGAAGGAGGCTCGGGGAGTCATCGAGGTTCTGGAAAAGAACGGTCTGAAGCGCGGGGTGAACGGCCTGGAGGTCTTCGTGATGTGCGAAATCCCGAACAATGTCATTCTCATTGACGAGTTCGCCAAATATTTCGATGGATTCTCCATCGGTTCGAACGACCTGACCCAGCTGACCCTGGGGGTGGACCGGGATTCGGAAATCCTGGCGGAGTCCTTCGACGAACGGGACGAGGGGGTTCAGTCCCTCATCCGCATGGCGGTCGAAGGCGCCAAACGGAACAAGGCCTACTCGGGCATCTGCGGACAGGCCCCCAGCGACTTTCCGGAAATCGCCGAAGCCCTGGTCCGTATGGGGATCGACTCGATTTCCTTGAATCCCGATACGGTCATAAAGACGACGCTCAAGATTCTCGAGGTGGAAAAGAGTCTCGGGAAGAGATAGCAGACTCCTTTTCTGAAGACATGGGAGCGCGGTCCGGAGGCAAGCACGACAACTCCGGGTTGCGCTCTTTTTGATTCCGGAGGTTGGATGCGATCAAAGAGGCTCTCTTTTTTCCCGGGATTTCACCATATTCTATCGTTACTCCTGCTGCCCCTCTCGATCTTTAGTTCCACGAAGGTCCTGGCGGATTCCGCCCCGGTCTTTGAGCTGTCCGGGGGGGAGCTGATCTTTTCGCAGCAGGCGGCATTCTATGATGCCATGGCGGGAGAACTGATTCCACTCCCGGCTCTGGCACTCCTCGCCTCGGGGCCGACCCCGGCCTATTTTCACCTTTTTGTCGCCGGGAACGTCATCTCCTTCAATCAGCCGGCCCTCTCCCCCCAGGTGTCGGTGGATGGGCTGACGCGCCAGTCCTATGTCGGAGGTGTGGCCGCCGTGGGTCTCCGGATTCCGGCGTCCTGGGGGTTCTGGGAGGGCGACGTGGGGGGCGCCTGGTTCAATGTCGACCAGACCCTGACTCCGGTGAGCACCATCGGAGGCGTGTACCTGCAGACCGAACTGGTTCTCGACAGGATCGGTCCGGGGAGTCTCGACCTTTTCGGAAGCTATATCGGGAGCATTAATTATCTTTTGGGGGAAGGGCGCTACCAGCTGAATGCAGGGAGCCTTTTGGAAGGCAGGGTCCTTTTTTATGCGGGACCGGAGGTGATCGGCCAGGGAAACCAAAGTTACGAAGCTGTTCAGGCCGGAGGCATTCTTTCTGCCGAGGTTCTTCCGGTCCATACCATTTTTTCCCTTGAGGCGGGTCTTCTCAACTCCTCGGTCTGGCCAGGAATCGGAGGATACGAAGGATTCTCCTTTTATTACTCCTACTAGAGGGGAGACCGCCCGAAGGAAAGGTATGCTTCCTTCTCCCCGAAAGAGCGAGAAGAAAGCGTTTTCCTCTAAATCAGGGAGTCGGGAGGGGGGGAGGCGGAGTCCCTCCAGGTGGCGGTGGAGGCACCGTTCCCGGAGGAGGAGGTGGTGGGGCTCCTCCAGGTGGAGTTGGCGGAGGGATGGTTCTTGTCGCCACCCCTGAAACCAGTGCTCCATGCTGGCTGGCAATTCCCGACAGCTTCTGTCCCGTCATGCCCGATTGCGCGTCCTTGGAAATGGTCTGACCCTGGGTCGAGGCGACGCCCGAGACGGTCTGGCCAAAGTTGGCCGGAGAGGGACTCATGTGAATTTGGCCGAGGTTGGCCGCTCCCTGGGGATGGGGATGAGGATGCACGGCCGGATGGACGGGTGGGTGGACGGGCGGTGATACTCCCCCGGGATGAGCCAATGCCGGACGGGACAAGAGCAACAAAGACAGGATGGCTCCGGCCAGAAATCCTTCCGGGCATCCCGACGACTGGACGCTCATAACAATCTCCTTTCTCCAGGAAACCTTCCTTTAGTAAGAATACCCCTCATTTGGACGCACGACAAGAAGCTGCCTTGTGACCATCATCACAGGAAATGGTGGCTATTCCTCTTTTTTGCCGCGTGGCTTCAAAAGGAACGGGACCCCGGTGAAGGCATATTTTTCCCGGATCTTCCGGGTCAGAAACTGGAGATAGGTGGGGGTCAACCCGTCCGGCCGGTTCGAGAAGAGATGGATGACGGTCGGTGCGATCTGGACCTGGGTGGCGTAGTAGACCCTGACGGGACCAGTCTTGAGGCGGGGAGGGGGGGTGTGGCCCATGACGGGGAGAATGGCCCGGTTGAGTTCGCTGGTTCCGACACGCCGGTAATACCAGGACCGGACTGTCTCGATATGCCGGAAGATCTGGGAGATGTTCCGGCCGGTCATCCCCGAGATGTTCAGAACAGGGGCAAAGGCAAGAAAAGGGTATCGCTCGGCGAGAAGGGAAAGGTCGGGAGTCTCTCCCCTGGCCACGGCGTCCCACTTGTTGAAGGCGATGATGAGACCCCGGCGGGTGTCGATGACCTGGCGAATGATCCGGAGATCTCCGTCGGTGAGGCCGTCCGGAGTCGATACGAGAACGATCGCGATCTCGGCGTTCAAAAGGGCCCTTTCTGTGCGGATGATCCCGTAGAGTTCGGATGCCTCGGCGAGCTTGCCCCTTTTCCGGATCCCGGCGGTGTCCACAAAACGGTAGGGCTTGTTGCGCCAGGTGACAAGGGTGTCGATGGCGTCGCGGGTCGTTCCGGGGAGAGGGCTGGTGACAAGACGCTCTTCCCCCAGGAGATGGTTGATCAGTGTCGATTTTCCAACATTGGGCCGGCCGATTACGGCGACCCGGGCCGGTTCATCGAGCCGCTTCCGGATTCTCTCGCGGATCTCTTCCTCCGATTCGCCCGTGAGGACCAGGCGGTCGGGGTCGGTTTCCACATCCGTCGAACGGGGAAGAAGGGATGAAAGGGGGGCGAGAAGCTCTTCCATGCCCAGTCCGTGCAGGGCGGAGATCGGCTGGAGAGGTTCGACGCCGTATTTGTAAAAGTCGGCCAGAAGAACGGATTCGCGGGTCGGGGAATCGCTTTTGTTGACGGCGAAGACGGCGGGTTTTCCCGAGGCGCGGATCCGGTCCACCACATCCCGGTCCATGGGGTTATAGCCCTCTCGGGCGTCGAAAACATAGATCAGCGCATCGGCTTCCTCGAGAGCGAAGAGGGCCTGCTTCCGGATCGCTTCCCCCAGAGGGTGGTCGTCCCCGAAGAGAATGCCCCCCGTATCGACGAGCCGATAGGTCCAGGGCCCCCGGGTGACGGTGGCGTAGTGGCGGTCCCGGGTTACACCTGGCTGGTCTTCCACGATGGCCCGGTTCTCTCCCAGAAGGCGGTTGAACAGGGTCGACTTTCCGACGTTCGGACGGCCGAGAATGGCCACGAGAGGCAGGGAGTCCGCCGCCCTGGGAGAATCAGGCATCTTGTGCTCCACAAGAAGGATGACAAATCGGCAAGGATGTCGGAAAAAAGGACAGGACTGTCAATCCCGGTCGAAGAATTTCGGCTTTTCCGTGTACTCGGGAGGCGGGGTTTTGCGAATGAAGCGGTTATAGACCCATTGCGCAAAAATGGTCAGAAGTCCCCCGACAAAGAGAAAGGCGAAGCCGGCCATGAGGATCTGGCCCATATGGTTGACCATGGGGTACTGCGGATGTCCCTGGGACATGAAGTTCCCTCCTCGAAAGAACAATCCTATCATGCTCCTCCCTTCTTTCGCAATTGAATTTCGGGAAGAAGAAGGCAGTTTTTGCGACGGAGACAGGAAAAGAGGCTTTCGAAATGGAAAAAGACTTCGTTTGATGCCGGACCTTCGGATGTCCGGTTCCGGGGGGCTTGATGATCTTCGGTGTTTCAACCCTTTGGAATTTTTGATCCGGCCGGATCTTCCGGGGTAGAATCAAAAAAGGCGGTTTTTCTGAGGCCGCAGGAGATGGGAAAAGGGAGGGAAAAACGATGGCAGGGGAAGCGGGTGACACGGAAAAGCCGCATCGTGTCCTGATTCTGGGAGCCGGGTTCGGCGGGCTTTACACTGCGGTTTATCTGTCCAGGTTTCTGGGAAAGAATCGCCCCGACGTCTGGGTGACGGTCGTGGATCGCAGGAATTACTTTCTCTTCACGCCCATGCTGCACAGCGTGGCGACCGGGGCGCTCGAGCCTCGCTACGTTGCCCATTCCATCCGAAAGATCTTCCGGAAGACCAGAGTTCACGCCCATGTCGGGAAGATCGAAGGGATCGACCTCGAAAACCGACAGGTGCGCACCACCCATCGCGCCCTCCCCTATGACGATCTGGTGATTGCCCTGGGTTCGGAGACAAACTTCTTCGGAAACCAGGAACTCGAGCGGCGGGCCTTCACCCTCAAGAACCTCGAGGACGCCGCCCGTATCAACAACCACATCATCCAGCAGTTCGAGCGGGCCTACTGGGAGGAGAACCCCGAGGTCAAGCGCGGTCTTCTGACCTTTGTGGTGGTGGGGGCCGGTCCGACCGGGGTCGAGCTGGCCGGCGAGATTTATGAGTACGCCCACCGGGAGCTCTTGCGGGATTTCGGGCGAAGGATCACCGCCGACGAGATTCGTGTTGTCCTTGTCGAGGCGACCGGCCGCATCCTGCCGTCCCTTCCGGAGAAGCTCTCCCAGGAAGCCATACGACGCCTCGAGTCGATCGGGATCGAGATGATGCTGGGGACCCGGCTCGAGTCCTGGGACGGAACCACGGTCCGGCTGACGTCGGGAGCGAATTTTCTTGCATCCACCCTTGTCTGGTCGGCCGGCGTGAAGACCAATCCCCTGGTCCGGGAACTCCCGCTCGACAAGGATCCTTCGGGCCGGATCATCGTCCGCTCGACGCTTGAGGCCAGGACGATGGACCATGTCTGGATCCTGGGCGACAACGCCCACGCCATCGATCCTTTTGTGCAGAAGCCCTATCCTCCCACCGCGCAGACTGCCGTCCGGCAGGCCCGTGTGGTGGCCCACAACATCGCGGCCCGCCTCCTCAAAAAACCAGAAATCACCTTCGCCCATCGCCATGTGGGGGGCTTCGTCTCGATCGGGGACAACTACGCGCTTCTGTCGGCCAAGCAGTTCACTCTGACCGGGATCCTGGGATGGTTTTTGTGGAATCTGGTCTACATCAACAAGCTCCCGATCATCCGCTACCGTCTTTTCTCCACCTTCGGTCTCTTTCTCAAGGTCTTTTTCGAAAGGGCGACCACCGAGGTGAATCTGTGTTCCGGAGAGCCGGAAAGCCTAGTCCGGGAGATCGGACGAAAAGCGGGTTGACCCGACCGGGGCGGGATCTTTGCGACCAGGCGGAAGGGCCGGCCGGAGAATGTTCCGGTCGGCCCTTTTTGTGCTTGGCCCGGTTTGCCTTCAGTTGGTGACGGAAAGGGTGTAGTTGAGGGTAGTTTCATTTTGTACATTATCAAAACCATTTATGCTGAAAGCAAAGGGATTACTAGAGCATCCATTTGCTGGAACGCTAAACGTGAAGCTGAAATTTCCTGTTGTACTATTTACTGAGGTATATGTTGTTCCTATCTCAATGTTTTCGGGGGATGTTTCTTGGACTTGGACGGTTGAAGGCCCCGACAAGGTATCGGTCAGGGTTCCGGTGACGGTGACGAGCAGGGTGGAGCCGGTACAGCCGGGGGCGTAGACCGAACCGTTGGCGGGAGAGAGATTGGAGAGAACCGGCGGGGTGTTGTCGATGATGAAGGCGACGGTCGCGGTCCGGGTGTTCCCGGCATAGTCGGTGGCGGTGGCGGAGAGGCTCGCAGGCCCCGAGGGGCTCTTCGTGGTGTCGAGTGAGGTGATGATGGGGTTCCCCGAGACGGATCCGCCGGGAAGGTCCACGTTCTGGCCCGTCATGACCATCTGGGCGATGCCCAGGCTGTCCGTGGCCGAGGCGGAGATCCCGATCGTTCCGTTGTAGTAGAGGCCGGAGACGGGGTTTGTGATGGTGACCTGGGGCGTGCCGGGGTCCGGAAGCTGGGGAGAGGGCGAAGGGGGAAAGAGCGATCCGGTGTTCAGGGCGATCCCGTTTAAAATCCCGTCGGTCAGGGCAGGGGTCAGCCCGGACTGGTTCTGCCCGGTCCACAGAAAGATCAGCGCCTCGGCCGTGAGGTCCTGGCGGAGGGTTTCGGAGGAGAGGGTGTAGCCGTAATAGGTGAGGGGGATGGGGTTGCCGGGGGTGAGCCCGTTGAAGACTCCGTCCCCCTCGTCTTCTTCGAGAAGGGAAAGAAGTCCCATGGGATTGGCCGTGCCAGGGGCAAGGCTTTTGGTTGAGCCGATGTGGTCGGTCAGCTGGGAAAGTCCCGCCAGAAGAAGCCCGTAGATGCCGGAGGCATTCGCGCTGGCGGGACCTGTCAGAAGGTTGGATGGCGGAACCTCGGCCGGGTCGAAGCCCAGGAACTGGTTCCAGTCGCTTCGGGCCCGGGTCAGGGCCGAAGCCGGAGAGCTTCCCTGGGTGATGAGAGTCTGGGCTTCCGTCGCCTCGAGCGACGAGAAGGGGGTCAGAACGACGGTCGCCCGGGTGATGTCCGCCGCCGGGAGAAGGGTGGTGAGGGCCTCGCCTGTGCTGAGGGTGACGGTGGCGCCGCTTGCGATGTCGATGGTCGACCCGCCGGTCAGGGTAAAGCTGACCGGCCCTCCGGATGGGTCGAACAGACTGGTGATGGAGAAGTTTCCGTTTCGGTCGGTGGTGACGGTTCCCAGCGGAAGGAGGGAGCCGTCGGACTGGTACTGGCCCACCGCGACCGTCCCCCCGACGATGGGGCCGTCGAAGGCCGTTCCGGAGGCGGTGAGGAGGGAGGGGCCGGTCAGCCCTTCCGGTGTCTGGGGGAATGTGAGGGTCGTGCCCTTGCATCCTCCGAGGAGAAGCAGAAGAGATCCGGTCAGAATCCCAGGGAAAAAAGAGGGACGCCGGGGGCGTCCGGAGAGAGAAGTTCTCGGCATCGTGGCGCTCGCGGATAAAGTGTGAAAGAGGGAAGAATCAGAAGGAAGTGGAAACTCCCAGGAAAATCCGGTCGGCGACGAGGCTTCCCCCTGAGACTCCGGGGAGTTGTCCTGACAGAGGCAGGAACCATCGGTCCTCGAGGGTCAGGCCGATGTTTTTTGTCAGGGTGAGCGTCGTGCCGAGTCCCGTATCGAAGAGGTCCAGAACGGCCCGTCCGCTGTCGGGAGAGGAAAGGGCGATGAATCCGACCCCTCCCCCGGCCACGACGAAGAAGGACAGGATCTCCATAGGATGGATCTCGTAGACCAGGTTGGCGGTGAGGGTGGTTTCCGAGAGGCGGCAGTTCTGGCACAGGGAGTCACCGTATCCCCCGTCGATCTCGCCAGCCAGGTTCGGCAGGAAGAAATACCGGAGATTGGCTCCGAAGGCCAGCCCTCCGTTCTCGATTCCGGCCGAAGGGGTGATGACGACGGAGTCGTCGGCGCGGGCCAGGGCTGGAGGAAACAACCCGGAGATGGCGAGCGTCGCGGCCAGGAGGACGACGAGCATCGATCGGGAAGAGGAACAATCTGTCAAAGAAAGACTCCTTGCGATAGTGGTCTGGATTCTGGATTGTCCGGTCTGCTCTTGAAAAACAGACGGACCGGGAGAGCACTTTTGATGCCAGATACCACGCAAAAGAAAATAATGATAAAAAATGGCGATGCATAATGGGTTTGGCTGTGGGATCCCCCGTGAGGCTGGGGGAGGGACCGTCATCAAAACCGCCGGAGCTGACATGACGACAATGAGAATCGTTTTTGTCAGGAGATTCCGGTGACCCGTCGTGGCCCGTCCCGAAACGAAAGCGGGGAAGACTTCCACGCCAGTCTTTTCCGGCGTTTGTCGCGCAGGATCGGACCGGTGTTCGCCCGCCTTAACGAGGAGAACCTCCCGGCCTGGGTGGTCGGAGGCGCCCTCCGGGATCTCCTTCTCGGGCGGCCTCTCCGTGACGTGGACCTCGCCGTCCGGGCCTCCCGGGATCAAATCGGCGTCCTTTTTCCGGAGGGGGTCTGGGTGGGTAGGAAGGTTCAGGCCTTCGTTCTCTCCCCGAAAGCCGGAAAAAAGGGAACGACCGTCCAGATCACTGTCTTTTCCGGCTCGATCGAAGAGGAGCTCTCGAGGCGGGATTTCTCGGTCAACGCCCTGGCGATGCGTCTTTCCGGGGGAGTCCGTCAGGAGGAGCGGGCCCCCCTTCTGCTCGACCCTTTTGGAGGCGTGGCGGACCTTGAGGCCGGACGCCTGGCCCGCCCCTGCCTGGTTCGGGATCCTTTTTCGGAGGATCCGGTCCGGGTCCTTCGACTGGTGCGCTTTGTCGCGACACTTGGGTTTTCCGTCGACCCGGAGACTCTGGAGCTTGCGCAGCGGTCCCTGGAATCTCTGTCTGCTGTTGCGGGAGAGAGGCGTCGCACGGAGCTTCTCGCCCTCTTTTCCGGAGGGTGGCTCCGGAAGCTTTCGGAGGTCATGGCTCCGGGATTTTCGGGAGAGGTGCTGGTCCGGGCGGGAGGTTTTGCGACAATTCCCAAGGAGAGGATCGAAGAGAGACTTCCGTCACTTCTGAACGAGGTGGTCCTTCACTCAGGGCGTGACCCTCTTTTTAGGGTGTGGGTTTTTTATCGTGGAATCGGGACGGAAACGGAGGCGTTGGCCCGGAGCCTTCCATGGAGCCGGAGTGAGCGCCGAAGGCTTCTCCGGTGGGATCGGCTTCTCCGATTCTTAAAGGAGCAACGGGAGCCCCCCTGGACCGCATCCGAACGGGCCCTTCTGATGACCGTCGATTATCGGGAGAAAGTCGCTCGGATGGCGGAAAGAATGTTGTTACCGCAAGAGAGAAAGACCTTCCGTGAATGGAAATCCAGGGCCGTCACGGCTCTGTGTCGGCCTTGGCCGGAGGTCAGGGAAGCGCTTGTCCGGGGTGAAAAGAGTCAGGGATTCGAGACGACGGCGCAGGAGAGCATGTCGAGGGAGACGGGAAGGGAGCTGGGGGAGAGAACGGTCGTGGGCCCGGAGAGCCCGCCCGAGGAATTTGTGGGGGAGGCATAGAGAAAGCCGTTGGATGTAGGGGTGTAGACGATACCCCCCAGGGTGTCGACGCACGGGTAATTGAGTGGCGCCGTGGGGGGAAAGGAGACTTGGGAGGCCGCACTCTTAGCCTGCGGGGCGATCGACTGGAGGGAGGGAGGATTGGTTCCGGTAAAGGAGGCGTAGAAAAAGACGGTGGTCGGATCGAAGGTTGCGCCTAAGGGGCAGTTGGGGGGCGTGCAGGTATAGGCGGAGGACGAATGCGACCCAAAAGGAGGGGTTGATGAAAGCGTGACCGGAATTTCCTGGGGGGTCTCCAAGTTTAAGGATGTGGAGAGGGAGGTGGTCGAAACGGTCAGAAACAGGATGCAGGGCGACGTTCCCGAGACCGCGCAGTCGATGGCCGGCTGGACGGGGTAGGTGGAAGTGGAAGCGGACGTGTATCCTGTTTCGCATGACGAGGTCTTGGAAAAAGAAATCAAACCCAGGTTGTCGGAAGAAGATCCTCCCCCGGAATTTCCGTCGACGACGACGAGATACTGGCTGTCGGATGTCACGGCGAGGCCGGTGATGGCACCAAGCCCTGAAGATCCTGAGCAGCCGATGGGGGTTGTCTGGGTCAGGCTGCCCCCGCCCCCGACGGTCCAGACCGACACGGAGGAGTCCCCCGTCGCCCCCAGGAGAAGAGGCCCGCTTTGGCCGGCCGGGATTCCCGGGGTGGCGGCGATCTGGAAGAGGCCTGTGTTCTGAACGAGCGGCTGGGTCGAGAGGGGACTCAGCGTCCCGGTGCTCATGATCGAGAAGCCGTAGATCCCGCTGGAGGTGGCCACATATAGAAAGCGTCCGGTCGCTGTCGGGACAATTGGACCTCCGCCGCAGCCGGAGAGGACGATGAGAAGGCCGAAGAGGCCTGTCAGGGCCCGTAGAAGGCGGAGATGACGGTCGGCGCGACAACGGGTCAACGGCGTAAGAACTCCCCATGGGTTCGGGTTGAAGGAGGTGTAGAATGTCGAAGGCATTTTATCGGAATCGGGCGAGGGGATCAATCGATTTGCCCGAAATGTCCACGGGGGGCTTTTTCATCTTGAACGGCAGGCCGGATAGCGGTAGGCTGGAACAAGACCTTTTTCATTCCGGAATTTCAAGGGAGGTGAGGCCATGTCCCTTGCCCTGATTCGTCGCCTCTTCGTGGCGGTTCCGCTGTTCGTTCTGTTTCTGTCCGGCTGCGCTCCCAATCGGGTCGAGCTTCCGGCCTACGTGCCCGTCTCCCCCTCTGCCGGTGGCTCCTATATGCAGAGAGTTTTCGTCCTGGCCCCTCTCGCCGACCACCGGTTCCGTTTTTTCGAATACGCTCCCACCGGAATGATGGATACCATCGGATGGGGGGAGGGAACGGGAACCCTGTATACGCCCCAGAACATTCCCGGGCATGTCTCGAAGGCCCTGGTCTCCCAGTTCAGGGCCTACGGGATGGCGGTTTCCTATGATCCGCGCATCCGGTGCCGTATCGGTGGAACGCCCGGCCACCCCGCGATCTCTGTCAAAGGGATCTCCACCGGCCTCGTTTTGTGCGGCTCCATTCTGGACTACCAGTTCGAACTCGATCACCCCCGGGTGGTCTTCGGGTTCATTTCCACGCTCGACATGGCGGCCGGAGCCACCCTGTCCGCCCAGGCTTCGCTCCATCTCTTTCTGGTACGGGCCCGAAGCGGCAGGATCCTGTGGTCCGGCGTCGAATCGAGCTCCAGGGAGCTTCGCGGCGTCCATCCTCCCCATCTCAAGAGTCAGGCCGTCTCCTACCTCGATGAGACCCTCTCGCGGGTTCTTGCCAAATCCGCCCGGGCCATGTCCGGTGCGACCGAGTGAGACCTTCCTCCCCAGGCGGAGGATTCCCGGAGCCGACCCCTCGTGATCGGATGACTTTTCCGGTAAAATCTGCCGAAAAGAGGACGAGGGCGTTTCACGAATCGGCACAGGAGAAAGGATCCAGATGACGGAGAGATGGGGAATTCCCCCGCGGGGCATGACGCAGGCAGCTGTCCTGGCGGCTTTTCTGTCGATTCTCCCCTTCCCGAACGCGGCCCGTTCCGACGACTCCGGCGGCGGGCCCATGGGTTTTCCGAGCGGCGCCACCCTCCAGTCGATCGTCTCGGGAGAGTCCGGACCCGGCAAGAGTTCCCCCGGAAAGCCCGTTCGGCCGGACTGGGGTCCCCGGCTCTGGAGCCAGGAGGGGGGAGGGGAGACGCGGAACCCCTTCTTTGCCGCACCTCCCCCACGCAAAGCTTCCCGGGATTCCTCCGGACAAACCGGGGAATCCGTTGCCGGCAGCGGAACATTTCAATCCTCCTCCGCACCTCCCCAATGGGACCGGAACTTTGCGCCGAATCCCCTCGCGGCCCTGGATTACAGTTTTTCCCACCAGCCGGTTCTGGCCAATGGCCGCCTTCTTCTGACCTCGACGCGGGGACAGGTCCTCTGTCTCGACGCCATGACCGGTGGGACCCTATGGCATGTGCGCCTACCCGAATCGGTCCGCGCCTCGGGGGTCGCGGACGAAAACGCGTTCTATGTCGTGAGCGGTTCCCCCTACGTCACCGCGCCCCACATGATGGGCTACGCCCAGACGCGGACTATTCGCCGGGGATCCGGTCCCGGACATCTCTACGCACTCTCCCTTCTCTCGGGAAAAATCCTGTGGTCGGCGGAGGTTCCGGGGCCGGTTCTCGGAAGCCCGGTTCTTTCCGGCGGCATCCTCTGGGTTGCAACCGGCAACGCGCGTCTTGCGGGCTATTCCCTGGAGAAGGAGCGAAAGATTCTGGAGATGCCCCTCTTTTCGTCAGCCGGCTGGTCGTCTCCGCTCTATGTCCACCACTGGATCTGGCTCTCCCTCGAAGGACCCACGAAGCTCGTCGCCCTCTGGCCCGAGAGGAAGCGGACCGTCTGGGCGCTCACCACTCCGCCCACCGAACGACTCGTTCTCTTCACGCCCACCCCCGCCTTCGGGGCCATGCGGCTCGTGACCCTCTTCCTTTCGGTCCGCAAGGGGATCCCCCATGAACGGCTGGCCATCGCCTCCGCCGTGACCGGTCACATCTTTCACGAAATTCCCTTTGCGGAAAAAGGGGAGTCGGTGTCGCTTGAAAAGGTCGTTCCCCCGGGACTCCCGCCCTTCGCGCGGGTCTTCGAGGGAGCGGCCGGAGCCGTCGTGGCCGGATCGACGGCGGTGGCCGCCTCCGCAATCCTCGGGCGGGCGATCGCGGCCGATATCCCCTCCGGCCACCGTTTCTGGTCGGTGCCGCTTCCCGCGTCACCCGTCGGTTCGGGAACGGTCGCAGGGCTTCTGGTTGCCCTTCCTCTTCGCGACCGCCTTCTTCTGGCCGATCTTGCCTCCGGAAAAACCCTCGAAAGCCGCAGGCTCGACGGAGAGCCTGCTCCCGGATCTCCGCCGATCATGGAGACCACATTGTATTTGGCCCAGAAAAACGGCCGGGTCCGGGCGATCTCCCTGGAAAATCAGCGCAAACGGATTTTCCCTTCACCCAAGCCTCCGGATCTTTCGGGGGGAGCAGGCGACAGGGAGAAGGAGAGGAACGGAGATGGCTGACGATCCCCTGGTCCACGATCTGACCTTCAGCAACGTGAAAGGGGAGACCTTTACCTTGTCCCCCCCGCTCTATCTCGGGTCCCTTGCGGAGCTGGGCCGGATCGGAGAGCGGATCGAAGAGGCCGGCGGGAGGATATCCCGTGGGGAGGCCCTTTCTCTTGTCCGGGAAATCTACCGGATCGTCGACCGGGTGGGGGAGAGCGTGGCCGATCATATGTCCTGCAGGGCGGGATGCGCCGCCTGCTGCCGCATGATGGTGGCGGTTACCCGCGGAGAAGGGGAGATCCTGCGGGAGCGGATTGACCGGGAGCCGGAGGGGCTCCGGAAGGAGCGATGGAAGGAAGGTTTGCTCTCCCGGACCGAGAGCCTCCTTTCGCTAAAAGGATCGGCGGATCCCTCACGACCCCTGACGACTCTTCCTGACATGCTGGCGACCTGCGAGGCCTACGAGAAGAAAGGGCTCTTCTGCCCCTTTCTGGGAGAAGACCGCCTTTGCGAAATCTACGAGGACAGACCGCTCATGTGCCGGATCTGCTGGACGCTGACCGACCCGCGCGACTGCGATCCCGGAGAGGGGCCTCCGGTCAAGTTTCGAAACGGGGTTTTCTTCCGTGCCTTCGATCTGCTCATTCTTCTGGGAAAGGCCGGATTCGATGACGCCCGCCACCGTCCCATCCCCCTGTGGCTGACCCTCGCGTGAACGGCTCCGCCCTGCTCCGGTCCTCTCCGTGGCGACAGGCATTGTCCGCCTCCTTTCCCTTTTTTCTCCTGTTCCTGGGGCTGATCCTCCTTCTCATGGCCCATCGGACCGTTTATCCAGACAGAGCGCTCTCGATGGCACTTTCCGGCCTCCCCGCCCCCTTCTACGAATTCTGGGCGATCCTCTGCCGTTCGGGCAACGTGGAGATTGAGCTTCCGATTCTGATGGTGGCCGGAACACTTCTGTGGCGGCAGAGGAGGGAGGAGCGTCCGGTTCTTCTCTTTTTTCTGGCGGCGCTCTTTTTTGGAACGCTCCTCGAGCATCTCCTCAAAATGAACCTTCCGCGCTATGCCCCGACGGAAGAGTTTCAGCACGATCCGCTGACGGGCTGGGAAATCTTCTACCCGGCCCATTTTC
The DNA here is from genome assembly GCA_021838585.1 of Nitrospirota bacterium. The sequence continues at coordinate 52,062 of JAKCDE010000007.1, forward strand.
ATGTCATCTCCTCCTTTCCTTCGGGACACACCTTCCGCGTCCTTCTGATCCTGCTCTTCGTCGACCGCTACTATCCCCGCCTCCGTTTTGCCGTTCTGACCTGGGCACTTCTGATCATGGCGGGTGTCGTGGCCCTTGGCTGGCACTGGAGCTCCGATGTGGCCGGATCCGTCCTTCTTGTCCTCATCCTGCGCCCATGGATCGATTACACGGCCAATCATCATCAAAAAAAAATCTGATCGATTTAGTCCTTTTTTATCGATCCATATTCCTTTTCTTTCAAAAAGAGTTTATCTTGTACGGCCGGTACAAGCCCTTATCACTTGGTAAACTGAAAGGAAATAGAATATGGCTGATGGTTCGAATCGCGTTTCCGAATGGCCGGAATACGAACGACCCAGGGAGCGGCTTGCCGCTTCGGGACCCAGGAACCTCGCGGATTCCGAGCTTCTGGCCATTCTCCTGCGGACCGGCAACAGAAACGAATCGGCCCTGGCCCTGGCCAAACGCCTCCTGACCACCTTCGACGGCATTCCGGGGCTCTCGCGCCAGCTGATCGCGGATCTCTCGAAGATCAAGGGGGTGGGCCTCGCGAAAGGAGCCCAGATCCTGGCAGCACTCGAGCTGGGACGGCGCCTGGCCGAGCGCTCCCTGGTCCCGGAGGAGGCGATCCGCTCCGGGGAGAATGTCTACCGGATTCTGGGACCCCGTCTTCGTGAGGACCGGAAGGAGTCCTTCTGGGTGCTTCTGCTCGACCAGAAGCACCGACTCAGAAAGAGCGAGCGGATCTCGGAGGGAACCCTGTCCATGACGCCGGTGCATCCACGGGAGGCCTTCTCCCCAGCCATCCGGGAATCGGCGGCGGCAGTGATCTTCGTCCACAACCATCCCTCGGGAGATCCGGAACCCTCTCCCGACGACTGGAATCTCACCACCCGGCTGGTCGAGTGCGGACGGCTTCTGGGAATTCGGGTTCTGGACCACGTTGTGGTGGGGGACCACGCCTGGGTGAGTCTCCGGGACAGGGGAGCGGCAATGGACGGCTAAAAAATCCCCAGAAAACAGAATTCCTCTTCCTTTCGGGAATGTTTTGATTTTTTAATGTCCCTGAAAATCTTTTCTGATTGGTCGCCGGTTTTAGCCCTGACGTAGGCTGAAAGAATGGGAAGGAGCCCCGTCCTGACGGCGGGAGGCTCCCCCCTTCGGATCATGCCCACGCTGCAACAGGGAGGACTGTCATGACCTCAAGAAAAGAAATACCTTCCGGAACGGCCGCCAAGACGGCGATCATATCTTCCGTTTTCTGGCTGGCGATGGGGACGACACTGGGTTTCGTCACCTCGCTCAAACTCTCCTACCCCGACGTTCTCTCGGGAACGCCCTACCTGAACTTCGGCCACATCCGGCCGGTCCATGTCCTGACGGTGATCTACGCCTGGATCTCGATGGCCTTTGCGGCCGCCATGTTCTATATGACTCCCGTCCTCTGCGGAACGAGGCTCTGGAGCGAGCGGCTCGGCGTCATGAATATCTGGCTCTGGAACCTGGGGATCATTATCGCCGATATTTCCCTGGACCTTGGGATCAGCTCGGGACGGGAGTATTCGGAGTATGCCTGGCCGATCGACATCTATGTCGTCGCCTTCATCTTCGTTCCCCTGGGAGTGAATGTCTGGATGACCGTGCTCACCCGGACGGTGAAGGGTCTCTATCCCACCACCTGGATCATGATGGCGGCCGTCCTTTACATGACGACCGACTATTCCCTGACCCAGTCGGTGGAGGTCTTTCACATCACGGGACTGAACGAAGCCCTTCTGACCTGGTGGAACGGCCACAACCAGCTCGGGATCTGGATTACACCGGTTTCCATCGGAATCGGGATGTACCTGATTCCCAAGCTCTCGGGCAATCCGCTCTACAGCCACAAGCTGGCCCATCTCACCTTCTGGGGGCTCTTCGCCTTCTACTCCACCCCCGGCGCGCACCACCTGATGGGGGCTCCCATCCCCGAGTGGCTCAAATCCTTCGCCTCCGTCTCCGGGGTCATGATCCTGGTTCCCGGTATGGCCTTCATCGCCAACGCCCTTCTCACCATGCAGGGCAAGTGGCGACTTTTCGTGGAGGTGCCACCCATCCGCTGGGCAATCACCGGAACACTGATGGGCATTCCCCTCTTCTTCCAGGGCGGATTCCAGCAGACCCGGGCGATCAACTGGTACATCCACGGGACCCACTGGATCGTGGCCCACGCCCATCTGGCCCTTCTGGGCTTCTCCTCCTTCATGGAGATCGGCGCCATGTACTACGGTCTGGAACGGCTCCTGAAGCGGAAATTCAACCCGACGCTCGAGCTCTACCACTACTGGCTCATGACCATCGGCTTCATCATCTTCTGGACCTCGCTCACGGCGGCCGGCCTCATCCAGGCGGCGGCCAAGGTCTACGAGATCCCCTACGTGGCCTCCGTCCAGGCGACCCACCCCTACATGGTGGCCCGCTCCTGGGGCGGCTTCATGATCATCACGGGGCAGTGGATCTTCCTCTACAATCTCTACCGGACCGCAACGGCGCCGGCCTCCCGGGCGGTTCCCTCACATCTGGCGACGGAGGGCTCCGGAATTTCCTGACGGAAGGCGGCCTTGAGAAACCCGTCGATACCGTGAAGAAGAGGCCCGTTCGTTCGGGCCTCTTCGTTTTTGTGTCCGGGAAGTTGACCTCCGAAGGGTGGAGATCGGCCGGGATCAGACCAGAAGGGCCAGGGTCAGGAGGGTGACGGCCAGGATGGGAGGGGTCAGCAGGAATCCGGTCCGGATGTAGTCTCCCCAACCGATTTTCTCGCCTTTCTTGGCCAGGACATGGAGCCAGAGAAGGGTCGCCAGGCTTCCGATGGGGGTGAGCTTCGGGCCCAGGTCGCAGCCGATGACGTTGGCGTAGATCATGGCCTGGCGGACGGGTTCCGGGAGGCCATGGGTCTGCTGGATGGACAGGGTTCCGGCCAGGACCGCGGGAAGGTTGTTCATGACGGAGGAGAGGATCGCCGCCAGAAAACCCATGCCCAGGGAGGAGGCGACGACCCCCGAGTGCCCGATTCTCTCCAGAAGGCCTGCCAGATGGTCGGTGAGACCGGCGTTCTTCAGGCCGTAAACCACCAGATACATGGACAGGCTGAAGAGGACGATCTGCCAGGGGGCCTCCTTCAGGACCTTTTTCACGGGAATGGGAGGGGTCTGGTTGGTGCGGTGCCAGCGTCCGGCCAGGCCCAGAAGAAAAAGGGCGGCCGCCGACATGATGACGAAGGCCGGCAGGTGAAGGCGGGCGGTGAGAAAGTAGGCCAGTAGAATCGCTCCCAGAACGGGGAAGGCCGCCCGGAAAACGACAGGATCATGGATGACGCTTTTGGGGTCGGGAAGCTTTTCCAGGTGGTATCGGGCCGGAAGGTGCGATCCGAAGAGAAGCCACAGAGCGGCAAGCGTTGCCAGGATGGAGACGAGGTCAACCGGAACCATGACGGTGGCGTACCGGTCGAAGGGAATGTGGAAATATTTTGCGACGATGATGTTGACGAGGTTCGAAATCATGAAGGGAAGACTTGCCGTGTCGGCGATGAAGCCGGTGGCGATGATGAAGGCCAGGGCCCCCCTGGGGGAGATGTCCATGCGAAGGAGGAGAGCCAGCACGATGGGGGTGAGAAGGAGCGCCGCCCCGTCGTTGGCGAAGACCGCCGAAATGCCGGCGCCCAGGAGAACGATGAGGGGAAAGAGCCGCTTTCCAAAGCCGCCTCCGGCCCGGGCGATGTGGATGGCCGACCAGTGAAAGAACCCTGCCTCGTCCAGAAGGAGGGAGATGATGATGAGGGCCACGAAGGTGAAGGTCGCGTCCCAGACGATGTGCCAGACGACGGGGATGTCCCGGAGATGGATGACGCCCGTGGTAAGGGCGAGAAGCGCCCCTCCCGTCGCGCTCCATCCGATGCCGAGGCCCCGGGGCTGCCAGATGACGAAGACGAGTGTGACCAGGAAGATCGCGAGAGCCAGCATGAGATCCTTTTGGGTTGGTGTGGAGGCGGCCGCCAAGGGGGAGGAGAGCGGATTGCCGGGACTTCCTCCCGAAAGGACGCTCCTTGAAATCTTCACGAAAAAGGATAAGTTCAAGGGTAGAGCGTTGACTTCCGCCTTTCAAAATCAATACAATCATAGTTAAAATATTGTATTGTTTCAAGAGGGAAAGGCCTGTTTTAAGCTCCGGACTTCCGGAGAAAAGAGGATGGAGGAAAATGAAGGTTCTTTTTCTCTGTACGGGGAACTCCTGCCGGTCCATCATGGCCGAGGCCCTGTTCAACCATCTCGCTCCGGAGGGCCTCCATGCGGAGAGTGGGGGAAGCCAGCCGAAGGGGAGCGTCAATCCCCGGGCCCTGACCGTCCTCTCCGAAGAGGGCATTTCCGTGAGAGGTCTTTCGAGCAAGTCCTGGAATCTTCTTGCCGGGCCGTTCGACCTCGTGGTGACCCTCTGCGACAGCGCGGCGGGAGAGGCATGTCCTCTGGTTTTTTCAAAGGCTCCCCGGGTTCACTGGGGTCTTCCCGATCCCGACGCGGTCCGGGGAGGCGACCGGGTCATCATGGAGGCCTTCCGCCGGACCTTCCGGATCCTCGAGAAGAGGATTGTTGCTTTTCTCGGAATTCCGGAGGTCAGGGAGGGCCGTCTACCGCCGTTGCCGGATCTCCGGGCGATCGGACACATCGGTCGCGGGGAGTGAGACCGGGCAACGGGAGAAACGTCTGGGTCAAGAATCGAATTCGAACCGGCCAGGATGAGGCGCTGGGATCGTTGCCGGGAGACTTATTTCCCCAAAGGTGATCCGGTGGTATGATGAAAGGACGAATTTTTATCGAAGGAGGATCCCGATGCCCGAAAAAAAGACCCGTTCCGGTTCGCGGATCGATCCCCGCATGCTCGGAATTTTCGAAGCCCTGTCGTCCGGGATCCGGCTCGAGATCTTCCGGCTCCTCGTGACGCACGAGCCCAAAGGCCTTGTCGCAGGAGAAATCTCCCAGTCCCTGGGGATTCCTCCGACCAACCTCTCCTTTCATCTGAAGGCCATGACTCAGGCTGATCTTCTTTCCGTGACCCCGGAGGGTCGCTTCCTGCGCTACCGGTCCCGGATCGGAACCGTCGAGGAAGTGATCGCCTATCTGACGGAGAACTGTTGCATCAACACAAGGAACGTTCCTTCCACAGGAGAATGCCCGCCGCCTTCCCCGCGAAATGGCGGGAAGAGCCGGTCTTCCTGAGGGGCCCGTCCCTCGGAACCCCGCATCTAGGCTTTTTCCCGTAACGACCGGTATCGCCGCATCAATTCCGTCGTTCCGCTGTCATGGGGTCTTCCTTCCGGCGCTTTTCCCTCCAGTTCGTCGATGATCCTGACCGCCATCACCTTGCCCAGCTCCACCCCCCACTGGTCGAAGGAGTCGATTCCCCAGACGATGCCCTGGGTGAAGACGCTGTGCTCGTAAAGCGCCACAAGAGTCCCCAGCGTCCGTGGGGTCAGCTCCTCCGCCAGAATGGTGCTGGAAGGGCGGTTTCCCTCGAAGGTGCGGTGGAGAACCTGGAATTCAGGGACGCCCGAGGCCCGGACCTCGTCAGAGGTTTTGCCGAAGGCGAGTGCCTCGCCCTGGGCGAAGAGGTTGGCCATCAGGATGTCGTGATGGGTTCCCAGGGGATTTCGGGAGCGGGCGAATCCGATGAAGTCGATCGGGATCAGTCGGGTTCCCTGGTGGATGAGCTGATAGAAGGAGTGCTGTCCGTTGGTCCCCGGCTCTCCCCAGTAAATGGGTCCGGTGGTCGTGTCGACGGGGGATCCGTCGAGATGGACGTGCTTGCCGTTCGACTCCATGGTCAGCTGCTGGAGGTAGGCGGGGAAACGCTTCAGGTACTGATCGTAAGGGAGGACCGCCACGGTCTGGCTTCCGAGAAAGTTGGTGTACCACACCACGAGAAGGCCCATCAGCACCGGGAGGTTCCGCTCGAGCGGGGTGTTCCGGAAGTGTTCGTCCATGGCGTAAAAGCCTGACAGCATCTCCCGGAAGGCCTCGGGGCCGATGGCGATCATGGTGGAGAGGCCGATGGCGGAGTCCATGGAATAGCGTCCACCGACCCAGTCCCAGAATCCGAACATGTTGTCGGTGTCGATTCCAAACTTCCGGACCTCTTCGGCGTTGGTGGAGACCGCCACGAAGTGGTGCTTCACCGCTTCCTCCGATTTGAGCCGGGCGATCAGCCACTCCCGTGCCGTTCGGGCATTGGTCATGGTTTCGAGGGTCGTGAAGGTCTTCGAGGAGACGATGAAGAGCGTCTCCTCCGGATCGAGATCCCGTGTGGCCTCGACGAAATCGGTTCCGTCGATGTTCGAGACGAAGCGGAAGGTCCGGCTCCGGTCGGAATAGGATCGTAGCGCCTCGTAGGCCATGACCGGTCCCAGGTCCGAGCCGCCGATGCCGATGTTGATGACGTTTTTGATGGGTTTTCCGGTCGCGCCCGTCCAGGAGCCCTCCCGGACCCGGCGGGAGAAGGACTCCATGTGGTCGAGGACCGCGTGGACTTCCCGGACCACATCGATGCCGTCCACCACCAGGGAGCGGTCACGGGGCATGCGGAGAGCCACATGGAGGACGGCCCGGTTTTCCGTCCGGTTGATGTGCTCTCCGCGGAACATGGCCTCGATATGTTCGGGCAGTTCGCAGGCCCGCGCAAGATCGAAGAGCAGGGAAAGGATCTCGTCGGTCACCAGGTTCTTCGAGTAGTCGAGATAGAGTCCGGCCCCTTCGGCCGCCATGCGCCGGCCGCGTTCGGGGTCCTTGGAAAAAAGGCTCCGGAGGGAGCGGGATTCGATCGCCCGGCTTTGTGAGGCCAGGGCCTTCCAGACCGGCAGTTCTGTGACGCGGGGAGGAACGGGGCGGGTCATGGGCGACTCCTATGGCTTGGCGTGATGTCCGGAAGGATCTCGAAAGGTTTTCTGTTCAGGGCAAGAAGGGCCGGCCAGGCATGCTCGTTTCCCAGGATGGTGAGTGAGCTCGTCTCGATGGCAAAGTGACGGGCGCTGTCCGAGGGGAGCCTTAGCCAGTTGGCGACGAGAACACGGAGAAGATGGCCATGGGCAAACAGAAGGGCGTCCTGTCCGGTTTCCTCGAGTTTTGCGAGAACCCGGCGGACTCTTCGGGTGACGTCGGAGAGGGATTCCCCTTCTGGCGTTCCGTCGCGGAACAGATCCCATCCGGGGGTTTCCCGGCAGATGTCGAGGGTCGTTCGTCCCTCGTAGCGGCCATAGTCCCACTCCGCGAGATCGGGGTCGATCCGGAGAGTCTCCCCGAATCCCGCGAGTTCGGCGGTGTGGCGCGCCCGGGAGAAGGGGCTAGACAGGACGAGACGCGGGTGAAGTGAGCGGAGAAGGGGGCCAAGATTTCTGGCTTCCGCTTCCCCTTCAGGGGACAGGGGAATGTCGGTTCTTCCGGTATGGCGTCCCGAGACCGACCATTCGGTGGCTCCGTGGCGGACAAGAAAGAGGTGCATGGACACTCCTGGGTTGGGGTCGGATGCATCATCTCCGAGAATAGCAGAAATCCGGAAGTGCCAACAAGGAGGCGGGTTCTTCAAAGAAGCGCAAGAGGATGAAAAAAACATCCGGAATCTATTGTTGTCCCGCCATTCGACTCGTGGGAGAATGTCCGGAAAACATAAACAATTCCATAGAAGGAGGCGACTACTGTGAAAGCCCCGCGGGCATCGTATTCCCGGCCGGTCTGGAGTCCTGCCCGAAAGGACATGGTGGGAGGCTCCCTGGGCCCCTCCCGGATCTGGTTCACGCTGGCCCGGGGGATCTTGACCGAGGTCTACCATCCCCGGATCGACATCCCCCAGATCCGCGACCTGGGATTCATCGTGGCGGACGACCGGGGGTTCTGGTCGGAGGTTCGGGCCAACGGACGCTACGATTTGTCTCTGGCCGGCTTTGGGATTCCGGCGGTCCGGATCGTCCATGAGCACGAACGCTTCCGTCTCGATCTCCGCATCGTCGCCTCCCCCTGTCGCGACGCGATTCTTGTGGATTTCCGACTTAAAGGAGAGGAAACCCTCCGCCTCTATCCCCTTCTGGCCACGAGGCTGGGAGGGCAGGCCATGGACAACGTCGCCATGTGCGGCACCTGGCACGGACGGACGGTAATGTCGGCCTCCCAGGGGCCCTACGCCCTTTCCCTGGCGGGGATGCGTCCGGATGGCGGGGAACTCTTTTTCCGGACCTCCTGCGGGGAGGTCGGGGAGAGCGACGGCTGGCAGGACTTCAACCGGAACGGTCGAATGCTCTGGGAGTTCGGGGAAGCCGGCCCCGGAGAGGTCGCCCTCATGGGCGAGGCCTATCCGTCGGGGACATTGGCCCTGGCCTTTGCCAGCAGCCGGGAGGCCGCTTCGACTCTGGCCCTGTCCGCCCTCATGGAAGGGTTCGGGCCCCAGTGGGAGGAGCAGGTATCCCTCTGGAAAGACTGGCAGGAATCCCTCCGCCTTCCCGCCACGTTGCCGGAAAATCTGGTCCGGACCTACCGGACTTCGGCCATGGTTTTGCGCGTTCACGAGGACAAGAGCTTCCCGGGGGCCCTTATCGCGAGCCTCTCCATTCCATGGGGGGAGGCCTCCGACAGCCGGGGCGGCTATCACCTGGTCTGGAGCCGGGACCTGACCGAGAGCGCAGGGGCCCTCTTGGCCATGGGCGATGACGAAACGGTTCGCCGGATCCTCTCCTATCTCATGGCCACGCAGCAGGAAGACGGCCACTGGCTCCAGAACCAGTGGATCGGCGGAAAGCCTTACTGGCAAGGGCTTCAACTCGACGAGGCGGCCTTCCCCGTTCTTCTGGCTGCGGCCCTCGAAAGTTTCGGACCCATGTCGGCGGAGGGGCTCCGGACCATGGTGGAGCGCGCCCTCCGGTTCATCATCCGGGAGGGTCCAGTGACGGGGCAGGACCGTTGGGAGGAGGATCCCGGCATCAATCTCTTCACCCTCGCCGTCTCGATTTCTGCCCTTGTGGACGGGGCCGAATTTCTCGATCCGGCCGAAAGGGAGATCGCCTACTGGATCGCCGACACCTGGAATGCCAGGATCGAGTCGTGGAGCTGGTCTGGAAGAACGAAGCTCGCGGAGGATCTCGGGCTCTCCGGATACTACCTCCGGGCCGTTCCGGCCGGGGTGCTCGAGGATGCCGCGGCGAAGGGGTTGCCGCTCCTGATCAAGAACCGGTGCCATGACCCGGGTCTGCCCGCCTGCGACCAGGTCAGCACCGACTTTCTTCAGCTCGTCCGGTACGGCTTGAGGACCCTCTCCGACAGACATGTCCGTGAGTCGCTTCATGCGGTGGACGCCCTGCTTCGCCGCGACACCCCCGCCGGTCCCGCCTGGTACCGCTACAACGGGGACGGGTACGGCGAGCATGTCGACGGAGCTCCTTTCGACGGGAGCGGCCGGGGTCGGCTCTGGCCCCTTCTTGCGGGCGAGCGGGGCCACGCGGCGCTGACCGCCGGGGAAAGCCCCCTTCCCTACCTCCGTTCCATGGCTCAGATGGCGGGACCGGCGGGACTCATCCCCGAGCAGGTCTGGGATCGGGATCCGATTCCAGACAAGGATCTCTGGCCGGGCCGACCGACCGGGTCGGCCATGCCCCTGGTCTGGGCCCATGCCGAATTCATCAAACTGGCCCACAGCCATGACAAAAAATTTCCAGTGGACCGTCCGAAGGCGACCTGGGAGCGCTACGGCGGGAAGCGTCCCGAGATCTCCTGGGTGCTCTGGCGCCATCGGCACAAGCTCCGGACTCTCCCGGAGGGAAAGGAGCTCCGGTTCGTCTTCGAGGGGGAGGTCCTGATCCATTGGGGGATCGACGGCTGGAGCCGGCCTGTCGATTCCCCGACACGCCCCCTGGGTCTCGGATTCTTCGGGGCGGTTCTTCCCGTGGAATGCCTTCGAAGGGGACAACGCATCGACTTCACCTTCTTCTGGCCCCGGGAGCAGCGGTGGGAGGGTGTCGATTACCACATGGAGGTGGGGACTCGGGAAGCGCGCGTATAGATTCGCTCCGATGTGGAATCCCGGGGGACAGTCCGGTATAGTGGGTTACGAAGATGGCCCACCAGTGACACGTCAAGGCAATACCTGACGGGAGAACCCATGAACGGACAAACCAGTCCCACTCGTCCCATTGCCACCCTGACCCTCAACCCGGCGATCGACGTCTCCTATGAGATTCCCCGCCTCGTCCCGGATCAGAAGAGCCACGCCACCGCGACGCGGACCGATCCCGGAGGAAACGGAATCAATGTGGGACGGGCCCTCCGCGTCATGGGGGTTCCCGCCGCCAATTTTTGCATCATGGCGGGCAATGCCGGAACTCTCCTGGAGACACTGCTCGAAGACCAGATCGACCATGTGGATTGTGAACGGGTCGAAGGGGAAACCCGGATCAATGCCACGGTTCTCGAGGCCGCCTCGGAGTCCCAGTACGAGGTGACCGGCATCGGTCCATTCGTTCCCGCAGTGGTTTTGTCGAAGGTTCTGGGACGGTTCCTGGATCGGGTGGAGGGCGGCTTCGGGATCCTGTCGGGATCGGTCCCGCCCGGAGTTCCATCGGACATCTATGGGGAGATGGTCCGGCGGGTTCGCGAATGCGGCGGCCTCGCGGTCGTGGATGCGCACGGCGCCCTTCTTCGCGAGTCCCTCGCCCTCCGCCCGTTTCTGATCAAGCCCAACCGCTACGAGCTCTCCCTTCTGCTGGGAAAGGAGGTCCCCCGGATCGAGGATGTGGCCGAAGAGGCACGCCTTCTCGTTCGGCAGGGGATCGGATACGTCTGCGTCTCCCTCGGCGCGGAGGGAGCCCTGCTCGCAGGGCCGGAGGGGACCTTTCATGCCAAGGCTCCCCCGATTGTCGTCAAGTGCACGGTCGGGGCGGGGGATTCCATGGTGGCAGGGCTCATCGCCGCCTTTTCCCGGGGGGAGAGCGCGGCGGAGGCCCTGAGGCTCGCTGTGGCCTGCGGAAGCGGGACCGCCGCCCAGCCGGGGACGGCCATTTTCACCGCCGGTCAGCTCCAGGAATTGTTGGCCCGCACCGAGGTTTCCGCCCTGGATATCTGAAAACCCGTCCGGATCCGTTTCGGGAAATGGGCGATCATGTCATGTCCTTCAGGAGGTCTTCAAAGATGTTTTACGGGAAGATACTGTTTAACGGGAAGGTGGTGTTCGCGTGAAGCAGGTCGTCGTTCGTCTCGCGACTCTCTCCCCGGGAGCGGTGGTCGTCTCGGATGTGGTCGACCCCCTCGGGCGGCTTCTCGTGAGGGCGCCCGTGACCCTCGACGAGCATCTCAAGGCCCTTCTCCTCGCCCGCGGGGTGAAGGATGTCTTCATCGAGGATCGCAGGAGCGCGGACCGGGTCGAGTCGGAGGTCGCAATCCAAAAGGAAATGCAATCCCTTGAAAAAAGGTTGTCCCTTTTTCGGGCGGAAGACCCCGAGCGGTCTCTCCGGGAGACGATCCTGCGGACGGTCGAAACCTTCTATCTGGAAAAGCGGTAGGACGACTTGCCCCGTCCTGGGAACCATGACTGGAAAACGTGGGAGCCGGCTCCTTGAACAGTGACGAGCACGACAGGATTTTCGAGGATTTCGAAAGGGAGAACGGTTTTTCGGCGATGCCGGAGGTCGTGAGCGAGGTCCTCTACGCCCTCCAGTCGAGCCGGACGAGCATGCACGAAATCGGCGAGATCATCAAGAGGGATCCCGGATTTTCGGCCCGCATCATCCAGTACGCCAATTCCGGAGCCTACCTCGCGGCCGTTCCACCCTCGAGCATCGACCAGGCGGTGCGCGTCATCGGCCTGGGTCCCCTCAAGGGATTGTGCCTGGGGATTCCTGTTTTTACCCGGTACAAGCATGTTCTGGGGGTGCGTGAAATCTGGGCCCACAGCCGGGCCACGGCCATCTGCTGCCAGGTCCTTTCCACCGCTCTCCGCTTCCCGGAGCCGGACACGGCCGAGACGGCAGGCCTTCTTCACGATATCGGCAAGGTCGTTCTGGCGGTTTCGGCCGGGAACTTTTTCCTCTCCCAGGTCCAGATAGCCGACGCGTCCAACCGGGAAAACGACTGGCGGCAGGAAAAAAAGATCCTCGGATTCAATCACTGCTTCATCGGGGGATGGTTCGCCCGTAAATTCAAGATGCCTCCACGGCTGGTCGAGGCGATGCTCTGGCATCACGAATTCGAGAGGTCGACCTACGCGCGTGACCTGGCCTGCCTCTGCTTTATCGGAGACCAGATCGCGACGGCGATCGGTTTTTCCCATCCCGACTATGTCTTTGTCGACCCCGATCTCCCCCGCGCCCTGAAACACCTCGGAATCGACGGCGATCTTTTCGAGAAGATCCTGCGGCAATGCCTCGAACGTGTCGCGAAGATGGTGGTCTATGACTAAGTCGGGACCATCCCCCGTCTGAAGGGACAGGATGTGTCCATGCTGCGCCGTTATTTTCGGGGATTTCCATGAGCACCGGTCGCGGGCCCCACGATGTTCTGATCGGCCGCCAGTCCATCTTCGGCCGGGACGGGTCGGTCGTCGCCTACGAGCTGCTCTTCCGGAGCACCCGGAAAAACGTGGCCCATGTTTCCGACGACACACGGGCTACCGCCCGGATCATCGTGGACACCCTCATGGAAGGGGGGCTCGGGAAGATCCTGGGGGGGAAGCGGGGATTTGTGAACATCGGCCCGGACTTTCTTCTGGAAGACGCCCTCTTTCTCCTGCCCCCCCGGGATCTGGTCCTGGAGATCCTCGAAACGGTTCCCGTCACCGACGCCACCGTCTCCCGGTGCCGGGAGCTCCGGAGCCGGGGATACACCCTGGCCCTGGACGACTACGTGGGGAGGGAGGATATCTGGGCGCCTTTGCTCGAGACGGTGTCCATTGTCAAGGTCGACATTCTGGCGGTCCCGGAGCCGGATCTTCGGCCGGTCGTCCAACGTCTTCACGCCCGAAAGCTCTCCCTTCTGGCGGAGAAGGTCGAAACCCCGGAGCAGCTTGCCCGGACCATGGAGATGGGGTTCGACTACTTTCAGGGGTTCTTCTTCGCCCGCCCGGTCATCCTGGCCTCCCGAAAGGTCGACCCCCTGAGGCAGGCGGTGACGGGGGTCCTGGCCATGGTCCTGGCGGATGCCGGCACAGACGAGATCGTCAGGGCGGTCCGCCCGCACATCGACCTCTCCGCTTCCCTCATCCGGATCGCCAACGTGGTGGGACTGAGTCCGTTTCACGCCGTCACCGATATCCGTCAGGCGGTTCTGGCGATGGGGACGGACCAGATCCGGAGATGGCTGGAGATTATCCTGTTTTCATCGTCGCTCTCGGATAGCCGGTACGCCCGTCCGGTTCTCCAGATGGCGGTAACCCGGGCCCGGCTGATGGAGCTTCTGGCCCAATCCTGGACAGGCCCCGGAAAGCCCGAGCCGGAGGAGGCCTTCCTGGTCGGGATGTTCTCCCTCTCCGAGCCCCTCCTGGGCGTGTCTGTCTCCGAGATGCTCGAAGGGCTTCCATTGCGCGAAGAGGTCCGGAAGGCGCTTCTTCGTGGCGAGGGATCCCTGGGACATCTCCTTGCCTTCGCCTCGAACCTCGATCGTTCCGGGGACTCCCTGGAGCGGCTCATGGGCGACCTGCCCGTCCCCGTGGAAAGAATTGTCTGGTCCCAGACCCAATCCCTCCTCTGGGGAGACGACATCGTCCGGATTTTTTCCTGACCGGACTTCCGTCTTGTTCCCTTCTGAGAATCTCTAGAACCGCCGCGATCTCAAAATGACGATGGCGAGAAAGAAGCCCAGGATGCCGGCTCCCGAAAATCCGATGAGACCCAGGGTCTTGAAGGAGGAATGGGAGGAGAGGGAGGCGGAAAAGATGAGGGCCGATCCGATGACGAGGGATGAGACGAGGATCGACAGGGAGAGCAGATTCCCGGTCCGGTCGATCTCCCGGATCAGATCGTCGAGGTGCCGGAGCGAGAAATCGATCCGGAATTTTCCCGCCCCCGCGGTGTCGACGAGACGTTCGATCCGTTCCGGAAGTCCCGAGAGAATCCTCAGAAGTGTCCGGGAGGAGATCTTCATGTTCCGGAAAATCTCTCCCAGCCCGAAGTTTTTGAGGAACTGTGAAACAATGAATGGCCGGGCTTCCTCGAGCATGTTGAAGGAAGGATCCAGCTGGCGGCCGATCCCTTCCATGATGACGAGGGCCCGGAGCAGGAGGACCAGCTCCGAGGGAAGCTTGAGGGCGTGTTCCCGGGAGATGGCGAAGAGTTCGGAGGCCAGGAGGTCCACCCGGATTTCCGACAGCGACTGGTTTACGAACTCATCGAGGAACCGTGAGAGCTCCGACTCGAGCCGGAGGGTGTCGCAGTCTTCGGGAATCGCCTCCATCCGGCGCAAAAGACCGACGACGCGGGTCGTATCGTTGTCGGACAAGGCCACGATGAGATCTCCCAGAAGAGTTCGCCATGTTTTGGAGAGCGTTCCGAACATTCCGAAGTCGAGGATTCCGATCCGGGAGCCCGGCAGAACGAGGATGTTTCCCGGATGAGGATCTCCCTGGAAGAAACCGAAGACGAAAACCTGCTTCAGGATGGAGCGCGCGCCGATCCGGGCGATGACCTCGGGGGTTGTGCCCATCTCGGGAAAGCGCTCGATCTGGTCGATCTTGATGCCGTCCAGAAACTCGAGAACGAGGACCTGGTCGGTGGAGTACTCCGGAAAATACCGGGGAATGACGATTTCGGGATCGTCCGCGAAATGGCGGGCCGCCCGTTCGATGTTTTTTCCTTCGTGGGTGAAGTCGAGCTCCAGGCGGAGAATCCGTGAAAACTCCTTCACCACCTCCCGGGGGTGGAAGCGTCGGGAACGATCGAGATTGTCTTCGAGAAGCCCGGCCAGGACGGCCAGAATGGAGAGGTCGGCCTCGACCTTCGGCAGGATCCCGGGACGCCGCACTTTGACCGCGACCTCCGTTCCGTCCGGAAGGCGGCCCCGGTGGACCTGGGCGATGGTCGCCTGTCCGAGGGGGACGGGATCGAGAAAGGCCAGTCGCTCCCGGGGGGAGAGACCCCAGGCCTCTCCGAGGAGTTCCTCGATCCGCTCGAAGGGCAAGGGGGAGACGCGGTCCTGGAGCCGGGAGAGTTCGGCGATGTAGTCCGGAGGAATGAGATCGGGTCGGGCCGACAGGATCTGTCCAAGCTTCGAAAAGGTCGGCCCCAGCTCCTCGAGGGCTTTCCGGAGCCGTACGGGACGCGGTTCGGAAGGAGGGGGCTTTCGGAAGAGGAGACGGTCTCCCGCAGCCTTCAAAGGGTTCAGCCTCAGGAATCCCACCATGTCCTCGAAGCCGTACTTCACGAGGATGTGGACGATTTCCCTCAGCCGGGCGAGCTCGGAAAGGGGCAGAAGCCTGATGACGGACACAAGGGTCTCCCTGCCAAGAGGGTCGTTAGGACCCGGGGACCGCTCCGAGAACCGTCAGGTAAAGGACGGCGGAGGAGGTCGGCAGTCCCAGGAATTCGGCGATCTCGTCATCGAAGAACCCTCCGATGCCGCTGGCCCCGTGGCCCATGTGGACGGCCGCAAGGTTGAGCCTTTCGCCAATGATGCCGGCGTCCATGTGCAGGGTCCGGTAGATCCTGTTCCCGTAGCGTTCCACCAGTCGGGGAAGGTTTGCCACCTGGATGAGAAGGCAGGCCGCATCGCGCGCGAGATCCTGCCCCAGGGAAAACTCGCAGGCGATTTCGGCCATGTTGCCCCTCCGGAGCAGGGTCAGTTCCCGCGATTCCGGGGAGAAATGGTAGAGGCCCGGCATCAGGAGGTCGACGGCATGGACGACCAGAAAGGAGGAAAAAAGGCTCGGTCCGAAAAAGGACGGCGAAAGGACCGGGTCGATCCCGGGCTCGGCCGGAAGGTCGTATCCGAAGTTCAGGAGGGCCGAGAGGTCTTCGAAGGGAAGGGGTTCTCCCGAAAACTGGCGTGCCGACCTCCTGGTCAGAAGATCCCGCGAAAGGTTCTCTTCGAAATCGATTTCGCGATCGGTCAGGGCCACAGGGTCGCGTTGGGGCGTGAACCGGGAGACCGGAAGGATCGTGGGGTCGTATTCCCCCTCCCCCGACCAGAGCGCCGGAGGGGCAAACGGTTCTGGGCCGATCTCCGAGAGCCGGTGCAGGTCATGGAAGAGGTCGCCGGTTTCGGGGGTTTCCGGGGGCGTGTAGGGCGGGTGTGCCGGCGAGGGAAGGATGGGGGTGCAGGGGATCGGCTCGTAGGAGGATTCTCCGTGCACCATGGCCAGACCTGTGAGACAGACCTCGTTGGCGTCCCCCAGAAAGAGAAGGGAGTTCATGGAGGAATCCTGGAACCCCGAAAGCGGATAGGACAGGAATCCCGATTCGCGGGCCATGAGCGAAAAGTTTGAAGCCAGATGGCCGGTGTCGAGGAGGATCCGCCGGTATCCCCGTTCGCCATAGCGCCAGGCGGATCGCTCGTAGATTCCCGAGAGCAGGATCAGGAAGGAGGCGTCGTTCAAGACCGGCTGATTGAGAAAGTAGGCGGAAATCTTCTCCCAGAAGGAGCCTTCGATGACGGGGACGAGATGGTGTTCCTTGCCGTGGTAATGGTAGATCCCGTCGTTCAGGAACGGCTGGTCCCGGATGACGAGGTAGACTTCTGCAGGATAGAGCCCTCCCGCCGATGGGGCGGCCCGCATGTAGGTCTTGTCGATCTTGGGCGAATCCATGATGGCGGTGACCCCGTAGGAGAAGAAGAGAAGACGGGAGAGCTCGGCCAACCCCCAGGGCGTGGGAGGCTGGGGCGGGGGCACCGGAATGGGATTCCGGGAGAAGGGAATGTGGCTGAAGGGAAGAAAGGGAATCAGGCTGATCGGATTGTCCGCCTGGTAGTCCTTGAAGGGGGCCGGTTTTCTCGAATAATCAAGGGACCGGAAACGATGAATGGTCGTCCGGCTGTATTTGGTCTCCTCGTGGTAGTATTCCGCGCAGGAGACTGGGGTATGGTCCAATATGCCTCTCCAGATTTGTTTCCGGCGATGCCGGTTGTATCCGGTCCCGCAGGGATCTGCGGCCGAAAACAATAAACACGCCCCGTTCAGGGGCTATGATCGAACGCCTTGATCCATTATACATGGAGCGCGCCTGTTGATCATCTCCCGTGGAAAACACTGGGGAGAGGGACAGGGAATCCGGAGGGTGGGGGAGTCTTCCTGTCGAAAATGAGTTGCCAGAGGTCCGGGAGGGGAAGAATCGGCGGTGACGAGGTTCCAGAGATCCGTGTCGCGGCCGAATGGGTTCAATACGCGAAGGCCCTCCGTCTCGAACTCCTGCGCGCCGTTGCAGAGGACCAGCCCCCCGCCGCTGCGGGGAAGGGAGAGGGTCCGGAAATGTTCGAGACCCCGGAGAAAGTCCCGGGTGAAGGTTTCGGAGGACTTGATCCAATCGCGCGGCAACCCTCGCCCTTCAGGGCGGGGAAGGATAGCGCGGACGGCATGGCCGTCCCTGTAGTGGCTTTTAATGTGGCGTCTTCTGCTGTTCGATGTACTGGCGAATCACAGCGATGGGGGCTCCCCCACAGCTTCCGGCAAAATAGCTGGGGGACCAGAGCGATCCTTCCCACAGTTTTTTCTGAATTCGAGGGTAATTTTTCTTCCGGATCAACCGGCTGGAGACACCCTTCAGGCTGTTCACCAAGGCAGAAACCGAGACCTTATCCCGGGTCGCAAGATCGAGCGTCACCTGGAGGGGATCGGGATACCGGAGGGACTCTCCCTCGTCCTTCCTTTTGGACCTCGGGAAGCGCTTCGGGTTTCTCCGGTCCAAGGCTTCCCAAATGGCCCGGTCGAGGTTCCTGAGGGTCTGTTGCTGGGGCTGCGAGGGACCGTTTGCGAGAAAGCCGTATTC
>JAKCDE010000061.1 GCA_021838585.1 Nitrospirota bacterium
GGTGATCCTCTCGGCGACCCGCCTTTTCGAGCAGGGAAAGACGGGGCGTCTCACCCTGGAATTCTCCCGGGAGATCGACGATCTTCTGTCAGGCTTCTACCGCTGTACGGGAAAGGACGTCGAGGGGAACACGCTCGTCATGGGGACGAGCCAGTTCGAGGCGACCGACGCCAGGCGGGCCTTCCCCTGCTTCGACGAGCCCCGCATGAAGGCCACCTTCGCGGTGACCGCGATCGTTCCCGAAGCGCTCGACGCCCTCTCCAACATGCCGATTGATCGCCGGACCCCCGAAGGGGCGGGGTTCGACCGGGTGGTCTTCCGCAAATCCCCCCGCATGTCGACCTATCTCCTCCATCTTTCGGTGGGACGCTGGGAGAGGGTCCAGACCCTCTCCGCAGGCGTCGAGATCTCGGTCCATACACCCCCGGGCCGGGGAGCCGACGGACGGTTTGCCTTAGATGTTGCCGCCCGGCTTCTTCCCTGGTACAACGACTACTTCGGAACGCCCTACCCCCTTCCCAAGCTCGACCTGATCGCCATCCCCGATTTCGCGGCCGGCGCCATGGAGAACTGGGGGGCCATGACCTTCCGGGAAACGGCCCTTCTGGCCCCGCCGGTCGGGGCCTCCGCCCGGAATCTCCAGCGGGTGGCCATCGTGGTCGCCCACGAGATGGCCCACCAGTGGTTCGGAGACCTCGTCACCATGGCCTGGTGGGACGACCTCTGGCTCAACGAAGGCTTCGCCTCCTGGATGGAGGTGAAGGCGGTCGACGCCCTCTTCCCGGAATGGGGCATGTGGGAGCTCTTCCAGAGCGAGGACAGAAACGAGGCCCTCGAGATGGATGCCCTGGCCTCGACCCATCCCATCGAGGTCCCCGTCCGGGACCCGGGGGAGATCAACGAGATCTTCGATGCCATCAGCTACACCAAGGGGGGCTCGCTTCTCAGAATGCTCGAGGCCGCCCTGGGACCGGAGACCTTCCGGAGATCCCTCTCCGGCTATTTCAAGAAGTTCGCCTACGCCAACGCCACCACCGCCGACCTCTGGCGGAGCCTCTCCGACCCCGCCTTCGAGCCGGCGGGAGGGGTGGGGAAGGTCCTCTCCGTCTGGACCAAGACCCCGGGCTACCCCTGGCTTCGCGTCTCCCGGGAGCCGGGAGGGATCAAAATCACCCAGCAGCCCTTTCTGATCCGGAAAGAGGACCGGGTCAAAAGGGAGCAGGGGCCCGATGTTCCCGTCTGGCCGCTCATGCTTGGAATCTCGGAAGAGGGCGGGGAGGCGGCGAGGCATCTTCTGACCACCCGCGAGTCCCTGATTCCCCTTCGGAATCCCCGAGCCGCCTTTGTCAATGTCAATTCCGGGCAGACGGGCTATCTCCGGGTCCTCTACGAAGGGGCCTGGCATGAGGGCCTTGTCACGGCGCTCGGGGAGAACCGGCTCGCCTCCCTTGACCGGCTGGCGATCGAGAACGATCTCTTTGCCTTCGTCCGCTCGGGGCTTGCCCCCATAGGCGACTATCTCTCGCTTCTCGAGGCCTTCCGGCAGGAATCCTCCTATGCCGTCTGGTCGGACATCGCCGGCAATCTCGTAACGATCGACGGGATCTGGGCGATGGAGGAGGGCTGGGCCGAGTTCCGGAAATGGGGGGCGGCCCTGGTGCGCCCCGCCTTTGCGCGTCTGGGATTTTCACCCAAAGCCCAGGAGTCCCACCAGGAGCGGCTCCTCCGGGCCTCCCTTCTCGGTATCCTGGTCCGCTTCGAGGAGGAGGAGGCCCTGTCGGAATGTCTGAGACTTTTCGCCGACTACCGGAAGGATCCGGCCTCCCTTCCCGCCGATCTCCGGTTTGGCGTCTTCCAGGGGGCGATCACCCGGGGAGGAGTCTCCGCCTTCGAGGAGGTCCTGGCCTTGGCCTCCCGCCAGAACGACCAGGAGGAGAAGAACAAGCTTCTCTACGCCCTGGCCCGGACGCCGGATCCGGCCCTCTTCGACCGGGCTTTGGGCCTGGTCCTCTCCCCCCTCGTGCGGGTCCAGGACGCGGTCTCGGTGATCGGCTTTCTCTCGAAGAATCCCTCGGGACGAAACAAGACCTTCGACTTCGTGGCCGCCCACTGGGAGGAGCTCTACCGGCGCTACGAGTCGGGAGGATTCGCGTTGAACCGCCTCGTCCGGAGCCTGACCGACGAGTTCAAGACGGAGGAGGAGGAGAAGAGGGTGGCGGACTTCTTTGCCGCCCACCCCGCCCCGTCGGCCAAGCGGGCGATCGCCCAGGGGCTTGAGACGATCCGGTCGAACCGGGAGATCTATACGGAGCAGGGGGAGGGTTTCCGGAGCTTTTTCAGAAACCGCCCTTAAGGTCCCGAGAGCTTCCCTGGTCTTTCCTCCGGTTTTTTGGTCATCCGTCTCTTGCGGACCGCCTGAAAAACATGTGAAGGAGTGGGGGGACTACCAAAAAATCTTGAGTGGTTCAAGCGCTGAAAGCTTCTTGTCGGCGGAGACCAAGGGGGCTTGGTGAATGATGGCGGTGGAGGCGATGAGCCGATCCGCCGGATCCTGATGACGGAAAAACTCTGAACGTGAAAGAGCCGCGATTTCTGGTGTGATCGCCAACACCTCGAGATTGAGAGCGGTAATGATGGCCTGCATGTATCCTTCGATAGAGACATCCGGCGGAAGAACAATCCTTCCTTTCTCATGCAGGAGAGCGATCTCCCATAATGTAATGTCTGCACTGGCCAAGGTCCCTTTTCCCCTGTTCTCGTCCAATATTTTTTTGGCAAGCAAAGTCAACCGATCCGGTTCATTGGCCCAGAAGAGTAAGACGTGGGTGTCACAAATGATTTTCGTCGGCATTCCATGGCTCCGTTTCACTGACCGGGCTTTCGACATCGCCCAAAAGGACTTTCCCCCTCAAGTTTTCAAGCCATTGCTTCGCCTCAAGAGAGGGGTCTGCTAAAGGAAGCAATCGGGCGATGAGTTTTCCATGAGAGGTGATGCCGATCACTTCTCCCATGGTCACTCTTCTCAGGAAAGTGGGGAGGTTTTGTCGAAGTTCCGTCACATTGACTCTGGTCATCCGGTCCCTCCGTTCTCAAAATGTACATATAATCTGTACAAAATAGTGTAATATATTAACCTGAAAAGGACAAGGGACAGACCAAGATTGAGAGAAGAACACTCTCCTTCCTCAGAGCTTTGCGCTTGGTAAACGAAAGAGTGTGCCTGACTTTTCCGGAGCCTGACCGACGAGTTCATGAGGAAGGAGGAGAGAGGGTGACCGACCTCTTCATGGGTTCCCCTCCCTTCAATGAAGCCTGGGATCTTGCCGATCGAAATGCCCCCTCTTTGATCCCTTATTTTGTCAATCTCTCATGTAGAAAGGATAAGCGCGTTTCTTCCCGGAGAGAAGGCGGCAAAGAAAACACTCCGCCCTCTTCCCCTTCCGCTCCCCGGAAAAGGGGACTCAAGACCGGAGAAGCAGAAAACACGGCTGGACGTCTTTTGCGAACAGAAGCCGTCCCCCTCGATCGGGGGCTTTCCAAAGACTGTGACTGGGGCTGCAGGCGAAACAGCAGCAGGTCAGAACCGAAAATGAGAAGGGATTAAAGCTTCATATTCTGGGGGCAAATTTAGCGATCCTCCTTTCGGCGGTCCTGACCTCGGCCACGGTCCACGAGAATTAGGCGAGCCCCCTCTCCCCCGAAGAGGGGAATCCGAAGGTGACGCCGCTTTAAACAACAATGGTTGCGGCCCATGATGCCTATCCCATCCGCACGTTCGCCAGCATGTTCTAGGTAATGGCGCGAACCTGCCCTTTCTGACCAAGGTCAATCATTTTTTTTCGTCCAGAAGCCGCGTTTCGAATATTTCGCTTCCCTAAATTCGATATAAAGGGTATCGGTGCCTTTTTCATTATTTTCATTGACAAACCACAACATGATTGTTCATCCCAAAACTTTTTGCTCATCTTTTTCGGTCAATGAC
>JAKCDE010000008.1:0-51352 GCA_021838585.1 Nitrospirota bacterium
AACGGGCGAGGGTCCGGAAGGAGCCATTGTCGTAAAAGCCGAGCCAGGCCTCCATCCATCGATGTGCGGACCACAAGGGAATGTTCCAGCGGTCCGCCATGCCGGCCATGATGTCGAAGACATGGTCTGCGGGGAGTTCCGACGTTCTCTCCTTGCGCGAGACGGCTCCGGTCACGTCCCGAATCTTGAGCACGAGCCCTGAGGCGTCGATTCGGCCCGCAAGGGCTAGGTCGCTTCCCCGGTCAACGCCAAAAAAGGCCATGATCCGATAGGGGGAAATCGGGAGGATGGTCACGAAATGTCCCCGTTCCCGACGGACCGGCTCGTAGGGAATGTCAAGAAAATCCTTCCATCCCGCGGCACTCCTGGTCGTTGGGGAGGGAGGCGGGGGGGGGAGGGGCGATCCCTTCGGCAGGGACTCTTCTGTCGTGAGGGATGTGGCGGGCTCCGCCACCGGGATTTCTGCAGGGAGAACTGTTTTCTGATCCTCTTTTAGGGAGCCTTTCCCGGCATGGGGCCCGGGAGCTTCGCTGCGGATCCGTTCGATGAGGTCTATTCGCCGGTCTTCAGGCGCAACGGACAACCCCAGGGAGAGTGCCAGTGCGACGAGTTCCGGACGGGTTTTCTTCGAAAGCCCCGGGACAGGCCAGCTCATGGAGGCGGATTCTTCTGGGGCGGACCCGGAGCTCCGGGGAGCAGACGGGGCGGAAAGGTGTTCTTCGGATTTGTTTCGGGAACCGTTTTCGGGCTTCCCGGTCTTCTTTTCTTTCAAGGGGACCTCCCGCGACAGATGTCCAGAGGCGGCACGATCCATGGTATCATGAACGAAGATACCGCCGAACCTTTCTTCTGAGGATAGCACAATGCCGGAAAACTTTCCCCTCTCCCCCAAGCCGCCCTGGCTTCGTGTCCCGGCTCCCTGGGGGCCGGAGGTCGCCGGAATGAAGGAGCGCCTCCGGGGTCTCGGACTCCGTACGGTGTGCGAGGAAGCGAGCTGTCCCAACCTCGGGACGTGTTTTCGGGAGGGTGTGGCGACCGTCATGATCCTGGGGCGGACCTGCACCCGGGCCTGCCCCTTCTGTGACGTGGATCACGGAAAGCCGTCCCCCCCGGATTCCGATGAACCCCGGAGGGTGGTGGAACTCGTCAGGGAGACAGGACTACGCTTTCTCGTCCTGACTTCGGTCGACAGGGATGATCTTCCCGATGGGGGAGCCTCCCATTTTCTCTCGGTTGTCGACCATCTGAAGAAGGACTTTCCCGATCTGGGGATCGAGGTTCTGGTTCCGGACTTCCGCCATTCCCTCGACCGCTCCCTGGCGATTCTTCGGGGAGCGCGAATCGATGTCTTCAACCATAATCTGGAAACCGTGCCGCGTCTGTACCCGAGGGTCCGTCCCGGTGCCGACTATCGCCACTCCCTGAAACTCCTCTCGGGATTTTCGGGAGTCCGTCCCGAAATTCCGGTCAAGTCCGGCTTGATGGTAGGGCTGGGAGAGGAAAGGGAGGAGATCCGGGAGGTGCTCGGAGACATGCGGGAGGCTGGGGTCAGGATCGTGACGGTCGGACAATATCTCGCTCCCTCCCCCGCCCATCTCCCCGTTGTTCGCTACATTCACCCTGACGAGTTCCTGGAAATCGCCGGGGAGGCAAGGGAGATGGGATTCTCCGGAATCGAATCCGGCCCGCTTGTCAGGTCATCGTTCCATGCCTCGCAAGTCGCGCTTTTTCAGGACAAATCGACTGTTGGATTTACATATCGAGGAATTTCGATATAATGGAAGAGAATGAGCCGGTCGAGCTCTTCAAGGCCCTGGCCAACCAGTCCCGCCTTCGTATCCTCAAGTGGCTGGGCGATCCCGACCGCTATTTCCCCATAGACCAGGCCGCTCCCGAGGCCCATTCCAGGAAGCTGGGAGTGTGTGTTGGTCTTTTGCAAAAAAAATCCGGACTGTCCCAGTCGACTGTCTCCCACTATCTGGCGATCCTCCAGAAGGCAGGCCTGGTGACAGCCCACCGTCAGGGACAGTGGACCTATTACAAGCGAAACGACAAGGCCCTCAAGGCCGTCGCACGGTTTTTGAAGGACGAGATCTGAGCCGGTCAATCGTTCAATTTGATTCCCCCCGCAATGCATAGGAGAGATCATGGCAGAAAGTGACGTACAACCCCTGTTGACCCCCCTCGAAATGGGACCCTTCCATCTCCGGAACCGGGTCGTGATGGCGCCCATGACCCGGAACAGGGCTGAAAACGAAGGAAAGATTCCGGTCGAGATCATGGCGACCTACTATTCCCAGCGCGCTTCCGCCGGACTGATCATCACCGAAGGCTCCCAGGTCAGTCCCCAGGGGGTGGGTTACATGAATACTCCCGGGATCCACTCGAAAGAGCAGGTGGAGGGATGGAAGCGGGTGACGAAGGCCGTTCATGAGCGCGGAGGAACGATTTTTCTCCAGCTCTGGCATGTCGGAAGGGTCTCTCATCCCGATTTTTATGGAGGAGACCTTCCTGTCGCCCCTTCTCCCATCAATCCCGAAACGGAGGCCTATACGCCTCTGGGACTCAAAAAAACCGTCGTGCCCCGCGAGCTGTCGACGGCGGAGGTCCGGGACGTTGTCCGGGATTTTGTCCGCGGAGCCCAGAACGCCCGGGAGGCGGGATTCGACGGCGTGGAGGTGCATGGGGCCAACGGCTATCTGATCGAGCAGTTTCTTCGGGATTCCGCCAACCACAGGACCGACGAATACGGCGGATCCATCGAAAACCGGTCGCGCTTCCTGATGGAGATCGTTGACGGAGTCGGAGGGGCGATCGGACGGAATCGTGTGGGGGTGAGGCTCTCTCCGGCCAACACCTGGAACATTCCTCCCGACTCGGACACGAAGCGTTTGTACGAAGCGGTGATCGGTCGTCTGTCGGGAACCGGACTGGCCTATCTCCATCTTCGCGAGAAGGCGGCCGATGTCTCGGGAATCCCGAACATGGTCGTCAATGTGACCGAGCATTTCCGTCCGCTCTTCAAGGGAATCCTCATGACGAACACGGGGTTCGACCGGGAAAGCGGCAACCGGGTCATTTCGTCCGGCCTGGCCGACCTGGTGGCCTTCGGGGTTCCCTTCATCTCCAATCCGGATCTCGTGGAGCGCTTCAAAAGAAAGCTTCCCCTCAACGCTCCGGACCAGTCGACCTTTTATATGGGGGGCGTCAAGGGGTATATCGACTATCCGACCCACGCCTGACCCTCCACTTCCACTTCGCCCTCTTTCGGAGCCGGGGAACGCATGTTGTTCCCCGGCTTTTTTAGGACTTTTTGTCACTCGTTTGAACGGTCAGGAGTGAGGGCAGGGGCCGGTGTAGTGGGCCTGGATCCGTTCCAAAACGGTCAGAGCTTCTGGAGTCCTGAGGCGCGTCTCGATCGTCCCGACCAGATGGCGCTTTCCATAGGTGAATCGGGCCCGGGAGATCCCTTTGGCGCAGGTCATCGTATAGGAAAGGGTTTTACCGGCGATCGATCGGGTCGTTATGGAACAATTTTTTGTCAGTCTGGCCGGGACCCTATGATGGGCGGTGAGGCAATCCTCGAAGATAAGGCTCCGGGGGGGAATGCCCTGGACCCCTTTTATGGTGATCATGGTCTTGAAGGTCCAGTTTCCGTATTCAACCGGGCCCCCCTTTTTCTGGGAAAGGTCGGCAAAGGAGCGAGAGCTAGGGGTTTCGACAAGAAAGAGAGGCAGGAGAAAAATGATAATGACCGTCAATCGTCTCATGGGAAATCTCCTCCAGAGAATGATCCTTCGCCGTAAAGAGACGGTTTTTGGACGGAACATGTCCATCCGGAGAATCGGCTAGACCTGTCTTTCGGAAGAAGGATCATGGCGGGCGAAGGCCTTGTAGTAGAGTCCGAGGTAGGCGCCCTGAAGAAGGGCTCCGAGGAAAAAGGGAAGTCCCAGAAAACCATGGGCGAGGAGGGCGGCTCCTGCCACAGGCCCGAGCGATTGGGGGATCTGCATGGACACATTGTGGAGGCTTGCGGCCATTCCCCGCCGGTCCTCTCCCACGAGTCCGATCGACAGGGCCTGCCGGGCCCCGATCGTACTCTGGTTCAGGGCGACCCGCAGGATATGGGCCAAAACCGCCAGGGGGAATGTCGGCATGAGAGGAATCAGAAGGGTAAAAATAAGTCCGGTTCCTCGTCCGGCAATGACGGTGGGGACCGTTCCGAACCGGGAGGAAAGCCGGCTTGCGAGGTAGGAGAGAATCGCCGCGAGGAGATAGCCGCCGGACATGGCGATCCCGATGGCGTCCGGCCCTTTGTGGAATCGGACGGAAAACCAGTAGGCCATGAGAGGGGCATAGAGACCGAGCGAGATTCCGTTCAGGGCGTTGATGCCGATGAGAGTCCGGAGGAGAGACCACTCCTGCCGAATCGTTTCGGGGGGAACAGGGTTGGAGGGGGTGGACACATCCGGAACGATGAGGATCAGGAGGGTGGCAAGGGCGGCCCCGATGGCGACGGTCAGGAAAACCGCACGGGCCAACCCCCCGGCCGAGGCCGCGGTGGGAAAAAGATGGGGATAGAGGCCCGTGAGGGCTCCCGCGGCCATTCCTGCGAACCCCAAGGCGGTATTCACGCTGAAGATCGCCCCCCGTTTCTGGGCCGGAAGAAGGCGGGCGAGCCAGGACTGCTCGACCGGAGAGAAGGGACCGGCACCGCCTCCGGTGGTTTGTCCGAAGCCGCCGACGACCGCAATCGTCCCAAGAATCCAGTTGGCCGGGGTGCCTGTTTCCGTCAGAAAGCCCGCGGCGGCACAGGCAAGCTGGAGGCATTCGTAGAATACGAGAAATTTTTTTCGTCCATAGCGATCGCTGGCCGGCCCTGTGATGAGGGTCATCACGATCGAGAAGAGGATCCCTCCGGAAAGAAGGAGCCCGATGGAGGGGGCCGACCAGTCCAGGCGTTTGAGTTCGAGAATGAAGTTGGCCGAAAGAGCGCCCTGTCCGACGCTCCTTGCGGTTCTGGCTGCGATGAGAACGGGAACGAAGGGTGAGCGGAAGGAACCCGTCATGGGGCGTGGGTGAGGGAAGCCGAGGCCCTCATCCGGAGAATCCGAAGGAGGCGTATCCGGTGGTCCGCTCCTCGATCCCGGTCGATTGCGCCGAATTGGCCGCCCTGAGAAGGCGGGGGACGAGGACTCCTTTTCGGATGAATGATCCCAGGGCGTTGACCGCCGTCGCTCCGCAGACGTGGAGGGGGTCGACCGATTGGCCGGAATTGATCCGCGCAATGGAGTCCCGATCCAGCCTGTTTGCCTGAAGGAGATTGAAATCCCTGGAAAAATCCGCCGATACGAGGACGACCGTCTCCGGATCGGCCAGGAATGGATCGATCATGTGGATCAGGGCCTCGGAGGGGAGATCCGCATATCCGAGAGGGATGATGGGAACGGAACCCCAGATCTCGAACAGGAAGGGCAGCTGGGTCTCGATGGAGTGTTCGAGGAGATGGGCCTCGTCGGAAAACACCGTCTCGGAGAAGAATGCGAGTTTCTGGATCGCCTTGCGGTCGACCGGAAGGGAGCCCGTAGGGATCCGGAAGGAGGGAAAAGTCGGAAGGATCAAACCATATTCGGGCCAGTCGTGGAGAGGGGCCACGATCATGACCCGCTCCGGTTTTTTCTTCCGGTCCCGGAGGAGACGGTAAACAGGGGCCGCAACCGGTCCGGAAGAGCGAAGGTCTCCGTGGGGGACGATGAAGGCCCGTAAGGCCTCCGGATCGACATCGGTCGGAGAATCGCCGCCAGGTTCGGTGAGGAGGGATCGGATCGAGGCGGACAGGGAGTCCGGGTCGTCCGGATAAAATGAGCCGGCATGAGCCGGGGGGCGCTCCTGGATCATTGTTCGGTTCGGAAGGAGGGCCGGATGAGGCTGTCTCCGGACTCCTGCCCGTCTCCTTTCGGGAAAAACGTCCGGAATTGCCGGATGTTCGAGGTCCTCGTTTCTTCGTTTGCCGGACCAATGGTACCATGGGCGGCTCCCGAGGGGAACGTCCTGACGAAGGAGAGATTGGCGAGGCCGCCGTCGGGTGAAGGCGGCTCCGGGTGTCTGGTCAGGAGGGACTGAATCGGAGTTCCTGTATCGGAAGCGGGGCGTGGCCTTCCCGAGTCAGCCGGTCCCGGGTGCGCCGGACCCTTTCCCGGCAGATCGTCCAGATGGTCGGGAGATCCGGAAAGGGAGTCGGATCTCCCGACTGGACGAGGAGGACCGGACGCTTCCCCCCGTCTATGGCGTTCAAGTCGAGCACCGCCTGTCCCGTTGTCCCCGAACCGGCAAAGAAATCCATGACCGGGTCCGAGGAGCCGGGAGGGGAAGCCCATCCGATCAGATCCCTGATCAGGAGGGAGGGTTTCGGGAAGTCGATGAGGACCTCCCCGAAAAGCTCCTTCATTTCCCGGGTTCCATCGGTGGTCGTCACGCGATCGTAATAGGACCCCGGGGTTTTCCGGCGCTCCTGTCCCTCCTCCTTCAGATACTGCTTCGTGTAGACGGTCCAGCGCCCATTCCTGTTTTTCTGGATCAGGATTTCGCCCTGCCTCCGGTCGAATGTCTCCCGGCTCCAGCGCCATTGGTGAGTGGGACACTCGATGATCGAGCCGTCCGGGGCCGCAATCGGATAGAGGAGATTCGGCCGCGGGGATTGGCGGGTCCCTGATTTTGCAAAGGGGATCTTTTTATAGGGTCCTTTGTGGTCGGTGTGGAGATAGGCGCGCCGCATGGAGGGGGTCAGGGATTCGCTGAAGGGGGGGAGCGCGTCGATCTCACGGGCATAGACCAGGACATATTCGGTCTGGGGGAGGATGTGGCGATTGCCACGCCCCCGGACAACCTTTTTTCTCCAGGTGACCATCGAAACGAAATTCTCTTCCCCGAAGACTTCGTCGAGCAGGGAGCGGAGATGGTGCACTTCGTTGTCGTCGATGCTGACGAAGAGAACGCCCTCCTCTCTCAGGAATTTGCGGGCCAGCACAAGCCTCGGAAAGATCATGGAAAGCCAGCTGTCGTGGCGGTCGAAGGGTCCGGCTCTTTCGCCATGGGAGGAATAGCGGTCGTGATAGAGCATCCGGTTCCCCGTGTTGTAGGGCGGGTCGATGTAGATGATCCGTATTTTTCCGGCAAGGCTCGGGAGAAGGAGTTTAAGAACGTCGAGATTGTCTCCTTCGATCAGGAGATGGGTTTTGAAGTCGAAGGATGGAGGGGGATCAAGGAAGCCTTTGGGGGGCTCGGACACGGCTTTTTCGGCCATGGCCCGACCGGGCCAGGAAAGAGAGGTTCGCTCGGGTGACAATCGCATGATCCTTTGTTCTGAAGTGAATAAAGCAAAAGGTTTTTATGAGTGTTGACGGATTATTATAGGGGATCAGGAGGGGAAAAATACAGTCGGATGGCACAAAAAGAGACGGGCCCGGTTGAGTTTTTGTCCAGGATCTGGTAAAAACATTGCGGGCCGATAGCTCAATTGGCAGAGCAGCTGACTCTTAATCAGCGGGTTGGGAGTTCGATCCTCCCTCGGCCCACCAAATCTGAAAAGGAATAAGACATGTGGCACAAGATCCATAATGGGTTCTTGTGCTTTTTTTATGGCGTTAACCCGGGATTCGATTCATGAGGTTCACGCAGGTTCCGTCGCTTCTCCCGCTGCTCTCCATTGTTCTTCTGTCCCTGATCTGGGGGTACAACTGGGTCGTCATGAAGACCGCCCTCAGGGATTGCCCCCCTCTCCTGTTCGCCGCGATGCGGGTTCTGGGGGGAACCGTGGTCCTCTTCCTGATCCTGCGACTCATGCGCCGTCCGCTCGCACCTCCTCCGATCACAGTCATTCTCCCCTTGGGCCTTCTCCAATCCACCGGATTCGTGGGATGCACCCTTTGGGCCCTCGAATACGGAGGAGCGGGGAAGACGGCCATCCTGGTCTACATGATGCCCCTCTGGCTGGTCCTTCTGGCGGCGCCGCTCCTTGGAGAGCGCATCCGTGGTCTCCAAGTGCCGGCGCTCGCCCTGGCCTTTCTCGGACTGCTCCTCATTCTCAACCCCTGGCATCTTCAGGGAGGAAAGGGAATGATCCTGGCCCTTCTCTCGGGAATCTTCTGGGCCTCCTCGGCCGTGTGGCAGAAAAAACATCCGTCCCCCGGATTCGACCTTCTCGATGTGACCGCCTGGCAGATGCTTTTTGGAGGGATCGCCCTCCTGATAATCGCCCTTGTCATGGATCCTTTGCGGATCCATTGGACGATCGGCTTGGCCGGGGCCCTTTTCTACAACGCAGTTCCGGGAAATGCGCTTGCCTGGATCCTGTGGGCTTATGCCCTCCATCGCCTCCCGTCCGGAATGGCCGGGATGGGAACCCTTTTGGCCCCCGCCGTCGGAATCCTTGCGGCCTGGATCCAGCTGGGAGAGCGGCCCGGACCCATGGAAGGGGCGGGAATGGGACTGATCCTGCTCGGGATGATCCTCGTGACCCTCCAGCACTTCCGGGGTCAGGAAGAGCCCCCCTTCTCCTCTGCGCAGGAATAATCCCGCCTGACGTGAGGCCATTCCCCCAGGATGGCGGACACTCCTTTTACGGAGTATAATTTGTTGGGTAAGTGGGACTCTTTTCATCAGGAATGAAAGAGTGAGACTTGCGATTCCTCTGAATAAGGAGGCTGCATGGTCCGGTCGTCTCTCGAGCACTTCCGGAAAGCGGCTCTCGAAATCAAAGCCGAACTCTTTGGGAAGACGACCGAACAGTCGCTCTGTGACCGCGTTGTCGAACTGATCCTTGAGAAAAACCGAAGCAACATCGTCTTCATCCTCCGCCCGGATACCTCCTTCCGTTCTCTCAAAATCCAATCCATTGCCTGCATCGACCCGACGCTCTGTGAGGTCTTTCTTCCCCTCACCTTCTCTCTCGACCTGGATTCTTCTGACCGCCTTCCTCCGGTCCTGGCTTTTCGGGAAGGGCGGGTCATCGACCCTGAAAGAGAGATCCTTCCTCTAGAATCGGGTCTCGGTGAAGCGGGGGAGGGGAAGGCCCTGCTTCGTTCCCTTGTCGGGATCCCTCTTTTCCAGT
Organism: Nitrospirota bacterium; assembly: GCA_021838585.1. The sequence continues at coordinate 9,110 of JAKCDE010000008.1, forward strand.
TCTCCTCCCCGGGAGTCGGGGAAAACCGGGATGCCCTTCCTTATGGCGTCCTGGCCTTTGACCTCCCCGACCATGAGCATTATCCGGATCCCCTTCGGGAGAGCGTGGAGCAGATTGTCCGGGAACTGGGAGTGGCCCTTGCCCGCCTTGAGAGGCGCAACCGGTGCGTCCGGATTCTTGACGCGGGTCTGGAGGCGGAGCACCCCGAAGAAATGTCAATGTATCTGATCCGTTTGGCCCTTGAAATGGGCCAGTTTTTGAGGGACAGCGGCGAACGGGATCCGGTCGGGGTTTTTGGGGTTTTGGCCGATTCCCTGGCCTATTTTCTGGGATACCCCGTCCTCTGGATCGGAACGATCCCGCCGGGGGAGACCGAATTGCGGATCCTGGCGCTCGGAGGCGAAGGACGGGAGCTCTTCTCGGGGCTCCGGATCAGTATCGACCAGAAAATTCCGGAAGGCTGGGGACTCGTTGGAGAGTGCGCCTCGCTTGGAGGCCCCCGGGAGGGCGATCTCCTCTCTTCCGACCCGCGCTTCTTTCCCTGGAGGGATCGCTTCAGGAAGACGGGTGTGGAGAGCGCCCTTGTCGACCAGACCCTGACCTCCAGGGGGGAAAGAGTCTACCTTGCGCTCTACCGGAAAAAGTCCGGTCCGTTCTATGGCGGGGTGGTCGAGCTGGTCTCCACTCTCGTCCGGGACCTGGCGTCCTTCCTCGATCGCTTCCACCTGAAGAAGGAGCGGGAAAAGCTGGACTCCTCGAGAAAGGCTCTTCGCCTCATCCAGAAGGAGATGTGGAGAATGGAGACCTCCTGCCGGATGATCGAGGGGGTTGTCCGTATTGTCTCCGGCCATAACGATCTTCAGGGCGTCCTTGTCCTGGAAGCGGATGCCCAGGGGGATTTGGTGCCTGTCTCCCTCTCCTGCAATTCCCTTGAGCGTGAAGCGGAAGTCCGTTCCCTTTTCCTTGCCATGAAGGAAAACAAATCCTTTCAGGAAGAGAGCATTTGGGAACGGGCCTTTCTCTCGGGGACTTCCGTGATCTCCCGATATCCGATGGGCCGTCCGGAGACAAAAGCCATAACGGAACCGGCCGATAACCCGGAGACGGGAGGGACGGATCGCGGAGCGCCCCTTCGTGATGTCGGCTCCTCCCTCGCCTGCCCGGTGGGAAGACCGGGCCAGAAGCCGCTGGCGGTTCTTTGTCTGTGGAGCGACGACCCGGACTATTTCAGCCCTGAAATCATCGCCTCCTTCGGAGAGATATCGGAGACCCTGTCCATGGGGCTTGAACGGCTTTCCCGGGAAGAGGAGGTCCGGCGTCTGTCTCTTGTGGCCCGGAGGACCAATGACGGAATCCTCCTGCTGGACAGGGAGGGCCGCATCCTCTGGGCAAACCCTTCATTCCAGGAAAAATTTGGTTACCCACAGGAAAGTCTTTCAGGACGAAGTCCGACAGATTTCATCTTCGAGGAATCCGGAGGGAGGCAAGCCTGGAATTCCCTCCTATCGGGGGATTTGCATGACCATGTTTTCCGGTGCCGCTCTGAAGGGGGTCATCTTTTCTGGGTCAGAGTCAGCGTGGCCTCCCTTCGCGAGGAGGAGGGAGAGGGGGGGCTTGTCTGCATCGTGACCGACATCACCACGATGAAGGAGTCGGAGTCTCAGGCTCGCGTGGCTTCGGTTTTCTATCACGCCCTCTCGGAGACAATTCAGGCGTTGGGCGATCTATCCGAGGCCGCGTCCCCCGCTCTCGCCTCCCTTTGCGATACCCTGAGGGAGGTTCTGGGGGCCACCGCCGTCTATCTTGGCCGACTTCCCTTCGGCTCGACGGTGGTCGAGAGAATGGCTTTTTCGGGACCGGATGAGTGGTATGAAACCCTTGGAAGAGGAGGGGGGCCGGACGGACCTCTTTACGCCCGCGCCCTGACTGAATCCCTTCGAACCGGGCGCTCCCAGATCTACCGGGAGGAGGAAAGGGAATCGACCTTGGCCCGGGGAGAAGAAAATGCAAGAAGCCGGGTTGCCGGAGGACTCACGGCGACCGTCGTCCGCTCGGGAGGAGAAAAGATCGTGCTCGAGGTGCTCTTCCCCGACGAAGAGCTGATAAGAGACGAATCGGCGATCGTTTTTCAGAGAATCATCAATGAAGTGGCCTCCTATCTCGAGCGGCTCGAATCCCGGGATCGGCAGATCCGCATCGAGAACTACAGGGCCGCCCTGCAGCTGTTTGCCCGCCAGCTCCTCTCGGCATCGACCGAGGATGAAGCCTTCCGCCTGCTGGTTCGGATCCTTTCCGAGCGGACCGATACTCTGGCCGTCGATTGTCTGGTTCCGGAAGGAGAGACCCTCGTCCGGAAATTTCTGGGGGGAGATCTGGCAGATGTGATCGGGACACTCCCCGACAGGATTCCTGCCGTCATACCCGCAGACGGAGCGATTCCGACGCCAACGCGCGCCTACCTGCTGAAGAAATCGGTGTTCGTGAAGAATCCGGCGTCGGATCCACGGATGCTCGACTTCTATCGCACCCCCCCCTTTGAAACCATCTCTCTCGTGGCGGCACTTCCGGTGCCGGGGCCCCGCCAGGAAGACGCCCCTCTCGCCCTCCTCACGTTGTTCTTCTCCGATCCCAAGGCGCTCGACGATCCCATCCTCATGGAACTCGTCGCCAATATTCTCGATCATGCGTCCCGGACCATCGAGCGCTTGCGACTTCTCCGAAAGATGGAAAGCCTCTCCGTCGAGGATCCTCTCACGGGACTTCTGAACAGAAGAGGCCTGGGACTTTTCCTCCCTCCCCTTCTGTCAAACCTCAGGAGACGGCAGGAACGCGCCCTTCTGGGGATCCTCGACATGGACGACTTCAAGGGGGTGAACGACAGCTATGGACACGCCGCGGGGGACGCGCTTCTGATCGCCGTAGGGCAGCGTCTCCAGCAGGGAACACGGAGAGAGGATATTGTCGCCCGACTGGGCGGAGACGAGTTCGTGGTGGTCGTCCAGCTTCCGTCCGGAGGTGAGGGAGCGGAAGAAGGAGATCCGGTCCATGGGGCGATGGACCGGATCGGACAGCTTCTCCTTGAGCCCTATGCGCTGGAGGGAGGCCCTCCGGGGGGAACGACGGTCGCTTTTTCAATGGGAATCACTGTCCTGCCCGAAGACGATGCCGAACCCGACGCTCTGTTGCGCCATGCGGACGAAGCCCTGTATGTCTCGAAAAGGCAGAAAGGAAATCGGAGCCGGTGGTGGTCCCTCTGGGAGCCGTCGGGCTCTCCACGCCCTCCCTTCGATCTGCTGGACCAGACCCGGGGCCGGATCTTTTCCGACGCCTATGGGGAGAAGGCCCGGAATCTCCTCTTGCAGGTTTCGGAGCGTTTTGAAGTCGGGATATCCGAATTTTCCGGATCTTTTTACGAAAATCTCGCCTCGACTCCCCGGAGCCGGGAGATTCTCGGGAGGCTTTCGACGAAGGAGTCGGTCCTTCTCCGGGAAAAGCAGGAGCGCCATCTCCGGGAGATGCTTCGGCCCGACATGACCGAGGAGGAGCACCGGCGGTTGGCCCGTCGGGTCGGACGGGTCCACGCCGTGGTCGGCGTCTCCCCCTCCGAAATGGGAGAGGCTCTGCGGGTCTGTATGACCTTCCTCCTGGAGATTGTCGAACGATTGCCTTTTCCTCCCGGGGAAAGGGTGTCACTGTGGTCGATCGTCTCCCGCCGGGCCGGCGTGGAGCTTTCGGAGCAGCTGGAGGGGATGGAAGAATTCGAGCGGGAGCGAATGGAGGCGGTGGCCGGCGCGAACGATCTCCTCCTCTCCAAAGGGCGCTATCCGGACTTTATCCGGTCGCTCTTCGGGAGAGTCCTGCGGATGGAGGGGATCCAGGCAGCCCTTCTTCTTCGGTCGGAAAACGATTCGGAATTTCAGGTGGAGTTTGCCGGGGGGCTCGCGAATCCATTCTTGGGGGAGGGGGAAGGAGAGGTTGCCCCTTTTATGAAAGAGCTCCTGGGCGAGGCCTGGGCCTCGGAGAGCGCCGTCACTCTTCCCATCATACGATCCGGCTCCGGACTCTCGGAGGAAGGGGCGGGGGTGATTCTTTCCGAAGGCTTTCGGAGTCTCACCCTTGTTCCGTCCAGCGACCGAAAGGTCTCCCCGGCATTCCTTCTGTTGATGGCCTCCTCCTGGACCGGCTATTTCGACACCCCTTCCGCGACCTTCTTTGTGAAGGAGCTCCGCTCGATTCTTCGGCAGGCCGACCGCCAGTTCCGGGATCGGGAACCGTCGCGTCTTTGACCGGGCTCCCGACCGGCATTCCTGGCGTCTTCCCTTTTTCGACCCCAGGAGTCCGGCTCTTTTTCGGGATTCTTTTTCATTCGTTTTCCCTTGAATTATGTCTTTTGAGGGCGATAAGATAGAACAATTCATATTTTATATGGGGGAATCCCGGAAGGAGTGACGAGAATGCTCAATGCGGACCGCGATCTTCGTGTGGTCGTCGGGGCAGAGGACCGACATTTTGTCGAAGAGGAGGCTGGCATGGTGTGTCTCCTCGAATCGCTCCCCGGGGAAAGGGCGACCTTTTTCATCTCCTTGCCCACGGGGGGGCGGCTTTTTGGGGAAGAGTCCTCCGTCGACAGGGAGGTCCTTGTCATGGCGGGGGAGATCGCGGCCGGTGGCCGGCTCTGGCCGAAGGGGTCCTATCTCCGCCTGGCGGCGGGGAGAGGCATTTCCGGGCCGACGGCGCGGGAAGAGGGTGCGTTCCTGTTCGTGAAATCCGGCCCCTTTCCCGAAGAAGACCGCCGAAGTCTCGGGATCGTCACCTCGGATGACCTCTGGTCTCCCGGTCTGGTGGAGGGGCTCTCGGTTTTGCCCCTCTTTTCCGGCGGGACGGCGAATACCGCCCTCGTCCGATGGGCTCCGGGAACGGTCTTTCAGCCCCACCGCCATTTCGGCGGAGAGGAAATTCTTGTCCTGTCCGGAGTCTTCGAAGACGAGCACGGGGCCTATTCCGAAGGAAGCTGGTACCGGGCCCCTCACATGAGCCGGCATTTTCCTTTCTCGACGCAGGGATGCACCATCTTTGTCAAGACTGGCCACCTTCTGGCGGCTTCGGCGGCGTGACGTCAATTCCGGTGAGGGGAGGTCTTTCGTGAGTCCTGTCGCCATTTCCCCGCGGGAGGAACTCTATCGGGCGGCGCTGACGGCCAATCGGCTCTTTGCCCGTTCGATCGATACCCCCCTTGTGGAAACCCTGTCCCAGCTGGCGGACCTCCTTGTGGAAGAACTGGGGGCCCGCCTCGTGACGATCGGACGCCTTGACCGGGAGACCCTCTCCCTCGGCTTTCTCGCTGTCGCCGGACCGGCCGCCGACTATGCCCGGGGCCTCGTTCTTTCGGCCGAATCAGGGAATCCCCTGGGGAACGGACCGGCGGGACAGGTGCTCCGCTCCGGGCGTCCCATGGTGGCGATGCTTCCCGATGACCTTCCTTCCGGAATGGAGATCTGGAAAGAACGGGTCCGGACACATCGTCTGGGGGGCAGTGCCCTGGCTCCGGTCCATACGCGGGACGGCCTTTGGGGGCTTCTGTCGGTCTACCGGGATTCGGAGACGGCCTTCAGCCCCGACATTCTTCCGATTCTCGAGTCCTTCGCATCGGATATCGGGGCCTTTCTCGACCGCAGGAAGGAAAGTCGGGAGCTTGGGGTTCGCCGGATCTATCAGTCGGCCTTTGAAGCCCTTCAGACCCGTTTCCTCGCCGGCCTGTCCCGTCCGGAGGTTCTCCGGGAGGTGGTCCGGACTCTTGTCGACTCCGGGGCGCTCCCCGCCGCCTGGATCCTCGAGCGTAAGGGCCCCCGGGAAGGGGGCGGGGAGCTACGCCTCTTCGACGCGTCGGGGGAGGCCTCCCCCGACCTTACTTTCCAAAAACTCCTCCGGGAGACCGTCGAAGGCTCTCCGGGTCCGGACGGATCCTTTCCCCTCTTTGTGGAAATTCCCGGGGACGCGGTGTCTTCGGAGCTTCCTGCGGCCAGGGAGGGGAGCTCTTCCCTGAAATCCCTGATGCTCTTTCCCCTGTCCTTCCTTCCGGACCACCGTCCCGACACCTTTCTCGTGGCCGCCTTTTCTTCCCTGCGCCATCCACCGGACGCGGTGGTCGACCTTCTCTCCCAGATCGCGGCCAGTGCGCGGATGGCTCTGAGCCAGTCCCAGGATCGCCTGAGACTCGAACGGTATGCGGCCTTTTACCGGTCGATGGGGGAGTCGAGCCAGCTGATGGCCCGTCATCCCCCTCCCCAGCTTCTCTTTGACGGACTCTGCGAAATTCTGGTCAACTCGACCGGACTTGAACTGGCCTTCATCTCGTTGCTCGAAGAGGGTCAGAAGGTGCGGGTGATGTCGGCCCGAGGCCGCGCCCGCCCCTTCCTCGAGGGGGCGCTCTTCTCCGTCGACCCGGAGGATCCGGGTCGATGTCTCATCCACAGCCGGACCCTGGAGACCGAAGCCGTTCTCTTCATCCCCTTCCTGGAGGGATGGCTCTGCTCGGATGCGGTGCGGGAGGCGGCCCGTCCATGGGGCCTCCGGAACACGCTGACGGTTGCGATCCGGAAGGAGGGAAAACCCATCGGGCTCATGGGTCTGGTTTCGGGACAGGAGGACTTTTTCGACGCGACCCTGGAAGAACTTCTGGCCGGACTCTCGCGCGACATCACCTTTTCCCTCGAGTTTCAGGAGCGGCAGGACCGCCTCGTCCGTGTGTCGATCACGGACTCCCTGACCGGGCTTCCCAACAGAAATGCCTTTTCCGAGGATGTCTCCCGCCTTCTTTCGGAAACGGCTCGGAAGGGTGGCGGAATGGCCGTGGGCATCCTCGACCTGGACGGGTTCAAGGGGTGGAACGATGCCTATGGTCACAGCGAGGGGGACCGGCTTCTCAAGGAGCTGGCCGAGCTTCTTCGGGAGATCCTTGGGAAGCGGGGAGTCGTGGCGCGTCTGGGAGGGGACGAATTCGGATTCTGCCTGACGGGCTCCACGACGGAAGAGGCCCGAAGCCTCTCGGAAGACCTGTCCCGGGAGGTCCTGACGGCGGTTCAGAAGGTCGACCATGGGCTCAACCTGGTGACCGGAAGCCTCGGGTGGGCCCTCTATCCCCTCGTAGGCGACAGCTACCGGGATCTTCTCGCCCATGCGGACGAGGCCCTCTATGCCGCGAAGCGAGGGGGGCGCAATACCGTCCGCTTCTTCGGCGGGGAGATCGCCAGCGCCCTGCAACGCCGCATCGAGACCCACCGGAGTTTTCCCTCAGCCATCGAGAAGGGGGACCTGGTGTTCTGGGTTCAGCCCCAGCTCGACTGCCGGACGGGACAGGTGGAAGGGGTGGAGATGCTGGTCCGCTGGAAACAGGGAGATCGGATCCTCCTTCCCGGAGCCTTCATGCCCGAGGTCGAGAAGGATCCCGTGCTGATCCGGATGCTCGGGGTCCATGCCATGAGGCAGGCCCGGCTTCTCCGGGAGCGGCTTCTCCGGTCGGGCCGCTTCCTGAGGGTCTCTTTAAATATCGGAGCCGGCCATTTCCTTCATGAGGAATTCCTGTCCAACGTGGAGGAGTCGGTCGGGGAGGCCGGAGGGGACGGGCTGGTCCTCGAGGTCACGGAAACCGCCGCCCTCGAGGACATGTCTCGGACGACGCGGCTGGTCGAAGAGCTGAAGCGCCGGGGCTTCGGGGTCTCCCTCGACGACTTCGGGACGGGATACTCCTCCCTCCACTATGCGGCCGATCTCTCGATGACGGAGATCAAGCTCGATTCCTATTTTCTCCGACGGTTCCGGAGCTACACCAATGCCTTCGCCGTCGTGGGGTCGACCCTTCTCCTCGCCGATCTTTCGGGAAGCCGTCTCGTCGGGGAGGGACTCGAGTTTCCCGAGGACCTTGCGCTCTGGCTTCGCATGGGAGGCCGTCTGATCCAGGGTTATCTTCTCGCGCGTCCCATGCCGGAAGAGGAGCTTCTTCCCTGGCTTGAGCGGCCCCTGCCTCCGGAGCTCGTGCTGGTCTCTCCGGTCTATCCGGTCGAGGATCTTCCCTTTCTGGAATACGCCTTTCGCCCCTTCGCGTCCTACGAGGAGCAGGGCCACCGCCAGGCAGAGTGTCCTTTGGACCTCTGGTTCGACCAGCGGGGAGTTCTTTACTCTCACCTTCCTTCCTGGAGCGAAGCCCGGGACGCCCATCGACAGATGCACCGGTCAACATCCTCCTCCCGCACGGTCGTCGAACGATTCGTGCAGGCGATCAGTGCCCTTCGGAACGAGATGGATGTCTACCGGCTGACGCTCGCCCCTTCCGTCTGACCCCTTTTCCCGCCAACCTTTTTGATTCCGGGAGGACTTTTTCCCGGATCATTCACCGCGACAGATACCCGTAGAACATCTCGCTCCGGATGCGCGACTCCTCCACCAGAAACTGCCCGAGGAGAGTCTGGTGAAAGGCGTCGACCATGGCGGGGGGACCGGAGAGGTACAGGAAGGAGTCCTCCCCCGCCATCTCCAGAATGCGCTCAAGCCCCTCATCGATTTGCTCCTGTCGGGATCCTCCTGGGGGGAGACCTTCCTTTGTCAGGACAGGGATCCAGGCGAGGCGTCCCTCCCGCTCCCACTCCTGGCACTCCTGAAGAAACGGCGTCTCGTCTGCGGTCCGGTTCACCGTCATGAGAAAGATCTTGAAAGGCGAGCTCTTTCTGATTTTGAGACTCCGGACCATGCTCCGAAAAGGGGTGATTCCGATGCCTCCCGCCAGAAAGACCAGATTCTGCACTCCTTTTCCCCGAGGAAGAATGAAATCTCCGCTTGCCTCCTCGATCAGGAAGTTCTGGCCGGGACGAGCCCCAGACAGCGCTTCCTTGAAGGCCGAGCCCGGGGTGAGGCGTGTGGCGATCGAAACGGAAGGGAGTTCCTCAGGAGCGCTGCAGAGGGAAAAGGTCCGGCTCCGGTCGGCCAGGGGAGAGTCGGGGGGAAAGGAGAAAAGGGACGCCTGGCCGGCTTCGAAGGTGAAAGACGCGTCGGGGATCTCGAACTCGGCCAAGAGAGTCCCGGCGGCGACCGGGAGGGTTCGCAGGAGGCGGGCGGAAAATTCCATGAGAGTCCTTTCAGTTGTCGATCCAGGATGGGATGTCCCTGTCCTGTTGAGCGAACCTCTTTCCGAAGAGGGCTTCCAGAGCCTTCGGGGCGAGAGGGCGGCTGGCGAAGAAGCCCTGGATCCTGTCGCACTGGTGCTTTTCCAGATAGTCCCACTCCTCGCGGCTCTCCACCCCTTCGGCCGTGGTGGTGAAGTCCAGCCGCTTGCCCAGACCGATGATCGTCCGGACGAGTTCGGAGCGCTTGAGGTCGGAAAAGAGGTTGGTGACGAGCGAACGGTCGATCTTGACCTCGGCGATGGGATAGGTGGTGAGGTAGGAGAGGGCCGTCGCCCCCGTTCCGAAGTCGTCGATGGAGATCCGGATCCCCTGGCGATGGAGCGCCTCCACCACGGAAAAGAAATTATCCGAGTCCTTGATCACTTCCGACTCGGTGATCTCGAGGAGGAGGACCTCCGGAGGAACCCCCACCTTCTCGAGGATGGAGAGCACCTCCTCGACGAATCCCTCCCGGACGAAGTGCTGATAGGAGATGTTGACCGAGACCGATATCCGGTTGCCGTCGGTCCTCCACCTCTTGACCTGCTCCATGGCCATCCGGAGCACGGTGTTTCCGATCGGGACGATGAGCCCCGTCCGTTCGGCCAGGGGAATGAAGTCGAGCGGGGAGACGTGTCCGGCGTCGGGTGAATCCCATCGCACCAGGGCTTCCGCTCCGACGATTTTGCCCGACTGGGTCTCGATCTGGGGCTGGTACTCGAGAAAGAACTCCCCCCGAAGGAGGGCCTGTTTGAGGGCCTGCTCGAGCTGGAGATCCCGGAGGGAGGCCGACGACATGGCCTCCTCGAAGAAAAGGACGCGGTTTCTTCCTGCTTCCTTGGCCCGGTTGAGGGCGATGTCCGCATTCTTGACGAGATCCTCGGGGGACTCCCCGTCCCGCGGGAACAAGGCCACTCCCAGGCTTGCGGTCAGGGCGATCTCCTGTCCGGCGACCTCGAAGGGATTCTCCAGGCTTCTGAGAAGACGGTCGCAGAAGAGGGCGACATCCTTCTCTGTGGGGCATTGGGTCAGCATCACGAGAAATTCGTCGCCGCCGATCCGGGCCAGGGTGTCGTTGGGGGAGAGAAGTCCCGAGAACCGCCGCGAAAGGGCCTGAAGAACCTCGTTCCCCGCCCCGTGGCCCAAGGAGTCGTTGATCCGTTTGAAAAGGTCGATGTCGACCATTCCGACGGCCAGGAGACGACGATTGCTTCGGGCCCATGGGAGAAGGGTGGCCAGACGGTCCTGGAAGAGGCTCTGGTTCGGGAGATGGGTGAGGGTGTCCCGGTAGGTCAGGTTCCAGATCATCTCCTGGGCCCGGCGCCGCTCGGTGTTTTCCTGAAAGACCATGACCACCCCGGTGAGAAGTCCGTCCCGGCTGTGGATGGGGGCCGCCGAATCCGAGATCGAGGTGATGTGTCCGTTCCGGCCGATCAGGGCGGTGTGGTTGGCCAGCCCCACGACGATGTCGTTCTTCAGGACCCGCTCGATCGGGACCTCCACCCGTTCTCCGGTCTTTTCGTTGACGATCCGGAAGATCTCGTCGACGGGGCGGCCCAGGGCTTCGTCGACTCCGTATCCCGTGAGCCGTTCGGCGACCTGGTTGATGAAGGTGATCGTTCCGGAGACATCGGTGGCGATGACGCCGTCCCCGATGGAGGCGAGCGTCGTCCGGAGCCATTCCCCCTGAGCCTCGAGCGCCAGTTCGGCGTTTTTGAGGCGGGAGACGTCGCTTCCCTTCCATTCAAGGTACCGGGATCTCCGGCCGATCCGGGTCGGTGTCATCTGGACCATGAGCCAGGTCAGGGCGGGAAGGGAGGGGGAGCGGAAGGGGAGGAGATGCTGGCGGGGGGCTCCGGGATCCGCGAGAAAGACCTCCCATTCGAGGGCGGCCTCCCCGAGGGAAGGGGCCTCCCGGAGAATGTCCGCGAGGGGGATCGCCTCGCATCCGGCGGGAGCTTTGCAGAAGAGGGCCCTGAAGCGGCGGTTCGCGAAAAGGATCCGCCCCCGAAGGTCGGTCAGGACGATCATCTCCTCCGAATTCTCCGCGGCGAAGTCGAGCAGGACCTGGTGGGTGTGGCGACGGGAGGTCGAGAAAAAGAGGATGGCGCCGGCGTAAAGAAGGGTCAGGACGCTCTGGAGAAGAATGAGGGTCGACCGCGTCCGGTAAAGGGAGGCCAGATGGAGCGTCTCCCTTCGGAGCTGTTTGTCTATTTCGTAGGAAAAGGAGGCGATCCGGAAACTCAGGCGGCGGTAGTCCCTCGATAGATTCTCGGATGGGGCAGGGGAACTCCCGGGAAGATTCCGGGCCAGGCCGAAGAAGTACCGGTCGCTATCCCGGGCGATATCGGTGAGGGAGCGCCGCATTCCCGGGGAAAGGAAAGGGCTTCGGCGGGCCAGGTCGGAGAGAACCGCCCGGGCCTGAAGAGACATCCCCAGGACATACCGGTCGGATTCGGGCTCTTTTTTCGAGAGGGCGGAAAGGAAGGCCGCATGAATGGCCCTGTCGAGGGAGGTCATGTCGAATCCCAGGGCTTCGGTCGCATGGACTTCCTCCGCGATTTTCTTTTCGTCCATGTGATTGCGGACGAAGAGGAGGAAGACCGGTACGGAAGCGGCCAGGAAAAGAAGGGTCGCCAGCAATACGGGAAGGGCCAGGAAAAGCTCCCGCCATGATCGGGGGAAGGAGTGCGTCATTGGCGTTCCTTGGCGGACGGACCCGCATGGATCAGAAATGATTTTGCCAGGTTGATCCCGCTAAGCTATAAGCAAACCTTAATCTTCGTTTGGATCAATGTCAAGGGCCCTCGTCGGACAGGGAATTTCGTCCGTAAGAGGAGCGGTTCCCTTGACCGATGACCGGAAGGGGGTATGGTTATGAGAATCGTTCCTCTTTCAATCGGACCCTGACGGAGGTCTGAGGTTCGGGGGGGGGTGTTTCCGCATTCCGACGGGGATGCAGAAGGGAGCGATCCTGTGAAGGTCCTTCTGGTTTCGGCCAACCGCGAACAGTTTCCGGATCCTGTTTTTCCCCTGGGGGCGGCCTACGCTGCGGGGGCCATTCGAAGGGCCGGCCATCGGGTCGTTGTCCTTGACCTCGCCTTCTTGCGCGATCCCGAAAGGTCCCTCAGGGAATCGATCCTGCGGGAAGAGGCCGACATCCTCGCCTTCTCCCTCAGAAACCTCGACAATGCGGCCTATCCGCTGACGCGATTCTACCTCCCCGATTATCGAAACCTCCTCAGGACCGCCCGTGAAACCCTCCTCCATAGCGCACATCCGAAGGCTCCCCTCGTGGTGGGCGGATCGGCTGTCGGCCTGATGCCCGTTCCCCTCGTGAAGAGCCTCGAGGCCGACTACGGGGTGGCGGGAGAGTCGGAGGAGGCCTTCCCGGCGCTCCTCGACGCCCTCGAAAGGGGATGCTCCCCTCTCAATATTCCCGGTGTCGTCGGGGCAAAAGAGGGCGGGGGAGCCGCCATCCCTCTTCCCTTTCCCGATTCTCCTATCCCTCCCGTTGCGGAAGGCGGGAGCTGGAGCCGTCTTCGCCCGGCCCGGGACCTCTTCGATCTTCCACGCTACCTGAGGGTGGGGGGGATGGCCAACATCCAGACCAAGAGGGGATGCGTCTTCCGGTGCCGCTATTGCACCTATCCCCTTCTGGAGGGACGGGAGCACCGGCTTCGGGATCCCGAGGACGTCGCGGACGAAATCGAGGAGCTTGTCGAGCGGAGCAGGGTGCGTTCGTTTTTTTTCGTCGACAGCGTCTTCAATCTCCCCGCCTCCCATGCCGAGGGAGTCTCCCGGGCCCTGATCCGCCGGAAAATCCGGATCCGCTGGTCGGCCTATGCCTCCCCCGCGGGACTCACTCGCGGCCTTCTGGAGACGATGGCGGCGGCAGGATGCGACGGCCTCGAGGTGGGGAGCGATTCCGCGGACGGAACGACCCTTTTGGCCCTGGGCAAGGGCTTTTCCGCTGACCGGATCCTCGAGGTGGCCGAGGACTGCCGAAAGGTCGGAATCCCTCTCTGCCACAGCCTGATCTTCGGAGGGCCCGGAGAGACGCCCGAAACGGTCCGACGCACCTGCCAGCGCATTGACGAAACGCGTCCGATGGCGGTGGTGGCCATGGCGGGGGTCCGCCTCTATCCCGGCACGCCCCTGGGAGAGTGGGCCCTTTCCTCTGGGCTTGTAAGCTCGGAAGAGGATTTCCTGGAGCCCCGATTTTTTATCGACCCGGCGGTTCGTTCCTTCCTGATCCCCTATCTCGAGGCCTTTTCCGCCGCCCGGGGAAACTGGATCCTTCCGGGGGTGGTGCCCCCCCTGGCCCCCACCACCCAGAGGATCATCCGGTTCATGGGGTACCGAAAGCCCCTCTGGCATCTTCTGAAATACGGAGTGTTCAAGAACCGGGTCTACCGGGACCGGTGACGGGATCCTGCCGCCGAAAGCGGAACCCACGGCGCCATGATCCCCTGACGAGGACGGACGATCCGAAGGGATACGCCCACCAAGGACGAAGGAGCCGCTCATGAAAGACACCGCAAAACTGGCCGCCGCTACTCTGCTGCAGGTTTACGCCGACATCGATCTCCTGGCGCTCGAGCTCTGCAGCGACCGCCTCCCCTTTGCGCCCACGGCCGGGGCCCGAAAGGAACTGATGCGCCAGATCGGGGAGGAAATCATCCATTTTTCCCTTCAGGAACGGACTCTGGAGCGGCTTGGTCGGCCCTTCACGCCCGTGATCGGCCTCTCCCGGCGATCGGAGATCAAAGCTTGGTTTTCCGGGCTCGACTGGTACGAATTTCTGGCGGGCCTTCAGCTGGGGATCGAGGGGATCGGAATCGCGGTCGTGGAGCGGGTTTCCGATCAGGCGGGTCCTCTCGTCAAGGAGTCTCTCCGGGTGCCGATCGCCGACGAACATCGGCAATCGTCCTTTGGGGTCCGGGAATGGCAGGCTCTGATCGGACGCGCCACACCCGTCGAGCGCGAGGATTTGCGTCGCCGGGTTCTCGGGATTTTTGAAGAGGTCTATCTTCTGGCTGAAAAGTCCCTGCCCGTACCCTTCGAAGAATGCTGGAACAGTCTGGGGCTCACGAAGGAGGACCTTTGGGAGACGGTCCGGGAGCGGACGCGCGGCATTCTTTCCAAGGTCGGCTTCGATCCGGCCCTGCCCGCCTCCTTCGTGGCATAAGTCCAGTCGAGGGAGGTGGACAAGAATCGACGGATCCGACATTCTTCCCACTCATTTTTTCAAAGGGGGCGCTTCGGCGCCCTTTTTTGTTGGAGAGGACTCAAGGTTCTGAATCCCTTTCTGAGATCTCAGCGAAGAAGAAGGGCGTAAAGGAGAGAGAGAAGGAAGGCCGTTGCGAGCCAGAGGAAGGCGGGCAGGACGTTGCGGTTTCTGGCAAGGGAGAGGGCATACAGCCCGTTCACCAGGTTGTTGCTTCCGGAGGCGAGGATGATCGCCCCTTCGAGAGCCCCCTTGGCGACATGGAAGTTCCCGGCGAGGAGGGAGAGGATGAAGGGGGTGATGTCGGTGAAGCCGACGGCGATGGAAAGGAGGGGGAGCCCATTCGCCCCGAAACGCCCGAGAATCAGATGGGTGATGGCCGCGAAGAAGACGAAGGCTCCTGCAAAGAGGACCGCTGTCCGGACTTCGAGAGGATGGGTGGCCTTCACGGCGGGAGGGATGGCCTCTGCGGGAGGCTTCAGGAACCGGCTGAAGGTGTGGGTTCCCCATGCCGCTCCCAGGGAGAGAAGGAAAAGGCCCCCGTATGGCAGAAGGAGGGGAAGGGAGACGGTGCCTGGTCCCAGGGCCAGGACGAGAATGGCCATACGGAGATACATCATGGTCGAGGCAAGAATGATTGCGGTGGAGGTGAGCGGGTCGGACTGGTCCCGGTCCTTCCTCGCCAGGACGATGGTCGCCACGGTGCTCGAGTAGAGGCCGCCGAGAGTCCCGGTCAGAAGAATCCCCCGGTGAGGGAAAAAATAGGTGCGGGCCAGGTAGGAGAGGTAGGAGACGCCCGACACCATGACGACCGCCAGCCACAGCTGGGTGTAGGTGACGGGGATGGCCTCTCCGATCGGACGCTCCGGCAGGAAGGGCAGAATGATGCCGGCCATGATGAGGAACTTGGCCAGGGTGACGACCTCGGTTGCGGTCACGGCGTCGGAAAATTTCCGGATGCCGTGGCTTTCTCCCAGGATGAGAAGGATGACCACCACATAGACCATGATGAACCAGAGGGGTTCCCGAAGGGCGATGGGACCCATGGCGTAGGTGAGGATGGCCATCATCGGAGGAATGAGGGACGGATTCTTCTCCTGGCGGGAGCGGTAGTGGACCAGGAGAAAGGCGGAAAGGGCCAGAAAACCGGCGATATAGAGCATCCCCGACGGATCGAGGATCGAGAAGACGAAGCCGGCGATGCCGGAGAGGGTGAGCGTCCGGGTCGTGCCGAAACCCAGATCCTCTTCGTTGGTTCGGCGGTAGCTGTGGAGCTCGAGGCCGATGACGAAACTGAAGAGAACGGTCAGGATGAAGGTCAGAAAGAGGGGAGGAAGAATGGAGGTGATTGTCACAGGAGGCTCGCCCATTCGCCCTGAAAGACGTCGGTCCGGGTGATTCCGCCCACCAGGCGCCGGTTCCTTTCATTGTCGATGACCGGCAGAAACTCGAAGTCCTTTTCGTTCATCTTTGCGATGGCGTTCAGGATCGGCTCTTCGGCCGTGACCGTCACGACATTGGTGACCATGGCCTTTCCGACGGTCGTTTTCTCCCATGTCTCCGGCGGAAAACGGTCCAGGTCATAGAGGGAAAAGATCCCGACGAGATGGGGGCCGCCCGGGACCTCTTCCGTGACCGGATAGATCCGGTGCAAATGACGGAAGATGAAATGTTCCCGGAACTCCTGAAGGGAGATATCAGGCGAGACGCTGACCACATTGCGGATCATGGCGTTCCGGACGGGAAGGTGGAATCGGTTGGAGAGGTGGATGTCCTCCCTGTCCCGCTGGTGGGTGGAGATGGAGGTGGAGCCGCTGACGACATAGCTCACCACCGTGCCGATCAGCCCCGGAATCAGGTAGCCCGAGCTGTGTGTCGCTTCGGCGATGAAGACCACGGCGGCGAGCGGAGTCTTGTATCCGGCGGCGAGGAAGGCCGACATCCCCATGACCACGCCGAAGTCGTAGGGTTCGAGTCCGGCCACCTGGGCCACGACGCTTCCGGTCGCGGCCCCCAGGCAAAGGAGGGGAAAGAAGGAGCCCCCGATCCCTCCGGCGGAGAAGGTGAAAATCACCGCCACTGCCTTCAGGAAAAAAAGAACGACGGCCATTTCGACGGGGGTGTTCCCCGTGAGAAGGTGCTGGATGAAAATGTAGCCGGGCCCCAGGGGAAGGGCTTCCCCATAGGCCTTGGTCGCGATGAATCCGGTCAGCCCCAGAACGAGCGCCGCCAGGATTGGCCGAGGTCCCAGCCGTCCCTTCCCCTGGGAGAACCATTTTTTTGTGGCCCGATAGATTCGGATGAACAGAGTCGTCAAGAGTCCGCAGACCAGTCCGATGACCAGGACGGAGAGGAAGTCCTTGAAGTGGAACTGCGCCTTCGCGGCCAGGGAAAAGAGGGGGGCTGTGCCGGCGAGGCTCACCATGACGATGTAGGAGCTGACGCTCGATATCAGGGTCGGAACGAGGGCGTTGGGAGCGATGTCGGACCGGTAGGGAACCTGGAGGACGAAGATGGCCCCGGTGAAGGGGGCCTTGAACATGGCCGAAAGCCCTGCCGCCGCCCCGGCGAGAAGCATCACCCGTTGCTCTTCGTAAGGGAGCCGAAGCCAGCCGAAGGTCCGGTCGACAAGTGAGCTCACCACCCCGCCGATATAGGTCGAGGCCCCTTCGAGGCCGGCCGATCCTCCGAAGCCCAGGGTCGCGATGTAGGCCGGAATCTTGTAGAGGGCGTTCCGAAGGGGGACCTTTCCACGGAACTCATGGTAGCTCTTGATGATCTCCTCGGTCCCCCCCGCATTGTCGACCCGCCCGGTCGAGAGGACGAAACGGGCCACGAGGACCCCGATCATGGGGATGAGGATGACGACAAGGTGGTTCTTGAAGGCGGTGTTGTACAGGGTCAGGAAGAGGAGACGATAGACGACCCGTTCGATCAGATAGACGAAAAAACCGGTGACGGAACCGATCAGGACCGAGAGAAAGATGGTCCGCCAGAAGGTGTTCAGACGGCCGATTGTGCCGAGGATAAGCCGTGTCTGAAGCTTGATGCGGCGTCTAATCTGCACGTGTGAAGTCCGTCCGCTGTGATGTCGATCTGTTCCGGCAATCTCCCCCCGGATCGGCGCAGGCGTCCATGACACAAGGATACCTTCAAACGCGTGAAAATAGCAAAATGGACCGTTGGTGCGGCCTATCCCGGGAGAAGGCCGGCGAAAAGGGCCCGGAGCTTGTCCCAGGGAGTGAGGGGGACGATCCGTGTTCCGCCGATGGTCGTCACGATCTTGTTCTCCAGGGCGGGCATCCGGCCGATTCCCCGAAAGGCGGCTTCCCGGAGGCGGACGACGAACGGATTCCCCGAGTTCCAGACATGGGTCATCTCGTCGGCCAGCCGGTGGAGGGCCCGAGTCACGGGAATTCTCGCCTTTTCGTACGGGAGAAGGGATTCCCGGCGGACGAGGGGAGCCGAAAGAAGGGCCTTTGAAAGGACCGGGGCGAGGACCCGGGCATCCTCCATCGCCTGGTTGCGTCCCTGGGCCACATGGGGGTTCATGGCGTGTGCGGCGTCTCCCATCAACACAATGCCGTCGTCGCACCAGCGCTCGAGATCGACCTTCCACACCGGCAGCTCCATGAATCGGCCGGGGTCGTCGAGGCCGTTCCTGGTGGCTATTTCGGCAAAGCCCGGAATCTGGCGGTCGAGACGGCCGAGAACGTGCGCGGTGCCCCCCGCGAAGAATTTTTCCCGGTCCCTGTTGGGAAGAAGAACGAGAAAGAATCGTCGGCGGTCCGAGACCGAAAAGAAAAAGAAGATCGAGCGGGGACCCAGGAAATATCGCCCGGAAGTATCGGCAATGGCGGGAGGGAGGCTCGCGAGATCTTCCGGAAGGAGCAGGGAGCCTCCGAGGTAGGAGTCCCGGTAGGGAGCGGCGGTTCCGGGAATCTTCGCGATTTCGCGGACCCGGGAGTGGCGACCGTCGTCTCCGACGAGGATCCGGGCGAGGACAGTCCAGGTTTCCCCGCCCCGTTCGTAGGTGGCCGTTACCCCGGACGAGTCGACGGAGAAGCCCCTGAAGTCCGACTCGTGGCGGATGACGACATGGGCGTGGGAGGAAAGATTTTTTGCGAGAAGATGATCCATCAGGTGAGGCTCGATGGCCAGGGCGTAGTGAAAGGGGCTTGGGCCCGCTTCGTAGGAGGACTTCATGAGGAGTCGCCCCCCCTCATCGAGGAAATCGAAGCTCCGGTAGACGGTATGGGGGAGTTTTTTAAGTTCGTCGAGGAGTGAGAGTTCCTCCAGGATCGAAAGCCCCAGCGGCTGGACGAGTTCCCCCCGGTGGACCGGATCGAATGCGGGACGGCGATCGAGAATGAGGATCCTGAATCCCAGGGGGGCGAGATAGTTGGCCAGGGTCAAGGCTCCGATTCCCGCTCCCGAGATCACGATGTCAAAGGCTTCCGTGCGATTGTCAACGGTCATAGAAGGTTTCTCCGGGATGCGGACGTCTGGATGGATAATAGGCTTTGGCCAAATTCCGGGCGATGTCGCGCGCGCATTTATGCCATGCCGACAGTGTCGCTCTTTTTCTGGAAAATCCCCGGCTTGAGATGGACACCTTTTTTCTCCAGAGGATAACCCCCCGGTCGACCAGTGTTTCCATCAGGGTCATCCGGGTGGTGGCGATCGAAAAATCGCGTCCGGTCCGGAAGGACTCCTTCAGGGAGAGAAGATCGATCCGCAGGAATGCCCGATTCCCGGAGAGAAGGAAGGCGGGAGGGGCGCCGGGACAGCTCAAAGCCCCTTTGACGAGGGTGCAGAGAGTGAGGTCCTGTTTCCGTCCTTCCGTCATGAAGAAGGTTCGGATTGCCTGTTCTTGCTGGAAAGGTCCGGGGCCATCAATGGTCAGGAGGAGCGGATGGAGAGCGCGTCTGTGATAAAAACGGAAATGAACATCCAGCAATGTGTTCTTGAGGATTTTCCGGAAATGGGGACGATCGAGGGGGGTCCCGGGGACCGGCCGATAGAATCCTTCGAGGAAGCCGTGATGGCCCGGGACATAAACTCGGGAGAGGGTGCACTCCCCGGTCCCCCCAGTGCCGGTCGGCTGACAGGAAAGCTCAAGCGGAGGGCGGAGCCGGTAAGTGGGTTGCCTGAAAAGGGCCGCCTCCCAGCGGAGCGTGGTCGGGGAGAGAATGGGCCGCCTGTTGCCGAACAGCCAGGACGGCTCAGGAAAAACAAGATGCTCCGGCTTCGGGGAGGGACGAAGGGAGGCGATGAAGACAAGCCCGGAGAGACCCGGAGGATGAGGACCGATCCGAATGGAGGCTCTTTCCGTCAGTCGGGTCGGAGGGCGCGTGGTTTCGCCCAGGGAAAGCTCCGTAGAGGAGGGATCCAGGGAGAGGCGGAGAGCCCGGAGGCTCTTCCGCCAGAGCGATTCGACGGAGGTCCGTTCATGGAGGATCTTTCGTCGGGTCGAAGGAGAAAACGAATGGAGTGAGTGGATCGATCGGTCGGCCTTGAGGGCTTTTCGCAGGGCGTCCAGAAAACGGGAGCCATCTTTTTGAAGGAGAAACATCCGGGCTTTTTCCCGCTCGGACTCCATCCTGAAGGCGGCCCTCCGGTCCGCTCGGGAAAGTTCTCCGAGAAGCGACTGTTCGTAGCTTCTGGGCACTTTCAAAAGAATATAAAGGGAGGTGCGGTGGAGGTAGGGTCGGTCCTGGCTTTCCTTATAAGTGCGGATCCATCGGTCGGCAATGGAGGGGGCCTCATTGTCTGATCCCAGACGAAACCATGTCTCCTTTTCGGAAGGAGTCAGGCGATAGCCGTCCTTTGCCAGGGCTTGGGAAAACTGATCGAAAGCCTCCGAAAGGGCCTTCGCCAGGGCAGCGGACGATGTGTGTGCCTTTCGGGCATGGCCCGAAAACCAGAGCGACTCCGGGGATGCGGGCGGGAGATGGGTCACGAAGAGAGGTCTGTTCGGCGGATCCTGGGCGATGAGGAGGTCAGGGGGGGATGAGGAGAAAGACGGAAAAAAAGTGCAGGAGCAGAGGGAAAAAAACAAAAAAGGCACAAGCAGCATGGGATTCCGCCTTGCAGAATCCCTTGAGGAGTCAGTCACCAATGAGGGATTTCTCAGACGGATGAGGGTTCGCCGATCCGGCCCTGCTCTTCGGGACCGTCGGTTCCTGCTGTATAGAATCGGAGCGGAGATGTCTTCGACAGATCCCCGAGGAAGGGGGCCATGAAGTTCCATGAGTTCTCCACTTCGTCGTTTCGGGCGAAGAGTGTGGAATCTCCGACGATGGCGTCATGGAGGAGACGTTCGTACGCTTCAGGGGATTTTGCGCGGTAGGCCTGCTGGTAGGAAAAGTCCATCTCGACGGGATCGATCACGAAGGAACTCCCGGGCCGCTTGATCCCGAACCGGAGGGAGATCCCCTCGTTTGGCTGGATCCGGATGATCAGTTCGTTGGGAACGGTCCCGGGCGATCCAGCCAGACGGAAGAGGGCGAATGGAAAGTCCTTGAAGATGATCCGCACCAGAGTCTCCCTCCGGGACATGCGTTTCCCGGCCGTCAGGAAGAAGGGGACTCCGGCCCACCGCCAGTTCTGGACCTCGACCCTCATCCGGACGAAGGTGGGGGTTTCGGAGAGGGGAGGGATCTTGGGTTCGTTCCGGTAGCCCGGGACGGGAACGCCGTCGACCTCCCCCACGGTGTACTGGCCCCGGACGATCGTCCGGGGAATATCTTCTGTCCGGATCGGTTTGAGTGAGCGGAGAACCTTGACCTTTTCGTCCCGGATGGATTCGGCCTCGAACGCGACGGGGGGGTCCATGGCCGTGAGGGTCATCAGCTGGAAGAGGTGGTTCTGGACCATGTCCCGGAGAATGCCGGCCTCTTCGAAATAGCCCCCGCGTCCCTCGACACCCACTGACTCGTGGACGGATATGTGGACGCTCCGGACAAAGATGTTGTTCCAGATGTTCCCGAAGACCGGATTCGAAAGGCGGAAGACGACGATGTTCTGGACCGTCTCCTTGCCGAGATAATGGTCGATGCGAAAGACCTGGGTCTCCGAGAAGACCTGGAGAACTTCCCTGTTCAGGTCCCGGGCCGAGGCCAAGTCCCGTCCGAAGGGCTTTTCGACGATGATGCGGGTGAATGGTTCCGGCTTTTCCGTCACGCCGTCGTTGATCTTCGACAGTCCGAAGCTCCCCAGATTCCGGATGATCGGGACGAAGTAGCTGGGCTGGGTGGCCAGGTAATACAGAACATTTCCGCCGGTCGGTTTACGGAATTCATCGGAAAGAAGTGTTGTCCGGATGGCGGTATATCCGTTGGGGTCGTCGAAGGTCATGGGGTGGTAAAAGATCTTTTTCTCGAATTCGGTATAGAGCTCGAGATGGTTGGAACTTCGGGAGAATGTCTGGACCGATGCCCGTAGCTCTCCCCGGAACTCCTCGTGGGTCTTCGGACTTCTGGCGACACCAAGGATCCGCGTTTCCGGATGGAGAAGCCCGTCCACCATCAGGTCGAAAAGGGCCGGAACGAGCTTGCGATGGGTCAGGTCTCCCGAGGCTCCGAAGATGACAATCGTCAGTGGAGGGGTCTCCAAGGTTGGCGGAGGGGGCTGAACTTCTCCCATGCCCGCTCCCTGAAAGGGAGACTGGAGGATGCTGGTCAAGGGTCATCCTTTCCTTTTCGACGGTCCGTGGATAAGAAGCCGCGGCTCCTCCCGAGGCAGGAAGGAGCCGAGACCCGCAGGATCAGTTCTTCCGTATCGCGGCGATTTTCTTCTCGGTGCTCTCCCTGAGGCTTTCGAAGGATTTGTTGAAGGCCTCGACCCCTTCCCGGATCAGCTGGTTGTAGGCCGACTCGAGGGAGATGCCGAGAGCCTTGATCTCATCAAGAACCTTGTAGGGATTGGGCAGGGATTTGTCTTCCATGTATCGGTCGATGGTCCGCTTCGCTTTTCCGTGGTCGGCGAAGGCCCGGAGCGTTTCGGCGGGAACGGTGTTGACCGTGTCGGGGGCGATCAGCTCCTGGACATAGAGGATGTCGGAGTATTTCGGATTTTTTGTCCCGGTCGATGCCCAGAGCGGACGCTGGACGCGAGCCCCTTTTTCGGCGAGCCCCTTGAAAAGAGGGCTCCCGAAGATCTCCCTGAAGCTTTCGTAGATGATCTGGGTGTTGGCGATGCCCGCTTTTCCTGCGAGTTCACCGGCTTTTCGGGAAACGGCCGGGTCGGAAGATTTGGAGGCGATCTCTGCAAGGAGCCGATCGATGAGAGTGTCGAGACGGCTGATGAACAGGCTCGCCACGCTGTGGATCCGGGAGGGGTTGTGGCCCTTCGCGACATAGTCCCGAAGACCTTCGATGTAGGCATTGGCGGCCTGCCTGTAGGCATCCGGAGAAAAAAGAAGGGTCACGTTGATGGAGATCCCCTCCGAGATCAGCTGACGAATGGCGGGAATGCCTTCCGGGGTTCCGGGGATCTTCACGAGGAGATTGGGGCGATCCACCATCTGGTGGAGTTTTCTGGCCTCTTCGACCGACTCCTTCGTGTCGTGGGCTAAAAGAGGGTTGACCTCGATCGAGACATATCCATCCCCAAAACGGGAGTCGTCGTAGACGGGTCTGAAAAAGTCGCATGCGCGCCGGACATCCTCGACCATCAGAAAACGGATGATGTCGGTCGCGCTGTGGTTTTCCCGGGCAAGGCGCGCGATCTCGACATCGTAGTCCGTCGATCCGTTGATGGCCTTTTCGAAGATGGTCGGATTCGAGGTGATGCCCCGTATCCCGACTGAACAAATGAGTTCTGTCAGTTCCCCTGAATCCATGAGGTGGCGGCTGATGGTATCCAGCCAGACGCTCTGACCTTCTTTCAGAAGGTCAGCCACCGGGCCTTTCGGGGCAATGGGAGGAAGTTGTCCGGTCGTCATCGAAGACTCCTTTTTAATGCGGGTTCCATTCCTGTCGGCGTCGGATCATGCAAGGCCAAGCTCGGGCCATTCCGTCCGCATGCGGTCCATGATCTTTTCGGGGGTGAATCCGAACTCCTCCATCAGCCGGCCGTAGGGAGCGGAGGCTCCAAAGTGGTCGAGGCCGACGGCGATACCCCGGTCTCCGATGTATTTCCAGGCCCCCAGAGTGCTTCCGGCCTCGGCGAACAGGCGAAGAGGGGTCTCCCCCAGGACGGATTTGCGGTAGTCCGCGGGTTGCCGGTCGAACAAGGTCGTCGAAGGAAGGCTGACGAGGCGCGTCGAAACTCCCCTGGCGGTAAGAGCCTCCTGGACCTTCCAGAGGAGGGACACCTCGCTTCCGGTTCCGATCAGGGTGACCCGGGGGGGGGTCGGGGAATCCCGAAGAACATATCCGCCGCGGGGAACCCCTGCCCGGATAAGGTCGAACGGAACATCGAGGATCGGAAGGGACTGGCGGGAAAGAACGAAGGCGACCGGCATCTCGTCCTGGGCCGTGATCCAGTCCATGGCGGTCAGTGTTTCGTTGGCATCGGCCGGTCGAATCACCGCCATGGCTGGAAGAGCGCGGAGGGCGTTCAGATGCTCGACGGGCTGGTGCGTGGGACCGTCCTCTCCCAAGCCGATGCTGTCGTGGGTCAGGACATAGAGGACGGGAAGGCCCATCAGGGCCGAGAGGCGCATCGCTCCCTTCATGTAATCGGAGAAGACGAGAAATGTTCCTCCATAAGGACGAACGGCCCGTGTCAGGGCCATTCCGTTCATGATCGACCCCATGGCGTGTTCCCGGACTCCAAAATGGAGATTCCGTCCTCCCGGTGAGCGGAGCTGGCAGTCGGGCTCCCCTTTGATCAGGGTGTTGTTCGAAGGGGCGAGGTCCGCAGAGCCCCCCCAGAGGAAAGGCTGCATCTTGGCGGCCTCCTGCAGGACGGTCCCGAAGGCCTGCCGTGTCGCCATGGGCTTCTCGGAGGGGGAAAAGGGGGCAAGACGCGCAGAGAGGCCTGAGGGATGGATTCCCTTCATGACGGCATCAAATGTGGCCGCGTCCTCGGGGTGGGAAACGCGGTACCGCGAAAAAAGTTCCTGCCACTTCTTCTCCTGCTCGGATCCTCGGGCGGAAACCTCTGCAAAGAGGTTCCGAACCTCGTCCGGGACCAGAAAGTCCGGGGATGTGGGCCATCCGAGGTGCTCCTTGGTCCGGAGAACTTCCTCCGCCCCGAGAGGAGACCCATGGACGTGGGCGGTGTCCTGGAATGCCGGGCTTCCGAAGCCGATATGGGTGCGGATCGCGATCATCTTGGGGGCGTCTTTTTCCTGAGGCAGCTGGAGGGCGGGATCGGTGGCCCAGTCGAGGGCCTGGCGGACCTGTTTCGTATCGTTTCCGTCTGAAACTTCGCGGACGGCCCAGCCAAGCGCCCGGAAACGGGCGGGGGTGTCCTCGGTAAAGGCGAGGTCGGTGCTCCCGTCGATCGAGATGTGGTTCCTGTCGTAAAGACAGATCAGGTTCGAAAGGCCCTGGTGTCCGGCAAAGGAGGCCGCTTCGTTCGAGACTCCTTCCATCATGTCGCCATCGCCAGCGGTGACGAAGACGCGGGGGGAGAAGACCGTCACCCCGGGCCGGTTGAACTTGACGCCCAGGTAGCGAAGGGCCAGGGCCATGCCTACCGCGTTTCCGAATCCCTGCCCGAGGGGGCCCGTGGTCGTCTCAACGCCGACGGTGTGACGGTACTCCGGGTGTCCGGGGGTCTTGCTCCCCCACTGGCGGAAAGCCTTCAGATCGTCGATGGTCAGCCCGTATCCCGTGAGGCAGAGCAGAGAGTAGAGAAGAGCCGAGGCGTGTCCGCCGGAAAGGACGAACCTGTCCCGATTCGGCCAATCTGGATTGCCGGGATTGGCACGGAGATACTCCCTCCAGAGAACGAAGGCGGGAGCGGCAAATCCCATGGGCGTCCCCGGGTGGCCCGAATTGGCTTTCTGGACGATATCGACTGCGAGCATCCGGAGAGTGTTGATGGCTTTCAGTTCCAGATCCGGGGAAAGGGGCGGGGGGGAGGGTACCATGGAAATTCTCCTAGAAGGTCTGATGGATCATGTGGCGGCACCCGGCAAGTTAAGGGTGAGGCAACTTGGAGCGACACTGGGCGGTTTGAGCCATTCGGGATTCCTATAATCGGTACTATTGCTTATTTTCTTCCGGAAATCAAGTCAGTTTATTTTTAATGTTTTATAAAGGTTCATATTTGACAGCAAGTTGTGAATGTATCGCTTGACCTTTTTCAAGGCATTTGTTAATAGAAGAAGATTGTGGTTCGAATCAAAATCTTTCAGGGTGACGAGCATCTTTATGGATATGACGGAATCGGGAGAGACAGGGCCGGAAGGAGCGGGCCGGGCCGCCACACGAACGCGGGTCCGGGAAGCCGAGCGTACCGGAGCGGCTTTGAGCGAAGTGTCGGATTCTCGCAGGGACGAGCTTGGTCAGGCGATTTCGCAAGCGATTTCCTGGCTGGTCTCCGCCCAGCACGAGAACGGATACTGGGTGGCTCCGCTTGAAGCCGATGCGACCATACCGTCCGAATATCTTTTCCTTCATGAGTTCATCGGCCGTCCGATGGAGCCTGACCGGCGTCGCAAAATCGTCGAGGCAATCCAGTCTCTCCAGGGAAAGTCGGGGGGATGGCCGCTTTTCAAGGACGGCGACCCGGACATCAGCGCCACCGTCAAGGCTTATCTGGCTCTCAAGCTCTCGGGGCTCTCCCCCGACGACCCGGTCCTCGTCCGGGCCCGCGAATGGATCCTTTCGCAGGGAGGAGCGGGGCGGGTCAATGTCTTCACCCGCATCGCCCTGGCCATGTTCGGACAGTACGACTGGGAAAAGGTGCCGGCGCTCCCTTCCGAAATGATTCTCCTTCCTTCCTGGTTTCCCGTCTCGATCTATTCGGTCTCCTATTGGTCGAGAGCGGTCATCGTTCCTCTCCTTTTCATTTATCATTTCCGTCCGCTCGTTGCGCTGTCCCCCGAAAGGGGGATCCGGGAGCTCTTCGATCCGGCCCGTCCGGACGGGGAGAGATTTCTCCCATCGAAAAAATTTTTTTCCGCCCGGAACTTTTTCCTGAGGCTCGACGGCCTTCTTCGCTTCTGGAACCGACATCCGATTCCCTTTCTCAGGAAAAAGGCCCTGAGGGCGGCCATGGAATGGATGATGCCGCGACTGGCGGGGGAAGGGGGTCTCGGGGCCATTTATCCGGCCATGGCGAACAGCGCTGTCGCCCTGCATCTTTCGGGGTACAGCCTCTCCCACCCCCTGATGAAGAGGGTCCTTTCCTCGATCGATGACCTCGTTTTGTCTGACGGCGACAAGCTCCTTGTCCAGCCATGTGTGTCTCCGATATGGGATACGGCCCTGGCATTGGGTGCGCTCGTCGAGGCCGGTCTCTCTCCCGAATCTCCGACTGTCGACAGGGCCATGGAATGGTTTCGCTCGCGGGAGGTCCATGTGGCGGGGGACTGGACGGTGCGCGTCCCGGCCTGTGAGCCGGGAGGGTGGGCCTTTCAGTTTGAAAACGAATATTATCCGGATGTCGACGATACGGCCATGGTGCTTATGGGAATGGCCAAGATATTTCCCTATCGTCCGGACCTGGCCTCCCGTATGGAGGGAGTCTTCAGCCGGGCCTGCCGTTGGGTGGTGGCCATGCAGGGAACCGACGGGGGATGGGCGGCCTTCGACAAGGACAACGACATGTTGTTCCTGAACAACATCCCCTTTGCCGACCATGGGGCTCTCCTTGACCCGAGCACGGCCGATTTGACGGGACGGGTCCTGGAACTTCTGGGCTCTCTGGGATACGGTCCCGATTTTCCGCCCGCTGCCCGGGCCCTCCGCTATCTCAGGCGCGAGCAGGAAAAGGACGGCTCCTGGTTCGGACGATGGGGAGTCAACTATATCTACGGGACATGGTCGGTCATCGCCGGGCTCAAGAGCATCGGGGTCGGCATGGATGAGCCCTGGGTCGTCAGAGCCATGACCTATCTTCTCGGCCGTCAGAATCCGGACGGAGGCTGGGGAGAGGATTGCCTTTCCTATGCGACCGCAGAATTCTCGGGTCGGGGGGGATCGACTCCCTCCCAGACTGCCTGGTCCCTCATCTCCCTCCTTCATGGGGGGTATTGTGACCACCCTTCCGTCGAAAAAGGGATTCTCTACCTGCTCTCACGGATGGGTAAGGATGGGACATGGGAGGAGGAACTGTTCACGGGAACAGGATTCCCCCGGGTCTTCTATCTTCGCTATCATATGTATCGCCATTATTTCCCGCTTTGGGCCCTTTCCCTCTACCGCAACATGAAGAAAAACGGAAAAGCGCTGGGCCATGAGCGGGTGGCTTCCTGGAAGCTCTCCCCTTACGCGCCCATTCGAAACAGTGCCTGAGACTCCCGCCCTCTCCTCTCGCCGCCTTCTTGTCGTCACGGCGCTCAGGGATGAGGCGTTGGCATTCAGTCGGGGAGCAGGGGGCCGCTGTCGTCCGATGTCCCTTCGCCAGGCAGAGAAGGGGCTTCGCGATCAGGATCCGGGCAATTGGCCTGTCATCCCTGTCGTCTACCTTGGACCGGGCAGACATGGCGTCGAGAACCTGGAACGACTTCTCTCCGGGGTGAAGATGGGCCCGATTCTTTTTTGCGGATTCGCCGGGGGGCTTTCTCCGGAGGTCAAGGCCGGGGAAATCCTTGTCGCCGGCCGGGTCCTCAAAACAGGAGAGAGCCCCACTCCCGTTCAGGTCCCGGAATTTTTGTCATCCCGCTATCGCGAAGGGATGGTCGTGACCGTCGACCGTCCCGTCTCGACCCCCCATGAAAAGGCCCGGCTTCGGGCGAAAACTGGCGGGGATGTCGTGGACATGGAAAGTGCGGGATGGCTGTCCCTCGCCGCAAGCCGCGGCATTCCGGCCTGGGCGGTGCGGGTCGTTTCGGATGCATGGGAGGAGACACTCCCTCCCGAAGCGATGTCCTTTGTCGATGCCCGGGGGGAGACATCGCCTGTTGGAATCGTGCGTTCCATCCTCCTTAGACCGGCCATTCTTTTTTCCATGGCCCGCCTTTTTCCGGGAATCCTCAGGGCCCAGGCAGGGCTCCGGGAGCTCGGAGCAAGGGTCTCCTGCGAATGCGGTCCCGGGATCTTTCCGGACAGGGGGCTTCGGTGAGGCCCGCTTTGATGCGAAGGATGCGAAGAGCCCTGAGGGGAGGGGTGCGAGTCGGGTTGATGCTGGCACTCGCCTTCCTCGCCCTCCCCGAGGCCTTGCCGGCCTGGGGGGGGCCAATGCCCCCCGGGACCCCCGGGATCCCGACAGCTCCGGTCGCCACCTCTCTCGGCCCCCAGGGACTGACCTTTCCGACCCTTCCCATCGGATCTCCTCCCCCTTTCAGCTACAGCACCCCGTTCGACAATACCGTCGTCGTCCCCCTTCCGGCGATCGGAGACTCCTACAATTCGGGGGTGACCTACGGCACGATCGTTCCGATCCTCTATGCGAAGCCTTCCGGACGGATCACCTCGATCTTTGCGCCGTCCGTCATGTACAACTCCTACATGGGCCTTGAATCGGGTTTCCGTTATTACCGGTATTACAAGGGAAATCTCAAACGGTGGCATGTGATCGCCATTCAGTCCAACTCCATCATGAACTTCTACGAGTTCCACTATCGGGATCTCTCGATGGACAATGGACGGTACATCCTCGACATACGGGTGAAGGACTTCAAGAATCCGACGGCCCGATTCTACGGGATCGGACCGACCTCGTCCTTCTCCGACCAGTCGAACTTTACCCTTGCGACCACGTCGGTCCACGGCACATTTGGAGGAAACCTTGACGACCAGAAGATCCGGGTCTGGTTCATGGAGCGCTATCGAAGCTATGGGGCCTCTCCGGGCCAGGTGCCGAACATGCCCTACACGGGGCTTCTCTTTCCGGATGCGCCGGGATTCGCAACAGGAGCCCAGATCCTGACCCATCGGGTCAATGCCACTTACGATACCCGTGACAATCATCTGATTCCGTCATCCGGGACCTATGCCAGAGTCTTCGCGGAGCTCGACAACAACATGACCCCGGGTCAAGGGAGTGTCTTCGACCGGTTTGATGCCGAGTACAAATATTGGCTGGCCCACGGAACCAACGATCAGGATATCCTTGCGATCCGGGCCATGGTCAACCTGATGAATGGTCCGAATATTCCCTTTTACGCCATGAGCATGCTGGGAGGGGCCTATACCCTCGAAGGGTTCGGGACCGGCCGCTTCTACGATTACGATGCCTCCCTCTTCAATATCGAGGAACGGATCGCCGCTTTCGACATGAACCTCTTCAACGTGGAGTCCGAGTGGCAGGTGGCGCCCTTTCTGGGGATCGGGGAGGTGTTCAGGGACGCCTACCAGGTCACCCAATGGGGAAATTACGCCGTCAATCCGGGAGTCGGCTTCCGGGCTCTGGTCAAACCCAACGTCGTGGGGCGACTCGACATCGGCTATTCGACCGAGGCGGGAGCTGTCACCTATGTTGGAATTGGATTCCCTTTTTAGTCGCCCGGAGGTATCGATTTCGGGCTTCGAGGACCGTCGACCGGTCGGGTTTCCCCTCGGCACGAAGAAAGGTCGATGGCTGACGGTCCGAAAAAAGGCATACGGGAAGGGATACGGGAAGGATGAGGAGATCGATGGGGGCTCCCACCCCCATTTCGGCGAGAAGATCCACCGAGCTGACTTGGCGGTGCCAGTGAAGGGCGCTGGCCGGGCGGTTGAAAAGACATCGCAGAAGCCCGCCCCGGACAGCATCTCCGCGGTGCTCGAGATCGCCGGAGGGGGAGGGCACGTAACGTCTGATACGATATCCGGTTTCCCTGAAAAGTCCGGTGTAGCGGGTGACGTGCAGCTCTCCGTCTTTGTCGAACCAGGCGACTTCATTTTTTCTGTAAAGATAGTGGCCGAGCGTGAACCGGGGATCGTTCCACTTGAAGCCCATCGTCCGGAGGATCCGGACCATCCGGGGATGTTCCGGACTCCCAGGGGGAAGCGTTTCCGGAAGACGGATTCGGGCCCTGTCCAGAACAGTCTGGTCGGAAATCGGGACCGGCGCGCTCTGGCAGGAGGAGAGCAGAAGGGTTGCCAGCCATGCAAACACGAGCAGGCGCATCCTCCCGGAACCAGCGTCCCGAGAGCGATGGGCCGGAGCCGGGGGAAGGATCTTGTCGGAAATCGGTTCGATGGGAGGCGATCCTCCGAAGTTCGTTTAAACTTTTCCGGAGGTGTGTCAGAGCCACTTCCGTGGTTGCGATGACTGACATCCTGCCATCGGAGGCAGGAGCTGTCAACAAGACGTCGCACCTCAGAAAGGGCAAAGAGTTTTGTCTGGTACCCCTCCCGGATTCCGCCGGACATGGTGCCTTCCTGTGGTTCCTGGACCTTGCTTCGTTCCGTCCTTCCAATTCCCCGGGGGGCTCTCTTCGTCAGGATTTCGCCTCCGATTTCCCGGGGATTTGTCGAACGGTCGATGGACAATTCTGTCAGGTTCATGGCATGATTGGATCATGAGTCTTTCATCTTCCCGATCCATTTCGCTTGTGACGGGTGCCACGGGTTTCGTCGGCTCCTGGGTGGCGTCCCTTCTTGTCGAAAAGGGGGAAAGCATCCGTTGTCTGCGACGCAAGGGATCCGCGACCTCGAACCTGCCTCCGGAGAGCCGGGAGGTCTCCTGGGTCGAAGGTGACCTGCTCGATCCTCCCTCGCTCGATCGGGCCCTGGAGGGTGTCTCCACCCTTTACCATGTGGCCGCGGATTACCGCCTCTGGTCCCCGAAGCGAGGGGAGATTCTTCATTCCAACGTCACGGGAACCCGGAACATTCTCGAGGCCGCGATCCGGGCCGGTGTGTCGCGCGTCGTCTATTGCAGCAGTGTCGCCGCTCTCGGGGCACGCATGGACGGAACTCCGATCGATGAAACCATGGCTGTCGATAGACAGTCCCTCGTGGGTGAGTATAAAATTTCCAAGTATGAGGCCGAACAAGTCGCCCTTGGCTATGCGGACCGACTTTCCCTCGTGGTCGTGAATCCGTCGGCGCCGATCGGTGGCCGGGACATCAAACCCACCCCGACAGGACGCATTGTTCTCGACTACCTCAAGGGGCGCATGAAGGCCTCCATCCATACCGGACTCAATGTGGTCCATGTCAGGGATGTGGCGATGGGCCATCTTCTGGCGGCGCGCCATGGGGCACGGGGCGAAAAATACATCCTGGCCGGACGGAACATGACGCTCCTCGAAGTCTTCCGGACGCTGGAGGCGGTGACCGGCATTCCGGCCCCCAGTGTTGTCGTTCCCCGGGGAGTCGTTCTACCGCTGGCCTTTCTCTCCGAGGGGTTTTCCCGCCTGACCGGACGGGAACCCATGATCCCCCTCGAGGGGGTTCGCATGGCGAAAAAACTCATGTATTATGATGGAAGCAGGGCCGTGCGCGAGTTGGGACTCGTCACGACCCCGGTGGAGGAGGCCTTCCGGGATGCCGTTCGCTATTATGCCTCCTCCGGATATCTGGACAGAGTGCTGTCCGAAAGGCTCCTTGGCCGCATTGCCTGACTCTCTGGGGCCGGCAGTGTTCTTCCGGTGCTCTTTTTTTCTTAATGCATTGTCTCTTTATTAAAATATGATATGGAGGATCGAATGGAAATATTTCTGACGGAATACGCAGGAGTGTGCGTGGGTGTGAAGAGGGCGATCAAGATGGCGCATCGGACCGCGGAGGAATCCTCCGGCCCCATCTTCGTTCTGCACGAAATCGTTCACAATACTCATGTTGTCAACGACCTGGCCAACCGGGGCGTTCATTCCGTGGACGATGTTTCCGAGGTGAAGGGGGGGACGCTGATCATCAGCGCCCATGGGGTCTCCCCGAGCGTCATCCATGAGGCGAAGTCCCGGAACCTCGACGTGGTGGACACCACCTGTCCCCTTGTCTCCAAGATCCACCGGATCGTCAAGGCGCTGGCGGACAAGAACTACACCATCCTTCTCCTTGGCGAGAAGAGCCACGACGAGGTGATGGGGGTCCAGGGCCATGCGGAAGACCATATCCATATTTTTCACCGCAAGGAGGAGATCCCGGGACTGCCCATGACCGACGGTCCTGTGGCGCTCGTTTCCCAGACGACCCAGTCGATCAAGTATTTCGACGAGATCCTCGAGCTTCTTCTCAAGCGATATCCCCAGCTCGAAGTCCACAACACGATCTGCGACGCCACTGAGAAGCGTCAGACTTCGGCACTGGCCATCGCGGGCAACATGGATGTCATGATTACGGTCGGCTCAATGAGTTCCGCCAACTCCCGTCGTCTGCAGGAAGTGGCCGGAGGCCTCTGCAAAGCTTCCTATCTTGTTGATCAGGCCTCTGAGGTCCAGGACGGGTGGTTCTCGGGTGGCGAGCGGGTCGGCGTGACCGCCGGAGCCTCCACTCCCGACTACCTGATCGAGGATGTGATTCAGAAGCTCAAGGAAATTTCTTCCAGCAAAGGATATTCTCCTTCGGTCATTCGGAACGAGTCGGCCGAGGAAGAGTTCATCGAGGTTCACTGAGGTTTGACAGAAGGAACTCCTGGTTTGATCGGATAACGCCGGACGACAGCGGTTCGGACGGCTCTTGCCTCGAAAGGACGCCATGGCGACGAAACGGACACTCTTCCTGAATCCCCCTTCTTTCGACGACTTCGATGGAGGGGCTGGTGCGCGATACCAGGCGACCCGCGAGGTGCGCTCTTTCTGGTATCCCACGTGGCTGACCTATCCGGCCGGAATGCTAGAAAACTCGCTTGTTGTGGATGCCCCCGCCCAGAACATGGGGAGGGAGGAGACGCTCGGCCTCGCGAAGTCTTTCGATATGGTCGTTCTGTATACCAGCACCCCCTCGCTCAAGAACGATATCGCCACCGCCCGCGGTCTCAAGGAGCGCAATCCCTCCATGCTCGTGGGATTTGTCGGCCCCCATCCTTCCGTCCTGCCTGAACTGACGCTCAAAGCCGATCCCGTCATCGACTTCGTCGTAAGGGAAGAGTTCGACTACGTCATTCCGGAGATCGCGAACGGTGCGCGACTCGAGGACGTGGCCGGAATCCATTTTCGCAAGGACGGAGCCATCATCGGGAATCCGGACCGTCCGGTCATCGAGGATCTCGACGTCCTGCCCTTCGCCTCCAAGATCTATGCGAGGGACCTCAAGATCAGCGACTATGAAATTCCCTGGATGAAGTTTCCCTACATCTCGATCTACACGGGGAGGGGATGCGGGAGCAAATGCACCTTCTGTCTCTGGCCCCAGACCTTTTCGGGAAACGTCTATCGCGTCCGCTCCGTCGAGAACGTCCTCGAGGAAGTGGCCTATATCAAGAAGACATTCCCGGGGATCAAGGAGCTCTTCTTCGATGACGACACCCTGACCGAATATCGTGACAGAACGCGGGAGCTGGCCCGGGGCCTCAAGGCCTTCAACCTGTCCTGGGGGTGCAATTCGAAAGCCAATGTGGACTTTGAAACCCTTCGCATCATGAAGGATTCTGGATGCCGGGTCATGGTTGTCGGGTATGAGTCAGGCAATCAGCAGATCCTGAACAATGTCAAGAAGGGCATCCGCGTGGAGCAGGCGGAAAAGTTCACGCAGGACGCGCACCAGTTGGGAATGACCATCCACGGGACATTCATGGTCGGCCTTCCCGGTGAAAGCACGAAGACGATCGATGAAACCATCGCCTTCGCCAGCCGCCTCAATATTGAAACCCTCCAGGTTTCTCTGGCGTCCCCTTATCCCGGAACCCATTTTTACGAGTATGCCAAGGAAAACGGCTACCTCGTCGACTCCGAGATGGTGTCGGACGATGGACTGCAGGCGGTCAACATCGCCTATCCCGAGATCACGTCCCGGGAAATCTTCATGGCTGTTCCAAAATTTTATCGGCAATATTATTTCCGCCCGCGCTATGTCCTGAAGGTTTTGCGGCGGGCCCTTTTCAGTTATACCGAACTCAAGAAGACCGCCCGAGAGGCCCGGGAGTTCTTCCGGTTCATGGCCAAGCGGCGAGCCTCGGAAAAGGCCCAACAGACCATATGAGCTCGTTCGTCATCTGATGAATTCCGTCGGCATTCTCTCCATTGCCGGTGGTGTATCCCTTTTTATCGCTGCCACCGGCGTTTTTTTTGATGGGCTTGCCCTCTATGGAGCGGATCGGCTTCTTCGAAGCCGGAAAGAGGCCTGGATTCCCGACGGGGTCCTCCCTCCGGTCCTGATGATCAAGCCCGTTCGGGGTCTCGATCATGGGGCCCGGGAAAACTATATCTCCTTCATCAACCAGCGCTACCCGAAGTTCCGGGTCATCTTCACCGTAGATTCTCCCGATGATCCCGCCGTTGCCTTGATCCGCGAGCTTGAAGCCCTCCATCCCGAAAAGGTCTCCCTTGCCATCGTGGCCGAGCGCTCGGGCGCGAACAAAAAGATGAACAAAGTCGCGGCCGTTGCCCGGGATGTGACCGATCCCTTCATCCTTCTGAACGACAGCGACATCCGGGTCGGGCCGGATTACCTGCGGGAGATTGTCCTTCCCATCCTTTCCGAACCCGATGTCGGCGCTGTCACCTGTCTTCAGCGGGGAACTCCCGAGGGGGGATTCTCCTCAAGGCTGGCGGCCATGCTCCTGAACACCGAAATGATTCCCCAGGCGCTTGTCGCCTATGTCCTGATGCCGCTCACCTATCTCTACGGTCCGACAATGCTCTTTCGTGGCGAGGCGATTCGCGCCATCGGGGGATTTGATGTCATGAAGGACTATCTGGCGGACGACTATCACCTCGGACGGCTGATCCACGAAAAGGGTTACCGAATCGTGCTGTCGCCGACCCTGATCGATGCACAGGTTCGGGACGAGCCCCTGTCGGAGATTTTTTCCCACGAAATCCGGTGGGGGCGAACCTATTCCAGCCTTAAGCCACTCGGATACGGGCTCTCCTTTTTTCTTCGTCCCTTTCTATTCGTCCTCCTGTCCATCGTGCTGGGCATTCTCTCGGCTCATCCGGCTGTCGCCATGGGGGCTCTCGGTCTCTATGTTCTCCATGTCGCACTGATCTCTTATCTGAACCGACAGTTTCTCGACCGGCCGATGACCCACAGAGATGCCGGTGTCTGGCTCATGCGGGAAATCGTCTCGACAGTCGCCTATTTCGGGAGTTTCGGGCGGCGTATCATGTGGCGTGGGCACCGATACCGGATTCTCCCCGGCGGGGCCCTGAAACCCCTCGATCTTCCCGCTTCCCCCGGCGAATCCCTTTCGGGTCTTCCCCGGCATTGATGTTTTCCTATGGCTCGTTGCTCCTTCTCTTTTTTCTGGCTCTGCTCCTCGAAGACCTTGGATTCATCCTCCTCTCGCGTGGAATGAAGGCCACGCGGGCCGAGGAAGGTGTGGGCAGGATCCGGGCGATCTTTCGCCATCCTCAGGTCCTGTTCGGGGTCTTTCTCCAGGCCCTCTACTATATTCTTCTCCTGGGCCTTCTCCGGGAATTGCCGGTGAGCCTTGTCGTTCCCATGACCGGATTCGGGTATGTGCTCACAGCCCTTCTTGCCCGCCTTTTTCTTCGGGAACGTGTCCCTCTCCTCCGGTGGGGGGGGATCTCCCTGATCACGATCGGGGTCGCTCTGATTGCGCGTTCCGGAACCAGCTGACTCCATGACGCTTCTTCTCTCGACCCTCCTGTTTCGATGGTATGTCTTTTTCTTCTGGGGGGTTGGGCTCTGGACCCTGGCTCGTATCGTGGGTTTTTCGGGGGCCCTTTTCCGCTTTCTCCTCGCCTACGGAATCGCGTATTCCTGCGAATGGTCCTCCGCCCGTCCCGGAGGATGGTTCCCCTTCGGCCATTACCGTTATCTTCCAACCACTCTCTCGAAAGAGGTCTGGATCGGAATCCTCCCCCTGATGGACTCTCTTTCCTTTGCCTTCCTTGCGGTGGGGGCTCTGGGTCTGGCCGCCATGTATGGGCACAGAACCCTGGGGGAGGCTCTCTCCCTGCCCTGGCGAGATTTCTGGAAGGTGCTCTCAGGGGCGGTGGCGCTCTTCGTCATGATCGACATGGTGATCGATCCCGTCGCTCTCCGGGGAAGCCGGTGGTTTCTGGGACAGATCTACGACTACCCGGGCGGGGGGAGCTATTTTGGCGTCACGCTCTCGAACTTCGCAGGGTGGGCGGTGACCGGATTTTTCATTATGACCCTCTGGAAAATGCTTCCTTTCAAACCGCGAATAAAACAGCCAAGTCCGGTTCTTGACCTCATCCTTCCGGTCTTCCTCTATGGGGCGGTCTATCTGTTCAATGTCTCCGTGGCGCTTTTTCTCAAGGAATGGGGAATAGCCGGAGCCGACCTCTTTCTTGGAGGACTGGTGTCTGCCCTCTTCCTGGCCCGGAAGATAGGGCATTCCCCTTCTTCCGATGACTGATCGTCCTTCGATGCTGCGGGCCGGAAGGGGAAAGTCCCGGACCGGACTCCCCTGCAAGCCGCGTCTTTCGTTGACCCTTGTCCCGACACGCCGTATAATTTTCCTATGGAAAAAATGACAGGATCCTCAGGACGCAAGGGCGGGGAGACCGCCGTGGTCCTGATCGGCCACGGTAGTCCCATGGAAGAAGGGAATCGCCATTTTCGGGAGACGGTGAGGAAGCTCTTGCCGAGACTTCCCCCCGAATGGACGGTCCGGGAAGCCTTCCTCGAACACGCCGAACCGGATGTCCGTTCGGTGTTGCGGGAGCTTGCGGAGAAAAAGGCCACCATCCATCTTTTTCCTTTTCTTCTCTTCGACGCAGGCCACTCGAAAGGAGATGTCTGGGGGTTCATGGGGGAGCTGGCCCGGGAATTTCCCGATGTGACGGTGGTCCGGGAGTGGGCGATCGGGATCGATCAGGCCCCCGTTTCCGTTCTGCTGGAACTCCTGCCACCGGCCGATCCGGCGATCCGGGACCAGGTCGTGATCGTGGGGCGGGGAAGCCTCGATCCCGGAGCGAACGCCTCCCTCTACTATCAGGGGCGACGTCTCTGGGAGCGCCGCCGGGGAAGAGAATTCCTTTACTCCTTCATCGGGGTGACCGAACCCCGGTACCGGGGACTGATGGAGTCCCTCGATCCTGCCGGGATTGACAGGCTGCTCGTCGTGCCCTATTTCCTCTTCGAAGGGGTTCTCATGGAGCGGATCCGGGGAGGCGTGAAGGACTTTCTGGGCCGGCATCCTCTCCCTCACGGAGGAGTGGTCACCCCTCCGTTCGGCGATCACCCCCATCTTCTCGACGCCATTGCCGGGCGGCTGGTCCGACTGGCGAAGAACCGCCAGACGGTCATGCCCCGGTGGCTCGCGCTCGATCCGTCACCTTCACCCACTCTCTAACCGGAAGGCCGTTCATGGGTTCTGCACCCCTCACCAACGATCTCTTTCTTCGGGCCTGTCGCCGGGAAAGGCTGGACCGTCCTCCCATCTGGATCATGCGCCAAGCCGGGCGCTACATGCCCGAATACCAGGAGATCCGGAAGAAGACAACATTCCTGGGGCTGTGCAAAACCCCGGAGCTTGCCGCGCAGGCCACGCTTCTTCCCATCGACCTGTTGGGGCTCGATGCGGCCATCCTGTTCTCGGACATTCTGATTCCGGTCGAGGCGATGGGCCTCGATCTCGAGTTCACCGAACACAAGGGACCGCGCTTCTCCAATCCTGTCCGGACCGATTCCGACATCGAGCGACTGGTGGTGCCGGAGGCCCGGAAGGCAACCGGATTCGTGGCCGATGCGGTCCGTCTCATAAACCAGAGGCTGGCAGGCCGCGTCCCGCTCCTGGGCTTTTCGGGATCTCCTTTTACACTGGCCACCTACATGGTCGAGGGAGAGACCTCCAAGGAGTTCACGCGCGTCAAGCGGCTGATCTTCGGGAATCCCCGCGGATATCGGGCCCTGATGGAGAAGGTGACCCGGACCGTGATCGATTACCTCGAGATGCAGATCGAGGCCGGGATCCACGCCTACCAGCTCTTCGATACCTGGGCCGGCTCCCTTTGCGCGGAGCACTACCGTGAGTTTGCCCTTCCTTATACCCAGGAGGTGGTTCGGGCCCTCTCCCGCCATGGAATCCCGTCGATTCTCTATGTGAACGGGACCTGTGCCCTCCTCGACGAGATGAACAAGGCCGGGACCGATGTTTTATCCATCGACTGGCGTCTTCCCCTTGAGCGGGCGATTCCTCGGGTGTCGAATGACAAGGCACTCCAGGGAAACCTCGATCCGGTGGTCCTCCTGACGACCCGGGATGCGCTCGAGTCCGAAGTGAAAAGAATTCTGGCCGGTGTCGGAGGCCGTCCCGGCTTCATTTTCAATCTGGGTCACGGGATCCTTCCTGAAACACCGGTCGAGATGGCCCGCCATCTCGTGAAAATCGTCCAGAACGGTTCCGCCTAGACCCGCATAGAAGGAGTCAGTCTTACCCATGATGAACACAGTGGATGTTGCCCTTCTCAAGAAATACGACCGACCCGGCCCCCGCTACACCAGCTACCCCACCGCCCCCGTCTGGACGGAGGAGTTCGGCGAGAAGGAGGCCCGGGAGGAGATGGCCCGATCCAACGCCTCAAAGACGCCCCGGGACCTTTCCCTTTATTTCCACATTCCCTTTTGCGAGTCCCTCTGCTACTTTTGCGGCTGTAGCACGATCATTACCCGTGACAAGGCCAAGGCAGAGGAATACAACGATTTTCTGGCCCGGGAAATGGGAGTGGTTGCCCCCCTGCTCGACCGGAACAGAAGGGTGGTCCAGCTTCATCTGGGAGGTGGGACTCCCTCGAGTCTCACCCCCGCCCAGACTCGAACGCTCTTCCGGAACATCAATGACCATTTCACGGTGGACTACAAGGACGGGGAAATTTCAGTCGAGATCGATCCCCGGGAAGCCTCCAACCACTATCTGGAGACATTGAAGACGGTCGGCGTCAACCGGATCAGCATGGGCGTCCAGGACTTCGATCCCGCAGTCCAGACGGCGGTCCACCGGATCCAGCCTCTCGAGCTGACGGAACGGGTCTTCCGGAAGTGCAGGGAGCTGGCCTTTCACAGCATCAACATCGACCTGATCTACGGGCTTCCCTTTCAGACGGTGGAGAGCTTTTCCCGCACGCTGGACCAGATCATCGCCCTCTCCCCGGACCGGATCGCCGTCTTCAACTATGCCCATGTTCCCTGGCTGAAGAAGCACATGGTCCTGATCCGGGAGTCGACGCTCCCCCCCCCCGACGTGAAGTTCGCCCTCATCAGCCTTATTGGAGAAAAGCTCGAGAAGGCGGGATACCGTTTCATCGGAATGGATCACTTCGCGAAGCCCGATGACGAACTCTTTCTGGCCCAGGTCGACAAGACCCTCTACCGGAACTTCCAGGGATATACCACCAAGAAGAACGCAGATCTTCTCGGGCTTGGCGTGACCGCCATCAGCATGTTCGACGAAGCCTACTGGCAGAATGTGAAGGCCCTTCCGGACTATTCGGCCCGAACCCTTTCCGGCCGACTCGGGGTCTTTCGGGGATTTCGTCTTTCGAAGGACGACCGGATGCGCCGGGAGATCATTTCCCGGATCATGTGCGACCTCGAAATCGACCGCAAAAAGGTTCTCGCGCCCTTCGGAGAGTCCTTTGATGCCTACTTTTCGAAAGAGATTGGGGTTCTGGAAGGATTTGTTCCGGACGGTCTCATCGAAATCCACCCGGACAGAATCCGGATCACGGCGTTGGGAAGGATTTTTCTCCGAAACATTGCCATGGTCTTCGACGCCTACCTCAAAGAAGCTCCCAAGGGGCCTCTCTTTTCCCGAACACTCTGACCTTTGTTCGCCGATCGCCCCAGGGGTGTCTCCCGGGGCGATCCCGTCCTAGAGCGACTTCCAGAGACTCTTCTGTCCGGTGGCCAGCATCAGAACCTCCTCCATCCTCTCCATGGGGGCCTCCCTTCCGGTCCAGAGCCGAAAAGCCAGAGCCCCTTGGCAGAGGAGCATCCCCAGACCGTTCTGGGAAGGGGCGCCAAAGCGCGATCCCATTTCAAGGAAGGGGGTCCGTCCGACTGCTTCCGCCCCTCCTTCTGATGGTCTGGAAGGAACGTAGGAGAGATCGAAAAGGGTGGCCTCGGAAAGGGAAAGGTCTTCCAGGGGAGGAAAGGGGATCGCGTTTCCAGCGAAGGCCCGGAGGGAGAGGGTGTTGATCACCAGCGGGGCCTTCGCCTTCGAGATCCAGCTCCTCCAGGAGGATTGATCAAGGGCGCTTGCGGTCTTTTCCGGTATCCCTGAAAGAATGGGAAGATTCAAAAGATCCTCCCCCCGGGATCGGGTCCTGTTGACGAGGCAAATGGCCCCGACGGGGCGATGAGCGAGGGCCCAGAGGACCGCCCGGGCCGATCCCCCGGCTCCGAAAATCAGAACGTGGGACGGAAAGGGGAGGCGGTTCGCTTCCAGGAACCGTTCGAGAGCCAGGAGAAACCCCGGGCCGTCGGTATTCTCTCCCAACCAATCTCCCTGGCGGGAGACAACCGTGTTGACGGCTCCGATTTCCCGGGCCGTTTCCGAAAGATCGTCAACCATTCCCAGAAGGCTTTCCTTGTGGGGAAGGGTGATGTTGAATCCTGCGACTCCGAGAATCCGGAGAGCCGACAGCGCCTGAGAAAGCTGTTCCGGGGGGATGTCGAAAGGAAGATAGGCAGCGTCGAGTCCCGCCGCGTCGAAGGCGGCCTGCTGGAAGCGGGGGGAGAGGGAATGGGCTACGGGATGGCCGATGATCGCGAAAAACTGTCTCACGGAAGGCTCCGTAAAAGAGAACGGGCCCGGATGTCCAGGCCCGTTTTGTCTCAGTGTGATCCGGGAATCGCCGTTTTCTACTGGATCCAGCGCTTGGCTTCGCTCCGGTAGGTCGCTTCCGCTTTCTTGACGGCGTCGGCATAGTCGGCGGTCGCATTTCTAAGGGCTTCCGTGTAGTTTTTTAGGGATTCCGCCACCGCTCCCTGCCGGACGGCCCGGGCACGGGCGATCGCCACAGCAAAGTCTCTGGCGGCATCCTTGATCTTTTCTTTCAGCTGGGCATCAAACCCTGAGCTCTGGGCCACTTCTTCCTTCACGGTATTGATTTTGAGTGTCACCTCCCGGTTGGCCCGTTCGGTCGCCTTGTCGTAGGCGGCGTCAGCCTTTCTCTTGGCGAGGTCGAAGGTTTTCCGGGCATTGGAGATCGATTTGTGATAAAGGGCCGAGGCGCGGGAGACGACCGCATCGTAATGGCCCACAGCCCGGGTGACGCGGGAGGTATCGGTCATGTCGGCGGCAAAGGTCCTGGAGTGCGGTGCGGAAATGACAATAAGGCCGGCAAGGGCCACCGCAAACAGAGTCTTCGAGGCAAAATTCGTGGAGATGAAGGATCTGATTGTCATAAGCCCCTCTTTTTAGAAAGGTGGTTGGGAACAGTTCCCCGCCATCCTAACATAGACCTCCTCTTTTTGGGGAGAGGAAAGGATTTCGGGTATGGACAGGACCAATTGGACGAAAAGGAATCCCTGTCCTGACAATGAGGCCTTCCCGGGAGACCTTTATGAGGGACACTCCGGGCGGGGACGGTCCCGCTGGAGGAAGGGAGGATCGCCGATCCGGATGTCAGGCTTCAAAGGCTCCGTCCCGTTTTCGCTGTTTCTGGGTCGACCGATTGTGGTCGAGTCGCCCATTTTTTGGAGCTCCTTGCGGCAAGCTTGTGTCAGAACAGTTTTTTCGTTATTCTCTAACGAATTGCCGGAC
>JAKCDE010000008.1:51452-69536 GCA_021838585.1 Nitrospirota bacterium
AGGCTCCGTCCCGTTTTCGCTGTTTCTGGGTC
Organism: Nitrospirota bacterium; assembly: GCA_021838585.1. Next base: position 51,485 of record JAKCDE010000008.1, read on the forward strand.
GACCGATTGTGGTCGAGTCGCCCATTTTTTGGAGCTCCTTGCGGCAAGCTTGTGTCAGAACAGTTTTTTCGTTATTCTCTAACGAATTGCCGGACTGCTCCACCCCCCTCAGGCTCCGCATTCTCCTTCATCCTTATTGTCTGGATGGAGGCCGAGTCTTGAGACACTCTCTCGAATGGAGCCGCATGACTGATCCAAAGAGTCTTCTCCGTGAGACCGCGGACAAAATCGGACTGATCGAGCAAGAGCTTCGAATTCTCAGAGAGTCGGCCCAGATTGCGGCGGGTGTCGAGGGGCCGGCCCGATCTCCCGGCTCGGCGGCTGTCCAGACCCGCCCTCAACAGCCAGAGAAGCTGGGCCTGGATGGGCGGGTGGGCGATCCCTATGGAACGGCCGCTTCCCAGGTTCTTCTCTCGGCGCGTCTTTCCATCCAGATCCTGAGCCATAATGTCGTCGACCTTTTTTACTCGACGCTGATGACCCATCGGGACGCCAAAGTGGTGCTGGATCTTCTCTCCCTTCCCGAGATGGAACATCTCAAGGAAATGCAGATCCGCTATCTCTCTTCCATTCTCGCCCCGGGTCTTTCGAAGACGGAGCACGAATCCATGGCCAAGGAGACCGGTCTCCGTCATGCGATGATGGGCGTTTCCCCCGCCGCGCTGGCGGAGGCCATTTCCCTCTACCGTCACGCGATCGACAGGACATTCGATTCCGGCGACATTGGAGATTCCGGGACGAGATCGCTTGGAGATGTGGTGATCGAACGTCTCTCAAACGACCTTTCCTGGCAACTGGTGGCTTTTTCGACCCTCGAGCAGGACAGGGCCCATCTGACCCGGGAATTTCTTGAGATCTTTGCCGCCAGGTCGAACAGGGAGGATCTTCTTCAGGAAATGCTCGACCGGATCGTCAGGATTCCCGGGATTTCTGGCGCATCGATCGCAAGCTTCCCGAACAGAGACCAGATCCAGTGTGAAATGGTGGCGGGAACGGTCCTGAATGGCCTGGAATGCCTCCGGAACCATTTCCTGCAGCCGGTAGACAAGAAAAGTCTCGCCCGGAAAGCCTTTCTGGAAGAGCGCCCCGTCCTTCTCAACTCCACACACTCGGAGGAGCTTTCTCCGGAGGACCAGGCGGAGTCACGACTTCTGGCCATTCGATCCATGGCCGCCTGGCCCATTCTCTCCCAGGACGGAGTCCCTGTCGCGATCCTCAATCTGTACAGCAAGTGGCCGGGATTCTTTCGCTCCGACAGCCAGCATCTCTTCTGGGACTTTTTGACCCGCTCTCTCGGGACAGCCCTCTCCTCCCTTCAGAAAATTTCTCCGTCCAGGACCTTTCGCTCCATTTCCCTGACCGAAAACCAGCGGTTTCGAGCCCTTTTGAATGACGGGGCTCTCGAAATGTGGTACCAGCCTGTCGTCCATCCCCTGACCCGAAAGATCGTCAAGTTCGAGGCTCTTGCGAGACTCCGGGACGGGGAGGAGATCCTGGTTCCGGGACGCTTTCTTCCGGCATTGGGTTCGAGCCTCCTTCTTCATCTGTTCGACCTGGGGCTCGACCAGATTCGCAGGGACTTCGCGGACAATCCCTGTTTCGGGGGAGTCGTTCCTTCTCCCCGGGTATCGCTCAATTTTCCCGTCGAAGGATTTTCGAACAAGCGGTTCATGGACCGGCTCATCAAGGCGAGCCAGGGCCGATCTTCCGGCGACTCCTCCCTGGAGATCACCCTCGAGATCCTTGAAACGGGCTATCTCGACGAGGTGACGGCGCAAAAAAAGATCCAGCTCCTCAAAGAAGCGGGATTCCTGATCGCGATCGACGACGTCGGAACGGGAGATTCCTCCCTCAGGCGCCTGATGTCCCTTCCGATCGACGAAATCAAGATCGACCAGTCATTCGTGCGCTCACTGGAAAAAAAGCCGGAGAACCTCGGGATCATCCTCTCCCTCGTCGACCTGGCCACCGGTCTCGGTCTCGACTATGTCCTCGAAGGAGTGGAAAATGCCCGGATTTTCGACATGCTCTCCATTGTCGGTCCCCGGGGGATGCTTCAGGGGTACGCGATAGGGCGGCCCATGCCTCATTCGGCCCTTTCTTCCTGGTGCGAATCCTGGAATGCTCCATCAGACATCATTCATCCATGGTCCCTGCAGGGTTGGTTTGCCCAACACGAAATCCGCTATCGTTACATTTCTCTTTTCCTCTCACGCGGAGCGTGGGAGGTCCTTTTGACCGAAAGCCTTGCGGACCCTGATCGCTGTCCCCTGAACGAGACCCTGACGCGTCTCAGGATTTCCGAAAGGCTGCGCGACAAGGTGGATGTCCTCCATCGGGAGTTCCACGGGCAAATCAGGCGATTGATGGAGGAGTCGCACATGTCCACCACGGGTTTTCAGGAGGCATTTCGGGAAATTCTTGCACGATATCAGTCCATGATCGTCAGTCTTTTTCCGGAGGCTGAGACTCCCCCGGGGGCATTGCCGTAGTTCCTCTCGAGCTCTTTTGTCACGCGCTGCTTTAAGGAATTTTCAAAGCCTTGTCCCGTCTGTCCCATTTTCTTCCTGTTCGCTCCTTCGATTGATGGAAGATATCCTCATGAATCGCTTGAAACACAAGACTCCATGAATTGGGGCCAATCCTTTATCGTCCTGCATTTTTCCAGGATCAGGGGGAATTGTGCGATCCTGTATCTGTTTCTGAACCTCTGGACTTCCTGGGGAGAATGGCGAGACAAATCAAAGAATGGGATTATCGTTTTTTAATGGTGTTTTGAGGATGGTGACGTGAGAGACCGATCGCTCGGTCTCAGAATGAGGTTCTTGAGAGAGTGCGCTTGGAGGATTCAAGGGAGGAAGTATGGGGAAAGGGCGGATCGAGGCGTTCAGTGATGGAGTCATCGCGATCCTGATCACCATCATGGTTCTCGAAATGAAGGTGCCAGAAGGCGTCTCCGTCAGGGATCTGATTCCGGTCATTCCTGTCTTTCTTAGCTATGTCCTGAGCTTTCTTTATCTCGGGATCTACTGGAACAATCATCATCACATGCTTCATACCGTGGAGAAAGTGACGGGAGGAATGCTGTGGGCGAACCTGCATCTCCTGTTTTGGCTCTCGCTGATACCATTCGTCACCCACTGGATGAACGTGAATCATTTTTCCCGGGTGCCGACCGCCTTCTATGGATTTGTTCTCTTCATGTCGGCGGTGGCCTACAGCATTCTTCAAGGTCGCATCATCGCCTCTCAGGGGGCCGGGTCGATTCTGAAATTGGCGATCGGGAAAGACTGGAAGGGCAAGATGTCTCCCATTTTCTATCTTCTGGCGATCCTGTTGGCCATTGAGGAAACACGCTGGGCGGCCCTGGCGCTCTATGTGTTTGTCGCCATCATTTGGCTGATCCCCGATCGTCGGATAGAAAATGTTCTGAAGACCCTTGAAAGAAAAGAGAAAGGTGGGTAGGGGGCATTCCCTTCGTGTGGACATTGACTGTTATGGATAACTCGGTCTTGCCTCCAGTTGTTAGCTCGACACGGAGAGTTTAATCAGGTCGTCAGACCGATAGCAGCTTTGGTATTAGCAGCATCCTGTCAAAAATGACTGAATATCGCTTCCAGGATAACGGGATCATTTTCTGATGAGCGGAGATATTCGCGAAGTGATAAGAGAAAATGGTGGAGCTGACGGGGGTCGAACCCGTGACCTCAAGACTGCCAGTCTTGCGCGCTCCCAACTGCGCCACAGCCCCATCTGGTTAGGTTGCCGGTGAACACCGGCAGAACTCATCCTAGCAGATACCCCCGTTCGATTCAAGGGATTCGCAGGAAGCGTTTCGAAAAAAAACATTGACACCGATTCGAGCCCGCGCTAGTATTGGAGTCAATCTCTCTGGTGGAGTGATTTGAGACTATTGCAACCACCTTAAAAAAAAGTGCTAAAAGTCCAGGAATACTCGATGTACTCGATTAACCCTGTGCTGAATGGCACTGGGTTTTTTTTTGTCTTCAATCCAGGAGGATTTGATGGCCAAGAGCCACTACCTGTTTACGTCCGAGTCAGTCACCGAAGGGCATCCGGACAAGATGTGCGACCAGATCTCCGACGGCGTTCTCGACGCGATTCTCTCCCAGGATCCCATGGGCCGGGTGGCCTGCGAAACCCTGACCACCACCGGGCTCGTCCTGCTGGCTGGAGAAATCACGGCCCGCCACAATGTCCAGTTCGACGAAGTGGCTCGGGAGGTCGTCAAGGATATCGGATATACGGACTCCGAAACGGGGTTCGACTACAAGACCTGTGCTGTCATGACGACGATTCATTCCCAGTCTCCGGATATTTCGATGGGGGTCGATACCGGAGGTGCCGGGGACCAGGGCCTGATGTTCGGCATGGCCGTCGACGAGTCGGAGGAGCTCATGCCGATGCCGATCCTTCTGGCGCACCGCCTGACGCGGCAACTCTCCTATCTCAGGAAGTCGGGGGTCCTTCCCTATCTGCGTCCGGACGGAAAGGCCCAGGTGACGCTTGAGTATGACGGAGATGTTCCGGTGGCGATCGACACGATCGTGGTGTCGACCCAGCATGCCCCCGAAATCACCCAGGAACAGATTTACAGCGATGTCATCGAAAAGGTGGTTCGGCCGGTTCTTCCGGAAAATCTCCTGGGAAGCCGTCCGGTCACATTCCACATCAACCCCACAGGGCGATTTGTGACCGGTGGACCGCATGGTGATGCCGGACTGACCGGGAGGAAGATTATCGTCGATACTTACGGAGGTGCCGGGCGCCACGGAGGGGGAGCTTTTTCCGGTAAGGATCCCACAAAGGTCGACCGGTCGGCCTGCTATATGGCGCGTTACGTCGCGAAAAACATTGTCGGTGCCGGGCTCGCGAAACGCTGTGAAGTTCAGATCGCCTATGCGATCGGCGTTGCGGATCCCGTTTCGGTGCATGTCAATACCTACCAGACCTCGCCAGTCTCCGACCGGCTGATCGAGACGGTGGTCCGGGAGCTCTTTCCTTTGACGCCCAAGGGGATCATCGAACACTTGAAGCTTCGGCGCCCGATTTATCGCAAGACCGCCTCCTACGGCCACTTCGGTCGAACGGAAGAGGATTTTACATGGGAAAAGCTCGACATGGCCGAAAGCCTCAGACGGGAAACGGAACGCCTGGCCTGAACGACAAAAACCAACATTCATGAACAGACGGGAGCGTTGAATGAAGTATGACATCAAGGACAAGAAGCTGGCAGCCATGGGTGCTGCCCGGATCGAATGGGCCGGGCGGGACATGCCTGTGCTGGCGGATATCGCCAAGGATTTCGCAAAGTCGAAGCCCCTCAAGGGAGTGAAGATCGCCGCCTGTCTCCATGTGACCAGCGAGACGGCCAATCTGATGAAAACCCTCAAGGCGGGCGGGGCCGATGTCATGCTCTGTGCCTCCAATCCCTTGTCGACCCAGGACGATGTCGCCGCTTCTCTCGTCGTCAATGACGAAATCCCCGTTTTCGCCATCAAGGGCGAAGACCACGAGACCTATTACAGCCATATCCGGGCGGTTCTCGAAGCGAAGCCACAGATCACGATGGACGACGGGGCGGATCTCGTCTCCATGCTCCACTCCGATCTTAAGTCTCTGCTTCCCCACGTCATCGGGGGCACCGAGGAGACCACCACCGGCGTCATCCGACTCAAGGCCATGGCCAAAAACAAGGTTCTCGGATACCCCATTGTCGCGGTCAACGATTCGGAAACGAAGCATCTTTTCGACAACCGCTATGGGACAGGCCAGTCCACACTTGACGGCATCATGCGCGCCACGAACCGTCTTTTTGCAGGCTCGACCGTCGTTGTCTGCGGATATGGATGGTGCGGTCGTGGAATTGCCCGGCGTGCGTCCGGAATGGGGGCCAAGGTCATAGTGACCGAGGTCGATCCGATCAAGGGCCTCGAGGCGGCCATGGATGGGTACGGTGTGATGCCGATCCGGGAGGCGGCCAAGGCGGGAGACTTCTTCATCACCGTCACCGGGGATATCAATGTGATCGCCAAGGACTCCTTCAAGGTGATGAAGGACGGGGCCATCGTCTGCAACTCCGGCCATTTCAACGCAGAAATCGATATCCCGGCCCTCGAGAAGCTGGCCGTCCGGAAGAATCCCCTTCGGAACTTCGTCGAGGAGTATGTCATGAAGGATGGGCGCCGGATCATGCTCCTGGGGGAAGGACGTCTCATCAATCTCGCCTCCGCCGAAGGTCATCCCGCCCAGGTGATGGACATGAGCTTCGCGAATCAGGCTCTCGGAGCCGAGTTCATCGTCAAGCACGCCAAGACCCTTCCGAAGGATGTTCTGACGATCCCGAAGGAGGTCGATCGTGAGATCGCCAGCAGGAAGCTTTCGGCCCTCGGGATCGGAATCGACAACCTGACGCCGGAACAGGAGCGCTATCTTGCGTCCTGGGAGCAGGGAACCTAGGAGCATTCATGGATATCAGAGTCAACGGAAAAACCGAAACGGTGGGTCTTGGGAGTACGGTCACCTCGGTGCTCAAGGCAAAGGAACTTGATCCCGCCCTCGTGTCGGTTGAACATAATGGCAAAATTCTGGAAAAGTCTGATCTCGACGGGACTGTCCTGTCTGAGGGGGACGAACTGGAGATTCTCTTTTTCATGGGAGGTGGCGCGGCCTGATTACGGCGGCGTCACTTCCCCAGTAAGGAAAGCCATCGTGACATCTCCACAATCGGGAGGGACTCCGGTCTCTCCCCTCCTGGAACTGATCGGGCGGACACCCCTTGTGCCTCTCTCGAAAATCAGCGTCGATCTCGGCCGGACGATTCTGGTCAAGCTCGAATCGCGGAGTCTCGGTGGAAGCATCAAGGACCGGCCCGCTCTCTTTATGATCGACGATGCCCGGAAGAGGGGGCTTCTCCGGCCCGGCGCCCGCATAGTCGAAGCGACAAGTGGTAATATGGGAATAGGCCTTGCCCAGATCGCGGTTCTCTTTCGCCATCCCGTCACCATCGTGATGCCTGAGGGAATGAGCCAGGAACGAGTCTCCCACCTGAAGGCTCTCGGGGCGACGGTCGAGCTCACTCCTTCGGGAGGGGGCATGCAGGCGGCCATTGATCGGGCCCAGGAGATCATGCAAAGCGAGTCTGGGGCCTTCATGCCCCGCCAGTTTGAGAACCCTGCCAATCCCGAATCGCACTACCGGACGACCGCTCCGGAAATACTCGAGGCCCTGGGATCTCTTCCGGACGGTTTCGTTGCGGGTGTGGGAACGGGAGGGACAATTACCGGGATCGGGCGGTTCCTCCGGGAAAAGAGTCCAGCAATACCGATTTGGGCGCTGGAGCCGGAGGGCTCGGCAGTCCTTTCCGGGAAAGGACCCGGCCCACACAGGATCCAGGGGATCGGCGCAGGCTTCGTCCCGAAGATTCTCGACCGGTCGGTGATCACGAAAGTCCTGACCGTGAGCGACCGTCAGGCCATCGACATGGCGCACCGTCTCGCCCGGGAAGAAGGAATCATGGCCGGCATCTCTTCGGGAGCCAATGTCGTCGGTGCCATGGCCCTCGCCCGGACGCTTCCCGAGGGATCCCGGGTTGTGACGGTCGTGTGCGACGGATACGAACGTTACTTTTCGATCGAAAAATATCTCTCTCTTTAGGGGGCGCTTTATGGAATTGACCGAGGAGCGGATCGAACGCTATTCCCGCCATATTCTTCTGCCGGAGGTCGGCGGCAAGGGACAGCAGCGTCTTCTTTCCTCCCGCGTTCTGATCATCGGAGCCGGCGGGCTGGGAAGTCCGGCCGCCTTGTACCTCGCGGCCGCCGGGGTCGGGACCGTGGGCATCGTGGACATGGATGTGGTCGATCTCTCCAATCTCCAGCGGCAGATTATCCACACCACCGCGGACCTGGGACATCCCAAGGTCCTGTCGGCCGAGGAAAAAATCCGGGATCTGAACCCTGATGTCACCGTCCGGACATACCCGTATGCCCTCACCGCCGCCAATGCGCGCGAGATCGTCGCCGACTACGACGTTATTCTGGACGGAACGGACAACTTTCCGGCCAAGTTTCTGATCAACGACCTGGCCGTCATTTCGAAAAAACCCCTTGTCCACGGGGGCATCCTGCGCTTCGTCGGGCAGGTTCTGACCATCCTTCCCGGCGAATCCGCCTGCTACCGCTGTCTTTTCCGGGAGCCGCCGCCGACGGGGGCCGTTCCAACCTGTTCCGAGGCGGGAGTCCTGGGAGTCATCGCAGGAGTGATCGGAACAATCCAGGCCACCGAAGTCCTGAAAATTCTTCTCGGGAAGGGCGACCTTCTGGCAAACCGGCTTCTCACCTACGATGCCCTGACGACGACCTTCAGGCCGGTTTCGGTTCGTCGAAGCCCCAAGTGCCCCGTATGCGGGGATCATCCTTCGATCACGGAGTTAATCGATTATGAACAGCCAGTCTGCACCACACCAGGAATCTGAACAGACCCGGGGGGAGGGGGCCAATGCCTCCTCTCCGAAGGAGTCGAAGATAAAGGGACTGAAGTGTCGTGAATGCGGCCGTCTTTACCCGGCCGTGGCGATTCATATCTGCGAATTCTGCTTTGGGCCCCTCGAAGTTGATTACGATTACGCGGCGATCGGGCGGAGAATCTCCCGGCGCTCGATCGAGGAGGGGCCGAAATCCCTCTGGCGCTACCATGAACTTCTTCCGGTCACCGGAGCTCCGACGGTGGGACTCCATGCGGGCATGACCCCGCTGATCCACGCCAAACGGCTGGGGAAGCTTCTGGGGCTCGACAACCTTTACCTGAAAAACGACACCGTGAACCATCCCACCCTCTCCTTCAAGGATCGGGTCGTGGCTGTCGCCATGACCCGTGCCCGGGAGTTGGGATTCGATACGGTCGCCTGCGCCTCGACCGGGAATCTCGCGAACTCCGTCTCGGCCCATGCCGCGAGCGTCGGAATGAAGTGCTTCGTCTTCATCCCCCACGACCTCGAGGCGGGGAAGATTCTGGGAAATCTGATCTACAATCCGACAGTGGTGGCCGTGCGGGGAAATTACGACGATGTGAACCGTCTCTGCAGCGAAATCGGAGGGGAATACCCCTGGGCCTTCGTCAACATCAACATCCGGCCCTACTATGCCGAAGGATCAAAATCGCTGGCCTTTGAAACCGCCGAGCAGCTCGGCTGGCGGATTCCCGACCAGGTGGTGGTTCCGATCGCCTCGGGCTCTCTTCTGACGAAGATCCGGAAGGGATTTCAGGAGTTCGAGAAGCTGGGCCTCGTCTCGTCGAACGATCGCCTCAAGGTCAACGGCGCCCAGGCCGAAGGGTGTTCTCCGGTCTACCGGGCCTTTGTCTCGGGCAAAAATCACCTCATCCCGGTCAAACCGAACACGATCGCCAAGTCTCTAGCCATCGGAAATCCTGCCGACGGCTTCTACTCCCTCGATGTGGTTTTCAAGTCGGGCGGAGCGATTGCCGCGGCGAGCGATCCGGAAATCGTCGAGGGGATGAAGCTCCTGGCCGAAACAGAAGGAATCTTCGCCGAGACGGCGGGCGGGGTGACCATTGCCTCCCTCAGGAAGCTATGCGCGGAAGGACGGATCGGCCGGAAGGACCTGACCGTCGCCTATATCACCGGGAACGGTCTCAAGACCATGGAAGCCCTGTCGGGGGCGCTGCCGGAACCGGTCGGCATCGATCCGACCCTGGCCTCCTTCAGAAAAACCGTCAATCCCACGAACTGAATTTCGCAGAGAAAGGAAGATCATGTCCGTTGTCGTTCGCATTCCCACGCCCCTCCGCAAGCTCACCGGCAACCAGAACGAGGTTCGGGAGGAGGGAGGGACGATCAGGGAGATCCTGAAGAATCTCGAGCTCCACTATCCGGGGATCGGAGAGCGTCTGGCGGATGAGAGCGGAGAGCTGCGCCGTTTCATCAATATCTACGTCAACGAGGAAGATATCCGGTTCCGTGAGGGACTCGATACCTCCATCAAGCCGGGAGACGAGGTTTCGATCATTCCGGCCATCGCGGGAGGCTCGGCATGACCCAGATGAGACTTCACCTGACCTTTCCCGAAGAGCGCGTCAGGGAGCCGATCATCTATGAGATCTGCCGCAAGTTTCCCGTGGTCGTCAACATCCGGAGGGCGGACATCTCTCTCGACAGCGGATGGGTCGAACTCGAGATGGACGGCGAACTCGCGGACATCGAACGGACCGTGCTGTATCTGAGGGAACGGGGCGTTCATGTGGACCCCCTCGAAAAGAGCATTCTCGAGGGGTAGGAGGGCTTTGATGATATTTCGCGAAGATCAGATTTCTCGATATAGCCGACACATCATCCTCAAGGAGGTGGGAGGCCGGGGTCAGGAGAAGCTCCTGTCAGCCCGGGTCCTGATTATCGGGGCCGGAGGACTGGGAAGTCCGGTCGCCATGTACCTGGCCGCCGCCGGGGTCGGGACCATCGGCCTTGTGGATATGGACGTGGTGGACGTTTCCAATCTCCAGCGCCAGATCATGCACTCCCAGAAAACGGTCGGCATCCCGAAGGTTCTCTCCGGGGCCCGGACCCTCGAGCGGATGAATCCCGATGTGACGGTGAACCCCATCCAGGACCGGCTGACCGCCGAGAACGCGATGGAGATGTTTGCCGATTACGATGTGATCGTCGACGGCTCCGACAACTTCGGGACGCGGTACATCGTGAACGATGCGGCCTTCTTCCTCCGCAAGACCCTCGTCTCCGGCTCCATCCTTCGCTTCGAGGGGCAGGTGACCGTCCTCGAGGGCCATACCGATGCCCCCTGCTATCGCTGCCTCTACCCGGAAGCCCCTCCTCCGGGCTTGGTCCCTTCCTGCTCGGAGGCGGGAGTTCTCGGGGTCCTGGCCGGAACGATCGGGACGCTCCAGGCGGCGGAGGTGGTGAAGAAGATTCTCGGGATCGGAGAGCTCCTGAAGGGACAGCTTCTTCTTTATGACGCTCTTTCCATGAGCTTCCGCAAACTCCGGGTCCCCAAGGATCCGAAATGTCCCCTGTGCGGTCCCTCGCCGACCATCACCTCCGTGTCCGGCTCTTCCGAGTGGGTATGCCAGATTCCCGCCCACTGATTCCGAGGATTGCCATTCCTGCGGTCCTTGCGGGAAGAATTCTGGATCACTGCCTGTCCGTAAAGCCGGAGGAGGCTTGTGGACTAGTCGCTGCGAATGCGGCAGGGGAGCCGGTCGCCGTTCTTCCCATCACCAATGCCCTTCACTCTCCGGTCCGATACCAGATGGAGACCCGAGAGCAGTTCGATGCGATGAAGCATCTTCGCCGGGAGGGCTGGTCGCTCTGGGCCATCTTTCATTCCCACCCTCATTCCGAGCCGTCTCCTTCTCCCACCGACATTCGTCTGGCCTTTTACCCCGACTGCTACTATCTGATCGCCGGCTTGGGCACCGATCCGCCTCTTCTCCGATGTTTTTCGATCGTGGAGGGAGTGGTTTCCGAGCATCCCCTGACGATCGAATCCGTGGATTCACCGCGGTCTTGATTGACCGTCGGCCATGACTGGACTATCCTTTTCCTGCCGAACGAGGGGATTTCCAATGAAGCCGGAGGACCCATGCCCAAAAAGATACTTCTGATCGAGGACGACCCTGACATCGCCGGGCTCATCCTCCACTATCTCAAGGCGGAGCATTTTGATGTGGAGCATGTCTCTGACGGGACTGCCGGCTTCGCGACCGTCCGGAGGACACGCCCCGACCTCGTCCTTCTCGACCTCATGCTTCCGGGGCTCGATGGCTTGGCCGTGAACCGTATGATCAAACAGGATCCCAAGATCGCCGGGATCCCCGTGGTCATCGTCACGGCGAAGGGAGAGGAGACAGACCGTGTGGTGGGGCTCGAAATGGGGGCGGACGACTATGTGGTCAAGCCTTTCCACCCCAAGGAGCTGGTGGCTCGGGTCAAGGCGGTCCTGCGGCGTCGGGAGGCCCTCGCCACCCCCACCGACAGGCTTTCGATCGGTCCCGTTTCCATTGACGCCGCCCGCCATGAAGCGCTGTTCGAAGGGGTTCCGGTGGCTCTCACGGCCAAGGAGTTCGACCTCCTTTTCGCCCTCATGCGACAGGCCGGACGGGTCATGGACAGGACCGCCCTTCTCGACACCGTCTGGGGGGGGGACTACGAGGGCACAGACCGGACGGTCGATGTCCATGTCCGGCGCCTGCGTAAAAAAATGGGGTCTACGGCGCCCTGGGTCGAAACGGTGAAGCAGATCGGGTACCGTTTCCGGGAAGAGGGATAGGTCGCCGCGTTGAGCTTTCAAACCTTTGTCCTCGCGACGGGTGGCGTCTCCTTCCTGTTCGGTCTTCTTTTTGGGGCCCTCTCCGGCCAGACCACCCTCCGCATTCTTCTCTTCGCCGTGGCGACAGCCGGCCTCTTTTTATCCGTTCGGACCATTCGGCGCACCATCGGGCGCCAGAGTGCCTCCGCCCTCCAAAATCCGCTCACCATCAAGGCCCAGGGACTCTTCGACGACCTCTTTGACCCAATGCTCAACGGTCTCATCCGTCTTCTCAGGGAAAAGAACGAAGTGTCGGGTCGTCTTGCAGAGGTCGCGAGCCGATTCGAGGGGGTTTTGGAGCACATGGTGGAAGGCGTGGCCGTGACGTCTCCCAATGCCCAGATCCTTCTTGTCAACGCCGCCTTTGAACGCATCCTGGAGGTCTCGTCGACGGAGGCGGTCGGCAACCGCCTCGGGCTGGTGATCCGGGACGTGGCCATCCACCAGCTGGTGGAGGAGGTCTTCCGGACCCGGGCAAAGGTCGTTCGCGAAATCGAGTTTTCCGGAGGCGGCAAGAAGAAGACCCTGAGTGTGGTGGCGACCGTTTCCGAAACGAGAGACGGCTCCGGCAAGAGCTATGGAATCTTTCTCTTCTACGACATGACCACGATCCGGGGTCTCGAGCGGATCCGCAAGGACTTCGTGGCCAATGTCTCCCATGAAATCCGGACCCCCCTGACCTCCATCCGGGGTTATGCCGAGGCCCTGACCGACGGAGCTCTTTACGATCCCGAACTTGCGAGGAAATTTCTCGGGATCATCTCCGATCAGGCCGATCGCCTCTCGCGTATGGTGAACGACCTTCTGGAACTTTCCCGTCTTGAATCGGGGACGGTCGAACTGCGCCTTGGCGAGATCGAACTCGGAGTTCAGACCGACCGGATGCAGGAGGTCTTCTCCTCCCGACTCCGGGATCGCAACATGCAATTGAGAGCCGACTTTCCCCGACCCTTTCGCTACATCTCCGACGAGTCCCTGATCGAACTTGTCCTTACCAATCTTCTCGACAATGCCATCAAATATTCTCCGCCAGGACGCGAGATCCGGATCTTTGCCGAACAAAACGACGGGATTGTGACGATCGGCGTGAGCGACAACGGGCCGGGAATCCCTCGCGAGGAACTTCCCCGCGTCTTCGAGCGCTTCTATCGGGTCGACCGCTCCCGGAGCTCCAATATTTCGGGGACCGGCCTCGGACTGTCGATCGTCCGGCATGTGGCGACAATTTTGAAAGGGCGCGTCGAGATCAAGAGCGATCCGGGGGAAGGAACGACCGTCTCCCTGCATCTCCCCCAGAAAATGCTTCGCGCCACCTCTTTTCCAGGGAACTCCTGAAGATTGCTCCTCACGGGGGTGAGTCCCTCCCGAACCCCTTGCACGGGGCCGCTCTCACTCCAAACTGTCAAAACCTGTCGGAATCCAGCTCGTGAAGGCTGTCCGGTTGCGGTTTTTTGTGCCATTTGTTACGGTGGGCCGGAGAAGACCATTGACAGACATCCTTTGAAGGAGGTGTTCCATGCGTCTGGGCATGATCGGATTGGGAAGGATGGGCGCCAACATGGTCCGTCGCCTGAGCAAGGGAGGGATCGAGGTGGTGGCCTACAGCCATACGCCTTCGGCCGTCGAGGCATTGAGTCGCGAGACGGGCTGCCTGGGGGCGACATCGCTTGCCGACCTGGTCTCGAAGCTCCCGTCGCCTCGGATCGTCTGGCTCATGATTCCGGCTGCGGCGACCGATCCGCAGATTCAGGAGATCCTTCCTCTCTTGGCGAAGGGCGACATCCTGATCGATGGGGGAAACTCCTATTATCACGACGATATCAGGCGTGCCCGGGAACTCGCCCCAAAGGGCATCCACTATGTGGATGTGGGGACAAGCGGCGGTGTCTGGGGGCTTGAGCGCGGCTATTGCCAGATGATCGGGGGCGAGGAGCAGGTCGTGGCCTTCCTCGACCCGATCTTCCGGACGCTGGCTCCCGGGCGGACGGCGGCCCCCCCGACCCCCGAACGGGCGAATGCGGGGCTAAGGGGGACGGCGGAGGAGGGATATCTTCATTGCGGACCCGCCGGAGCGGGCCATTTCGTGAAGATGGTCCACAACGGGATCGAGTATGGCCTGATGGCGGCCTATGCCGAAGGATTCAATATTCTGAAAAACGCCAATGTCGGCAAGCGATCCCATGAGGTCGACGCCGAAACGGCTCCGCTCCGGAGCCCCGATCTGTACAGCTTCGACATGAAAATTGAAGATATCGCCGAACTTTGGCGAAGAGGGAGCGTCGTGGCGTCCTGGCTCCTCGATCTTTCCGCCTCGGAGCTCGCACGGGATCCCGACCTGGGGGCCTTCCATGGCCGGGTCTCGGATTCGGGTGAGGGCCGGTGGACGGTTTCGGCGGCCATCGACGAAGGCGTTCCTGCCCCTGTCCTGGCGACCGCCCTCTTTTCGAGGTTTGCGTCCCAGGGAAAGTCTGACTTCGCCGACAAGATCCTTTCGGCCATGCGGCATGCCTTTGGGGGCCATCTGGAAAAGTCCCCCTCCTGATTTCGGACTGAGGGGAGGGGACTCCTCCCCCTCCTTTCTCAGTCTTTATTTTGAACGTTTCCCGGTTTCCATCCATTCATTTCTCTCTCCTGATCCTCAGAAAAAGCCTGAATAGTCCTTGGAATACAATCTTTCCTTCCTGTTGACATGTTTTTTGATGTTCATTATTATAGACATGTCATTCTTTTTAAATGACAACATCGTGATTCATTGGAAACTCCAAATATCAGGAAGGAGAACGTGTGGCGAACCGTTGCCTGAACCTAGAGGACCGTTCATTTCTGACCCCCTCGGCCCCCATGGACGGTATTATTCTGCCCGATTCAGGCCATGGCCTTGTCATGGGAGGAGTTGTGGCAGAGGAGCGGGCCATCGAGGAGGCCGCCCGAAAGATTGCCGGGGCCAAAAATCCGACGATCTTTCCTGGACCCCTTGTGCTCTGGAAGTCAACCCCGGACTCCGTCCGGATGGCGGAGGCGGTCGTGCGTCTGGCTCATGCGGGAGCGATGAAGATCATTCCCATGGCCGACTATCGACCGAAATACCCGAAGATCAACCCTGAGGAAGAGATCAATCCCAGCCATCCCAATCTCACCATCTGGCACAACAAGATCGATGTGTGCCTTTTTGTCGGAGTTCACTGCCACTACTCCAATATCGCCCTCAAGATCATCCGTGGAGGGACCAGCTGCTATACCATCGCGCTTTGCTCCTATGCCGGAGACGACGAGGCCCATCTGACGATCCGGGATCTGACTCCCGGGACGGTCGATCGAATCGCCACCGAAGTTGCAAGGATGAGAAAAGGCTAGAGCTGGTTTTGGTGTGTTCGTTATAGTGAGCGCCTGGAGAGAGGTTCGGGAGATGGAACACAAGGAGAAGGATGTCGAGGCGGTTCCTGGGATTGATGCGGGAAAGGTCTTTTCCGTATGGGTCGACGAAGGAGGAAGCCCCCAGTTCTTCGAGCAACCGCATTGTGACATTCCTCCTCAATTTTTTGTGCATCTTGATGCCCAAAGGGCCCATTTGCCGGGGGATTATGTCCTGGCTTCGACCCTTGGAGGGCTTTTTTTCGGCAAAGTGGGGGTGGACGGATCGTCCCTTCTCATCGGGGAGCAGACCCTGCCCCTTGAACCTTCTCTTCTTATCCTTGGGGTCGTGATCGCCGGCTTCGAATGGTTCACCCTTCCCTGAAACCCCTATTCGCTGTCCGTTCATAGGACGGCCCAAGAAAGGATTGTCATGTCGCACGGATTACTGACCCCCGGACCGGCCGGGCTTCTCCCTCCTTCTGCCACCGCAATGGGTCTCGAGCTTCCGGTCGAAGGGACCGGCGCCGTCGAGGGACGTGTTCTTCCCGAGGCCCAGGTTCTTGAGGAGGCCGCCCGGAAGCTGGCCAACGCAAAGGTTCCCACTTTTTTTCCCGGCCCCATGGTTCTGTGGGAGTTTTCGGAGGAGTCGCGCCGCGTGGCCGACGCCGTCCTCGAGGTCGCCCAGTCCAACGGGATCCGGATCATCCCCATGCCGGACTACCGCCCCAAATACCCAAAGATCGAACCTGAATCGGAAATCAACCCCAACCATCCGAATCTGACGATCTGGCACAACAAGATCGATGTGTGCCTTTTTGTGGGAGTTCACTGCCACTATTCCAATATCGCCCTCAAGATCATCCGTGGAGGGACCAGCTGCTATACCATCGCCCTCTGCTCCTATGCCGGGGACGAGGAGGCGAACCTGACAGTTCGAGACCTGTCGGCCCCCAAAATCCTCGAGATTGGACGGATCATCCACAAGATGAAGACGAATTCCCGGAGGGGGTAGCGATCCCTTCGGACGATTGGGTCAAGGACGCAGGGGCCGGTCCCTTTTGGGATCGGCCCTTTTTTGTGGGATTCCCCGGTCCAGCGCCCCCTCCTGGCATCCGGAGAAAACGGATCGATTTGAGGTATGATGGAAAACGGCAGGGCAACCTCCGGGGCCTCTCGGGGGCGCATCGGGTCATTCGGAATGCAGCCCATGGGAAGGACTGAGATCGCGGCGGGAGAAGGACTTGGTCCACCTTTACGAAAGCCAGAGACTTGAAGTCTTGGCCGACATGTTTGTGGAGCGGCTGGCCGCTTGGGGACGGGGCGGGCTTCTCGACCCTTTTCGTCCCGAAACGGTCATTCCTCAGAATCCGGCCATCGGGCGATGGCTGTCCTATCAAATCGCCTCCCGGACGGGGATATCCGCGGGCCTCTCTTTTCCGCTCGCCGGTCGCTTCATCCGGTCGCTTCTGGAGAGCGCGTACGGAGATCCGCTCCGCCCGGCCCATTTCGAGAAGGGGAACCTCCTTCTCCGCCTCTTCGAAACCCTTCCCGTTCTGATCGTTCGTCCCGAATTCCTGGAGGTGAAGGGCTTCCTGGGGCGGGGGATGACCGACGAGCGCCTCTACGAGCTTTCGGCCGTTCTGGCCGATCTATACGACCGGTCCATGATCTATCGGCCCGATCTTCTTCTCGGGTGGGAGGATGGGAAGGATCCGGACGGATGGCCGGCCATCCTGTGGAGAGAGCTCTCCGGCTCCTCGCGGCCCCTTCACCGGGCCAGAATGATGGAGTCCTTCTTTCGGACGGGGGGAAAGGCGACCGTCCCTCATCTTCCCCCCCGGATTTCCCTCTTCGGATTGACGGGAATGGCCCCCCGGGACCTTCTTTTTTTCCGGACCCTGGGCGAGGCAGATCTTTGCGACGTCCATCTCTACTTTCTGAATCCCTGCGAGGAATACTGGGGCGATATCGTTCCTTCACGGGTGAAGGAGCGGGCTTTGCCGGAAAAAAAGGCCATCCTGGAGACGGGAGCCCCCCTGCTGTCCTCCTGGGGAGAGCCCTTCCGGAATCTCCACCAGAGTCTCGCCGATCTCCCGCTCACGAGCCGCCTCTTCCCATCCGCCCCTCCCACCCTTCTCGGCTCTCTTCAGGATGACCTCCGGACCCTCTCGGACCGGGGAGCCCTCATTCGGGAATGCGCTCTGGAGAGAAGGGTCGTCCCCCTGCGGGACCGCTCCCTCGAGGTGATTTCCTGTTCGAGTCCGGTCCGGGAAGTCGAGATGCTGAAGGATCGACTGCTTGCCCTTTTTTCGGAAATCCCCGGACTCTCCCCCGAA
>JAKCDE010000062.1 GCA_021838585.1 Nitrospirota bacterium
TCACCTACGTCAATCCTCGCATGCTCGAGATGTTTGGCTACGAAAAACCGGAAGAGCTTCTTGGCCGAAGTAGCCGGTCTCTCTACCGGAGCGAAGCGGAGTATCTCCGGGTGGGGGAGCTTCTTTTCCCTGCCGTTCTTGAAGGGACGCCGGTGCTTGTCGAGGATGTCGCGGGGATTCGGAGA
The DNA here is from genome assembly GCA_021838585.1 of Nitrospirota bacterium. The sequence continues at coordinate 186 of JAKCDE010000062.1, forward strand.
GACGGCGCCTCTCTCTGGGTCGATGTCTACGAGATTATGGTCCAGGTGGGCGGAAAGACTCTTCTCGTCGCCACCTTGACGGATGTCACCGAACGTCATGTCCAGGCGGCCCGTCTGTCCATGGTCGCCAGATTTCGGGAATGTCTGGCAGAGGTGCGCCAGCTCGAGGAGGTGATTACCGATGAGACGTCCCTTCTGCAACAGACAACGGAGCTTTTTTCTGGAGAAGGGACGTTTGATTCGGCCTCAATTCTGCGTCCCGATGGCAGCGGAGGCTGGGTTGCCGAAGGGGGGAAGGATCTTCCGAACGCCTCCGAGCGATCCCTGTTACAGGAAAACTCCCCGCTTCTAGAGGCCCTGGAGTCGGGCATTGCCGGGTGGATGTCCGACTCGGGGGAAGCCGGTGCCTCCGGTTCGGGGATCCGGGGAGTGGTTCCCATCCTGCGGAGGGGGAGACTCTGGTCCCTTCTCCTCCTCTCCGGCTCCGATCCGAATCTCCAACGGCCCGAGATCCGGGAGATCATTGAAGAGGCGGGGCACAGCCTCTCTCAGGCTCTTGACCGGAGAGACCAGGAGGTCAGGGAGCGGGCTCTCTCCTCCCTCAACCGGGCGATCACGGAGAACGCCCGGGTCGGATTCATCCTTGTCGACCTGAAGGACGGAATGCTTCTCTATGTGAACCCCCACCCCCTCGAAGAGCTCGGATACCCCCCCGATTTTCCCGTCCGGGGGGTGTCGTTTCGTCTCTTCCTGGCCGATGACGAAGAGCTTCGCCATGTCGATGAGGCTCTGGAGAGGGCCCGTCAGGAAGGTCGGGAGTGGGTCAGCCTCGTCAACGTCCGTCTTCGACGAAGGGACGGGGCCGTCTTTCTCTTCGATCTCTTCGGGCGCTGGATCGATCATGAGGGCTCTCCGTGGTTTCTCTGGACAGCCGTCAACGCCACCGAGAGAAATCGTCTCCAGCGACGGATCGAATACGAAGCCACCCATGACAGCCTCACGGACCTCCCCAACAGACGCGCGATGGAGAGCTATCTCGAGATGGCGATCGCGCGATCGAGAAGAAACGGTGGAAGTCTCGTGACGGCACTGATCGACCTTGACGACTTCAAGCCGGTCAACGACCTGTATGGCCACGAGGCCGGTGACAGGCTACTCCGGGAGTTTTCAAAGCGCGTGAGAACGCTTCTTCGGGAGTCCGACTTTTTTTGTCGTCTCGGGGGTGACGAATTCGTGATCGTCCTGGAATTTGTCGGTCGGGATGCCGAAAGGGTGCACAAGGAGCTGGAGGCGGCTCTGGACCGACTCCACGGGGCCGTCGACACTCCGTTCGATGTCGGGGAGGGACGACTGGCCCGGGTGGGGATGACCTTGGGCGTGGCCCGACTGTCTGAGGGGACGGAAACCGTGGATGCCCTGCTTCGGGAGGCGGATCTGGCCATGTATGCCCTCAAGTCCTGGAAGGGGCAACGGGATCGGTGGTGGGGAGAGAGGCGGGAGGGACCGGGTCTCCCGGAGCGCCCCCAATCAAGGCCCGAAGAGTTTGCGGCCTTTGGCTCCGAGGCCCAGGAGCTTCTGGGGCGGGTGTTTCCCCTGGTCGAGCGGGCCAGCCGACGATTCGTGCTGGAATTTTATGACCATCTTGCCAAGGAGCCCGAGGCGCGGGAGATCCTTGAAAGGATGGATGAAATCCGGATGAAGCGGCTCAGGGAGTCCCAGGAGCATCACCTCTCCTTTCTTCTTGCCCCCGCCACGACCTCCGACGATCTCCGGAGGAGGTCCCGGGCGTTGGGAGAGGCCCATGTGTTTTACGGAGTGGAGCTCTCGGTCCTGGTCCATGCCAAGGTGGTCTATGGCAAGTTCCTGACGGCCATGATCGAGGATTCCCGACTTTCCTCCATGGAACAGATGCGCCTCCATCTCATCATCGAGGAACGGCTGGGGCTCGATATCCGATGTCAGTCGGAATCGGAATCGTGGGTTCAGGGTGCCTTCCGGGACCTTCTCTTTCGCCCGTTTTTCCCGGTCACAGAAGAGAAGCAACAGGAGGAGGTCAAGGCTCTCTCGCGCCTTCCTGGGATCAGCGGAGTGGTTTTTGTCTCATATGGGACAGATGGTCGGATGGAGATCGCGTCCGGTCCGGAGGATTTCGCGGAAACGATCCTGCCCCAGAGCACGCTTCTCTCGACGGCTCGGGAGAGCCGGTCGCTTCAGCTGATCGAGAACGCGGAGCCTCTGGACGGAGTGACTCGGTCCCTGGCGGTCCTTCCCATTCTTCCTCCCGCCAACCGGGACGAGTCTTTGCCCCTCCCCCCGCCTGCCGTCCTCGTGCTGGGAGGACGTTATCCGGGGCAGTTCGGGACCTTGTGGCTTCGAAATTTTCTGACGGCCCTGGCCTGGAGATGGGGGGTTGTCTTGGCGAGCGTGGAAAGGGAGCGCTCCTCTTGATGCGAGAGGATCTCAGGGGCTCGCGGCTTCGTCCGGCGGGTCGAGTCCGAGCCCGCGGGCGAGGGATCCGGAGTTTTTTCGGATATAGTCGGTGAAGGCCTTGAAGCGGGAATAGCTGGAGCTGTTCCCGATGGAGACGAACCGGATGTACTCGGCGACGTGGCTGTCGTCCTTAAGGGGAATCCAGGGGGTGTCCCCCGTGACCTTGCTCCGGGGAAGAAGGGCCGATCCGATCCCGTTCTGGGCCCATTCGGTCAGAGCGCTATAGCTGAAGGCCCGCCCCTCGTATTCATGAAGGGCCACCTTGGCTTTCTTGAAGATCTCCCGGGTCACCCGGGCGAGTCCGCAGGCATCGGGCACCATCACGAACTTCTGCCCTTTCAGGGTTCGGGCCGATACCGATCCCGAGGAGAGGAGGGCCAAATCCCGGGTGATGAGGACCAGTGGCTCGTCGTAGAGGAAGAGGGAGATCATCTTCCCGAATTCGGCGGTGAACTCCGAGATCAGGGGAACGAAGATGAAGTCCAGTCCGTCGGACAGAAGCATGCGCTGCAGTTGTTCCAGGTTTTCTTCGTAGAGGACGATCTCGTAATCCGGATGCTTGTCCCGGAAGCTCTGGGTGAGGACGGAGGTAAATCCCGCGTTCACCAGGGGGGAGACCCCGATCCGGATGAGGGCCTTTTCCGGGGCCAGATAGTTTTTGGCCTGAAGAATGAGATTGGCCTCGGCGCTCAGAACGGAACGGATCAGAGGGATCATGGCCTTGCCAAAGGGAGAGAGGGCTACGGTCCGGGTGGTTCGCTCGAAAAGCTTTCCTCCCAGGGCCTCCTCGACAAGCGCGACCCCGCTGGAAAGGGCTGACTGGGTGACCCGGCATTTTTCAGCCGCCCGGCTGAATGATTTGAGCTCGGCTGTCTCGACAACAAATTTGAGATGAGTGAGGTTCATGGCGGTCCCGCGTAATTGATCTATTTTTGGAATATATGTTATCAACTATATCAATTTCTAAATAAAAAAGGAATCTGGTACGATCGGTTCAACAGGGCATGAAGACCAGCAATCCGAGATCCTTCATGCGACCCGATTCACCCCATTGAGGGAGAAGTATCCCTTCGCCAAGGAGGAACGATGACCTATCTCGAAATCACGCTGAAAATCCAGGACAAGAACCGTCCATCGGCCGCCGGCGTATACACCAAATTCAAGCAGCCCTTTCTCTCGACGATCCCCGGAGCCAAATCGAAGGAGCTTCTGGTTCGTGATGAGGATGTTCAGGTTCT
>JAKCDE010000063.1 GCA_021838585.1 Nitrospirota bacterium
TTCTTCGGAGCTGAGGAGTTCGTTCACGGCTCTTTTTCCTTTCTGTCAGCGGGGGGCAAGAGAGGTTTGTCCCCACTTTATCAGAGGAAAAAGAGTTTGTCTATACCCTCAATATTGCGCTGTCGTGTTATGAAGAAGCATGAAATGAGCCGTGATTCATGTTAGACTCAAATCATATCGCTCCATTAATCTTCTTCTTTATTTGCTGAAGGAAAAGTTTTTTGATTAAAAAATATTTATCAGAAAAAGGCCGCAGGAATTCCCGTTGTTTTCCTGGGAACCGACGGAATGGCCAAGGGAATCTCCTCAACGTGGGGGAACTCTGTCCTTGACTCTTTCCTTGCCCGATGACGACATCGTGCTCCGGGGAGGGGATCCCTTTCCTGGAGCACTCTTTGCCCTCGACGCCGAAGGACTCTTTTCCTTCTGGAACCGGGAGTTTCTTGCCCTTTTGGGTCTTTCTGACTCTCTCCTTTCCAGGGTCGAGATGGAGAAGCTCCTGAGAACGTCGTGTCCCTTCCTCGCCGCTCCCGCGGCGAACTCCGTCATCGAGGCCCAATGGAAGAAACAGGATGGGACGGCGATCGCCGTCGAGGTTCGTCTTTCATCGGCTCCGGAGGGGAGTTCCCACGCTCTTCTCGGATCAGCCCGGGAAATTTCGCGCCGTCGGGTGGCCGAGGCGGAGGTCAGGCGACTGGCCTCCCAGAACGAGCTCCTGCTCCGTGCGAACGAGATTCTGGCGCTGGAAACGGACGAAGAGCGTCTTTTGCAAAAGATTCTCGATCTCCTTGACCGTCGACTGTCGCCGTCCCTGCTTCGATTTCTCAAGCATCGAGACAAGGAGGGATTTCTTTCAATTGTCCCGTCCTCCCTCTCCCGAGAGGAACCGGCCCTTCAGGCGCTGCTGTCGATCCTGGCAAAAGACGGCAACTCCCTTCCTGCTCAGGTCTTCTCCCGCGGGGAGACGATTTCCCTCGATCTGGACGCCAACCGCCCCTCCCCCTGGGAAGAGGCCCTTTATAGAAGAGGGATCCGCCATCTCATGGTGCTTCCCGTCGTGAAGGGGGGACAGGTCTCCCTGGCCCTCCTTCTGGCCTTTTCAACAGAAGAGGGCCTCCCGAAGGGGCTCGACCAGGCCCTGTCCGGGCTCGCCCAAACTCTCGCAAAGACCCTCGATCGCCTGAACCTTGAAGCAAGCAACAAGGAAGAAGAGGCCATTCAGAGAGCCCTTCTTGAAAACTCCCTCTCGGGCGCCATCATTCTGAAGGACCGGGTCATCCAGCGGGTCAACACGCCCCTTCTTCGGATGCTGGGATACGAGCGCCCGGAGGAGCTCCTGGGCCGGTCGGTCTCCGTGTTGTATTTTGATCAGGAGGAATTCGTCAGGACCGGAAAGGATCTCTATTCGCGAATTCCCACCGAGGAGTCGATCCGCTACCCCGATCTCAAGGCGCGAAAAAAGTCGGGGGAATTTCTCTGGGTCGACGTCTCGGCAACCCTTGTCAGGGAAGCGGCGGGAGAGACCTTTGTCGTCATCTCCCTTCAGGAAGCCCAGCTGCGCCACGAGCAGACCGACAGGCTCGCCCTTCTCGCCCGTTACAACCAGCTTCTGGCCAGGATCAACGCCCTGACCTCGTTATCCTCCGGCGAGTCCGTCCTGCTCGACTCGGTCTGCCGGCTCTCCACCGAGCTGGCCGAGCTCACCATGGCGCGAATCATCCGTCCCGACCCCGACGGATGGTTTGACACCGTCGCCTTTTCCGGCAAGGACTCCTCCCGTCCCGACTTCCGGGCCTCGATCCGGGAGGACCGTCCCGAGGGCATGGGCCCGGTGGGAAGGGTCTGGCGCGAACGCGCTCCCCTTTTTGGGATCGACCTTTCCGAGACGGGAAAAACCCTCCCCTCTCCCCAAAGGGAGTGGTTTCTCTCCTCAGGATTCAGGAGCTCCTCATTCCTTCCCCTCTTTCGAGGGGGGGAGATCTGGGGAATCCTCTCTGTCCATGACAGCCGTCCGGAGCTCTTCACTCCCGAGCTCTGCGACGTTCTCGCCGAGATCTCCCGAACCCTTTCCTCCGCCCTCGACAGGATCGATCTTGAAACCCGCGAGCGGGAGTCGGCGGCGATCATTCGCGCCCTCTTCGAAAAGACCAGCTCGGGAATCATGATGGCCCGCGACCGGATGATCATCATGGTCAACGACCAGCTGGTTCGCCTCTTCGGGTACGACAGCCCCCAGGAAATGACCGGACGGGACTCCTCCTATTTTTATGCCACCTTTGAAGAATACCAGCGCGTCGGTCGTTTGATCTATCCCGCCATTCTGGAATCCGACGGGATCTCCGTTCCGGACATCCGGGCCAAAAAGAAGGATGGAACGCGGCTCTGGATCGACCTCTACGGGTCCTCCCTCGACCTGGGAGACGAGCGCACCATGATCTTCACCCTGACCGATGCCACCGCCCGCCACGAACAGGAGAACCGGCTGGCCCGGCTGTCTCTCTTCACGCAGGTCCTTGCCGACTTTCGCCGGCTGGCCGTCTCGGCCAGAAATCACGAGGAGCTTCTCGACGGCGTCTGCCGGCTCTCCCTTGAGGGCGCCATCTCCGACATCGTCTGGATCGGAAGGCCCGATGACGAAGGGTGGTTTTCCTTCGAGCATGCCGCCGGCGATGCCTCCTGGCTTGAAGGGGTCAGGCTCTCTGTCCACGGGGAGATCCCCGAAGGCCAGGGGGCGGCGGGAGAGGCCTGGAGACGCAACGAACCCCGCTTCAATGTCTCCCTTGACCCCTCCCGAGGACCGATTCCGCCCTCCTGGGAAAGGATCATCGTCTCCCGGGGGATCCGGACGACCGCCGCGATCCCGATCCGGCGGGGAGGATCTCCCTGGGCCATTTTGGCCTTTCTCGACCACCGCCCCGAGGCCTTTTCCGAGGAGCTTCGAAAGATCCTTGTGGAGCTGGGCGAGAGTCTCTCGGAAGGGCTCGACCGTCTCGAGCGGCTGGCCGAGCAGAGGCGGCTGGCCAGTGCCGTCGATTCGGTGGGAGAAGGGGTCCTTGTGGTCGACCCGGACTACAAGATTCTCTATGCCAATCCGGCCATGGAAACCATGGTCGGACGCTCCCCCGAGGAGATGGTGGGGGACACCCCGTTCTTTCTGGTGGGGCCGGAGACGGACACGAAAAAGGTCGACCGGATCATCGAGACCTTTCGGACGGGAGAGCCCTTCCAGGAAATGGTCCGTTTCTACAGGAAGGACGGCTCGGCCTTCTGGGACCTCTTCTCGATCAATCCCATCTACGACGCCTCCGGACAGATCCGGGAATTTGTGGGGATCCACCGCAATGTGACGGACATGGTGGAGGCCGCCAAAAAGTTCGAACACGAGTCCCTCCACGACAAGTTGACCGGGCTCCCCAACCGCCACTCCTTCGAACTCCGCTTCCGGCAAACCCTCACCCGCGCGCGAAGGACCCGGGATTCCGTGGCCCTGGGATTCATCGATCTCGACGACTTCAAGCCCATCAACGACCGCCATGGCCACGAGGCCGGCGACGCTCTTCTTCGGAAATTTGCCGCGAGAGCCCTGTCCCTCGTCCGGGAGACGGACTTTTTCGGCAGGATGGGGGGAGACGAGTTTGTCGTCATCTTCGAATCGCTGGGAGAAAATGATGGAGGTCTTGAGGAGAGGCTGGGAGCGGCGGTGGACCGGCTTTACGGAGCCGTGGCATCCCCCTTCAAGATCCTCCCGGGAACGACCGTGTCGATCGGCATGTCGATGGGGCTTGCACTCTTCCCCTCCGACGGAGAGAGCGCCGACGAACTGCTCCGAAAGGCCGACCTCGCCATGTACCGGGCCAAGGGAGA
>JAKCDE010000020.1 GCA_021838585.1 Nitrospirota bacterium
CCAAGTCCGTCACCGTCGAATAGAGATGCATCCTTGAGGAGTTTTTTGCCATGACGAGAAAGTGGACCATTGAAACAGAAGAGATTCTTCCGGGAAAGGTTGAGGCCGTCGTCCCCACCTTCTCTCCAGACGGAACCAAGATTGCCTGTGTTCGCCTCACCGACCCGGACACCATCCACGAAACCCGCGATCTGGGATGCCTCACCGTCATCGATGCCACCACCGGAAAGGTTCTCCACGATGTGGGGGACAATCTCGTGGCGGTCAATTACCGGGAGCGGGGACGGGGAGCCAACGAGCTCGTTCCTGTCTGGAGCCCGGATGGCCGCTACATTACCTTCCATCAGGACCGCAAGAAGTGGGAGCACTTCGGGGCCCAGTGGATGCTTGTCCGCCTGGACACCCAGACCGGGGAGATGGTGACCTTTCCCTTCGACCCCGATGCGGTCCGTCCCCAGTCCTTCCAGGTCTCTCCCTCCGGGCGACATCTCGCCATCCATACCCGGCAGCGCTGGAAGCCCTATACCCGGAAAATCCTCTGGAAGACAACAAAGCACATCGTCATGGGGGACCAGCTGACCGTTTGCGGCCCTTTGGGGGAGAACAAGATTGATGTGATCGACTGGCCCGCCTCCCGCCACCACCACGAGGAAAGTCTGGGCGATTTCCACTGGTTGCCGGACGGGGAACGGCTGGTCTATATCGTCCGCTTCAAGGAGGGGCGCTTCCGGGAAGAGTCCCTCCTCTATCTCTGGACCCCCGGAGAGGGCTCCCGGGAGATTTACCGCTCCTCCGAGCATATTGACCACTTTTCGGTGACCCCGGACGGGGGAACTCTCTGGTTTCACACGAGGGATCGCCGCATTGAGAGCCCCGCCCGACGGAACACCATTGTGCGGCTCGACCTCCGGACCGGAGAAGCCTTGCCTCTTCTGGTCCATCGGGAATTCTTCTATCCCATGGTCTCGCCCGCAGGAGGGGACATTCTGATGGAGATGCAGGCGGAGGCAGGCGGAAGAGGGCTGGCCCTGCTCCGGGAGGGAGCGGAGGAGCCGACCCCGGTCGTCAAGACCGGCTACAACCTCTACCCCCTGTGGAGCCCCCGCGGGAACGCCTTCCTCTATCTTCGGACGCGCCCTGACTCCAAGCCCTTCTGGACCTGGCCGACGGAACCTCTCCTCCAGAATGTCGAAGGCGGGAGTCCCAACAAGGTTCTTCCGGTGGATGCCACGGCCCGGCTCGTGAATTGCCGCCCCTCCTTTGCGCCGTCGGGGAGGGAGATCGTCTTTGTGGCAAGGGACGAGGCGGAGGAGGCCAATGTCCGCTTTGCCGGACTCTGGCGTTCCCGCATTCTCGAAGGGGAAGGCGCAGGCGAGGAGTGAGCCGCGTTGACTCCGGAAGCCCCTGCTCCTCTCCCGTGCCCCGGGTGGACCCCGGGCTCAATCCCGAACAGAGACTGGCCGTCATCCACGAGGAGGGGCCTCTCCTCGTCCTGGCCCCGGCCGGATCGGGAAAGACACGGGTCGTCATCGAACGGCTTCTCTTTCTGATCGAGCGCAGCGGCCGCGGCGGAGAGAGCTTTTTTGTCGCCACATTCACGCGCAAGGCCGCCCGGGAGCTGGTGGAGAGGATCTCCCATCGCCTTCCCGATGCCCGCCTTCCCTATGTGGGAACCTTCCATTCCCTCTCGGCCCGTCTTCTGCGGAGGCTGGCCGACCGGGCGGGGCTCCCGCCGGACTTTACCGTCTCCGACGCCGGTGACCAGAAGGCTCTGGTTCGGGAGATCATGCGTCGCCACAAGGTCTCGGAGGAGGATGTCCCTCCCCAGGAGATCCTTCGCCAGATCAGCCAGTGGAAAAATGCCCGCCAGACCCCCGGGCCCGAGCTCGCTCGCCGCCTCTTCGGTTCGAGGCGCTTCATGGCCACCTGCTACGAGGAGTACGAAGAGGGGCTCAGGAAAAACCGCTCTCTCGACTACGACGATCTTCTTTGCCGCCTCGTCGCCCTTCTCTCGACCCAGCCCGATGTGGCCACGGCCCTTCGTCAGGAGTTTCATCATATTCTGGTGGACGAGTATCAGGATACCAATCCTCTCCAGGAAGAGCTGATCCGTCTCCTCTCCCGGGACCGGCGAAATGTGACGGTGGTGGGAGACGACGACCAGAGCATCTACCGGTTCCGGGGGGCCGAGGTAGCCCATATCCAGCGATTTTCCGACCACTATCCGGGGGCCGGGAGGGTGCTCCTGTCCCGAAACTACCGCTCCACATCGGCGATCGTGGACTCGGCCGCCTCCGTCATCCGCAAAAATGATGGCCGCTATATGAAGACCGTCACGGCGGTGCGAGGGGGCGGAAGCCCCGTTATCCTGTCGGAGTTCCCCGACGAGGAGGCCGAGGCGCGGGGAGTGGCGGGCCTCCTTCGGGAGTGGATTGCCGGAGGAGGCCGTCCCTCCCGGGCCGCCGTTCTCTTCCGGACAAATGCCCAGTCGCTTCCTCTGGAAAAGGCCATGGCGGCGTCGGGGGTCCCCTTCTTCAGGCCCGGAGGGGGAGGTCTCCTCGAAAGCCGGGAGGTTAGGGATCTCGTGGCCTACCTGAGGCTTTTGGTGAATCCCTTCGACCGGTTGAGCCTGGCCCGGATTTTCAACGTGCCTCCCCGGGGACAGGGGGATGAGGCGGTGGAGGAGCTCTCGGTCCTCTCCGAGGCCCATCCGGAGCTTCCGGTGGTGGAGCTTCTCGAACGGCTGGCCGAACGGGGAGGGCGGAGAGAGCCCCTCGGAAAGCTCGCGGCCCTTCTCCGGGAAGGAGGAGAGGCGGTGGCCCGGGGAGGCTTTCCTCTGTCTCTTCTCGATCATGTGGTGGCCGCCACGGGCTATCGGGAATGGTTGGCCCGGGAAAAGGATGAAGAGACACGTCGTCGAAGGCTCGAAACATTGGAGGATTTCCGGGGGCTGGCCGGGGAATTTGTCCGGGAGGGGGACCGGGAGTCCTCGGGACCGCTGGCCTCCTTTCTCGAAGACCTGACGCTCTCCCGCGAGGGCCCGGATGCGGAAGGACGCGAAAGAGTGGGGCTCATGACGATCCATCAGTCCAAGGGACTCGAGTTCGACTGCGTCGTGGTGGCAGGTCTTGAGGATCAGCTGCTTCCCTTCCGCTCCTTTGCGGGGGGCCGGTCGTCCACCGATATCGAGGAGGAGCGGCGGCTCTTTTATGTGGCCATGACCCGGGCCCGGGAGAGGCTGCACCTCACCTGGGCCCGGACCCGCAGGATTTATGGAAAGACCCAGTCCTTCGGCCCGTCGCCCTTTCTTCGGGACATCCCCGGAGAGCTCTCCGCAGGAGACCGTCCGGAGTTTGTCCGGGCGCCTTCTGCCCCGTCATCCGCCGGCCGGCCTTCCGGTCAATTCCGGGAAGGAGGAAGCGGTTTTTCTCCCTCCTTCGGACGCCCCTTCCGTCGGGAGCGGTCCGCGTCCCCAGCTGTCGAAGGTCCCGCCTCCCGGGGAGCCTCTGGGTTGGAAAGACGTCCGGGAGAGTCCTCTCCGGCAGAGGGGACGGCCCCGATTTCCGGAGGAATCCGAAAGGAATGGATCGGAAAAAAGGTGCGCCATCCCCGCTTCGGAGAGGGCGTGGTCCTTGATGCCCGCAGGCCCGACCCCGATCTCGAGCTGGTGGTGCGCTTCTCCGAGGGTCCCCCCCGCACCCTTTTGGCTCGTCTGGCCAACCTGACGCCGGCCGACGGCGAAGGCCGTGCTCCGAACGGAGAGGGGTGAGCGAAGGCTCGCCCGCCCAAGGAAGTGTTTCTGAGGACGTCACGGTTGGGATATAATCAATAGGATATCGCCCTGCTGGGGAAGAATGTGGCAGAGAGAAAAAACGATTTTCCGGGAAGGAATCCGAACGTGAATCTTGAAAAAAAGGATGTGCTTCATGTGGCGCGTCTGGCGGGCCTTGCCTTGACGAACGAGGAAGCGGAACGCATGACGGGGGAGATCGCTTCCATTTTGGGCTACGTGGAAGCCTTGGGAACAGTGGCTGTGGCCGAAGCGGTCGCGGGTTCCCCCGATAACGGCGGACGACCTCCGGCAAGGGATCTTCCGGACCCCTTTTCCCGTGTCGGGGAGGCTCTGGCCCTGGCTCCCGATTCCGGAGGAGGCTTCTTCCGGGTTCCCCGCATTCTCGAGGAGGGTCGGTAGCGCCATGTTGAGATCCTTCTTGCGTTCCAAAATCCACCGTGCCACGGTGACCCAGTCCGAACTCGAATATGAGGGGAGTCTGACCCTGGACACCGACCTGATGGCCGCCGCGGGGATCCTTCCCTATGAAGAGGTTGTCATCAGCAACCTCAACAATGGCGAGCGCTTCTCCACCTATGTCATCGAAGGGGAAAAAGGCTCCGGGACCGTCTGCCTCAATGGTCCCACTGCCCGGAAGGGAGCGGTGGGAGACCGGATCATTATCTTTTCCTACGGTCTTCTCACCCCGGAAGAGGTCCCGGACCATCGTCCGGTGATTGTCATGGTGGACCCCAAAAATGCGGTGAGGGAGAGGCGCACGGCGGAAACGAAGGCCCTGAAGAAGGCCCCGGTCGCCAAAGGGAAGGGCGTTCCGGAAAGGGGGAGGGCCGCCTCTTCCCCCGTTTCCAAGGCTCCCGCCGGAAAGACCCGGCCCCTCTCCCCGAGCCGGAAGGGGGGACGATGAAGAATCCCTTTTTCGTCTCCTTGGCAGACTTTGCCCGCGGCCGAGACGAAGGCCGATTCACTCTCGAGGAGGTAACGGCGTACTTTCTGGACCGGACCCGGTCGCTTTCCGACGAGATTCATGCCTGTCTCTCCGTCAACGACAATGCCATCAACCGTGCCCGCCAGCTCGACAACCGCCTCCGGCGGGAAAAGCCCCCCTCCCCCCTGACCGGCTATCCTCTTATGGTCAAGGACAATCTCGAGGTCCGGGATCAGCCCACCACCTGCGCCTCCCGGATTCTGGAGGGATACCGGTCCCTGAGGACGGCAACGGCCGTCTCCCGTCTCCTCTCTCTGGGGGCGATCATTGTGGGGAAGACCAACCTCGATGAGTTTGCCATGGGCTCCTCCACCGAGAATTCGGCCTTCGGCCCCACCCGGAATCCCTGGGATCCCTCCCGGGTTCCCGGAGGCTCATCCGGGGGGTCGGCAGCTGCGGTGGCGGCGGGCCTGGTTCCCCTGTCTCTGGGCTCCGACACCGGGGGATCCATCCGTCAGCCGGCGGCCTTCTGCGGGGTCATCGGGGTGAAGCCCACCTATGGGCGGGTTTCCCGGTCGGGACTGGTGGCCTTTGCCTCCTCGCTCGACCAGATCGGTCCTTTTGCCGTGGAGGCCGAGGATGCCCTCGAGGCGTTGGTGGCCATGGCTGGTGCCGATCCTCTCGACATGACGACCGAGGGGCGCGATCCCGAGGAGATGCGCCGGGACTTCCATCAAGCCTCCCTCTCCGGCCTGCGGCTGGGAGTTCCCGTCGCTCTCTTTGGAGAGGGGTTGGACAGCTCGATTCGGGAGAGGCTGGCGGATGTGCGGAAGGGTCTCTCCTCCGACGGTGTCCGGGAGGAGGAGATCGAGCTGGCTCACGCCGCCATGGGGATCAATGTGTACTATGTGCTGGCGACGTCGGAGGCGGCGTCGAATCTGTGCCGCTTCGATGGCGTCCGCTACGGCTTCCGGGCGCCAGGCTCCGGGACTCTCCGAGAGATGTACGAAGAGACCCGGGACAAGGGGTTTGGCCTCGAGGTCAAGCGCAGGATCCTTCTGGGGACCTTCGCCCTCTCGGCTGGCTACCAGGAGGCCTTCTACCGGAAGGCCCGCAAGGTTCAGGCCCTGATCCGCCAGGAGTTCCTCGATGCCTTTTCCCGGTGCGATATCATCATGACCCCCACCTCTCCCACGCCGGCCTTTTCTTTTGGAGAAAAGACCGGAGATCCACTTTCCATGTATCTCTCGGACATCTACACCATCACGGCCAATCTGGCGGGGCTTCCGGCATTGTCGGTTCCGGCGGGAGTGGACGCCGATGGATTGCCTGTGGGAGTGCATCTGATCGGTCCCCCCTGGTCGGAAGGGCGGCTTCTGGCCGTGGCCCGGGAGATATCCCGAAGATGGCCGATGCCGCTTCCTCGGGTTCATGCGACGCACGGAACGGCTCCCGGCCGGAAGGGAGGAGGAGAAAAATGAGCGAGGGAACCCCTCTTTTTCGCGGGTATGAAATTGTCGTGGGCCTTGAGGTCCATACCCAGCTTCTGACGAAATCCAAGATGTTCTGCCGCTGTGAGAACCGTTTCGGGGCTCCGCCCAATACCCTCGTCTGCCCGGTGTGCCTGGCCCATCCGGGATCCCTTCCCGTCCTCAATGCCCAGGCGGTTCGCCTGGGGATCCGGGCCGGGCTGGCGGCGGGATGTACCGTCAATCCCGTCAGCGTCTTTGAGCGGAAGCACTATTTTTACCCCGATCTTCCCAAGGGGTACCAAATCTCCCAGTATGCCCATCCTCTTCTTTCGGGAGGATCCCTACGGGTACGGACCGGGGCCGGAGAGCGTTTCATCCGGATCCATCGGATGCATCTCGAGGAAGATGCCGGTAAAAACCTGCATGCCGGCATTCCCGACAAGAGCCATGTGGATCTGAACCGGGCAGGAGTTCCCCTTCTGGAGATTGTCTCCGAGCCCGACATTCGGAGTCCCGACGAGGCGGTGGACTATCTCAAGAGGCTGCGTCAGCTTTTGCGCGCCACCCGGGTCTCCGACGGCAACATGGAAGAAGGCTCCTTCCGTTGCGACATCAACCTTTCGGTGCGGCGTCCCGGGGCCTCGTACGGGACCCGGGTCGAGATCAAGAACGTGAATTCCTTCCGGTTTGTCCATAAGGCGATGCTCTATGAGATCGACCGACAGATCGATGCCATCGAGGCCGGTGAGCCCATCCGGCAGGAGACGCGTCTTTTCGATCCCGCGTCGGGAGCCACGAAGTCCATGAGGAGCAAAGAGGAGGCTCTCGATTACCGCTATTTTCCGGATCCGGACCTTCCTCCATTGAGAATGGAGATGGCCATGGTGGAGGAGGAGCGCCTTGCCATGCCGGAGCTTCCCGAGAGACGGGTGGCCCGGTTCGTGGAGACGATGGGGCTCTCGCTCGCCGATGCCGAAACGATCGTGGGAGAAGAGGCGCTTGCCGCTTACTTCGAGGAGGGGGTCTCCCTCCTTCACGCCTCCCCCGCCACCAAAGGGGAGAAGGGGCGGGACCGCTGGATCTCCTTTGTCCTCTCCGAAGTCCTTCGGGAGTTTAACCTCCGGGGGGAGGAGGTTCTGGAAGGGGCGACGGCCCCCGCTGCCACCGTCCCCCTCATCGCGAAAGTCTGCAGTGGCGACCTCTCCTTTTCCCAGGCCAAGGAGGTCTACCACACGGCGGTGGAGGAGAAGGTGGAACCCCTCGAGATTGTCTCCCGGCAAAATCTTGTCCAGATCTCCGGGGAGGGGGAGCTTGTGGCCCTTGTCGAGGCCGTCCTGGCTGAAAATCCCGTCGAGGTCGAGTCATACAGGAAGGGAAAGGATCGGCTCTTTGCCTTCTTTGTGGGAGGAGTGATGAAGAAGTCCCGGGGGAAGGCCAATCCGGAAAAGGTGGGAGAAATCCTTCGCTCCAAGCTGGGGAGTCCCTCGCCATGAGAATCGGTTTTCGTTGCAGGTCCTGCGTTTTCCTGTGCCTCCTTGTCTCCCTGATCCTTCTGCCGGGACTTCGACAGGCCCGGGCGGCCGGGACGAATTCCGGTCCGCTGACCTATCTTCCCCTGGCTCCCATGGAAAAGACCTTCGATGGTTTGGGGGGACGGATCCACGTCACCGAGGTCCTGCGCCCGTTGCCGGGGAAGGGGCCCTCTCAAAAGGTCGAGGTGACCCGGAAGATCGCCTATCTGAATTTTCCGACCCGCACCATTGTCTCGGTCTACGAATACAATCCGGCCACGGGAGAGTACACCAAGAACACCAGCACCTCGGCCTTTTCCCACAGCGTCTTTGCCTATCATCCCCCCCTCGTCCGCGTCCGTCTTCCCTTCCGCAAGGGGGATGCCTGGTCGGGAGAGGACGGGGAGAACCGGATCCACGACCGGGTCTGGGGAAAGGTTCGCGTGACCCTGCCGGCGGGTACCTTCGTCTGCTGGGTCGTTCGCCGGCGACTTTCCTACAACCTCATCAGCCGACGCTCGACCCAGATCCTTTACGAGTACTATGCCCGGGGTGTCGGATTTGTGGGAGAGGGAGGGTGGTCGGCCACCGGAAAATGGCACTGGTCAAGACGGCTCCTTTCGGTCAAAATGGGAGAGTCTGCGGGAGGCGCCGCTTCCCGGTAGGTCTCCCCTCGGACCATCGGGGAGGTCGGGGATGCCCCTGACGGGAGATCTTCGCAGCCGATCGGGGAGGGACCATGAGAACTCCGGGGAAAAGGGGCGGCATTGTGGGGGGGCTTTTTCTCCTTCTTGTCGTTGGTGTGGTTCTCTCGGCCGGCGGACGGCTGCTGGAGGATCGGCCCGGATTTTGTCTCTCCTGCCATGAGATGGCGTTCTACGGGAAGACATGGCAGTCCTCGGGAGCGGCCCTCCATCATGGCCGTTGCATCGACTGCCACTCCGGACCGGGGGTCGCGGGTGCCGTTTCTGCGCAAATGACGGGGCTGATGGAGCTGGCTCGCCATTTTTTCGGACATCCCTCCCCGGCCAGGAGTTATCGTCCGGGGGGGGTTCCCAACGCCAACTGTCTGAAGTGTCACGTGCGAGGATACGCGCGATTGGCCCACCGGAACTTTTCCGTGGCGGGACGGGAGTGCGCCGTGTGTCACAACCATTTTGAGGATCGGGATTTTTCTGGAGAGGTGCCTTTGTCCATGAGGCACTATGAAAGATATGTCCTTACAAGGAGGCACCATTGAGCGAAATCGACCGCGTTCACGGCCGAGAAGTTCTGGATTCCCGGGGGAACCCCACCATTGAAGTCGAAGTCGTCCTCTCCTCGGGAGCCATGGGGCAGGCGATTGTTCCCTCCGGCGCCTCGACCGGATCACGGGAGGCCCTGGAGCTTCGGGATCATGACTCCGGAAGGTTTGGCGGAAAGGGTGTGAGAAAGGCCATTGAGAACGTGGAGGGCCCCATCCGGGATGCAGTCGAAGGTCTTCCGGCCGAGGATCAGGCCCTGATCGATGAAACGCTGATTTCCCTTGACGGAAGCCTCAACAAGTCTGTCCTGGGGGCCAATGCCATGCTGGGAGTCTCCATGGCCACCGCCCGTGCCGCGGCCCAGGAGCGCGGACTCGACCTCTACCGATGGCTGGGGGGAGCTCTCGCCCGGACCCTTCCCACCCCCTTCATGAATGTCATCAACGGAGGGGCCCATGCCGACAACAATCTGGACTTTCAGGAGTTCATGATCGTTCCTCATGGAGCCGAAAGCTTTTCCGAAGCCCTGCGCATGGGGGCCGAGGTCTTCGCCGCCCTGAAGGGCGTGTTGAAGGGGAAGGGGTTGACCACCCTGGTGGGGGATGAGGGCGGCTTTGCTCCTTCGCTTGCCTCCCATGATGAGGCCTTCGACCTCCTTATGATGGCGATCGAAAAGGCCGGCTACCGGCCGGGAGAGGATGTGTCCCTGGCCCTTGATGCCGCCTCCTCGGAGTTCTACCGGGAAGGAACCTATCAGCTCGAAGGCGGAAAACGACGCCTCTCCAGCGAGAAGCTCGTGGATTACTACGACGAGCTCATCTCTCGCTATCCGGTTGTCTCCATTGAAGACGGTCTTGCGGAAGACGACTGGGAGGGCTGGATCGCCATGACCGCCCGCATCGGACGGCGTGTTCAGCTGGTAGGAGACGATCTTTTCGTGACCAACCCCTCAATTTTGGCTGAGGGAATCCGGAGCCATGCCGCCAACGCGATTCTGGTCAAGCTCAATCAGATCGGCACGGTCACCGAGACGGTGGAGGCGACGAGGCTCGCCCTGATGAGCCGGATGGGGGCCATGATCTCCCATCGCTCGGGTGAGAGCGAGGATACCTTCATTGCCGACCTGGCCGTGGCGACGGGCGCCGGACAGATCAAGACGGGGTCTCTGGCCCGGGGAGAGCGGACCGCGAAGTACAACCGCCTTCTTCGGATCGAGGAGGCCCTGGGTGATACGGGGAGATATGCCGGCCTTGATTTGGTGAGAAGAGGATAACCGACATGGGGCATCCCCACGGTAAGGTCCCGTCGACGAAAAAAAAGGACCCTGCGGAAGGAACGGGACAGCTGGTTTTCTACTGGATGGCCGGAACGGGACTCTGGCTGTGGGCCCTCTTTGCCGTCGCCTCTTCCTCGACCGGGATCGGACCGCTTCTCTCCTCCGTCATGGCAGAGAAAGAGGCAAAGAAAACCCTCGTTCGCATTCAGGAGCGCGTGGACGATCTCAACCATCGCGTGGCGGCACTGCGAACGGATCCCTTCGAAATGGAAAGGCAGGCCCGGGAGAGGGAACATCGTCTGCGGCCGGGGGAGATCCTGGTTCTTCCGCGGACCGATGAGGAACAAAATCGTTGATTTTTAAGTCCTGGTTGCGTTAGTATCTTTCTTTGTTCCGAAATGAGTTCCCCTAGAAATGGCTGATTTCTTGGCCCTCAGTCAAACATTTGATGGTGATCCCGGACGGTCCCCGAGCGGATCCGGTGAGATCCGGTGGAGAGACAGAGCGTATGTCGAGCGTAGTTAAAAAACGACGCAAGAAGATTCGGAAACACAAGTACAAGAAGCTTCGCCGTCAGTCCCGCCACAAGAAGAAGTAGTCGGGGCAGGAGAGTTCGGATCCTTTTTTTCGGGGCTCCGGTCTCCGCAGCAGAACGTCGAGATCGTCGTGGCCGGGGATTCCCCGGTCGCGTTTTTTGTCGGCCCGGCCAGCCTCGAGAACCATGAAGTGTTGTCGACTCTCATCTGTCAGGGCATCGGCAATGGGCCCCTGAGGAGCGTGCCGGAAGTTTTGAGGAGACAGGCGTCGTGAACGAGAGAACCATTGTTATCGGCGGAACATTCTTTCTTTTTCTCGTCTCCACCGCGATCGTCACCTACGAACAGATTCAGATCGGCAATCTCAAGGGCGAACTTCGCCATACCCGCATGCTCATGAAGGCGGGCGTCCACACCCCCTCTGGACCGTCAAAATCCGCAGAAAAGCCTCCCGTAAGTTTTGATTCCGATACGGTCACGGCAGCCCTTGCCGTCAAGGACTTTTCCACGCTTTTGCCTCCCATGATTTCCCAAGGTCATATCTTACGTCTTCCCGATCGTTCCCGCGTTCGATTTCTGGGATACCATCTGGTGGTCTTCGAACTCGAAGATGAAAAAAATCAGACGATTCCTGCCCTCTTCAATATTGAAGATCCTCAGACCCCTGCCACCTGGCAATACCTGTACGCCTTCGTTTCCCGCTAGCATCCTTCTTCGTTTTGCTCCATTCCCATCTGCCATCCCCTCTCATCGTGAGAGTTCGGGCCGCGACAGCTCTCGGCACGGAGAAGGCCTCTGCAAAAAATAAGGGAAAAGGGAAAGCCCAGGAGTGGGGCGAATCCTCTGAGAGGTTGGGCGGAGGAGAGAAAGAAAAAGGCTCCCTCCCGTGGGGGAAGGAGCCTCGGGAATTCAGGAGGCGGGAGGAGGGGGCGTCCCGGTGACCCCGGCTTTTTTCAGGGCTTTGGCCGGTCCCACCACAACGGTGACAAAGGAATGGCCACTGATGAGGTGCTGTCCGGCGGACAGCACTGACGCAGGAGTAACTTTCGAGACGTGTTCGGGGTAATCGGTGAAATAGGTATAGTCAAGGCCATCCGACCAGATCACGAGAAGAAGCTGAGCAATCTTTGGAGTGGTGTTCATCAGGAAGGGAAAGCCGCCAACAAGCTGACGCTTGATGGCGCGGACGGCCGAAGGGTCGGGAGTGGTCTTGACGGAATCCGCAAGAATCGAGTTCATGGCGCCCATCACCTTCCCGGTGTTC
Organism: Nitrospirota bacterium; assembly: GCA_021838585.1. The sequence goes on from JAKCDE010000020.1 coordinate 12,022, forward strand.
TTGGCATAAGTCTGAAAGTAGACGATAAAGGGACCGCGGTGGCGAGAGGCATCGAGCGCCGAATGAATATAGTAGACGAGCCCCATTTTTTGTCGGACGACCCGATTAAGTGTTGAGGTCTGGGACGCTCCAAGGAGCATATTGAAGACCAGGGAGTCATAGAAGGACGGATCCTTCCGGGCAATTCCCTGGGTGCCGTAGAAGACGGTGGACTGACGAAGCTCCGGCTTGTCCACAAGGAAGGTCCCGGAGGTGGAAATGGAGGAAAAGGAGCGCCGGGAAGGAGGAGAGGTCGCTGTGGCGGGAGCCTTCCAGGTCGAGAAATATTTCTTGGCCAGGGCAAGGGCTGATTCGGGCGTCACATCTCCGGCCACAACAAGAACGGCCCGGTCGGGCCGATAGTATTGGGCCACGAAGTTCAACAGATCCTGCCGGGTGATCTTTTCGACGGAGGTGGGAGTTCCGGAAGACGGGGTGGCATACGGCGTTCCCTTTTCCACAAGTCGATAGAGAAGGTTCGTCGCGATCGGACTGGGGTGGTTGTCCTCTTCGGTCAGGGAGGCGAGGGTGGAGTCCTTCTTTTTTGCGAATTCGGCCGGGGGAAAGGTCGGAGAGGTGACCATTTCCGAGGCCAGCTCGAGGAGTGTGGGAGCTTCGGAGCTCAGGCTGTCGCCCGCAAGAACGGTCATGTCGCGGCTGGCAGAGGCAGAAAGGCTCCCCCCTGTGGCGTCGAGGGTATGAAAGAGGGAGAGGGTGTCGTGGCCCGCCGTTCCCCGCGTCAAAAGGTCCGCCGCGAGTGCCGCCGTGCCGGCCCTCCCGGACGGATCAAAGGAAGATCCGGCACGGATCCCGAGTCGAAAGGAAATAAGGGGAAGATCCGGGCGGGGAAGGACGAGGACTTCGAGCCCGTTCGGGAGGACGCTGCGGGTCAATGTGGCCTTCATGGGAGGAACCGGGTAGGTCTTAGCCGTTGTTTGTTGGGACATGGCCGAACGGGAGGAGGTATCCGTCGGGGTTGATGGAGAATGCGCGCAGGAGGAGAGAAGGAGAATGGCCGAAAGAATTGCCGTGCTTCCGGCGAAGGGAGGGATGCGGCGAAAGGAATGCATGACGGTTCTCCTGAAAGAAGAGGACTCCGTGGTCATTGTCGGCCTGTGAAGAGAGCCGGAGAGTTAGCGAACAATCCTTCCCGGTCGGGAAAAGCGGGGCGGAGCCTGGCCACCGGTGGGGAAGAGATATCCCACCGTCTCGTTCCCTGGAACAAGATATCGCCGGGCCACTCGCCGGATATCGGCGGCGGTGACAGCGTTGATGTTTTTCACATAGTTCATCAGGTAGGAAAGGGGGATCCGGTCGGCGCTCATCATGCCGAGCATCATTCCCATCCCGAACGCCGACTCCTGATTCATGACAAACTGGGTCAGAATCTGCTTTTTGGAGAGAGCGAGAAGTTCCGGATCAACAGGTTGAGTCCTGATTTTCCGAATGACGGCGTCAAGACGGGTCCGAAGGATCTTGGGAGTGGTTTTTGGCAAGCCCTGGGCATAGAAATAGAAGAGCCCGGGATCGTGGGTCATGGGGTCGTAGTCTCCCTCGGCATCCACCGCCACAGGGTTCTTGTAGATCATGTCCTGGTAAAGAAGGGCACTGCGGCTTCCCGAGAGAACCTGAGCCAGCACGACGAGGGCCATGGCATCGCGGCTTTTGAAATTGGGAGCATGAAAGGCCATCATGGTGATCGGAAGCATCGCGGGCTTCCTGACGACGGTCATGCGCAGGTGGTGCTGGCGAGGTTCTGCCGGGATCCGCTGATGGATGAGATGGCCTCGGGGAATCGAGCCAAAGGCCTTCTTGATTTCCTGTAGCACGGTGGCGTCGTCGAGAGGGCCGACAACCACGACGGTGGCATTGTTCGGCATATAGTGGGCGCGGTAATAGTGCATGATGTCGTTGCGGGTCGTGTGCTGAATATCTTTTTCCCATCCGATGACAGGATTGTGGTACGGGTGGACCTCAAAGGCCGTGGCATACACCTGCTCGACAAGTTTTTGCGTGGGGTCATCATAGTCGTTCCGGCGTTCCTCGAGGACGATCCTCCTCTCCCGCTCGACTTGGTCGGGCTTTAACAGCAGGTGGGTCATTCTGTCGGCTTCGATGGAGATGGGAAGGGGGAGCTTGTCTGGAGCGACATTTTCAAAGTATGCGGTAAAGTCATAGTCGGTAAAGGCGTTGTTTTGTCCCCCGACCTCGCTGATGAGCTTGTCGAGAGCCCCGTGAGGGAACTTCTTTGTCCCGGTGAACATCATGTGTTCGTTGAAATGGGAGATTCCGGTCCGTCCTTTGACTTCGTTTCTCGATCCGACCCGGTACCAGACCTGAAAGGTGAGGGTGGGGCTATAGGGGTCGTCCACCGTCAGGAGGGTCAGCCCATTCTTGAGATGGTGAATGCGGGGAACAAAGCGAAAGGAGGGAGGAGAGGATCCCTGGGAGGGTGTGGGCTCGGACGCTCCGGAAAGATCCGGTCCCAAAAGGAGGGAGGAAAGTATCATGGGAAGGAGAAGCAAAATGAAAGATCTGATCCGGATCATGGTGGACATGAAGGGGCTCCCTTTTCGGATGGATGGGACCGGGTCTTTGAAGGCAAGCTCCAGAGGCCTCTCAATGTGAGCCGGAAAATGGCCCAATTAAAGGACGGGAACGTGACGTTTTTCTTCGAGATCCAGAAGTCGGGCCCAGGTTTTGATGTCGGTGCGTGAAGGGTCGATGGCCTTCCGCACGGAGTCAAACCACGCCTGTTTTTCCGGGGTGTCAGGAGCTGCGGACTCGTAACGGGCATTGAATGCCGTCACGGCTTCGGGAGACAGGGCTTTTGGGAAGCGCTTCCAGAGCTCGGCATAGACGGTTTCATCGGTCGTGTGAGTGGCGACGATTCGAGCAAAGTCCTCGGCCGAGATGCCAAGATGGGTGAGAAGAAGCTGATCCATCGGGCAATTGTAATTGTATTCCCCAAGTGTCCCTGCATTGAAGGCGCGGGCCTTGTCAATGAGGCGACGAAGGTGATCAATGCCATGGAGGCGGTCAACGGGGCTGCGAGGAAACTGCTTGCTCAGATCCATGGAGCTCTCCTTTCCAAAACAACGCGGTCTGTCTGTTGATTGTTTCCGAAGTCATGGACGTAAACTCCAGGACTTCTAAAGAGAGTGACGAAGGGACGGGAAGGAGTGCCACCGTCTCCCCGTGACGCATGGAAAATGGACCGAGTCCGAATCCTTGAGTCAGGGGCGGGAGGATGTCTCTGATGACTCAGGATAGCATGCCCAAGGGCGGATGTTAAAGTCGGGAGAGAAATCTCTGGAGGAAAGCCCCGGTAACGGGAGGAATTTTCAGAGGGTGGGAGAAAAGTCCTGTCCGGGCAACGGAATGAGCCGAAGCGATTTCGCATCGGCTTACCATCGCAAGAAACCCCCGTTGCCCTTTCAGGAAATTCGGACTATTCTTTAACGAGATCGGAGAAAATTGCCCGGATCTTTCATTGTCAGCCCTTTGTGGCACCGCTCCGCGACCCATGGCTCGGCTGGAGTCAACGTGAAGGAGGAATGCCTTGGCTCTTTTAATTCTTGTACTGCTTTCGACGATCGTTATTGCCTTGGGAGGCGTATCGATTTCCCTGGGTCTTGGCATTCGGCATCCCGTTCGTGGCTCAGTGGCCCTGACCATTGGTGGACTTGTCGTCCTGGCCGGCATGACTCTTCTCTACAAGTCGCTTCAACACAAGACGCTCGCCGCGAGAGCCGACAGCGTCATCGTCAATGCCGAGCATTTCTTGCGTTACCGGAACGAACACCTAGTCGGTCATCCCTCTCCCAATATTCGGATAAAGGGTGCCGGGCGCCCAGTTGAGCCAAGCAAAAAGTCTCCCGTCGGCGTTCATTAGCGGAGATGACTGTTGCTTCTTCGCTAGAGCCACCATGGTTTCGAACTCCCTATGGGCCATGATCTTGTAGTGGCGAGACCAGCTTTCGACCCTGAGGACATAGTGTTCGACGTTATGTGATCCCCGGCTGTTGACGTATCCTCCATGTCTCCAGCGAGGCCTTCCGGCATTGTAAGCCGCAATGGCGTCCGCCCCATAAGGGTGTTTTCGGAGAAGGAGTGCGAGGTACCGGGTCCCGTAGGTGATGTTGACGCGAGGATTGAAAAGCCTCCTGACAGGGCCATGGAACCCTACCCACCGGGCCGTTCTTGTCGTAATCTGCATGAGCCCGATCGACGTGTCGTGGATTCCGCGTTCATATCTCCGTTTTCCGGGGTTGAATCGGGATTCCTGGGCAATGATCCCTGCAACAAGGACAGGGTTGATGTGGTTCTGGCAGGAGATTTGAGTTATGGTATGGGCGTAAGGAACAGTCGGCGAGAGAAGGTGAGCGCCCAGACACCAAGCAACAGAGTGATGAATCATCCAGTTCAATGCACAACCTCCTGAAGGGGTTGCTGTTCCGCTCCCAGACGTCCTTTCTTTTCAAGCCATTCACAGGTTTCCCCAAAGAACATATGAATCGGGAAACCAGGGAAGCGGGTCCTTGAGCGTTCCCAGCCATTGGAAGATCCGAATGACTGCTCTCCCTGAAGGAGAGTCGGAATGAGAGGCCGCTAACGAAGGCTTGAGGAAAGAACTCTCCATCGCGCCGGGATCCGACACGGATCCGGCAACTTCAACGGGGTGCATGGTCCCGATGAAGCAGGTGAAAAAGAAAACAGGTGAAAAAGGATCGATGGGGAGAGCGACCTACAGGAGCCATTATACCCCCATGGTCAAGGTGGGGTCAATAAAATTGTTTATTGACACTAATATATTGATATAAAAAGAGATTATTCCTGCATTCTGTGACTGTCGTCACAAATTCAGGGAATGTTTTTTAAAAAATAATTTGTGGTGATGACTTGGCTTCTCACACGCCCGACAGGTGGCTTTCGAAAGCCGGATTGGCTTCCCGGGGAGAGGTTCTGGAATGGGTGGCGCAAGGACGTCTGACCCTCGGAGCCGAATCTCTCCGCCCCGAGCGTCCGGTTTCTTCGCCCCCCCTCGGACGTCCCGGAGATGTGCGCCGACTCCCCCCCTTCTTTCTCGACGGGGTCCTGCTGGTTCCTCCCCCGCCGATTCTCCTTTGCTTCAATAAGCCTCGGGGCGTTCTGGTGACTCTCTCCGATCCGGAAGGCCGCCCTGTTGTCGAGGATTTTCTTCAGAAAACACCCTGGAGCGACCGCTCCTTTGGAAGGATTCGACCGCTGGGTCGTCTCGATGCCGCATCAGCCGGACTTCTCCTTTTGACAAACTATCCAGAGCCATGGAGCCATTTTCTCTCTCCCGAAGGGGGGGTCAGACGGCGATATCGTGTGAAGATTCGTCCGGGACTCAGGTCGGAGGACCGGACGCTTTTCTTGTCGGGAAAGGCCGGAGAGGGGGCGGGATATCGGAGGGTTGAGGTCGAGATAGAACGGGAAGGCCCCAAATCTTCCTGGCTTCTCATCTCCCTCGTCGAAGGAAAGAACAGGGAGATACGCAATGTCCTGGCCTTTCACGGCTATGAAGTCCTCCATCTGATACGTCTGGCCTTCGGTCCCTTTCTTCTGGGAGACCTGAAGCCGGGAGAGATCTCCTGCATCACGGAAGAGGCAAAAAAGGCCGGGGTTGTCTGGGAGCGCTGGGAGTCCGCCCCTTCCCCTTGACAGGCGAAAAATCCGGGATATATTTTGGGTGAAAGGAAACACCAACGATGATGAAACATTTCAGGCATTCACATTCGCCGGGCTTTCGTCCGGCCTCAGAAAAGGAGAAAAAAATGGCCAGTCTACTTCGTTGGGATCCCGTCAAGGAGTTTGATGACCTTGCTCGCCGTTTCACCCCTTTCATCCTCCGTCCTGTTGATGGACGCACGGAGGAGAGGCAGGCGAAAAGAGCGGTGGAGTGGTCGCCTGATGTGGATATCTCCGAGGAGGAAGGTGCGTATGTCATCAAGGCAGAACTTCCGGAGATCAAAAAGGAAGATGTGAAGCTCGTTGTCGAGAATAATGTTCTGAGCCTCTCGGGCGAGCGCGTGCGAAGCACAGACAAGAGTGGAGTCCGATATCACCGGGTCGAGAGAGAGTATGGGGCATTCCTTCGCTCCTTTACCCTTCCGGAGGATGCGGATTCAAAGAAGATCTCCGCCACCATGAAAGACG
>JAKCDE010000064.1 GCA_021838585.1 Nitrospirota bacterium
AATATTCCTTTAATCCCTAAACCCCATACTCCCGCAGAATCTCGTCCACCACCTTCTGGCGCGAGGGATCCCCCACCCGGGCCTTGTAAAGTTCATTCAAGAGTTTCTTCCCTTCTTCCACGCTGGAACCCTTCTCCCAGTGAAGGAGCATCAGGACCTCGAGGAGCTTGTTCTCGACGAGCTGGATCGACTGGCCGATCTTCATGAGATTCTGGCGGACCAGATCCTGGAAGCCGAGCGCCCCCATCACACGAAGGGTTCCCTGCTGGTCCTGGGACAGGAGGGAGTCAATCGTTGCGATATCCGAGGGTGTCAGCGTCCCGAAACCCAGATGAAGGAGCTCCTGCATCTTTTTCTGGATCTCGAGCTGCTCTTCGATCACCGTCATGATCGATTGGCTCGCCTCCTCGGTCATCGTCGAGATCTCCGAGAGGGATTCGGTCGTCTGGGGAAGTGTCGCCTGGGCTGAGATGAGTGGACCGGACAAGGCCCCGATCGTCCGAAGAGCGGCGTCGATCTCCCGGACGATCGAACCGAGCCTTGTCGAAATGCGTTCAGGGTCCACCTTCATGCTATCTGCCTCCGCACTCATCGAAGCCTCCTTTGAAGTGACACTTTTCTCAAACCACCTCTTCCGGAAGAACATCCCCCGACCGCATAAGGTGAAGAATGAAACTCTTGTACCGGCTGTCGGTCTCCATCAGTGCGTCATGGGTTCCGCTCTCAATCAGACGCCCTCCCTCCATGACGTGGACAACGGAGGCCTGGCGGATGGTCGTCAAGCGATGGGCAATGGCGATCGTCGTCCGGCCCCGCATGATCGTCTCGAGGGCCTTCTGAACCATCCATTCCGACTCCGAATCGAGGGCGCTGGTCGCCTCGTCCAGGATCAGAAGCGTCGGGTTGCGCAAGACGACCCGAGCGAGGGCCAACCGCTGTTTTTCTCCCCCCGACAAAAAGATGCCGCGCTCTCCCACTCGAGTATCATAACCGTTCGGAAGGGCGGAAATAAAATCGTGGGCATAAGCCGCCCGGGCCGCCTCCTCCAGCTCCTTGTCCGAGACGCTCCGCTCAAGCCCGTACAGAAGGTTTTCCCGAACCGTCTGATTCATCAGGATCACATCCTGCGTCACGAACCCGATGATTTTCCGAAGGCTCGACGAATCGATCTCCGAGAGCGGGATCCCGTCCCAGAAGATCTCTCCCTTTCCAGGGCGGTAGAACTTCGGCAACAGATTGGCCAACGTGCTCTTTCCGGATCCCGAGGCCCCCACCAGAGCCACGAAGGTTCCCGCCGGGATCGCGAGGGAAATATCCGAGAGGGCCTCCTTCGAAGCGCCGGGATAGGAAAAGGAGACCTCCTGGAAGCGGATCTCCTTTTCCAGGGAGGTTACAGACCGTTTCTCGGTTTCGTGGACCCGCTCCTCCGGCACTTCGAGGATGTCGACCATCCGTTCGGCAGCGGCCAGCGACTGTTGGATGTCGGTCTGGGCCCCGGCAAAGCCCTTGATGGGCTGGTAGAGCATCTGGGCCGCCGCGATGAAACCCACCAGGGTCCCGAAGCTTAAGGTGCCCCGGATGACCGCGTATCCACCGATCCAGACCGCCAGCCCCGCCGCGAGCGCCCCCAGAGTTTCCATGATCGGGGAAAGCATGTTCGAATACTTGGCTGTCTTGATCTGAAAATTCACAAATTCATCGCTGTACCGTTTGAAATTCTCGCGCTCCCGCTCCTCCGACACCACTCCCTTGATCAGTCGGATGGAGGAGAGAGTTTCGGAAAGATGCTGGTTCACATCGCCGAAGGACTCCTGGGTCTTTCTCGAGAGGGTCTTGAGCTTCTTTCCGGTCTTTCGGATCGGAATCAGAACCGTCGGAAGCGTCACCAGCAAAAAGAGCGTGAGCTTCGGGCTCATGACGAACATCGAGGCCAGGACCCCGACGATCGTGAATCCCTGCTGGATCAGGTCGCGAAAGGTGTTGGCCACCCCTCCCTGGAGACGCTCGGCATCGTAGGTCACCCGCCCCATCAGAGAACCCGTCCCCTCACGGCCGAAGTAGCTGAGCGGAAGGGTGAGGAGATGCCCGAAGAGGCTCTTGCGCACATCGTTCACCATCCGGAGCGCCGCGATCCGGAGAAGATAGTTCTGGAAGAAGACCGCCAGTCCCTTCAGCGCAAAGAGGAGAAAGAAGGCGAAGGGAAGAATGAAGAGAAAATGGGTGTTCTTCTGGGTGAAGATCTTGTCGATCAGCTCCCGAAGAACGAGCGGCACCCCGCTCGTCATCGCCGAGGCCACGAAACCCAGGAGGATCCCCCCGATGATGTGGGAGCGGTACGGCCGGATCCAGCCATGGAAATAGGGCTTGATCCGCTGGTAGGCCGGATCTTTCCAGAAGAAAAAGGTCATTTTTGAAAAACTCCCGGAGAGAAGAGGACCCCTTCGATCACTTCCAGCGCCACTTGGCCACCAGGAGGACGAAGGAGAGCAGAAGGGTGATCCCGTTGGCGAGGATCATGGGAAGGGCATGGAGACGGATCCCGTAGACCAGCCAGAGAAAGACCCCGGTGGTGAAGAGAAGATACATCCCCAGGGAGATGCTCCGGGTATCCCGGGTCCGGAGAGTTTTGAAGACCTGGGGCAGAAAGGCAACCGTCGTCATCGTCCCCCCGAGATAGCCATACCATTCGTCACGCACCCCGGTCGACTCCTTCCTTGCGGAGAGAACTCTGCCACCGCCAAGCGTCGGTGCACATCCGCTCGATCCCGAACTCCGCCTTCCACCCCAGAAGCTTTTCTGCCAGGGAAGGATCGGCCCAGCAGGCCGCCACATCTCCCGGACGGCGGGGAACGATGTCGAAGGGAATCGGCTGGCCCGAGACCTTTTCGAAGACTCGAATCATCTCGAGGACCGAGGTCCCCCGACCGGTGCCCAGGTTGACGGTCAGCGGACCCGGCCCCTCCCAGCCGGACAAAGCCTTCAGGGCCGCCAGATGGCCCTTGGCCAGATCCATCACATGGATGTAGTCCCGCACCCCGGTCCCGTCCTCCGTCGGATAGTCGTTTCCGAAAACCGACAGGCGCTCCCGGATTCCCGCCGCCACCTGGGCCACGAAGGGCATCAGGTTGTTGGGAACTCCCCGGGGGTTCTCGCCGATCCGTCCCGAGGGATGGGCCCCGACCGGATTGAAATAGCGAAGAAGGGAGATCTTCCAGGAGGAGTCCGAGGCGACAAGGCTCCGGAGGATCTCCTCGATCACCAGCTTGGTGGTCCCGTAGGGGTTGGTGGCGGAAAGCGGGGCATCCTCCGCGATCGGAAGACGCTCGGGAACCCCGTAGACAGTGGCCGATGAGCTGAAGACCAGGGTCTTCACCCCCTTCTCCCGCATCGCGAAGAGAAGGGAAAGGGTCCCGGTCACATTGTTGTCGTAGTACTCGAGGGGGAGTCGGGAGGATTCGCCCACGGCCTTGAGACCGGCGAAGTGGATCACCGCCTGGGGGCGTTCCCTCTCCAGGATCGCCTCCATCCGGCTCCGGTCCCGGATGTCGGCCTCGTAGAGGACGGTCTTCCTGCCGGCAATCGCTTCGATCCGGTCCGCCACCTCCCGCTCGCTGTTCGAAAGATTGTCGAGAAGGACGACCTCAAAGCCCGCATCGAGCAGAACCACGGCGGTATGGGAGCCGATGTAGCCCGTTCCTCCCGTGACCAGAACCTTCATCG
>JAKCDE010000065.1 GCA_021838585.1 Nitrospirota bacterium
ACCTTTCTCCGCACCGACCGCCCCCGACGTGTCGACCCCATCGATGTCTATTTCCACTTTTATGCCGGCCAGCGCGAGTCCGCGCTCAACGCCCTCCGTCAGGTTCTGGCGTGGGTGCAGCGCCAACAGATCGCCCCGCTTTTTTCGTCGCAGTTTGTGGCGGTGGAAAAGGGATACATCGGGGCCCGCTTCGACCGCCTGAAAGCCGGACGAAGGACGCTCTATCGGCTCTCCGGATACGGGGCCGACACCACGGTGAGATTCGACCATGCGACGGCCCTCTATCCCGATCTTTCCTGCTCCCGGGGGGTAATCGGCTACCGCCACCGGGAAGGGAGCCTCTATCTCTATCTTGTCCCGGGAGGAATGGTCGCCAATCTGTGTCTGTCCAAAACTCCCCCGAAGGGAGTCCTGCTGTCCCGGGCGACGGGGGTTGTCTCGCCGGTGGGGCCCCTCTCCCCCCGCTCGCTCGCTTTCGTCTATAATGGATGGGTTCCCTCCGACCGGGTGGTCTGGAGAGGCCTCCTCCCCTCGACGGACTACTCCGTTGTGGGGGAGGGACGTCCGGCCCGGCGGATCCTTCGGACGGATGGCGCGGGGCGCCTCGTCCTCACCGGCCTCGGGTCAGGGTCTCTCTATCGGGTCACGGCGAAATCGCGTAAGATGAATCGGACAAAGACAGGCGGAGGAAAATTGGGGCCCATGGGCCGGAGAGATCCGCGCCCCAACAACCTACTCATTGAGGAGTCGTCATGACACAGACCTGCAAAATCCCGGGAGTCGGGGCAAGAGCCCTGCTCGTTCTGCTTCTTCTCGGAACGGGCAGCGCCCTTTCGGCCTGCTCCCTTTTTGAACCCTCTCCCCCCTTTACCCAATCCGAAACTGCCCAGGTTGACCGGGACATTGTATTTCGGGATGTCGACCACCACATGAAGTCTATGGAGGGACAGCGGGTGGTCTTGGGGGGAAAGATCGTCTCGGTGAAGCGGGGCACGCCTCTATCGCTCGTTTTTGTGCGGGAGTATCCTCTCGACCCGACCTTCCTCCCTGAAACCCATCAGCAGTCCCGGGGAGACTTTGCCATCGAGACCGACATCCCGCTTCCCAAGGACCGCTTCAAGCCCGGTCATACGGTAGAGGTGATCGGAACGATCCGGGCGCCCATGCGCGTCGTCATGGGACAAAACAGCACCAAACGGATTCCCGTGATCCGGGCAGTTCACCTCCATGCCGAGGCCCCGGCTCCTCCGCCCGACCCCTACATGATGGATCCCGGCATGATGGACCCGGGGATGATGGATCCTTACATGATGGGACCCATGATGCCCATGATGTGGTAGGGGGACCCGTTTCCCCTTGAAATCCCGGCAGGGTGATGGCATGATTCCTTTCATGCCGACCCTCACGCCCTTCCGTGTCCGTTATTCGGAAACCGATGCCCAGAAACGGGCCCACCACTCCCACTATCCCGTCTGGTTCGAGATGGGACGGGCCGAGTATTGCCGGGCCAAAGGCTTTGACTATCGGGCGATGGAGGAGGGGGGGGTCTTTCTTGTGGTGGCCAAGCTCGAGTGTCGCTACACCGGAAGCCTTCGGTATGACGATCTGGCCGTCATCGAGACTCGCCTTGTGCGGGTGGGCCGCCGCATCCTGGAGTTTTCCTATCGGGTGACGGAGACCTCGTCGGGGGCGGTGGCAGCCCTGGGCTCCACGATCCTGGTTCCCGTCGACGAAGCCGGACGGGTTGTGTCATTGCCCGACGCCGTCTATGCGCTTCTTACGCCTTGTACCGAAGAGGAGCCGGCTCCGGTTCCCTCCCTGTCAGAGACCGCACTTCCTTCAGGCGGATAGCTCAGTCGGTAGAGCACAGCTCTTACACAGCTGTTGTCGCGGGTTCGATCCCCGCTCCGCCTACCATATTTTAAGCCATTTTCTCATATCTTCCATTTCCGAAAATTGATTTATTGGGACAATTCTGGGACAATGCCTTCGAAAATCGATCACCTTTATCGGAGGCGTCCCATGGCAACGATTACTAAGCGCGGCGATCTTCAATGGCAGGTGAAGGTTCGAAGGCGGGGGTTTCCATCTCAGTCCCGCACCTTTGACACGAAAGCGCAAGCGGAAACCTGGGCGCGGATGGTTGAGGGGGAAATGGACCGGGGTATCTTCGTCGACCGGTCCGAATACGAAAAGACGACCTTTGTCGAAGCGCTCGACCGGTACGAGCGGGAGGTGGCGGTTCTAAAGAAAGGATACGCTCAGGAAAAGTACAAGATCGATTACTGGCGAAAAACGACCTTTGCCCAAAGATATCTTGCGGCACTCCGTCCGATGGATATTGCCGCCTGGCGGGACGAACATCTCAAGACGCATTCCCCGTCAACAGTCAACCGACTCCTGATCATTCTCTCTCATCTCTATACCATCGCCATCAAGGAATGGGGAATGGGGGGACTTGTCAATCCCGTCTCGCAGATCCGGAAGCCGAAACTGCCCCGGGGCCGGGATCGTCGGCTTCTTCCCGGCGAGGAAAGAGTCCTTCTGAGGGCTTGCGGATCTTACGGAGGGAACATTGTCGGGATCGTTCGTTTCGCCCTTGAGACCGGGATGCGCCGGTCGGAACTGTCCGGAATGACTTGGGATCGTGTCGATCTCAAAAAGCGAACGGTGACCCTTCCGGAGACAAAAAACGGGGAGAAACGGATCGTTCCCCTCTCATCGGAGGCCGTCCGGATTCTATCGGGCCTTCCCCGCCGGGTTGATGGAAGAGTCTGGGACGTTGAATCCGCCTCGATTTCCCAAGCCTTTACCCGTGCCATTTCCCGGGCCCGGAAACTCTATGAGACGGAATGCGAAGAAAAAGGGATTAGCCCCGATCCCGCCTTCCTTGCCGATCTCAACTTCCACGATCTCCGGCACGAGGCCACCAGCCGTTTTTTCGAAAAGGGACTGAATCCCATGCAGGTGGCCGCGATCACAGGTCACAAGACCTTGCAGATGCTGAAAAGGTACACGCATTTGAAGGCGGAGGATCTGGCAGAATTGTTGAGGTAGCGCCCTTCCTCGGCCAGTGACGTGTCACGACTCTCCGGATGTTTCGATCTTTCGAATCATGATGTGACTCATCCTTCCTCGTTCGTTCTCCCGGCCGCGTTTTTCGGCCGCGGTTGAAATAGAATCCATACTCCCGTAGAATCGACGAAAAATTTCAAATCGATTTGTGTTTATCTGAATCGAGGATTCCTTGACCAAATCCGATCTTGCAAAACGCTTGGCACGACAGTTTGCGGGGATTTCCCTTCATGACGCCCGGCAGATGATCGATCGCTTCTTCGAAGCGATGAAGGAGGGACTGCGGGAGGGAGATACGGTCGAGTTCCGGGACTTCGGGGTTCTCCGGGTTCGGACCCGTGGTCCCCGCAGAGCCCGGAATCCGAAGACGGGAGAGAGTGTCCATGTTGGAGTCAAGAAGACGGTTTTTTTCAAACAGGGTCGAGCCATCAAGAAAAAAATGATGGAGAAAAAGTCGGATGGATAGTCGTCAGGAAAAGAGAGAAGGTGAGGTCAGAAGATCGCCCCGGGGGCGCCTCGGAATCGTCGGAAGTTGGGAGAAAGGGCCGAACGGGCTCGACATCAGCCTCGAAAAGTTCCAGAAGTGGGGGGCTGCAGAGGTTTACTGCCGTCTTGACGAATATCGG
>JAKCDE010000066.1 GCA_021838585.1 Nitrospirota bacterium
TTTTGAAGAATCAACGAACGTGAGATTCCCCTGAATTCCACCCTAGTCCGCCACGGGCTTCCCGGAGCATTGCACCAAGGCCAAACTCACACACCAGACTCTCTCCCGGAAGCACTCCGGGAAAGGGCGAGAAGGCCCCCCTCCGCAGCCAGTGACCGCACGGCCCCTATGAACCCGATAGAAATTCGTCTGAAAATGAGCTTGATTGTAACGATATTTGACAATCAATGCAACGGGCAATCGCCGCTTGGAAGACGCCGGTCAGACCCCCTTCCAAAGGGATTATCGCCCTCTCTCGGCCGGCCGACTCTTTTTAAGGGGATGAATGAGTGTCAATCAGGTAAAGGTGTCCCCGACTGAAAAGAACAAGCCTACGGCCATCGGACGACAATGTCTGTGGACGAGGGTCGGAGCCCTGAGGCAAGAGATAGTGTTCTCCGGATGTTGAGAGAAGGCTCCGGAAAGCAAATTTTTTTCCCGGGGACACTTTCACGAGTCCATCGTCGATCAGGGCCGGATTGATGGAAATAATGGTCCATTGGCTCTTCGCAAAGGAAAATCGGCCGGGAGGATAGAGGTAAGCCAGGCGATTGCCCCACCAGGTGGCCGCCACCGGAAGATCCTTGAGGGCGGTAGCTCTGCATTCCCTGATTCGGGCGTGGGGTCCGGGATCGGGAACACGACAGACAAAGGCTTGCCGCCCCATGAAAAGGCCCATTCCCCCCCCCAGGGGAAGCATGCCCAGAGTACTGTCGAGGCTTTCTGGAGCGCGTACCGGCAAGCTTGGACGTGATTGTCCCTTGGGCTCCGTCCGGGAAACGAGATAGTAGCGACAGGAGAAACAGGCATCGGGCGCTCTGGAGAGACTGCGTGGCGTCAGCAGGGGCGAGGGGCCCTTGGACAGGGCCGTCTCGCTCGGAAGGGGCAAATATCCTGCCGGGTCTGTCCAGAGAATCCTGTCGTGAAGGACCAGGTAGGGATTCCCCGACTCGATGCGCCCGCTGTCGTAGGCAAGCCATAGGGTTCTCGACTTTTGGTCAAAATAAAGTCGACGAACGGGGGTCATATCGGCTTCGGGGAAATAGTCGACGCGCCCCATGAGGATCGGCTTCGTTTGGGCATCAGGATCCTTGAACCCGATCTGGTAGCTTCGAATAAATGGCGTCCCTCCGGCCTCTTCTCCGGCAAGGAAGAGATGGCTCATTCCCACAGCCGCTGTCCGGAGACGCTCCTGGCCCCGAAGGGCAGGAACGCGGATGGGCCGCCAGGATTCCATCCAGAGATCCCGGGCCCCCATGGGGTGCGTGAGAGTCAGGGAAAAGAGTCGGAGGCGATCCCCGTTTTCAAGAAAGTAGTAGTGTCCGGGAGCTGCCCCCTCACCGAATGTGTCTGATGAACGAATCCGGGCCCCGTGCGGAAGAGGAAGCACCGCGAGGGATTCTTTATGGGAAGGAGCGGAAGAGCCTCCCTGCCCCGGAACGAGGGTCGCAGGGAGAATGACGGAGGCCAGGAGGGCCCGGCCGGTAACCCTTGAGAAAGAGGAAAAGAGTCGGGAGAGTGACACAGCACATTCCAGGTCAAAGGGTTGCCGTTTAGATTAAACCTTCGAATCAGACTCCATATTTCAGGTCACTATACCACACACCCAAGCTTTTTCCTTCCCCCTCAAGCACTCCGTTCCAACGCATCGAGGTGGCGGCGAACAGGACCTCTGATGCCGGTACCTTCTCCGGAGCAACCGAGACCCGCCCAGCCCTCCCATTGTTAGTTTGTGAATAATGAATCATTGAGTTGAAGAGAAAAAGAAGGGAGGAATAAAATCAGATTTGCCGGAAAACTGATCAGGATATGCCGGCGAACACACACTCACATGAAAGGATACGACACATGTTGGGACCTTCAGCCAACCCGGGAATGATAGTTCTCGTGATCGTGGGTTTTTTTCTTTTGACCAGCGGACTGGCCTATGTTTTTGGGAGCGCTGACTCCCGAAGAAGAAGTGCTGGCAAGGGCGCCGGTTACTGACTTCCTGACAGGGAGCCGCCCCGCTTCGTGCGGCGGGTCAACGGCTCCCTGTCTTTTCCTCTCTTTTCTTCTGCATCCTTCCCCCAACCCCACTGAATCCTCTTCCGTTTCCTTTTCCGCTGGGTCCCCTTTTCGGCAAATCGCCCCGATGGTATTCTAGGGACCAGCGAATTCCACCGCATTGTCCCTCCCGCAGAAAGGATCCGTCTCATGGTCGAGACCCTACTCTCCCGCACCCCCGTTCCCTTTCTGGTCGGAGGACGATGGGAGACCGGAACCCTCCCCCCCCACGAACTTCGGAGCTTTATCGGGACTCTCCCCCACCCTCTCGTCACCACGACAAAAAAGGACGGATCATGGAACGTGGCCCGTCCCGGAACGGACCATCTCCACTCTGCCCTCGATTCGATTGCCAAAGGGCAGGCGATCCTGTCTCACCTCCCCCCCTACCGGAGGCGCGCCATCCTCGAAGATACCGCCCGGGGAATCGAAGACAACAGGGCTGTGCTGGCCCGCCTCATCACCGCCGAAGTGGGAAAACCGTCTTCGGCCGCCCTTTTCGAGGTCGACCGGGCCATTGCCACCTTTCGCGTGGCCGCGGATCTGGCCACGACCACGGGCCACCACTTCCAGCCCGGAAACCTCGTCCCGCAGGGAGCGGGCATGGTCGGCCTGGTGGAGCGGGTGTCGGCAGGGCCGGTCCTGGCCATTACCCCCTACAACTTTCCTCTGAACCTTCTGGCCCATAAGGTGGCTCCCGCCATTGCCACCGGCAGCGCCCTCGTCGTCAAGCCGGCCCCCCGCGGCATGACGACCGCCCTTGTCCTGGGGGCCATCCTCCTCTCGGCAGGATTCCCCCCGGAAGCCCTTTCGATTCTTCCTTGCGACCTCCCGGACACCCAGCGGCTCATCGACCACCCTGCCTTGCCCGTCATCTCCTTTACCGGCTCGGCCACCGTCGGCTGGCAAATACGCGACCGCGTTCCCAGGAAAAAGGTCCTGCTCGAGCTCGGGGGAGCCGCCGCCGTCATGATTCTGGAGGACGGGATGACCGGCGACCTTCCCGACAGGCTGATTGCCGGAGCCTTTGCTTACTCCGGCCAGGTCTGCATCTCCATCCAGAGGATCCTTGTGGCGCGACCTCTCCTCGAGCCTCTATGTGCCCTCCTGCGGGAGAAGACGGAGGCCCTCGAAAGAGAAGGGAGAATTGGCCCACCGGACTCACCCCGCACACTTGTGGGCCCGCTCATCACGCGATCCCACGCGGACAATGTCCGCCGAAAGGTCGAGGAGGCCATCGCCTCCGGAGCGGAGCCCCTGACCCCTGTGCGTCAGGAAGGAGCTCTTCTTTATCCGGTCTTTCTGAAGGGAACGGGAGCCGATTGGCCCATTGAGCAGGAGGAGGTCTTCGGTCCTGTGGCCACGATCAACCCCTTCGACACCCCCGAAGAGGGGGTCGAGAGAATCAACCGATCACGCTACGGAATTCAGGCGGGCCTCTTCACCCGGGAGATCGACCGGGCCATCGGATGGGCACGGGCCATTGATGCGGGAGGGGTCCTGATCAACGAGATTCCCACCTTTCGGTTGGACCATTGGCCCTACGGGGGAATCAAGGAATCGGGAAGCGGATTTGAAGGGATCGCCTATGCCATGGAGGAGATGAG
>JAKCDE010000067.1 GCA_021838585.1 Nitrospirota bacterium
CGTGGGGGGTGTCGTCGGAGACAACTCCTCCGGCACGGTGGAGACTTCCTATAACACGAGGAGCGTCAGCGGCGGCAGCTATGTGGGGGGTGTCGTCGGAGACAACTCCGGCATGGTGGAGATTTCCTACAACACGGGGAGCGTCACCGGCAGCGGCAACGAGGTGGGAGGTGTCGTCGGGATCAACTATGAAACGGTGAAGACTTCCTACAACACGGGGAAGGTCATCGGCAGCTCCTCCGTGGGGGGGATCATCGGGTGCAACGATGGCACAACGGCGATAGTGGAGACTTCCTACAACACGGGGAGCGTCAGTGGTGGTTTCTCCGGGGGGATTGTTGGGGCCAACTACGCTACGGTGCAGTATTCCTACAACACGGGGAGCGTCAGTGGTGGTTCCTCCGGTGGGGTCGTCGGAAACAACTGCGGCAGGGTGGATAACACCTATTACAACATTTCCGTCTCCTATGGGAGCGGAGCCATTGCAGGGGGAATAACCAGCGGAACGGGAATCCTCAACAATAATGGAATCAGCCCATCAGACTTTTCGGTGACGACTTCGGCCACCGCTGGCGTGTTGAACCTCGGGAGGTTCAACACATGGGGATCGGGAGCTTTTAACTCCTCCGCGACGTCAGCCCCATGGTACGAGGGGACAGTTTCCGGGTTCTCTTCTACCGCTCCCATGCTGGTGTCGGATCTTCCCAGCGCCACCGTGACGGGAAACGGCTCCTCCGTCTATAGCGGATCGATGGTCTCTCCGGGCTATACCGCAACCTATACCATGGGGGGAACGACCCTCTCCCCCAACGTCACGGTGACGACCGCCGTGGGGCCGAACGCGGGATCCTACGCAAATACCCCGTCGTACATCCTCTCCGCCCCGCCGACACAGACGAGCGTGGATTCCGTGTCGGTCGTCTCCGGAACATGGACGATCACGCCCGCAACATCCACATCGGGGAGTGGTTCATCCGGGTCTTCGACAATCAATGGTTTATCCGGGTCCGCAACAATCGGTGGTTTGTCCGGATCTTCGACCTCTCCCGGGGTGACGATCACTCAGATCGTTCCGGAGTATCAAACCGTTCTGGGATTTGACAACGTGGTGACGCCCTCGGAAGCCCCTGCCTCGACATCCTCATCCGGCAGTTCTCCGTCTCCGGTTCCATCCGGAAGCGCAACAACGCTTTTCTCGAGCGGTGGGATAACTCTGATGCTCCTCCAGCCGACGGAGGACGGCATGACGGGAGAAGGGATTCTCTCCGATGAACCCGCCACGCCGTCGAACCAACCCTGAGGCGGGACCTCTCCGACCAGGAACGGAAGCCATGAGAGTCAAGACTGTGTTCGTTCTGGCGACTCTTGTGGGGGAATCCTGTGTTCCGGGGAGGCGAGGCGACCCGGACCGCCTCCTTACGCTTCCTTTCGACCCCTTCCTGACCCCGGAGTCCTTCGGGTGCAAGCATCTTCTGATCCCGGGAGCGGAGCTTTTGTCTCACGATCCGGTCATTGATCCCAAGCTCCTTCCCGGATGGAGAACTGGAGCTGATTCTGGCGGGAAGGCTCGTCTACGACGCCACCCCGCGTGAGACACATCTTTCCGTGGGGGACCAGGGGGTGATCTTCGGCCACCGGGCCATTTTCGTCAAGAAGGAGCTGGATGACACGTTATCCTTCCAAAGAGTGACAAATTATCGTACGCTTTCCAGTAATTACGTGGGGGCGTTGGTGTCAACGCTGGCACGAATGCGATGGTTTCACACTCCTATAACACGGGGGGCGTCACTGGGGCCAACGACATTGGGGAGATCGTCGGTGAGAATTGCGGCAGACTCGAATCTCCCTGCATTGGGGGACTGTACGTGGAGGTACCATCATAGGGGGGGCATTGGAGATAATGCCGGCAATGTGCCAAATGTTGCTTGTTACTACAAAAACGCTACTAATTCAGGGTTGAGGATTGGATCAGGAGCAAGCGGTGCCACCGGACGCTCCGAAGGCAGCGTCCCGGGTGACCTTGGAAACGAAAAATCTTTCCCGTCGTGGAACTTCGCCTCAAATTGGACGGGGAACGGATTCGGAATTCCAGGAAGCTGGGTGATCGGCACCGTTCATCCCGGGGGAGGGATCGAGGGTGTCTCGGCTCCCATACTGGTGCCGGATCTCCTCACATCCATGGTAACGGGGAACAGCGGTTCCTCCGTCTATAGCGGATCGACTGTCACTCCCGGATATATCGCCACCTCCACCATGGAAGCCCGCAGCACCCTTCCCTCCGGAATCGCGATCACACCCAATTCCGTAGGAGCAAACGTGGGAACCGCCACGATCAGACTCTCCGTTTCGGGAACCTTAGCACGGCCCATGACCCAGATGAGTGCGGGGTCCGTGGCTAGCTTCGGAATTTGGACAATCATCCCACTTTCAGTGACAGCTATGGAGAAAAGCGCCTCCATGACATATGGCGGTCCGGTGCCGTCTCTTTCCGGCACTCTTTCTGCCACCGGGCCGACTGGAGGGCTTGCCAACATCTCTGCCATGTGGACGACCCCCGCTGCGAGTTTTAGCACTATGGGACAATATGCCATTGATCCGACGTTTTCTTACCGTAACGGAGCTGTGGCGAAAGACTTCATGATCACAAACGCTCCTTCCAACGCGACGGCCCTGACGATCACAAATGTCGAATCAGCGCTCTTCTCTGAAGAAATTGACGTTGTCACCGGCATGGCCGCTGATTACATGTCCACGGAATCTGATACAAGTTCCATTAGCTCTTTCGCCGCTTTCTCCGAGTCGCTTGCTTCCCCCACCCCCTCAGAATCTGTTATGGTTTTTTCAGATAACTTTTCGCGCCCTATTGGGGTGGAAACATGCAACTATTTAATGCCTCCTCTGTCAAGTGGAATTATTTCCGCTCAGAAGGTGAGACCATGAGAGTCAAGACGTTGTTCGTTCTGGCCCTTCTTGTGGGGGCGATCCTGTGTTCCGGGGGCGGCGAGGCGGCTCGGGCCGCCTCCTATCCTCTTCCCTTTGACCCCTTCCTGGCCCCGGAGTCTTTCGGGTGCAAGCATCTTCTGATCCCGGGGGCGGAGCTTTTGCCTCACGATCCGGTCATCGATCCCAAGCTCCTTCCCGGATGGAAGGCGGTTCCCATGAAAGACGGGAAGAACCGGACGATTGAAAGCCTCGTCATCAAGGGCTCGACGATCGTGCACAAAAAGGACAGGGACGGGAAGCCCACGGGCCCTCCGATGGTGCTGATTCCGGCGGGGGGGCTCGTCTACGACGCCACCCCGCTTGAGACCCATCTTCCCGTGGGGGACCAGGGGGTGATCTTCGGCCACCGGGCCATTCTCGTTAAGAAGGAGCTGAAGGAAGAGACCTGCCGGAACTTCTCGGTGCTGGCCGGTCGGAGCTTTGTCGTGGGAGACAGCGTCATCACCTACCTGATGCCGGGACCGAAGGGAGGACCGGCGGTGCTCTGGCGGACCCTCGACGGGGTGTCGATCCGCCCCCATCCGCTCGACGAGTATCCGGCCGGGCAGGTTCCTGAAAAGACGTCGACCCGGATTTTCGGGGCGTATACCCATGCCGGGC
>JAKCDE010000021.1 GCA_021838585.1 Nitrospirota bacterium
TGACCGGCTGGCATTCCGCACGTTTTTGAGGGAGCTCGCCTTCGACCCTCCCGACCTGATCCTCTCCACGCATTTCCTTCCCCTTGAAATTCTGTCGTCTGATCGCCCCAAAGGACTCCTTCGGACGTCTCTCTGGGGCGTCGTCACCGATCTTCACCCCCATGGAATCTGGCTTTGGCCAGGTGTCTCGCATTATGTCGTCTCCGATGAGGCGGCCGAGAGGACGGTCCGGCAGAAAAGAACGGGGCAGACCCTTTCTGTGTCGACGGCGGGGATTCCGGTGGATCCTGACTTTTCTGTTCCTCCGGTCCGGGGCGATCTCCGGGAAAAGATGGGACTTCCTGAGCGGAATACGGTTCTTCTTCTCTCGGGAGGAGAGGGGCTCGACGATCTTGTCTCTCTCCTCGATTCCTTTGCCGGATTCCCCGGGGAGTTGACCCTCATCGCGATTGCCGGAAAAAACCGGCGGCTCCTCAGGGCGTGTGAGCGGTGGGCCGGCCGCCATCAAAGCCGATGGCTTGCCGTCAGGGTTCACGGGTTTGTGAAAAACATGCCGCAGATGATGGGGGTGGCCGACGTGGTGGTCACCAAGCCGGGGGGCATGACCCTTTTCGAGGCGCTGGCTCTTGGACGGCCCCTGGTCCTTCTTCCGGCCAGGGGAGGACAGGAGGCGATCAACCGGCGCTGGGCGGTCAATTCCGGGGCGGCGGTTCCCAGTGATCAGCCCCGGAGGACGGGATCCCTCGTCCGCGCTCTCTTCGAAGATCCGGACCGCCTGAGGGAAATGGCTCTTGCCGCCTGTCGGGCCGGCCGTCCGGAGGCCTCCATCCTCATTGCCAGGGAGGTTGTGGGTTCCCTTTGCTATGACGTCAATTCTGAAGGAGGATTTCATGCCGACAACCCATTACCGGTCGGTCTTCATCTCTGACGTGCACCTCGGAACCCGGGACTGCCGGGTCGATCTTCTTCTGGATTTTTTGCGGGAGACCGAGTGCGAGACCCTCTATCTCGTGGGGGACATCCTGGACTTCTGGCAGCTGAAACGCTCCTGGTTCTGGCCCGAGGCCCACAGCACCGTCATCCAGAAGATCCTCCGGAAGTCCCGCCACGGAACCAAGGTGATCTATCTCGAGGGGAATCATGACCCCGTCCGTTCCTTTCTCGACAAAATCCTCGAGCGGGGGTCGATCCATTTCGGGGATCTCGAGATCGCCCGGGAATGGATCCACAGGGGCGTCGACGGCCGCCGCTATCTCGTCGTCCATGGGGACGCCTTCGACCTGTGCCTCCAGACGCTTCCGATGCTGACCCGATTCGGAGACTGGGGCTATTCCCTTCTCCTCCGGATCAACCTCCTTCTCTGTGCGTTCAACAGGTTCCTTGGCCGGACAAGCCAATGGTCCCTTTCGCGGGCGGTCAAGAACCGGGTCAAGAAGGTGACCCGGTTCATCGGGGAGTACGAAGGGATCCTGGCCGCCTCGGCCCGGGCGCGGGGGATGGACGGGGTCGTCTGCGGCCATATCCACTTTCCCGCCATGCTGGAGAAGAATGGAATCCGTTACCTGAACACAGGAGACTGGGTGGAGCATGGATCGGCTCTGGTCGAACATGATTCGGGTCGTTTCGAGGTCATCTTCTGGGGGGACAGGGGGGACGAATCCGGTGGAAGGGCTGGATTTCCGTCCGCCATGGCTTTGCAAGGGGCGGGTCTTGGACGGGAGGAGGATTCGGTCTTGAACCCTTCTTGAAGGATTTGCCATCTCGCCGCGGTGTCGTGTCCATGCTATCATCGGTGGCGAACTCCTGTGGCTGGGGAAGACTCTCGAGAAGGAGCTCCTGTGCGCGTGCTTTCCGTGAATCCCGGTTCCTCCTCCCTGAAGACGACGCTCCTTGACGGGGAGGACATTCTCGCCGATCACGAGATCCCTCTCGAGGATTCGGTGACGGGAATGCGGAAGGCCCTGGCAGCTCTCTCCCTGTGGCGTCATAAGTCTCCTCCCCAGGCGATCGGGGTTCGTGTGGTCCATGGGGGACGCGCCTTCGAGGACAGCGTGAGGGTCGACCCAGAAGTCCTCTCCGTTCTCGAGAAGCTCATACCCCTGGCCCCTCTTCATCTTCCCATCGCCATTCGCGTTCTCTCGGCACTGACAGGGATGGGCCACTCCCTTCCGGTGGTCGCCGTTTTCGACACCCAGTTCCACCGGACCCTGCCCGAGACCGCAAGACGCTACGCCCTTCCGGAGGAATGGGAAAAAGACGAGGGAATCGAGAAATACGGGTTTCACGGCCTGTCCTACGACGACGTTGTCCATCGTCTTCCGACCCTCCTGGGAGCCACCCTTCCGGAGCGTCTCGTGGCGGTCCATTGGGGAAATGGAGCCTCGGCCTGCGCCCTCCTGCGCGGACAATCGGTCGAGACCTCCATGGGGCTCACTCCGCTGGACGGCCTGGTCATGGGGACCCGGCCCGGGTCGATCGACCCGGGCATCTTTCCCACTCTGCTTCGGAAAGGATATACGCCCGAGGCCCTGGAGGAAGTCCTGAATCACCGGTCGGGGCTTTTCGCCCTTTCGGGGGGAGTCTCCGATTTCAGGGAGATCGAGGAACGACTCGAGCGCAAGGATCCCCGCGCCGTTCTGGCCTTCGAAAAGGCCGTCCTTTCGGTCGCCATGGCTGTCGGAGCCTATTCGGCCATTTTGGGCGGACTCGAGGCGCTGGTTCTGACGGGAGGCATCGGGGAGCACTCCTGGCGGGCACGGGAGGCCGTCATGAAACGGCTCGCCTTTCTGGGTGTCAGGGACGACCCCGAAGCCAATCGTTCCGGAACGGGGGACCGGAGGGTTTCGGGAGAGGACTCCCGGGTTGCCGTATGGGCTCTGCATGCCCGGGAAGACCGGACCATCGCGCGGGAAACCCAACGGATCGTGGGGTACATGGCAAAAGAAAATCAAAAGGCGGGAGGTGTCAATGCTTGAGCGATACAGGACTAGGGATTTGCCGCAGGGGCTCGAACCTCTGGTGGAAATGGCGCTCGATCTCCGATGGACCTGGAACCACCGGGCCGACGAACTCTGGAACCAGCTCGATCCGGTCCTCTGGAAGCTGATCCGGAATCCCTGGCTGATCCTGCAGACCGTCTCGGTC
Organism: Nitrospirota bacterium; assembly: GCA_021838585.1. Next base: position 3,145 of record JAKCDE010000021.1, read on the forward strand.
GCCCACCTGAATGCCCTGGCCCAGAACGGAGAATTCCTGGCGCGAATCGCCGAGGTTCACAATCTCTGGAGCCAGGAGGACCATGCTCCTACCTGGTTCTCCCAGCATCACGGCCGATCGCCCCTCAAGACGGTGGCCTATTTCAGCATGGAGTTCGGACTCTCCGAGTCGCTTCCCATCTATGCGGGAGGTCTTGGAATCCTGGCGGGCGACCATCTTAAAAGCGCCGAGGATCTTGGCATTCCCCTGGTGGGAGTGGGGCTTCTGTTCCAAAAGGGATACTTCCGGCAGGTGGTCAACGCCCAGGGGGAGCAGATCGAAAGCTATCCCTACAACGACCCCGATTCGCTTCCGATCAGCCCGTTGCGCGGGTCGACGGGCCAATGGCTCCGGATTCCGATTCCCCTTCCGGGACGGACCCTGATCCTGAGGGTCTGGCAGGTCCGCCTGGGAATGACGACCCTCTACCTCCTCGACTCGAACGACCCGGTCAACACCCCGATGGACCGGGGCATCACCGGCGAGCTCTATGAAGGGGGCCGCGAGATGCGTCTGGTCCAGGAGATGGTCCTGGGAATAGGGGGTTACCGGATCCTTCATGCCCTGGGAATCGACGTGAACGTACTTCACATCAATGAAGGCCATCCCGCCTTCGCGATTCTGGAGAGGGCCCACGCCTGGATGGTCCGGGAGAAGATTTCCGATTTCCGCCATGCCCTTCACGTGACGCGGGCCGGAAATGTTTTCACGACCCACACTCCCGTCCCCGCCGGCTTCGACGCCTTCGATCCGGCGCTCTTCCACCAGTACTTCTCCCTCTACCAGAAGGAATGGAACCTGAGCGACAAGGATCTTCTGGGGCTGGGACGCATCAATCCCGAAGACGACAAGGAGCCTTTCAACATGGCGCGACTGGCCATCGGGGGAAGCGGCTTCATCAACGGGGTGAGCCGCATTCACGGAGAGGTCAGCCGGAAAATCTTCTCGCCCCTCTTTGAGCGATGGCCTGTGGAGGAGGTGCCGGTCACCCACATCACCAACGGGATCCATACCCTCTCCTGGGACTCCTTGATATCGGACGCCTTCTGGACGGAAAAAGTGCCCAAGAGGCGGATGCACAGGGACGGATCGCCCGAGCCGGCCCAGGAAATCAAGGCCGCCTCCGACGAGTCCCTCTGGGACCTCCGGATGAAGAACCGGATCGCGATGCTCGAAGGGGTCCAGCGCCACCTGGTCAGGCAGCGCTCGGTCCGGGGGGAGAACGCCCCGCTCCCATTCCTGGATCCGAATGCCCTCTATATTGGTCTGGCCCGCCGATTCACCTCCTACAAGCGCCCGAACCTTCTTCTTTTCGACCACGAACGCCTCCTGGGTCTCCTGTCACACCCGGACCGTCCTGTCCGTATTCTCGTTGCCGGCAAAGCCCACCCCCAGGATATGGCCGGAAAGGGATTCATCCAGGAGTGGGTGCATTTCGCCTCCGACCCCCGGACTCACGGAATGGTCTTCTTCCTGAGCGACTACGACATGAACGTGGCCCAGACCCTGGTCGGGGGAATCGATCTCTGGGTCAATTGTCCGCGGCGGCCATGGGAGGCCTCCGGGACCAGCGGCATGAAGGTGCTCGTCAACGGGGGGCTGAACTGTTCGATCAGGGACGGATGGTGGGCCGAGGCCTACCGCCCCGAGGTCGGGTGGGCCATCGGCGATGACACCTCCTTTGAGGATCCGTCGCGGGATCGCCGGGATGCGGAGGACCTCTACCGGATCCTCGAACAGGAGGTGATCCCCGACTTTTACGACCGGGATGAGAGCGGGATCCCGACGCGATGGATCAGCCGGGTCCGGGAGAGCATGGCGACGCTGACTCCGGTCTTCAGCACGGACCGGATGGTCCGGGAGTATCTCGAGCGGGCTTATCTGCCCGCCGCCGAAGCCTATGAATCGCGCCAGTCGAATGGGGGAGCCCAGGCCCGGTCGATCGATGCCTGGAAGGAGCATCTGGAAAGGAACTGGGAAGGGATCCGTTTCGGTACGGAGACGGTCCAGGAATCTCCGGAGGGGCACCGGATCGAATGCGCCGTCTGGCTTGGGGAGATTGCTCCCGAGGATGTGAGGATCGAGATTTACGCGGCTCCTGTGGCAAATGGCGCTCCATTCCGGAAAACGATGGACCGGGAGAAAGCCCTTGCCGGAGCCCGCAACGGCTATGTCTTTGGGGTCACCGTGCCTGCCGACCGTCCTGTCGGGGACTACACCCTCCGGGTCGTTCCCTACCACGAAGGGGTCAAGGTTCCGCTGGAATATGGGCGGATACTCTGGCAGCGCTAGGAGGATCGAGCCTTCAGGATGGCGGTGCGTTCATCTTTTTTCGGAAAGGCCGGTCCTGACCCGCTCCTTGAGGCGGCAAAAGCTGCAGACCGGCGTCCAGGAGATCTCTCCGCACTGTTCGCACCGCCCGTCAGGGGAGAGACTGGACGGTCCTTCCCTTGGTTCCTGTTCGGCGCTCCCGGGGTAGAAGCGGTCGATCCTGTCCAGGAATCCGAAGAGAAAGGCATGCTTCGTGCCGGGTGATTCGGACTCGACTTCGTTCAGGAGCTTCTTGTAAAGAAGCTGCTTGGCATCGGCAGAATGAGGACACTCCTGCAGGACGTAAGGAATTTTTCGGAGAAAGGCGTAGGAGGCCATTTCCTTTTCGGTCAGACGAACCAGGGGCTTCACCTTTTTCGACAGGCCTTCGAGGGAGGGCAAATCGGGCCTGTTTTTCGCCAGATACTCATCGTGCCAGTGAAGCAGGTTCCCGAACAGTCGGGAGGCTTCGTCGTCGAGGTTGTGGCCCGTGGCCAGGACCGTCGCTCCCGTCCGGAGCGCCGTCCTGTTGAAGAAATATCGTTTGGACAGGCCGCACCCCGAGCACGCGGGGCGTCTTGTGGCCCGGGCGATGTCGGACACGGATCCCTCGACCTCATCCCGGAGGGATTCGATCGTGAGCGGAAGTCCGTGGCGGGAGGCAAAGGATTCCACATGGGTCCGGCTTTCCCGTGAATAGTCCCCGATCCCGAGATCGAGATGGAATCCTGTCGTCCTGTATCCCAGTCTCATCAGGATCTCCCACAGGGCCAGCGAGTCCTTGCCCCCGGAGACGGCCACGAGGACATGGTCGCCGGGGTCGATCATGGAGCGCTCTTCGATGGCCTTTCCGACCTGGGAGAGGACGAAGCGGTCGAAGCAGTCCGGGCAGAAGGCGCTGTTGTGGCTGGGGAGCTTGATGACGGCCTTCCGGGTGCAGGCCCGGCACTTCACGAGAGGGACCCTCCGGAAATGACCGGCCTGATCTCGACCGGCTTTCCGGGATCAATGGCGTCGTCGTCGCACAGGAGGGAGTCCTCCTGGATGACCAGGACGGTCTCGGGACTCAGGGCGAGTGCTCCCAAGAGAGCCTGGACAGTTTTGACGGGCTTCAGGTGAAGCGTCTCTCCGCTCTGATGGTTGAGGACGGTGAGGGTCCTGTCGGGGTGGGGGATGGAGAGATGAATTTTCTGGTCCATGTCGATCCTTGCCGAATGAAAATAATAGGGATGAGGGGTCTCTTCATCCTATCACGCGGATCCGGGGCCGAACAATCAGGAGGCGGAGGGGGATGGCGCGGAGGAGCTGTCTGCAAGGAACTGTCCCTGCAGCAACTGCTGGAGCACGAATGCCCGACCCCGCTCGCGGAGAGGAGGAGGGAGGCGCGAGGCGATCTCCTCGGCCCTGATCCAGAGAGATTCGATGGGGACGGAAGAGAGGGGAACTTTCCGTCTGTCGGAGAGAGGGGGAGAAAAAGGGCGGACCGTCCGGAAGACGAGGGAGATCCCGGCAAGATCAGGACAGGCATTCTGAAGCTTGGTCCGGATTTCCGGAAGGAGGTAGGTCAGCTCCCGTTTCCAGAGCGGAGAGGAACAGGCGACAACAAGCTCCTTGTCGAGGAGGGCGGAAGGGTAAGACACCCGGGCGATCGGATCTCCGAAGATCTTCCCCCACTCCCGGTTGAGGGCGATGAGTCTCGCCTCTCGTTCCCAGCCCAGGGAAGTGGCAACCTTGCGTGCAACCGACTCCATAGAGTCGAAGGTCGAACGATAATCGGGAAGGTCCATGGATATTGCCTTATGGATAACAAGGAAGGATTTGCGACTTTTTTGACTCCTGTGGCATAATAGCTCGCGATTCCCGTTTGTTGCAAGAGGTCCAGTGGTTCGGAAAGGCCTATCGTCGGTTCCTGTGGACCGCTGAGAGCGGGGACTTCGGCAGGCCGGAGAAAGTTTGACCCAAGGGAGGACGGACAGTTATGGCGGCTGATGAGGCGAAAAACCAGGAAGAGGCTGGGATCCCCTGGACAGACGATGCCCAGGCACTGCTGAAAAAGGTTCCGTTCTTTATCCGCAAGAACGTGGAAAAGGAAGCGGAGGATTACGCCCGCTCTCATGGCATGGCCCGAGTCGAAGCCAGTGTCATCGTCAGGATCAAGGCCTCGAAATCCAGCGAGGGTGCGGAGTCATCGCCCTCCATGGATCCCCCGTCCCCCACGCCTCCTGCCGTCCCTGAAACCGCACCTTCCCCGCCCTCCCGGGAGACAGTGACCGTTGAATCCACCCGCACGGCGGAGTCCACTCCCCCGAAGAGTTCTCCTTCCTCCTCCCTAAGGGAATTCGCGAGCTTCGTCATCCTTCGGATCGATCCGGAATGGCGTAAAGTTCATCCGGCCGAGGTCGGGCACGGCAAAAAGGAGTTCGCCGACGTCGTCCGGACCTTCGAGTCCCAGATCGCGAGCAGCTCCTACAGTCTGGTGGGCCTTTCGGGGCTGGGAGACGTGCTTCTCTGGAGGGTCGGAACCAATATCGGTCTTCTGCAGGAAATGACCGGCAAGCTGCTCTCAACCTACCTGGGCCGTTACCTGACCGTCGAGAAGTCCTATCTCGGCTTTCTGGGAGAATCGGGAGCACGGAGCCCATTCCTTCCCCGCAACTCGAGGTTCATTCATGTCAGACCTCTCGTGCGCTCCAAGGACTGGCCTCAGCTTCCGGACTTTGTACGGGAAGGATCGGAGCGCGAGCGCCGGAAGGTGGCAGAGGGATTTTCCGGTGTCCGGATGACGATGGCGTCCAGTTACGGTCTGGACGAGTCGGATCTTCTCATGATCATGGAGTCGGATTCAGCAGAAACCATCGTTGACCTGAATCAGGCCCTCCAGACCACCGAGGAGAATCGGTACCTGCATATGACCTGCCGAGGCCTGACCGGCATATCGCGGCCTCTAGGAGATGTCCTCGACATGCTGGGCGGTGTGTAGACCCTGAGCCCGGGGTCGAAGGGGAGGGGGCATGGAACGGACCTTGCTTCTCAATGCGACCTATGAACCGCTCAAGATCGTTCCCTGGCAAAAAGCGGTCCACCTTTTGTTTCAGGGAAAGGTCGAAGTCGTGGAAACCTACGGGCGCGACATCCGTTCAGCCCGCATGTCCATGAAAGTCCCCGCCGTTGTCCGCCTCTACCGAATGGTCCTGTTTCATCACACCCGCCGTCTGGTCAAGTTTTCCCGGGAGACCATTTTCGCCCGGGACCGCAATTGCTGCCAGTATTGCGGAAAAGCTTTTCCGCCCGAAGACCTGACCTTCGACCACATCGTTCCCGTGGCCCAGGGCGGGATGAAAACCTGGGAAAACATCGTCACAGCCTGTCGCTCCTGCAACCACAAAAAATCCGGAAAGACTCCCGAGCAGGCGGGCATGATTCTTCTGGCCCGCGTTCAGCGCCCTCACTGGTCCCCCGCCATCATGGTCATGATGACAATGGCCGGCAATCCCCCCAAGGTCTGGGAAAACTACCTCTTTTTCCGCTGAAGCCTTCCCGTCAGCTTTTCCATCAGAAGCCGACTTTCGGTCACTCCCGTCATCGCTGTGAGAATCCCGTAGAACAGGGCTCCCGATCCGATCAGTCCCAGAAGGGCCACAAGCAGGAACCCTGACCCGGAAGGGAGGATGCGCGCGAGCCCGAGCCATAGAAGACGCACGAAAACGAGGAGAAGAAGGGAGTGGAGGAGGACCATGGGGGCATTCCCGAAGATCTCCCAGGGGCGCCGTCCAAGCAAGTGTTTCAGTCGGATGAAAAGGTAGGCCTGGTTCACCAGGGATCCGGCCGAAATTCCGAACGCCAGGGCAAAGACCCCCATTCTCGGGGCGAGAAGACCGCTTATGGCGAGATTGGTGAAGAGTCCGGCGAGGGCGGCCATGACCGGCGTTTTCATGTCTCCGGTCGCGTAGAAGGCCCGGACGATGATGCGGACACCCGAGAAGGACCACAGCCCGATGGCGTACCCGATGAGGGCGACGGCCGTCTGTTCGGCGCTCGTTTCGTTGAAGCGCCCGTGCTGAAAAAGAAGCCGGATGAGAGGTTCTCTTAGCGCCACGAGCCCGGCCGATGCGGGGAGCATGAGAAAGAGCGAGGCGCGATATCCGTGGGCCAGGGTCTCTGCGAGTTTTTCCTGAGGACCCCCTCCATCCCGGGCATGGAGGGAGAAAAGGGGAAGAAGGACGGTGGCCACCGCCGCCCCGATGAGTCCCAGGGGAAACTGGACGAGCCGCATGGCGTAATAGAGGGCGGCGATCGTTCCCGTCGCGAGATAGGAGCCGAAGAGGGTGGCGATCAGCAGATTCCCCTGGGTGACCCAGAGTCCGCCGATGGCGGGGACGATCCGGGACAAGACCCCCCTGACCTCCGGATCCCTCCAGTTCGAGGAGGAGAGGAGTCCGACCACCCGGAGGCGATTCTTCCCGAGAAGCAGCCACTGGATCCCCCACTGGGACAGTCCTCCGGCAAGGACGCCCACGGCCAGGCGAAGAATGGGGGGGCCGGGAAGAAGAGAGTCTGGAAAAAGGGCCGCGACGATGAGGGCCAGGGAAAAGGCGACGGGGCTCGCGGCCGGAATGAAGAAGCGCTTCTGGGCATTGAAGACGCCCATGAGCAGGGCCGACAGGGAGATAAAGTAGAGAAAGGGGAACATGATCCGGATCATTTTGGCCCCCAGGGCCTTGCGGGCCGGATCGATGCTCCATCCGGGGGCCAGGAGGGAGAGGATCTCCGGGGCGAAGAGCATGCCGCCGACGATGACCGGAAGGAGGATCAGGGAGAGAAGGAGAAGAACGCCCGTGTAGAGTCTTTCGGCGGCGTCCCGTCCCTCCCGGTCGAGGGTTCGGGTCAGGGTTGGAATGAAGGCCGAGGAAAGGGCCCCTTCCGCAAAAAGTTCCCGAAGCATGTTCGGAATCCGGTAGGCCACATAAAAGAGGTCGGCCATCGCTCCGGTGCCGAAGCGTTCGGCAATCAGCATGTCCCGGAGAAATCCGAAGAGGCGGGAGAGAAGGATGGCGACCGACACGCGGGCTCCCTGGCGCCCGATTGTCCGGATGGTCTCGTGGCGGTCCGGAGAAGGGGGAGGCTGAGGGGAGGGTGCCTGAGGGGGAGGTGATGGGTCGGCCGAGGTCACAGGAGAAAGCGGCCCTTCGGAGGCTTGGAACAGGATGGAGTGAAGCGGGACATGGCGGACTCCGGGGCTCAGGTCAATCTTGTTTGAGTCTTGGATTTTCAGGAAATCCTACCATCGGGACCTCCGGATCACAAGGTAGGGCAGAGACTCTCCGGGGTTGAGGTTATGATTCCCTCCATTCGTGGAGAGGCCCGCTGGAAAGATTGACGAAAGGGAAGGAATCCTTTAATATCTCAAATTCGAGTTCTTTTTGATGTATTGAGGGCCGCGAGAGAGGTGACTTTTTCCGCCCCGTGTCTTTTGAACCATTTTCATATGGACGTCCACAAGGAGGATCGTTGGCGAACCACGAGTCAACCAAGAAAGATATCCGGAGAAATGCCCGTCGTCGCGAGCGGAACCGCCAGGCGATCATGACGATGCGAACCCTTGCCCGCAAGGTCGAAGAGGCCGTGACCGCTGGCAAGTCGGACGAAGCCAGAGAAGCCCTGATGCGGGTCGTCCCCTTCATCGACCATGCCGTCAACCGGGGTATCCTGCATCGGAACACCGCCTCCCGGAAGATCTCTCGTCTCACCCTCAAGGTGAACGGCGTCTCCGCGTCCCAAGGGTAACGCTTTCTGGATGATGGTCCGGTTCCGGCTTTGCGGCCACAACCGGACCGTCACGAGAAAAGATCGACCCGCTTCAGTATCTTTTCAAGACCTTGCGTGTCGATTCTCTTCTTCCTTCTTCCTTTCCCCGATGCTCCTGTCCCAAGGTGTACAAGGTGGCGGCAAGTCGGTCCATGACGAGACCCGGGGAGACTCCGGATTTCAACAGAAGGTCCGCCTCCCAGAGAGCATCCGACCCCTTTCTCATGGACTCACGAGGAATCTTTGCGGCAATTCGGACAATCCCCCCCGCAACAAAGGAGGGAACTCCACCCAGAGCGGCCACCATCTTCTCAGCTTCTCCCGAACCTCTTTGCTCCTCCAGGACGCTCCTGGCAATCCGGTAGAGTTTCCATTGCCGGTGAAGGAGGGAGAGGAGGCCGAAGGGGGACTGACCCCCATCAAGAAATCGTTCCCACTCCCTGAAAAATTTTCTGTCTCCGCTTTCCAGACCCCGAAGAAGCTCAAAGACCGTTTTGTAGTGGGTGACGACTCCCTGCTTTTCGAGAAGTTCTTCTGTGACCCTTTGCGGCTCGCCGTTCGCCGAGAGATCGGCAAACAGACGGTCGACAGGGCCAAGGGCCCCTTCGAAGGTGGTCATCAGGGGATCCATGGCGCCTTTGTCCAGGACGAGTCCGTGCTTTTCTGCCAGGAACCGGATCCAGGCTTCCCGGTCGGCAGGTTTTGTGGGTGGGGAAAGGCTGAATGCCGGAATGGTCTTTGACCAGGCCGACAGACTTTTTTCGGGGGCCTCGAGTATGACGGTCGTAACCGTTTTACGATTTTTTTCAAGAATCCCGGAGGGGTCGATTTCGGAGGATTGGTCCGCGCGGGTGACCCAGAGAACGCGTTTTTTGGCGAAGAGGGGCTGTTCCCGGATTTTGGCCAAAAGGCGATGCTGGGGCATCTCGTCTCCCGTGTATCCGTCGATGGCGGCGGCCCCCTCCTCAGGAGGAATCCCGAGAAGGGAAAGAAGGTGGCGGCGCACCCAGAGGGAGAGAAGGGGATCTCCGGAGGCGACTCCGATCACCGGTCCCGGGAGAGCGTCGAGGCGGAGAAAATCGAGCGCCGTACGGATCAGGGCATGCCTCCTGGCGATGCAGGGACGGCCGATCCGTTGGGGAGCGGTGTTCCTGGCGTGGCGGGAACGCCAATCTGGTTCTGGAGTGTCATGGGATTGAATGTTTGGCTTCCGATCGAGTGGGCCATGAAGTTCAGAAGGCGGACCGAGGCATTCATGGCGGCCGTGTTCATGGCGTACTGCTGGGTCGTGTTCAGGAGCGAAAGGTTCAGGCTCATGTACATGGGGGCGGTGCCGATGATCGAGCCTCCATGCCAGAGCTCCTTCCCATTGTAGCCCGTCGCATGGGCGTCAAGAATGATCTCGAGCTGGTATTCCTGGATGCCGTTGATGCTCGAAAGGGCCAGCGGGATTTCTCCGACGGCGACGACTCTCCCCCAGAGGACGATGTCGGCCCGCTTGGGATCGTTGACCAGGATGACCCCCGAGGTCCGGAGAAGGGTGTCCTTGATGGATTGGGTGACGGTCGTTTCGATCAGTGGAAAGATGGTCATGTTGTGGAAGGTCTTGACGGCAATGCGTATGGTCTTTCCAAAGCTCAGATTATGGGCGGCCGGAGTCTGCGCGAGATTGTTGAGGTTGAAGAAGTGGTATCCACACCCGGACAGGCCGAGAAGACACATCAGGAGGATCGCGCTTGTCCCCAGTTTCAGAGGCCGGAGCCGCCTTTTGTTTCGTCCATTCATTGGGTGGGCCGGACCACGAAGTTCAGGATCTTGCCCGGCACAAAGATCGTCTTCAGAACCGTCTGGCCCGAGAGGGCCCGGACGAGACGTTCGTCTTCCCTGGCCCCAAGAGCGACGGTCGTTTCCGATGCGTCCGGCGGAAAGCTCAGCGTTGCCCTGAGCTTTCCGTTGACCTGAATGACGAAGGGGACCTGTGTTCGGACCAGGGCGCGCTCGTCGGGAACGGGCCACGCGTGATGGGCGATCCTTTCGACTCCGAGACGCCGTCCGAGATGATCCGCGAGATGGGGCGCGAAGGGGGAGAGGAGGAGGAGCATGGTCCGATAGCCTGACACGAGGGCCCATTGCCGGGATTCGGCGTCTTCCCGAAGGGCGTTTCCCTGGAAATGGCTGAGCGTGTTCAGGAGCTCCATGAGGCTGGCGATGGCCGTATTCATCTGGGCGTTGTTTTCGAGATCGGCGGTCACCTTCCGGATGGTCTCGTGAATCTTGTTCCGGACATCGCAGGCTTCCGGAGCGAGCGTCTCCAGCCATGCGGCCGTCTCCGTCCTGGCCGCTTCTGGAAATTCCTCGACGAGCGCCTCGATGCGGCTATGAAGCCGGCCGAGGAATCGGTAGGCCCCTTCGACCGCCTTGTCGTCCCAGGAGAGATCCTTGTCGGGCGGAGCCGAAAAAAGGGTGAAGAGCCGGACGGTATCGGCCCCGTATTCCGAGATGAGAAGATCGGGGTCGACCACGTTCCCCTTCGACTTTGACATCTTCGATCCGTCCTTCAGGACCATTCCCTGGGTCAGGAGGGTCCGGAAGGGCTCCTTGACCGGAGAGAGACCCAGGTCGAAGAGAACCCGGGTGAAGAAACGTGCATAGAGAAGGTGGAGGATCGCATGTTCGACCCCTCCGATGTACTGGTCGACCGGAAGCCAATAGGAGAGGGCCTCGGGGGAGAACGGGCGATCCGGAGGGCAATCCTCGATGCCGGCGAATCGGAGAAAATACCACGAGGAGTCGATGAAGGTGTCCATCGTGTCGGTTTCCCGGCGACCGGTCCCTCCGCAGGACGGGCAGGGAACGCTTCGGAAGGAGGGGTGGTCGGCAAGGGGAGAGCCGCCCTTTCCGGTGAAGTGGATGTCCCGGGGAAGGAGGACCGGGAGATCGGCCTCGGGGACCGGGACGATCCCGCAGGAGGGGCAGTGGATCACGGGAATCGGCGTTCCCCAGTAGCGCTGGCGCGAAATGCCCCAGTCCCGGAGCCGGTAGGTTTTTTTGGGTCGTCCAAGGCCCGATTTTTCGAGGTGGGCGGTGATCGTGGCCCGGGCGTCGTCCCCCGACAGGCCGGAAAAGGGGCCCGAGTCCAGCAGGACGCCGTCTTCGGTGACGGCCTTGTCCAATGACGGACTCGGCTCCTGTCCGGGTGGCAAAATCACCTGGCGGACCGGCAGACCATATTTTTGGGCGAATTCGAAGTCTCGCTGGTCATGGGCGGGAACTCCCATGACGACACCGGTCCCGTAGGATGCGACGACGAAGTTTCCGATCCAGAGGGGAACGCGCTCGCTTGTCAGGGGATGGCGAAGGAAAATTCCTGAAAAGACCCCTTCTTTTTCCGGCTCTTCACGGCTCTGATGGGTTCGGGCCCGGAGGGTTTTCTCGATGAAGGCTCTTGCGGCGGCCTTCTCCGGGGATCGTTCGAGGAGGGCTTCCAGGCGGGGATGTTCGGGGGCGATGGTCACGAAGGTGACCCCGAAGAGGGTGTCGGGTCTTGTGGTGAAGACCGTCAGGGGTTCTGTCGGTAATATGGGGTCGCCGGTCCCCTCGATACCAAAGTCGATCAGGGCCCCGGTCGATGGGGCGATCCAGTTGGCCTGCATCGTTCTGACACGTTCCGGCCATCCGTCCAGGGTCTCGAGGGACTGCGCGAGATCCTCGGCGTAATCGGTGATCCGGAGAAACCATTGGTCCATCGTCCGGAGGGTGACGACGCTCCCGCAGCGCCAGCAGAGACCGTCTTCGACCTGTTCGTTGGCGAGGACGGTCGCGCAGGAGTCGCACCAGTTGAGGAGGGCCTCCTTGCGATAGGCCAGACCTTTTTCGAGGAGTTTCAGAAAGAACCACTGGTTCCAGCGATAGTAGTCCGGGTGGCAGGTGGCCACCTCCCGGTCCCAGTCGTAGGAAAGGCCGAGTTTCTGGAGCTGCTCCTTCATATGGGAGATGTTGCTTTCGGTCCAGTCGGCGGGATGAATCCCCCGGACGATGGCGGCATTTTCAGCGGGAAGGCCGAAGGCGTCCCAGCCCATGGGGTGAAGGACGTTGAAACCTCGCATCCTCTTGTAGCGGGCGATCGCATCTCCGATCGAATAGTTCCTGACATGGCCCATGTGGATGCGGCCGGACGGGTAGGGGAACATCTCGAGGCAGTAATATTTTGGAAGTTCCGGAGAGCGTTTGACGTGAAAGGCGTTTTCCGCCTTCCAGCTCTTTTGGACGGACTGTTCGATTTCCGAAAAGGGATAGAGAGGCTCGCTCACCGGGACTCCTTGAAAAGTGAAACAACCCAAGTTTTTCAACCATTTTAACACAGGAGAGAAGACGATGGGTATTGGATGAAGCGGGGCATGGATCAGCAGAAGGGGAAAGTGGGGGCTTTCCAAAAGGATCCGTCTTCAGTAGAATGTTCAGGTCGGTTTCATCCCTCCCGGTTATTGCGCCCGTAGCTCAGCCCGGATAGAGCAACAGACTACGAATCTGAAGGTCGCAGGTTCAACTCCTGCCGGGCGCACCACATGACATTCTCCCACACGGTTTGAACTTCAAAAGACAAGCCACGATAATCAAAGCCAGATGTTGATCCCGTAGGTCATTGTCGTGACCGCCCCGACATATCCTTCCGCCAGTGATTCATAGGAAATATTGGCGGAGAGCGACACATGATAGGTGATCTGAAGCGAAACCCCTCCGTCTGCCTGGAAGCCCACCAGTGGTCCGGGTGAGTCAAAGGTTCCGACGATCCCTCCGATCTGGCCGTTCAGAACTGCGGCCGATCCGATCTGTTCCAGGGCCGAAAGGCCCGCAAATCCAAAGCTTGAGGAAATCAGGACTGGAACTTGCGCTGTCGGATTCGGGACAAGCGGCGTGAAGGTCTGGGTGTCGTACCCTCCGAGCAGATGCAGGTTGGGTTCCTTCAGAAAGTTCCAGTCGATGGCGAACATTGTGTTGTGATTGATCCCGAAAGGATCCAGGTTGCCTTGAAGGGTATCGAAGGCATATTCGTATTCGGCCGAGAGCGAGAGGGTTTTCCCGATGGCGGCCGAGAGGTTGGCCAGAAAGCCGGATTGGAGCCCTCCTTCGAGAATCGCCTGTCCATATCCGCTCCAGGGCATCTGGTACCAGCCTTGTCCGTCGAGTCGCAGGGGGCCGGCCGGAAATTCTACATGGCCATAAAGGCCAGGGTTGAGCCGGTTCCCGGCAAAGACATTGCCTGCGTCAAGAAGGTATCGGACACTCTCAAAACCTTGGCCATCCACTCCGGCAAAAAGATAGGACTCGGGAGAACTCGTCTGGTTGCCGGCCATCCCAAAGTACAAATTGGTTCCTGCCTGGAAGTGAAGGTCGTCATACATTAATGGTGTTTCAACAGCCACACCCGTACTGATGGAGGAGCCTCCGGAATATCCGACATCGACGTTCTGGATGCGGATATGATAGACCTCGTTTTCTTTTTCATAGATCGAAGGGTTCTGGAACGGATCCGGAATGTTCTCTTGAAAATTGATGTTCTGATCGAAAGTGGAAAAGGTCGGAATGGACAGGACAAGGGTCTTGAGAACGGTCAGGTCCTCATGGACCATGCTTTTTTCCTTGGCTGAAAGCGTCCGGGACTGATAAAGCTTCCGGAGAATTTTCCCGGATTTGGAAAAGTCCCCCTTTTCCATAAGAAGCTCCGCCTTAAGCCGAACAAGCGACTCATCCGAGGGGAATTGGCGGATCCCCTGATCGAGAATGGGGATCCCCATGTCCGGATCGTGGATTTTTCTCGCAATGCGTCCCGCCATCCGATAGGCCGCATCATTGCGCTTATGATGTTTCGTATAACGAGAGATCTGTTTGAGGGCTCGGGGGAGATCTCCCCGTGCCACCGTCCTTTGGATCGATTCCCATTGGGAGTCAGGGGGAGCTTCCTGGACAGCCCCAAAGGTTATGGAAGGTTCAAGGACGTTCAGGGTAAAAAAGAGCAAGGCCAGGACACGCCTGGCCTTGAAAAAGTGAGGAGGCATTACCGGGTGTGTCGGTGCATTCGGGCATGGAAGCCGGATTTGTGGGCGGGAGAATAGAGAGAGGCGA
>JAKCDE010000002.1 GCA_021838585.1 Nitrospirota bacterium
CCCATTCCGCCATCGTCGACGGCCTCTCCACCCGGGTGGTCAAGGATCGGATGGTCAAGACCCTGGCCTGGTACGACAACGAATGGGGCTACTCCTGCCGCGTCTGCGATCTGGTGACCTATCTCTGCACTTTTTTTGGGTAAAAAAAGTCAAGAAGGGTGACTTCAACTATTTGACCAGGGAGGAAGGGTGGAGCGATTGAAACAGTGCGTCGACCAGATCGATGTTCGGAACAAGCGAGTCTTCCTGAGGGCCGATTTCAACGTCCCCCTCGATGGGGACATGCATATTACCGATGATCGCCGCATCCGGTCCGCCCTACCGACCATCAACTACCTGATTGACGAAGGGGCCAAGGTCGTTCTGGCCTCTCACCTGGGGCGTCCCAAGGGGGCTCCGGACCCGCGGTACACCATGGCGCCTGTGGCCAAGAGGCTCTCAAGGCTTCTTTCGAAGGAGGTCCATTACACCGGGGAGCTTGTGGGACCGGCCGTCGAACGGGAGATCGAGAAGATGGCTCCAGGAGAGGTCTTCCTTCTCGAGAATCTCCGTTTCGACAAGGGAGAGGAGACGAACGGTGAGGAGTTCTCCAGGAAGCTGGCCAGGCTTGCCGATGTCTATGTGAACGATGCCTTCGGCACCGCCCACCGAAGCCACGCCTCGGTGGTGGGGATCACCCGGTACGTCAAGGAGCTGTCGATCGGGTTCCTGATGAAAAAGGAGGTTTCCTACCTGAAGGGAGCCATCACCAATCCGACCCGGCCCTTCGTGGCGGTTCTGGGGGGAGGAAAGGTCTCGAGCAAGCTCGGGGTGATCGCGAACCTGCATGAAAAGGTCGACAAGATGGTGATCGGCGGCGGCATGGCCTTTACCTTCTATCGTGCCATGGGGCTTGAAACCGGAAAATCCCTGGTCGAAGAAAATCTTGTGGATGTCGCCCGCGAGATGATGGACAAATCCCGGAAGAACAACGTCAAGTTTTATCTCCCGATGGACTGCGTCGTGGCGGAGAGCCGCGAAAGCAACGCCCCCACGAAGATCGTTCCCTATCAGGAGATCCCTCAAGGATGGACGGCCCTGGACATCGGTCCCGCCTCCGTCCGTCTTTTTTCGGAGGTACTGGAGAACGCCAAGACGATCCTCTGGAATGGGCCGATGGGCGTCTTCGAAGAGGATGCCTTTTCGCGGGGAACATTTGCGATGGCCCATTCGGTCGGGAACTGCTACGCCCTGACCATCGTCGGGGGAGGGGACACGGCCCTGGCGGTTCACCGGGCAGGCGAGTCGGACAACATGACCTTCATTTCGACGGGAGGTGGTGCGGCCCTCGAGCTTCTGGAGGGCAAGGAGCTTCCGGGTCTTTCGGTGATTCCCGACGCCCCCTGAGAAAGGAAGCGCCATGCTGTTGATCGCCAACTGGAAGATGAACATGACCAGGAACGCGATTACCTCCTATCTCGATGCCCTGTCCGGGGAAGATCGCTGGTCGCTCTGGAGAGACCGGGGGATCCGTTTTTTCCTGGCTCCTCCCTATCCCTACCTCGAATTTCTCGGGGACCAATTGCGGAGCCGCAATCTTCCTATCGGGATCCTGGCACAGAACATGTGCGCCTTCGAAAAGGGGGCCTACACGGGGGAGGTCAGCGCGGCCATGCTGAAGGATCTTGGAGTCGCCGGGGTTCTTTTGGGCCATTCGGAGCGGCGCCAGTACTTCGGAGAGACCGATTCGGCGGTGGCGGAGAAGACCTCCCGGGCCCTTTCCCTTGGTCTTCTGCCCGTTGTCTGTTTCGGGGAAACATGGGAGGAGCGGGAGGCCGGAAGCTGCTCCGAGGTCTGGACCCGGCAGGTCGGACCGGTTTGGGAAAGAGTCGTGAAGGCGCGCAGCGAAGGAATCGGGATCCCCGTCTATTGGGCCTATGAACCGGTTTGGGCCATCGGGACGGGACGAACGGCCGTCCTCGACGATATACGGGAGGTTTCCCGCCATCTTCGGAAGGACTTCGGAGAGGAGGTCGCTTCGGGGCTCCTCTACGGAGGGTCGGTCAACGACGACAGTGTTTCAGGACTCTGCGAAAAGGGGACGGTCCACGGATTCCTGGTGGGAACGGCCTTTCTCGAGCCCAAATGCGTTCTTCGGATTTTTGACCGTCTCTTCGGGAGTCGCTGAAGGCTTTTGACCGATGTGTCTTGTGATATTTAATCATTCAAGGAAGGAACCGCTTCATGAGCATCTTCATCACGATCATTCATGTCCTGACCTCTCTTCTTATCATCGCCGCCGTTCTTCTGCAGTCCGGAAAGGGAGCGGAGACCGGCGTCATGATCGGTGGCTCCAGCCAGTCGATGTTCGGAGCGAGGGGAGCCACGCCTTTTCTGACCAAGGTGACGGTCGTCCTTGCGACCATCTTCATGGTGACCTCCCTGTCGCTGGCCCTGATCAAGCAGAACACCGTCGGATCCTCGCTCCTTCTCAACGCTCCGATCCAGGCCCTTCCCGCCCCCCCGGCTCCCGTCAAGACTCCGGCTCCGATCCCTTCCCCGAAAAAACCCTGACGGGTTTTGGGTCGAATTGGGACTCCGGCTTTTTGTCGCGTTGCTCCTTGCGCTCCTCCCCTCCTGTTCCCGGGGAGGGGTGTCGGGAGCTGACCGAGTCTTTTCTCTTGTTCCCCGCTCGACTCCGCTTCACGGCCATCTGACCTTCGACATTCTCTCCGATCCGAAAACCTTCAATCCGGCTTTGGCCCAGGAAACGACCAGCACCCAGGTACTGGGCTATCTCTTCCGGGGTCTGACGCGGGTCTCCCCCTATGACGGCCGGATCAGGCCGGATCTGGCCTCCCGCTGGACGATTGATCCCTCCGGTCTGAAGGTGACTTTCCGTCTCGAAAAGGGTGTCCGGTGGTCGGACGGCGTCCCCCTCACGGCCCGCGATGTGGTTTTCACCTTTAACCGCGTCTACTACAATCCGGCGGTGGCCGCCGCCGTTCGGGACATCCTCATGGTCGACGGGAAGCCTTTTACCGTCAGAGCCCTCGACGACAGGACGGTCGTCTTCGAGACCGCCAAGCCCTTCGCTCCCCTTCTCGAGGAGCTGGGGGTGGAGATCCTTCCCGAGCACCTCCTGGCCAAGGAGGTGGATGCCGGGCGTTTCAACACCTCCTGGTCCGTTCGGACTCCTCCCGTGAAAATCGTGGGAACCGGTCCCTTCCGGCTCGAAAAATATGTTCCCGGTCAGTACATTCTCATGGGACGCAATCCTCTTTACACGCCTCCCCGGGGGCTGAAGGGGCCGATTCCGGGGGAGCTTCCCTACCTCGACCGGGTGATGCTCCGGATCATCCCCAACCAGAACAGCGAACTTTTGCGCTTCCTGGCCGGAAAAAGCGACTTGATCGGGGTGAGCCCGTCCCAAGTTCCGGTCCTTTCCGACGCCGCCCGCTCCCGGGCCTTCCGACTCCTTCTCCGGGGGCCTTCCCAGGCGGAGACCTTCCTGACCTTCAACGAAAATCGGACGGCGCCGATCCCGGCCTACAAGGTCGCCTGGTTCCGAAGCCGGCGCTTTCGCCAGGCGATTGCCTTCGCCCTGGACCGCAAGGCGATGATCAACGTGATATACAACGGGCTGGGAGCCCCTATTCCCGGACCGGTGAGCCCGGCCAACAAGGCATTTTTTGACCCCGCGGTCTTCCGTTACCATCACGACCTCCAGAGGTCCCGAGCTCTGTTGGCGCAGGATGGCTTTGTCCTGAGAAAGGGACGCCTCTACGATTCCTCCGGCCATCCGGTGACGGTTTTGCTCATGACCAACACCGAATCCCCCGAGCGAATTTCCATGGCCCAGATGGTCCAGGCCATGCTTTCCCCGCTGGGCATTCGGGTCCGGGTGGTTCCGCTCCAGTTCAACATGTTGTCGACCATGGTCCTCTCTTCCCACCAATGGGAGATGCTCCTCTTCGGTCTCACCGGGACCCTTGATCCGCACGGAAATGCGACGGTCTGGCGCTCGTCGGGATTCCTTCATCTTTGGAATCCGGGAGAAAAATCCCCCTCTACCCCCTGGGAGGCGGAGGTTGATCGCCTTTTTGACCAGGGGGTCGCCACCTTCGATCCAGTCAAAAGGAAGGAGATCTACGATCGGTGGCAGGAGATCGCCACCCGGGAGGTTCCGATGGTCGACCTGGTCAGTCCCGACGCCATTACCGCCGTCCGGAAGACCCTGGGAGGAATCCATCCGACGCCTTTGGGCGGTGTTATTCCCCACATCTCCCTCGTCAGGCAAAAAGCCCGGCTGGTGATCCGGTGATCCGGGCCGTCCTCCTCCGCCTGTCCCATATGCTGCTGGTCCTTCTGGGGATCGTCTTCCTTTCCTTTGTCATGATGGACTTTGCCCCGGGGGATTTTCTGTCCCAGATGGCCATGAATCCCCAGATCTCCCCCCGCGTGATCGCATCCCTCAAGGAGCAGTACGGACTGGGGCTTCCCTTCTTCACCCAGTTTCTGCACTGGATGCGCGCCCTTCTCCATGGGGATCTGGGCTATTCCTTTTCCTACCACGTTCCCGTCTCCGATCTGATCGGGCAGAGGGTTCCCATGACCCTTCTCCTGACCGCCTCCGCCGTGCTGGTGTCCTGGGGAACGGCCCTTCCCCTGGCGGTTTTCGGAGCGAGGCGCGAAGGAGGGATCGTCGATCGCTCGCTTCTTTCTTTTTCTTACCTGTCCATCTCCGTCCCCTCCTTTTTTCTCGCGCTTCTTGGCCTTCTTCTGGCCGAAAAGACGGGATGGTTTCCGATCGGGGGGGCGCGTTCGGCTCTTTCGGCCCAGGCCTCCTCCGGTGCGCGCCTTCTCGATCTTCTCCACCATCTGATCCTTCCGGCACTGACGCTGGCTCTGGGAAGCTTCGGGGTGCTCTACCGCCTCATGCGGTCGTCGGTCCTGGAGGTTCTTTCCCAGCCTTTCATGACCGCCGCCCGAGGCCGCGGCCTGCGTGAGCGCATTCTTTTCTGGAGGTACCTTTTCCGGAACGCGGTCAATCCGCTGGTGACTCTTTTCGGGATGGAGCTGGGAGGCCTTCTCTCGGGGGCGGCCTTCACCGAAATGATTTTCGGATGGCCAGGGATGGGGCGGCTCATGCTCCACGCGGTCATGACCCGGGATCTCTATCTCGTGATGGGCGGGGTTCTGATGGGAGCCGTCCTGCTTCTTCTGGGGAATCTCCTGTCCGACCTCATGCTCTTCCTGCTCGATCCTCGCGTCAGGGAACGGGCATGAAGGGGAGGTGGCGCAGATTTTTCAAAGCGATCGGCTTTACGGGGACGATGCTCATCGTGCTCGGATCCACAAGCCTTTTTGCGGAATTCCTGGCCCCCTACCGATATGATGCCGTTCGATTCGACCTTCCCTATGCTCCCGCCGTCTGGCCGTCGTTCGGAAAGGGAGGTCTGGTCGTGCCCGTCCTGACCCTCAAGGATCCGGTCAGGCGGCGGTATGTCCCCTCCGGTCAAACGGTCCCGCTCCGGTTTTTCTGCCAAGGAGAACCCTATACAATGTGGGGCCTTCTCCATTCGTCCCGCCATCTGGTCTGTGCCCGGGCTCCGGGCCGCCTTTTTCTGATGGGGGGAGACCTTTTCGGGCGGGACGTCTTTTCCCGGCTCCTTTACGGCATGCGATTTTCTTTTTTGCTCTCTCTTCTCGGAGTGGCGATCTCCTTCACCATCGGAATCGTGGTCGGGATGGTGGCCGGTTATGCCGGAGGTTGGACCGACCGGATCCTGATGCGACTCTCCGAGATCGTCATGGCCGTTCCCGCCCTCTACCTGCTGATGGGGCTTCGCTCCATTGTCCCCTACGGTCTTTCGAGTGAAGCGATCACCCTGATCATCACAGGATCCCTGAGTCTCATCGGATGGGCCTCGCTCTCCCGGGTGGTGCGGGGTCTGGTCCTTTCCTTGTCCGGCCGCGATTTCGTCCTGGCGGCCGTGTCGGCCGGGGCGACTCCGGCCCGGGTGATTTTTCGCCATCTTTTGCCGAACATGCGCTACTATCTTCTGGTCAGTGTGACGCTGTCCATTCCGGCCTTCATCGTGGGAGAGGCCGGATTGTCATTTCTCGGCCTGGGGCTCTCCGAGCCCCATCCAAGTCTGGGAAACATCCTGTCAGAAAGCCAGTCTCTGGAGACGATGAACAGCGCTCCATGGCTTTTGGCCTCCGGAGGCCTCATCGTCCTCCTGGTCGTTCTCTTCAACCGGCTGGGGGACGTCCTGAGGGAAGTTTCGGGAGAAGGGGAACGGAATGGCCGGTGACATTCGTGAGGAGAAGAAGGAGATGGCTCAGCCATCGGTAAGGCTTGAGGACTATGACCTCATTTTGTGGGATCTGGACGGAACCCTGGTGGATTCGCGGTTGGATCTGGTGGAGGCGACGAATGTGGCCATGAGGGAGATGGGCTATCCCCTCGTCCCATTCGACCGGTTTTCCCGGATGGTCGGACAGGGGGTGCGGCACCTCGTGACGCAGGCTCTGCCCCCGGATGTGCCGCCGGAGAGGATCGAGAGGGCGATTGATATCTTCATCGAATGGTACAAGATACACCTGGCCGACAATACGCGGTTTTATGACGGGATGAAGGAAGGGATCGCCCGTCTTTCCATCCCGTCCGCCGTGGTTTCGAACAAGCGGGAAGGGCTTTGTCGTTCTCTTCTCGAAAGACTTGGGGCGGACTCCCTTTTTGTGGCGGTGGTGGGGGGGGATACCTGTCCCGAGCGAAAGCCTGATCCCATGCCCGTCCGCCATGTCGTGGAAAGCCGGAGGGCACTTCCCGGCCGGGTCCTCATGGTCGGAGACAGCGCCGTCGACATCGAGTCTGGAAAGCGAGCGGGGGTCCGGACCTGTGGAGTCCTTTGGGGATTCGGGGATCCCGCGGGCAACCCCTCGTTCAGACCGGATTTCCTGGTTGCGGGGCCGGAGGAGTTTTTTCCGCGAAAGGGGTGACCGTTTTTGAAAGAAGGGACAATGTCGCCCCGAGAAGGCCGAGGAGAAGGGAGAGATTGAGGAAGAACGTGAGCCGATGGGCCGTGGCGAAAGCTTTCGCCCTTTCCGGATCTCCCGGCAGCTGATCATGAAGCCGTTTCAGTTCCAGAGCATGGGGTCCCAGGTAGAGGGCTAATGCGCCCGCAATCGCGAGGCCTGCCGACCATCCCCAGATGAGGTTTTTCGTGGGCCGTGATGAGATCCTGGAGAGAATGAGGAGAAGCCCAAGCTCGACGATCGACCCGGTGAAAAGAAGGTGAAAATACCCCGGAAAAAGTACGGAAACGGCCTCGCCTGCCCGCGCGACTCCAAGACGGGCGAAAAGGGTGGGCGCGACGAACAGGGTCATCAGAAGAGCCCCTCCCGTCAGAAAGACCAGAAGGTACCCGTAAACAAGCCAGAGAATGCGGGGAATCATCGACTGATCCTTAATATTGGTTGAAATGGGCCTGGCCCTCGGCCAGGAATGCCCTCCGTCAAGATTACACTGGACATCCGGCCAAAGCCAGGGATTCCATCGGAGCGGGGACGCCCCCCAGGGTGGGCTTGAATTAAACCGTCAATCTGGGTATAGTAAAAAAGATATGCCTTTTTATAATGAATTCAAGTGGTATTGCAGATTCGCGACGCAGCGGATATTTCCTTAAGCCTGAAGAGTCTGTCATGTCCCAGCAAAATCGTGGTGGCTGGTTCATTGCGAGGATCGGCTTCGAACTGGTGGCAGTCACATTTATCTTTGCCGCCGTCGGGTATTATCTGGACTCCCTTCTTCGAATGAAAATCTTTCCGGCGCTTTCTCTCGTGGGACTGGTGGTCGGCGGGGTGACAGGATTCTGGCTTGTCTTCCGCGAAATGAACCGGTTGATCGACGAAGACAGGGACAAAGGCTGACGGTCCTGCCCTGTCAGAACACATGTAAATTTTGGAGGCGTGTTTGCAAGGCAATCCTCTGGAAGAGTTTTTTCTTCATCCGATCATTCGGCTCCACCTTCTGGGGTTCGACATCTCTGTCACCCAGGCGGTGGTCTCCCTCTGGCTGGTCGTCGGAATCACAGCGGTGGCAAGCCTGTATTTCGTCCGCGTTGCGACCCTCGTTCCGGGCCGCTTCCAGACCTCGATGGAGATGTTGTTCGACACGCTGACGACCGTCGTCGATGAGAACCTTGGAGCGGAAAACCGCAAAAAATTCCTCCTCCCTGTCTTCACTCTTTTTCTTTTCGTGTTTCTCAGCAACTTTCTGGGTCTGATTCCTGGGGTTTACACCATCACCTCCCAGATCGTCGTCACAGGCCTTCTCGCTGTTACGGTCTACCTTGTCAGCCTTGGGATCGGATTTGCCAAGCATGGAATGAAGTTCTTGTCCATCCTGGTTCCGGAGGGAGTTCCGGGCTGGATGATGCCCCTTGTCGTGCCGATCGAGATCATCTCTCAGCTGGCGAGACCGCTCTCCCTGGCGGTTCGTCTTTTCGCCAACATGACGGCAGGGCATACGATTCTCTTTGTCCTCCTGAGCTTGACGACGTCGCTTGCGATCTATCTCAAGTGGCTTCCTTTCTCCATTTCGGTCGTCCTTTATTTGCTGGAAGTCCTGGTGGCCTTTATCCAGGCTTATATCTTCGCCGTCCTTTCCGCCGTCTATCTGGGGCAGGCGATGAAGTTGAATCACTAACGACAGACTGTTTTCAATCATCGGGAGGATCTTTTTCATGGATGTGCATGCAGCAGCGTTGATCGGTATGGGTGCGGCCGCTATCGGGGTCGCTGGGTCCGGAGCCGGGATCGGCTATATTTTCGGAAAGATGATCGAGGCCGTGGCGCGTCAGCCCGAAATCGAAGGGCGCGTCTCAAAGTACATGTGGCTCGGCTTCGCCCTCTCTGAGGCTGTCGCCCTTTACGCGCTGGTGATCGCCTTTATCATCATGGGTCTCAGGAAGTAGGACACTTTCAGGATCCGGAGTCCGAAATACCGGACGAACCGGCTTTGAAAAGAGGCCGGACGGATCCCCATCAGGGAATCAAAGGACAGGATCATGCCCCAGTTTGATACGAAGTTTTTTCCTTCTCTGGTCTTCTGGTCAGTCGTTTCCTTTACGCTGATGCTTTTCATCATCGGGAAGTATCTTTATCCTTCGCTGACCCGGATCCTTGAAGAACGCCGGAAAAAAGTCTCCTCGGATCTTGATGCAGCCCGAGTCAGCCGGGAGGAAGCCGAGCGGATTCTGGCCGAACAGCGATCCCTTCTGGAAAAGGCGAGAGCCCAGTCGGACGCCATGATCCGCCAGGCCGAAGAAATGGCGAAGACCCTTCGTGAGGAGCGGGAGAAGGAGCTGGCCCAATCGATCAAGGCCGAGCTCGACAAGGCCACCGCCCAGATCGCGGCGGACAGGGAAAAGATGAAGTCGGAGCTCCGGACGGAAACGGTCACCCTGATCGTACGGAGTCTCGAGACCCTTCTCGAGGAAAGCCTTTCCGATACGCAAAAGGTTCTTTACATCAACAAGGCGATGAAGGCTCTCGACGAACGGAAGGCCGGCTGATGGGACGGCGCATCGACGAACGATTTCTGGTGAAGTGGGCCGATGCGATCGCGGGAACGGTCCGGGGGGATGAAGGGAAGCTTGACCGGTGGATGACTCTTCTGGATACGATGAACCGCATCCGGAAGGTCCGCCCGGCCAGAAGCTTTGTTCTTGATGGGCGCTTTTCCCTTGAAGACAAGGTGGTTTTTTTCAGGACGCTCTTGAAGGAGTCGTTGGGGGATAGTCTCCCTGAAAACGAGAACCTCTTTCTTGTTCCTCTTCTGGAGGGAAATCTCTGGGACGGTATTCCTTTTCTAGAAAAGGCGCTTCTGGAGAGATTCGATCTGGAGGCGGGAAGGGTTGTCGTGGAGGTTCATTCCCCTGAAGCCCTTTCGGCCGAGAGCCAGGCAAAAATAGTGGAGGCCCTTCTTCGATTCGTCAATGAAGGGCCCGGACGAGAGCTGGCCGGTTCCGTTCCCGCGGAAAAACGACTTTCGGTCAAGCCGGTCTGGAAGGTTCGCCCTGAACTTTTGGCGGGGCTCGAGATCCGGATCGGGTCAAGGGTCTGGGACGCGAGCCTGTCCGCAAAATTGCGGGAGCTTGAGCGGCAGTTATTGAAGACGGCCTGATATTCTCTCCAAGTTCGGAGGGAAACAGGCAATGGATAAAAGCTCGCGCGGCGGGCGACAATCTATCGAGACGAGGGGGCCTTGAAAAGTTCAGAGATTACCGAAAACCTTATGAAAAACCTGGGAAGTTTCAAGGGTGGTGTTGAAACTTCGGACCGTGGAACGATCCTCTCTTCGGGGGATGGAATTCTCCGTATTTCCGGCCTTGAAAAGGCGATGTACGGAGAGATGCTCGAGATCATCAAGGGAGGCTCGGCCCTGGTGCTGAACCTCGAGGAGAATGAAATTGGCGCGGTCATTCTCGAAGGCGGGGAAGAGGCCGTGGTCGGGGACGAAGTCCGCACCACAGGAAAAATCATGGAGGTTCCCGTCGGACCCGGCCTGGTTGGCCGCGTGGTGAATCCCATGGGAGAACCTCTCGATGGAAAGGGCCCGGTCAAGGCCGAGCTTCATTCCCCTATCGAAAAGATCGCTCCGGGCGTCTCGACCCGAAAATCCGTCTCGGTTCCCCTTCAGACGGGGATCAAATCCATCGACGCCATGATTCCGGTCGGACGGGGGCAGCGCGAACTCATCATCGGCGACCGACAGACCGGCAAGACCACCATTGCCCTTGACACCATCATCAACCAGAAGGGCAACAACGTCGTCTGCATCTATGTCGCCATCGGGCAGAAAGCGTCGAGCGTCGTCAATGTGGTCCGAACCCTCGAGAAGCACGGCGCCCTGGAATATACCATCGTCGTCTCCGCCTCCGCCGCCGAGTCCGCGGCACTTCAGTACATCGCTCCCTACGCCGGCTGCGCCATGGGAGAATACTTCCGGGATCGAGGGATGGATGCCCTCATCGTCTATGATGACCTGACGAAGCATGCCTGGGCTTACCGCCAGATGTCTCTTCTCCTTCGGCGTCCTCCGGGTCGTGAAGCCTATCCCGGAGACGTTTTCTACCTCCACTCGCGTCTCCTCGAGCGGGCGGCCCGTCTGAATGAAAAGAATGGCGGCGGTTCCCTGACCGCTCTCCCCATCATCGAAACACAGGCCGGAGACGTTTCTGCCTTCGTTCCGACCAACGTCATCTCCATCACAGACGGGCAGATCTATCTTGAAACCGACCTCTTCTATTCGGGGATCCGCCCGGCCATCAACCCCGGAATTTCCGTCTCCAGGGTCGGCGGGGCTGCCCAGATCAAGGCCATGAAACAGGTGGCCGGGAAGATGCGTCTCGAGATGGCCCAGTTCCGCGAGCTGGCCGCCTTTGCCCAGTTCGCCTCGGATCTCGACAAAACGACGCGGGACCAGATCGAGCGGGGTCTCCGGTTGACGGAGATTCTGAAGCAGGGACATTACTCTCCGCTTCCCGTCGAGAAGCAGATTGCGATCATCTTCGCCGTGACCAACGGATTTCTTGACGGAATCAAGCCGGACCGCATCGGAACCTTCGAAAAGGAATTCTTCCTTTATCTCGATAGTCGGAAAGCCGATCTCCTCCGGGCGATCCGGGAGGAGAAGGCCCTGTCGGAAACGACGATCGCCTCCCTCAAGGAAGGTCTGACCGAATTCACCGCTTCTTTCAACGGATAGCCCATGCCCTCTCTTCGATCGATCCGAGGCCGAATCAAATCGGTCAAGAATACGAGACAGATCACGAAGGCCATGGAAATGGTGGCCTCAGCCAAGATGCGCAAGGCCCAGATGCGCGTTCGTGATACCCGGCCCTACGCGGAAAAGATTCTCGAACTGATGGTTCGCCTGTCGGCCATCGAATCTCATAGGCCGAATATCTTTTTCAAGGCCCGCCCTGTGACGACGGTGGGCATCATCCTTGTCTCCACCGATCGCGGACTTTGCGGTCCGATCAATGCCAACGTCTTCCGGCAAGTGAATAAGTTCATGGCCGATCGACCCGGGGTGCGCTTCGAGTTCGTGGTTATCGGAAAGAAAGGCCAGGATTTTGTGCGGAGGAGCGGGCTTAAGGCCGTGGGATCCATTTCGGGTGTCAAGGATCGGGGAAAGATTGAAGAGATCCTTCCTGCAACCCAGGTCGCGATCGAGGAGTTCCAAGAAGGGCGCTGGGACGAGGTTTGGGTTTTTTTCACCGAATTCGTCTCGACATTATCCCAGAAACCCAGGATGGAAAAACTTCTTCCAATCGGACCGGATGTGGTAGAGGGAGGCGGAAAGGGAGCCTCGCCCTTTTTGGGGGAATATCTTTACGAACCGGACACTACGGAAATCCTGGATGTCCTGATCCCCCGCTACTTCGAATCGATCGTTTTCCAACGTGTCATGGAAAATTTTGCAAGTGAATACAGCGCCAGGATGATGGCGATGCGAAACGCCACCTCCAACGCAAAAGAAGTCATTTACCAGATGACCCTGATCTACAACAAGCTCCGGCAGGCGGCGATCACGCGGGAAATTTCCGAAATCGCCTCGGGAGCGGATGCAGTGCAGCAGGGATAGAGGCGAAAGACCGGATTGTTCTCTCCGGACGGAGGTCCGGGGATGCGTGATCCTTGACCAGGAAAAATGAGGAGTGTTCGGAATGCAGACGGGTGAAATTGTTCAGGTGATCGGACCGGTCGTCGACGTCCGGTTTGAGGGGGAACTTCCCGGGACCTTTGTGGCGCTCGTAGTCGAAGGATCTGGCCTGATTCTCGAGACCCAGCAGCAGCTGGGAGAGAACACGGTCCGCACCATCGCAATGGGGACCACCGACGGTCTGGTCCGTGGCTCGAAGGTGACCAGTACGGGCAAGCCAATCATGGTTCCTGTGGGTCAGAAGGTCCTCGGACGGATGATGGATGTCCTTGGATCTCCGATCGATGATGGAGGGCCGATTTCCACAGAACACATGCGGCCGATCCATGTCGATCCGCCTTCATTCGACGAACTGGCTTCCGCCACCGAGGTCTTCGAAACGGGGATCAAGGTGATCGATCTGATCGCCCCCTTTGCCAAGGGAGGAAAGACAGGCCTTTTCGGAGGAGCGGGAGTCGGCAAGACGGTCATCATCATGGAGCTCATCCGGAACATCGCCATGGAGCACGGCGGATTTTCGGTCTTCGCCGGCGTGGGTGAGCGGACCCGCGAAGGAAACGACCTCTGGAATGAAATGAACGAATCGAAGGTCATCGACAAGACGAGCCTCGTCTACGGACAGATGAACGAGCCGCCTGGAGTCCGCCTTCGCGTCGCCCTCACGGGACTCGCCCAGGCCGAATTCTTCCGGGATGAGGAAAACCGTGACGTGCTCTTTTTTGTCGACAACATCTTCCGGTTCACCCTTGCGGGCGCCGAGGTTTCAGCCCTCCTGGGCCGCATGCCCTCCGCCGTTGGATACCAGCCCACCCTGGCCGTCGAAATGGGTCAGCTCCAGGAACGGATCACCTCCACGAAGAAGGGATCGATCACCTCGGTGCAGGCGGTCTACGTTCCCGCCGACGATCTGACCGATCCAGCCCCAGCCACCACCTTTACCCACCTTGACGCCACCGTCGTGCTGTCCCGCCAGATTGCCGAGCTGGGCATCTATCCGGCCGTCGACCCGCTGGACTCGACCTCCCGAATTCTGGACCCCATGATCATCGGCGACGAGCACTACAGCGTCGCCCGTTCCGTCCAGAAGATCCTCCAGAAGTACAAGGATCTCCAGGACATCATTGCCATCCTCGGAATGGACGAACTCTCGGAGGACGACAAGCAGATCGTGGCCCGGGCCCGGAAAATACAACGCTTCCTTTCCCAGCCCTTCTTCGTGGCTGAAGTCTTTACCGGAGCCCCCGGAAAGTACGTCTCCCGGGAAGACACCGTCAAGGGGTTCAAGGGGATCGTGGAAGGGAAGTATGACCACCTTCCGGAACAGGCTTTCTATATGGTTGGAACGATCGAGGAGGCTCTCGAAAAGGCCGAGAAGCTCAAGGGAAAGGCCTAGGTCATGTCCTTCATGCTGACTCTAGTCACCCAGGAGCGGGAGCTCATCTCCGAAGAGGTGGATTTCGTGAAGGCCAACGGAGTGGATGGGGAATTCGGCGTCCTGACGGGCCATTCTCCCTTCATCTCGCTTCTCGATCCCGGAGAGCTCGTGGTTCGCAAGGGGGACGCTCTCTATTCGTACTATGTGAGCGGAGGTGTGGCCGAAGTCCTTCCAAAATCCGTCATCATCCTGGCAAACACCGTGGAGCGCGCCGACGAGATCGACGAACAGATGGCCAAGAGGGCGCGTCATAACGCGGAAGAGGCATTGAAGCAGCCTATTTCAGAGATCGAACGCCGAACCTATCTCCTGGAGCTCAAACGCGAGTCGGTCCGTCTCTCCATTGTCGCCCGCCGGCGTTCAACACGCCATCCCGGTCAGATTTCAGAAGAATAAATCCGTCCAAGAAATCTTTTTCTTTAATCCTTCCATCCTCCGGCGGCCTTTGAAGGCTGCCGGAGGATTCTTCCGGTCAATTGGCCTTTTCCCGCGATTCTGGTAGGATGAACTCCAAGGGGGAGTTGCGGGAAAATGATCTATGACTGGATATTTCTGATGGTGGGGGGATTTGGGGCGGTCTACTCCGTGCGTCTTCTCCTTCGTCATGAACGAAGGGAAAAATGGGTGGCCTACCTTTTTTCCTCCCTCCTTCTTTTTTTCTGGGGTCTCTTTTCCCTCTCTCCCGCCCGTACAGGAATTCTTCGCATTCTGAACCGCACCTTTCTCGGAAATTCCTGAACCCCTTGCTGGAGGTTGTCGATGGATCATCGGGACAGGGAGAATATTCTGGCCATCATACTGGCGGGGGGAGAGGGAAAACGCCTCTTTCCCCTGACCGCCGACCGCGTCAAGTCCGCCGTTCCTTTTGGAGGAGCCTACCGGATCATTGATTTCGTCCTGTCGAACTTCGTCAATTCGGGTTTTACCAAGATCAAGGTCCTGACCCAGTACAAGTCCCATTCCCTCAACACGCACCTGTCACGGGGTTGGCGACTTTCCCCTCTCCTCGACCAATACATCGATCCAGTTCCGGCCCAGATGCGGACCGGTCCCCACTGGTTTCAGGGGACGGCCGATGCCGTTTTTCAGAACATGAACCTGATTCTCGACGAAAAACCCGACCACGTCTGCATTTTCGGGGGGGACCACATCTTCAAGATGAATATCCGGCAGATGCTGGACCATCATCTGGAGACCGGAGGAGCGGTGACCGTTGCGGCCATCCCGGTCCCGCTCCAGGAGGCCCGGGAGTTCGGGGTCATCCGGACGGAAGGCGACCGAATTCGCGACTTCGTCGAGAAGCCTCCGACCCCGGAGCCGACGGTTCCCGGCGGAAGCACCGCGCTGGCCTCCATGGGGAACTATATCT
This sequence comes from Nitrospirota bacterium, assembly GCA_021838585.1. Next base: position 15,523 of record JAKCDE010000002.1, read on the forward strand.
TCCGGACGAAGGATCTGCTCGCCGTCCTGCGGGAGGACTCCGAAATTTCTTCGTCCAAGCACGACTTCGGCCATAACATTCTTCCCCGTCTTGCGGCGGAAGGGAAGGCCAATGTCTACGACTTCAGCCGGAACACCATTCCGGGGATGGACGAAGTGGAGAAGGGGTACTGGCGTGACATCGGGAATATCGACGCCTACTGGAAAGCCAACATGGATCTCGTTTCCGTGACCCCGTCCTTCAACCTCTACAACCCCTACTGGATCATCAGGACCTACCGCCCCCAGATGCCCCCGGCCAAGTTCGTATTTGCCGATGAAAAGAACAAGCGGGTCGGGGTTGCCACCGATTCGATCGTCTGTGGCGGCACCATCATCTCGGGAGGACAGATCGACCGGTCGATCCTGTCGCACAGCGTCCGGGTCAACAGCTACTCCCATGTCTCCGAATCGGTGGTCTTCAACGGGGTGGATATCGGTCGCTACGCCCGCCTGAACCGGTGCATCGTCGAAAAGGATGTGCGGATACCGGCCGATCTCCGGATTGGTTTTTCCCCCGAGGAAGACCGGAAATTTTTTTCCGTCTCGCCGGGGGGCATCGTCGTGGTGACCCAGGACGGAGTCGAACGATGGATCCGGGAAAACCGGGTATAGGTCTTTTCTGAAAAAGGAATTCTTTTGAACGCCAATGTTCTTTTTGTCTGGCACATGCATCAGCCATCCTATTTCGATCCGCTGACCAACGAGATGGTTTTGCCCTGGGTCCGCCTTCACGGCGTACGGGGTTATTACGACATCCCTCATATGGCGGGACTGTTTCCGAAGATCCGGCAGACGGTGAACATCGTTCCGATTCTTCTGGACCAGATCCTGGCCCTTGCGGATGGACGGGTGGTCGACTCCTACCAGGAGCTCTCCCTCAAGCCCGTAAACGAACTGGACAACGGGGATAAAATCTTCCTGGCGAGGAATTTTTTTTCATGCGCCTACGAAACCATGATTAAGCCCTATCCCCGGTATCTCTTTCTGTGGCAGAAGGTCCAGTCCAGGCAACCCACGAAGGACGAGGATTTCGGCAGAATCGTCTCACAGATGAACCTCCAGGATTTTCTGGATCTTCAGATGTGGTTCAACCTCACATGGTTCGGCTATGCTGCCCGGGCGCGCCATCCGGAGGTCGAACAGTGGATCGGACAGGGAGCGAATTTCACCGAAGGGGACAAGAAGGCGCTCTTCGACCTTCAGAGGAAAATTCTGAGCGAGCTGGTGCCCCTCTACCGTTCCCTTGCCCGGGAGGGTCGGATCGAGATATCGACCTCTCCCTATTTTCATCCCATCCTCCCCCTTCTCATTTCGTCGAAGACGGCCCGGAGGGCCCATCCCAACCTCTCCCTTCCGGAAGAGTTCGCCTATCCGGAGGACGCCGTCCTTCAGATCGAGACGGCCCTCAGACGCCATGAAGAGGTCTTCGGAATCCGGCCCAAGGGCATGTGGCCCTCCGAAGGGTCGGTTTCCCCTGAGGTGGTCCAGATGGCAAATAAGGCGGGGCTCGAATGGATGGCCTCCGACGAGGACATCCTCTTCATTTCCCGGGACATGGCCCATCTCACGGAGGGAAGCCTTTACGAACCCTACGAGGTGTCCATCGACGGATCGAAGGTGAAGATGGTCTTTCGCGACCGGAATCTCTCGGACCGGATCGGGTTCGCCTATGCCCGCTACAACGGGACGGAGGCGGCCTCGGATCTTCTGGGACACATGGAGCAGATTGCCAAACAGGAGGAGGCGTCCGGCCGTTCGGCGACCATCCCGATCATCCTCGACGGGGAAAATCCCTGGGAGGCCTACTCCGACGGGGGATTTCACTTTCTCAAGACACTTTTCGAGCGGCTCTCCTCTCATGCCTTTCTCCGGACAGAAACCGTTTCGGGAGCCCTGGCGCAAACGTCCGTCCGCCCGATCGACCATCTGGCGACCGGCTCGTGGATCAACCATGATTTCCGCATCTGGATCGGCCATCCCGAGGACAACAAGGGATGGAGCTTTCTGAGGGAGACGCGCCGGGCCTTCGAAGAAATCCTGAAGGGAGAGTCTGGAAAAAAGATTCCCCCGGAAGCGGTGGATCGGGCCCGTCGTGAACTTTTTGCGGCCGAAGGCTCGGACTGGTTCTGGTGGTATGGGGACGAATTCAAGAGCCTCCAGTCTTCGGAGTTCGACCGCCTCTTCCGGGTTCACCAGCAGAATGTCTATCGGATTCTGGGGCTCTCCCCTCCCATCCTGTTAAACGAGCCGATCCGGGAGACGGGGGTGGGGGCCGGGATCATCCTCCCGGTGGACTTCATCCGTCCGGTGATCGACGGGGAGGTGACCCATTATTTCGAATGGACCGGGGCAGGCTTCTTCGACAACCACAAGCTCCAGGGATCTATGTACCTCCGGGATTCCCCGCTGTCGGCGGTCTACTACGGGTTCGACGAAGAGACGCTTTACATTCGGGTCGACTTCGACGAAAACTACCGTCTGGAGGAAAAAACCGGAGCGTCCCTCGTCATGCGGTTTCTCGACCACCGCGAATCGGCCATCCGGTGTCCCCTTGTTCCGGGAACGACGGAAATCCCCTTGGACGGAGTGGAAGGAGGAAAGGCCCGCTGGGGCTTGCGGAAGATCGGCGAGATCGCCATCCCTTACCGGTTCTTGGGTCTCGAGTCCGGGGAGTGGGTCGGGGCCCTGATCGAGCTTTACGAGGGGGAGACAATGGTCGACCAGTGTCCCCGGGGGCATACCCTTTCGATTCAGATTCCCGACGACCAGTTTGTCAAATCGATCTGGAGGCTGTGAGATGGAGTTCTGGAAAGACGGACCGGACAGGGACCGACGGGCAACGATGGTGTTCGTTTTGCACAACCATCAGCCCGCGGGGAACTTTTCCCATGTGTTCCGAGAAGCCTTCGACCGCTGTTATCGTCCGACACTGGAGCTCCTGTGGCAATACGGCAACCTGCATGCCTCTCTCCACTACACCGGTCCACTTCTCGAATGGATCGAGGCCAACGAGCCGGGATTTCTGGACCTCCTTCGAAAAATGGTGGAGCGGAGACAGGTCGAGGTCATTGGAGGGGGTTTTTATGAACCGATTTTCTGCTGGCTCCGGTCGGTCGATCAGAGGCGCCAGGTCGATCTGATGCGGCGCCATCTTGAGAGCAGGCTCGGAGAATCAGGGGAAGGATTCTGGCTGGCGGAACGGGTTTGGGAAACCGACCTGCCGGCGAGACTTTTTCCCCTGGGGCTCACCTACGCGCCTCTTGACGACCATCATTTCCACCTGGCTGGCTTCGACGACGAAGATCTTCATGGCTACTACACTGTCTCCTGGGAGGGGGCTCCGCTTCGGATCTTTCCCATCTCCAAGGATCTTCGGTATCTGATTCCCTTTCGGCCGGTCGATCAGCTTCTGTCTTTTCTCGATCGCCGGGCCCGGGGGGGGCGTGTTCTGACCTATGCCGACGACGGAGAAAAGTTCGGGATCTGGCCCGAGACCTACCGCTGGGTCTGGGAGGAGAAATACCTCGAGCATCTTTTTTCCATGCTGTCGGCCCAGTCGGGATGGCTTCGGGTGGCCTCCATGGGGGAGGTGGTCTCCGATTGCAACCCGACGGGTCAAGCCGTGCTGCCCAACGCCTCCTATACCGAAATGATGGAGTGGGCCCTTCCGGCCCGCACCAGCCATGTTTTTCACGAGTGGGCCCTGAAGTGGGAGAGGGAAGGGGCCGATCCCGACCTCAGGGTCCTCTTCCGCGGCGGTATTTTCGAGAACTTCCTGATCAAGTACCCGGATGTCCACCGCCTCTACCACCGGATGCTCCTGACCGGAAAATTTCTAAGGGACGCCTATTCGGATGCGGAGCCTCCGGATAGCGTGCTTTCCCCCTACCTGAAGGCCCAGGGGAACGACGTTTTCTGGCACGGCCTTTTCGGGGGCGTCTATCTGTCGAATCTCCGCCACGAAGCCTACGCCAATCTTCTCCGGACCGAAAGACTTCTCGAGGAGCAGGGAAGGCTCCCGGTTCCCGCAATCGTGTCGGACGACTTCGACGCCGACGGGGTTCCGGATTTTTTCGTGCGTCAAACGGGTTACAACCTCTGGATCACCCCCCGTTACGGTGGGAGCGTGCTCGAATGGGACGACCGGACCACCGGATTCCACCTGACCAATACCCTGACCCGGCAGGAAGAGGCCTACCACATCCGCCACCGGGAAGAGCGGAAGAAGTCGGAAGGGTCAGCGTCCGGGGAGGTCGGCATTGCCTCGATCCACGACCGCCCGGTGGGAGACGATCGTCATGTTCTGGAGGGGATCGTCTACGACCGACGTCCCCGCCGCGCCTTTGCCGAAGGATTTGCGCCTCTCGGCGCATCCGCCGCGGGGCTCCTCGATGGATCGGCCCTGACGCCGGATATGGGACGGAGTCCCTTCCGGGTTCTTTCTCCTCCGGACGGGGACCTTCGTCTGGAAGGAAGGGGGGAGCTGGCAGGCATTCCCTTCCTCCTGTCGAAGACCTACCGGTTCGAGGGAGATCGCTACTCCGTCGCATGGACCCTCTCCGCGCCCGAGCGGACGGAGCTGCCCGACAGCTGGCGGGAGTGGGCCCTTTATGCGGAACTGCCCCTGACGATGCTGGCTGGACATGACGCCGGACGCACGATCAGGGTTGAGGGACGGACGGATCCATTCCTCTGGGACGAACCATGGGAGCACGGGGCGGTGGGATGGTATCGGGGAGAGGATTCCTGGTCGAAAACCGCCTTTTCGGCGGAGCTTGACGGGGTCGTCCGACTCATCCACGCGCCGATCGAGACGGTCTCTCTCTCGGAGTCGGGGCTCGAGCGGACTTTCCAGGGGACCCTTTTCATCCACGCGCTCCCCCTCGAACGCCTGTTCGGGGGGGAGGCCCGGATCACGATCGTGACGGGCTATGATTCGAGGAGCTTGCCGCATGCCTGATCTCAGAAAGGATCCCATCGTCGGCCGCTGGGTGATCATCTCCACCGCCAGAAGCCGACGGCCGGTCGACTACAAGACCTTCAAGAACGAATATCGCTACCAGGTCTGTCCCCTTTGCGCGGGACAGGAGGACAAGACCCCGCCCGAGGTGCTGGCCTACAGGATCCAGGGAAGCCTTCCGAACTCTCCGGGATGGACGCTCCGGGTGGTTCCGAACAAATTCCCGGCCCTGATGGTCGAAGGCAGCCTCGACCGGGAAGGGGTCGGCCTCTACGACAAGATGAACGGGATCGGGGCCCACGAGGTGGTCATCGAAACCCCCGAACACCGGAAGACCCTGGCGAACTTTTCCGAGAAGGAGTTCGAGGACGTCCTCTGGGCTTACCGGGACCGGATCCTCGATCTCAAAAAGGACGCCCGTTTTCGCTACATCATGATTTTCAAGAATTACGGGGAACCGGCCGGCGCCTCGCTCGAGCACAGCCACAGCCAGCTGATCGCCCTTCCCGTCATCCCGACGGTGGTGATCGAGGAGATGGTCGGGGCCAAGACCCATTTCGAAGAGAAGGAGCGGTGCATTTTCTGCGACATCATCCGCCAGGAGGTCATGGACGGCTCCCGTCTCGTCGCAGAAAATCAGGAATTCGTGGCGATCACCCCCTTCGCCTCCCGCTTCCCCTTCGAAGTCTGGATTCTTCCCAAGCGCCATGCCGCCTCCTTCCAGGAGGGGCAGAAATCCCAGTACGAGGCCCTGGCGAAGATCTTTCTTGACGTATTGAGACGCCTCAACAAGGCGCTCATGAATCCTCCCTACAACTTCATCCTCCATACCGCCCCGCTTCAGGACAAGGGGTCGGAGGATTATTACCACTGGCATTTCGAGATCATGCCCACGCTCACCCAGGTGGCCGGCTTCGAATGGGGGACCGGGTTCTACATCAATCCGACCCCTCCGGAGGAGGCCGCCCAGTTTTTGAGAGAAATCACCCTTCCCTGACCGGGGGAGGCGATCGCAGACACGCCGGAGAACCGGCACCAGGACAAACAGGGACCTTTCCAGGAGGAAGAGGCATGTCGCAGGAGACCATGAACGACTGGCAGAAAAAATACCGATATGTGGCGGAGTTTTCAGGATCGACTCCCGAAGTGACCGATCTTTCCCGCCTGAAGAAGGAGTATCTGGACGCCCTTGTAGAGGATTTTCTCTTCCATCCCGATCTGGCGGTCCGGGGACAGGCCTTTCGCCTGATCCGGTCAGGGTTTTCGAAGTCAGGGGCCACGATGGCCTCGATCGAACCTCTCTACCGGGCCATCGGACGTGGGGAGGTCGGGGGCTTCACCGTTCCGGCCATCAACATCCGTGGACTCACGTACCTGACCGTTCGTCGGGTCCTCCGGGCCATGCGCGCGATCGACGGGGGCCCGGTCATCTTCGAGCTCGCCAAGAGCGAAATCGGCTATTCTTTCCAGCGGCCGATGGAATATGCGGGGCTCGTCATGGCCGGCGCCCTGGCGGAGGGGCATGCCGGACCGGTCTTCGTCCAGGGGGACCACTACCAGTTCAATGCGAAGAACTATGCCAAGGATCCTGCGGGCGAGATCGAGGGCCTCAAGAAACTCATCCAGGAGTCGGTCGATGCCGGTTACCGCAACATCGATATCGACGCCTCGACCCTGGTGACCCTCGCTCCTCCGGACCTGAGGGACCAGCAGCGGGAAAACGGCCGCATGACGGCCCTCCTGACCCACTTCATCCGCCAGATCACTCCGGACGGATCGCGTGTCCCCGTGTCGGTGGGGGGCGAGATCGGAGAGGTCGGAAAGGAGAATTCCACGCCCGAGGAGCTCGATGCCTTCATGGAGGTCTATTCCGAGGAGCTCGCCCGCCTCGACTCCAGGGATGTGCCGATCAGCAAGATCAGCGTCCAGACCGGGACTTCCCATGGAGGGGTTCCGCTACCAGACGGGCGCATCGCGCCGGTCAAGCTCGATCTTGCCACCCTCGAAGCCCTCGGTGAGCGGGCGAGGAACCGCTATCACATGGGAGGGGCCGTCCAGCACGGGGCTTCGACGCTCCCGGATGATCTCTTTGACAACTTTCCCAAGGTGAAGACCTTGGAAATCCACCTCGCCACCGGCTTCCAGAATGCCGTTTTCGATCATCCGGCCTTTCCTGCGGCCCTCAAGAAGGAGATGGAGGCCTTCATGACGAAGGAGTTCGCAGGTGAGCGGAAGGCAGGGGAGACGGAGGAGCAGTTCTTCTACAAGAACCGCAAGCGGACCTACGGCCCCTTCAAGAAGGAGCTGTCGTCTCTTCCGCCGAAGGTTCTCGACCCGATCATGGACGACCTCGAGGCGCGGTTCGTCACGCTCTTCAAAAAGCTCGGGCTCGCCAAAACGTCGGGAGTCCTCGGGAAGTACTTCGAGGGAAGCGGTCAATGACCTCTTGCCCGGTTCCTGTGAGAGCAGGAAAAATAGACCTTTTTTTCCGGGGTTCAGGCGATTCTCACGCCGAAGACCGATTCTGTTGCCGGGACCTTTCGCAGCACGAATCTCTTCCCAGTCGAGGACCCGCAAGATCCGACCGGTCAGGCTGAAAACGAGGGGGGCACATCATGGCCGATAACCGTGGGAATCTTGTCTTTGTCCTGCACGCGCACCTTCCCTATGTTCGCCATCCGGAGCACGAAGTCTTCCTTGAGGAAAACTGGTTCTTCGAAGGCCTGATCGAGACCTATCTTCCCCTTCTTGCGATGTTCGACCGGCTGGGCCGGGATCACGTCCCTTTCCGGATCACCATGACGCTCTCCCCCACGCTGGTGTCGATGATGGAGGACCCTCTCCTGATGGGCCGCTTCGAAAAACGGCTTTCCCTTCTTCGGGAGCTTTCGGAGCGGGAGGTGGTCCGGACCCGCGGGACGGAGTTCGAAGGGGTATCGCGATTTTACAGGGACCACCTCGAATTTCTCGAGCGTGTCTACCGGCAGGATCTGGGCCGGAACCTTCCCGGGGCCTTTCGGCGCCATATGGAATCGGGGGCCCTCGAGGGGATCACATGCGGGGCAACCCACGGTTTCCTGCCTTTTCTTCAGGAAGTTCCGGGGTCGGCGGAAGCCCAGGTCCGGGTCGGCGTTTCGACCTTCCGTCGGGTCTTCGGGCGGGCTCCCCAGGGAATCTGGCTTCCGGAATGCGCCTATTACGAGGGACTCGACCGGATTCTCCGGAAGGAGGGGCTTCGCTTCTTCTTCATGGAGGCCCACGGGCTCCTCTATGCCGACCCGAGGCCTCCGGCCGGGGTCTACGCCCCTTTGGTGACGCCCTCAGGGGTCTGGGCGTTCGGACGCGATCCGGAATCCTCCCGGCAGGTCTGGAGCGCCAAGGAGGGTTATCCCGGGGACTTCGCCTACCGGGATTTCTACCGGGACATCGGCTACGATCTCGATTACGACTACGTTCGTCCCTACCTCCATACCGACGGTCCCCGGGGGATGACGGGTCTCAAATACCACCGTATCACCGGTCCGACCGACCAGAAGGAGGTCTACAACCCGGCCTGGGCCCAGGATCGGGTCAGGGCCCACGCACGGGACTTCGTCGAGCGGAGGTCGGCTCAGGTCCAGGGCCTTGCCGGAGTTCTTGGGATTACGCCAACGGTCGTATGTCCTTACGATGCCGAGCTCTTCGGCCACTGGTGGTTCGAGGGGGTCAATTTTCTTGAGGAGGTTTTTCGGATTGTCGCCAGCCAGAACACGGTCGAGGTCCACACCCCCGTCGAGCTTGTGCGCGCGGGAATTCCGGCCTCCGAAGGATCTCCGGAACCGTCATCCTGGGGGGAAAACGGCTATTATGAGTTTTGGATGAACGGAACGAACGACTGGATCTATCCGCCTCTGTTCGAGGCGGCCCGGGAGATGGCCCGCCTGTCCGAGAGAGCCGGGGAATATCGGGGGCGCGACCGGGAGATTCTGAATCAGATGGGGCGGGAACTCCTTCTGGCCCAGAGTTCGGACTGGCCCTTCATCATGACGACGAAGACGATGGTCGAGTACGCCGTGGACCGGCTCAAGGGCCACCTCTACCAGTTCTGGGCCCTCCGGGAGATGCTGGTCTCGGGCCGTTTCCGGGAAGATGTCTTCCGGGAGCTCCGGGATCGGGACCCCCTCTTTCCCGAACTCGACATGTCGGTCTTTATTCCGCTGGACTGACGACGGATCTCGTTTCCGACCCGTATGGCCTGAAGGGATTTCCTAACGCTTTTCGGCCATGAAGGCCTTGAACCGCTCCAGCTCTTCGAGGGCCCCCTGGAATTCTTCCAGATCGCTCATGAAGGGTCGAATTTTCTCCATTTCCTCCATGAAGCTTTTGAAGCGTTCCATCTCGGCCATGAGGGCCTTCATGCGGTCCTGTTCCGAAACGAACACCGCCCGGAAACGGTCCATCTCCGCGAGAAGGAGCTTGAACTTCTCCACCTCGGCCATGAAGGAGCGGAAGCGCTCCATCTCGACCGTCAGGGCCTTGAAGCGGTCGAGGTCGTTCATGGAGGGCCGGACATAGAACAGTTCGGTCATGAAGGAGCGGAATTTTTCGAGCGTCGAGGCGGTCTTTCCGGGTTCCATGAATCTCTCCATTCTTTGCAAATGTGAATAATAATTATTTATCTTTCATAATAATCATGACGATAAAAAATTGTAAGAGGTTAAAAAAGAAAAATTATTTTTTTATCTTCATTTTTCCAGCCAGCTCTCTTCAATGAAAAGGATACACCAATATTTTTGATTGTCCAAGAGGTCCGAACAGCTCTTTACGGAACCAGCGGGACCGGACGAGGAGACAAATGCAGCTGATCCGGCTCCTTCCCCGGTTGTCGTTCATCCCGATCCTCCTTCCGATTCTTGCAGGGTGCGTCACAAACCCTGTTCACCCTCGCCCTTCCGGAAAGGCCGCGCCGCCATCTCCTCCTTCCGCACGTCCCCAGTCCGCCCTCCCTCTCACGAAAGGGCCAATTCCCTCTTCCGCTCCGGCTCCCGGGCCCCTATTTTCGTCCTCCTCTTCCTGCGCTTCCGTGATTGTTTCTGCCACGGGAACCCGTCTGGAATTTGTCATGGTTGGAACGGCCTCCTTCGAAAAGAACCTGTCGAAGGAGCGCCTTCTGGCCCTTGCCACGCAGGACGCCCTTGCCCGGATTGACCGGTGCACCCGCCTTGAGACGCGTCTGTCTCGATTCTACGATCGGACCTCTCTTCCGGATCCCGGGGATCCGGCGCGAATCCTGCGGATGATCCGGAAAGCCCTGGCCCCAGAGCCACACTACAGGATCGTCTCCGAGGACTGCGAGGAAAAGGGAGGCCGACAGTTTTGTCAGGCGACCCTCGAAGGAACTCTTCGGAGATTTCGGCAGGATTCTGGATTCCGGGTTCTCTCCGCAGGACCGGGACGGGGGGGTGCGTTCCGGGAGGGGGAGCCGATGACGCTTCGGTTTTCCCTGACAAAAAATGGCTGGATCTGGATTTTCGACGTGGACCGGAAACGGGGGGCAACGCTTCTCTTTCCGGGACCTCCCTTTCCGGATGTGAAAAACGGGATTGCGGCGAGGAAGGTCTTTGTTTTTCCCCCGGAGACCCAGGCGGCGATCCGTCTCGTTGTCGCCCTTCCTGCAGGGGCGCAAAAAAGGATCGGCCATCTCTGGGTCGTCGCACTCCGGAGGCCCGACTGGCCGGAGCTTGCAGCACTCGGGAACGGAAAGCCGGAGTGGGGTGGGAGGATTTCCACGGAACGTTTCTTCGGGAGAATTCTCCCGTCTCTTGGGAGGATCGCTCCTTCCGGAGAATGGAGCCTTCGGGTGATCCCCTATGAGATTCTTCCAAAACAGGGGACTTCACCCCAAAAATAAGGACCCCCGTTCCGGTCCTGAAACAGGTTTTCCCCCGGGCTGTGGCGTGAATAGGGCCGTCCCCGGCCCCCGGAAGGGCAGAAAGAGTGGCTCCGGTTCCGTTCTGGACTTAAAAAAGGGCGTGTGCTATAGTCCGATGAGTTTGGCGGGTTCAAATGGAGACGATTTATGATCGCGATAAGAAATTCTTGAGCCAATTCGGACGATGCATCTGTTAGGATTGCAATGCGCCGGTAATGGACACCATCGGATGACGGACGGAGAGAAGAGGGTCAGAATTCGATAGGGAGGCCGGTTCAGCCGGCTTCATGACAATAAAAATTTCATAGATTATGAAAGCTTTCATGGTGAATGAAATGTTTCATAGGCTATGAAAGCGACTGAAAGTTGGCAGTGAGACTGACGCTTTCCAGAAAAAATCGCATTCTCGTTGGAGGTCTGGTCCTTCTCGTCCTGACCTCCGTCCTATTCTATGCTGCCCGCAAGCCGGGCTCCGTTTCTTCCCCGCTCCCCCTCGAGAAAGCCTCTCTTCCCTACGATCCCTCCCGCTATCGCCCCGGCCGCGTCCGCTACCGCCACTTCGAACTCTGGACCTCGATTCCCGGGGTCATCCACGGTTTCCGGAAAGCGATCGTCTATGGCCATGTTCCGGGGTATCTCAAATTTTTAAATGTCGACAAGGGGGACTGGGTCACCCGGGGACAGGTCCTGGGATACATCTACGATCCGGAGCTTTATCAGAGCTGGCAGCGGGCGCTTGCGGAAGCCGAGATCGCCCACATCACCTTCCTCCGGAAATACCGGGTCTGGAAGGACGACCCCCGGGTCATCTCCCTGCAGCGGGTCCAGATGGCCGAGGCGCTCTGGAAGGAACGCGAGGCCCGGGCAAAGTATTACCATTCCCTTGTCCGCTACAAGACAATCGTCGCCCCTTTCACCGGCATCATTACTCATCGTTATGTGGATCCCTGGAACCTCGTCTCCCGGGGAACCGGGGGGACGACTCCCGCCCTTCCCATCGTCAAGGTCACGGATGTGGACGAAATGCGTCTCTATGTCGGCGTTCCCGAGCATTTCGTCCGATTCATCAAACGGGGATTGCCCACGGAACTCCGGGCCCAGGGACTTCCGGGCCAGATCTTCAAGGCCCGGGTCACCCGGTATGCCTTCCGTCTCAACCCGGAAACGCGCACGATGCGGACCGAAATCGATGTCGATAATCCCCGTCATCTCCTTCACCCAGGCATGTTCGTGGATGCCCGCATCCGCCTTCATGTCTATCCTCACGTCCTCTCCGTCCACCATATGGCGGTGATCGAGGAGCGCCACGGAAATTTCATCTTTGTCCTTCGGAACGGAAAGAAGGTCAAGCGTCCTGTGGTGGTGGGATACCGGAACGGGGACTACACCGAGATTCTCCAGGGGCTCGACGGGTCGGAGACAGTCCTCGTCAAGCTTCACAAAACAATTTTCTAAGATCCTGCAAACCTGCTACTCCGGATAACCGGGGATCAACGGAAAAGGGAGATGCTTCATGTTTCTAGTCAGGATGTCGCTCAAGAGCCCCTATTCGATCATCGCGATGGCCCTGGCCATCGTTCTGCTGGGCGCCCAGAGCCTCTCCTCCATGAACGTCTCCATTCTTCCCCGGATTCCCCTGCCGGTCGTCGAGGTCCTGACCGTCTTCCCGGGAATGAATGTCTACAACACCGAGATGGACATCACCGAACAGATGGAGCGCATCATCCTCCAGGCCCCTTACATCCGGTCGGTGAAGTCGGAGAGTCTGGTCGGGATCAGCATGATCCAGATCCGCTTCCGGTCGACCTATTCGCTGTCGGCCGGGGTCTCGATGGTGACATCGCTCGTCTACTCTTCGCTCAAGTATCTTCCTCCCGGCATCTTTCCCCCCATCATCATTCCCTTCGGCATCTCGGCCATCCCCATTGCGGATCTGGTCCTCTCCTCGAAGGAGCTGACCCAGATGCAGATGTTCGACCTCGGATATTACAATGTCCGCTCCCAGATGGGGACAGTCCCCGGCGTGGCCGCTCCCCCCGTTTTCGGAGGTCTCTCCCGGCAGATCCAGGTCTACACCAACAATACCGCTCTTCTGGCCCGGGGGCTCACGATCTGGGATGTGGTCAACGCCCTGAACAGGCAGAACATCGTCTGGCCGGCAGGATTCGCCAAGATCGGCGATATGAGCTACAACGTCTTTGTGAACGCCCTTCTGGGGCCGGTCAAGACGATCGGGGACGTTCCGATCAAGGTCGAGCATGGACAACCCGTTTACATCAAGGATGTCGGAGTTGCCAAGGACTCCTACCGCATCCAGACCAATCCCGTCCGGGTCGACGGCCGGAAATCCGTGTACATTCCCGTTCTGAAGCAGGAAGGGGCCAACACCGTCAAGGTGATCGACGCCACGAGAAACGCGATCAAGACCTTCTACGGTCTTCCGAAAAGCCTCGACATCTCGCTGGTCTTCGACCAGTCCGTCTACATCCGGGACTCGGTCGCATCGCTTGAGCGTGAAGGGGCCGTCGGGATCCTGTTGACCGCGGCCATGATCTTGATCTTTCTCGGAAACGTCCGCTCCACCCTCATCATCACCACCTCCATTCCCCTGTCTCTTCTGGTGGGATTCGTCATGCTGAACGCCACCGGCCAGACGATCAACATCATGACCCTGGGAGGATTGGCCCTGGCCATCGGGCGCTTGGTCGACGACGCCATCGTGGTCCTCGAAAACACCAACCGCCATCTGGAGATGGGAAAAGCGCCATCCCAGGCGGCCTTGGACGGGGCCGGAGAGGTCGCCATGCCGGTTCTGGCCTCGACGATCGCCACCATGATCGTGTTTTCCCCGGTTCTCTTCCTCCTGGGCAAGGGCAAGTATCTCTTCACCCCCCTGGCTGCAGCCGTCGCCTATTCCATGCTGGCCTCCTACTTCGTCTCCATGACTCTGGTCCCGGTCCTTTCGGCATGGTTTCTGAAGCCGGAGTCGGCCTACAAGAACAGCCGGTCCCTTTTTCGCCGGGGGGTCACCCGGTTCAACGACTTTTTCGACAGGTTCAGAAAAATATACAGGACTTATCTGAAGATCGCCCTTCTCCATCGTGGTCCGGTCTCGATCCTGATCTTCCTGGCCTTCGTTGGCTCCTTCTTCCTCTTTTCCCGAATCGGCTCCGAATACTTTCCACCCGACGACACCGGGGCCTTCATCATCCAGATGCGCCTGCCAGATGGGAGCCGGATCGAAAAGACCGATGCAGTCAGCGCCCGGGTCGACGCCGCCATCCGCCGAATCATTCCGTCCAAGGACATCGTCCACATCGTGATCAACGAAGGGGTCCGGCCCGGTTGGGATGCCATGTACACCACCAATCTCTGGAGCCACATGGCCTTCGTTCTCGTCCAGCTCAATCCCTCCAACGAGCGCAAGCGCTCGATGTGGGATTTTCAGCACGAGCTCAGGCCCTATCTTGTCTCCCATTTTCCCAACGTCGAGTTCTACTTCGAATCCTCCTCCATCATCACGCAGATTCTGGCGGGCTCGGGGGAGGCCCCGATCGATATCCAGCTCCTGGGTCCCTCCTATCGGAAGCTGGGGGAGATTGCCCACAGGATCGTGGACCACATTCGGACCATTCCCGGCACCACCGATGTACGCTTGAAGCAGAACATCCATTACCCCTCGATGTTCATCGATGTGGACCGGAGCAAAGCCCAGTTTCTGGGGGTGACCGAGCTCGACGTGGAGCGGAACGTCATCACGAGCCTCGTGACGGACGTCGCGATCGGGGAAAACTTCTGGGTGGATCAGACTACGGGGAATCCTTATTTCCTGACCGCCCAGTATCCCGAGGACAAGATCAACTCCATGGACGCCCTCTCGAACATCCTCATTCGCCAGCTCAAGGGATCGGACTATACGGAATCGGGAGTGGAGAATCCTCCCATCTACCTCCGGGACATCGCCCAGATTCGCAGGATCACTATTCCTCCGGCCATCTTCCATTACAACGTTCAGCGGGTGGTCGACATCCTGGTCAACGTGACTCATGATCCGGGGGTCTCCCTGGGCGGAGTCGGGAGCAAGATCGACACCTATCTGGGAAAAATGAATTTTCCGAAGGGTTACTCCTGGAGAGAGTCGGGGATGCTGGCCTCGATGCATCGGTCGTTCAGTTCGATGGGCCTTGCGGTTCTCCTGGCCATGGCCCTGGTTTACCTGGCCCTTGTGGCCCAGTTCCAGTCCTTTCTCGATCCCTTCATCATCATGATGTCCGTCCCCTTCGGCCTCATCGGGGTCTTCGCCATGCTGTATGCCACCGGAACCGGGATCAACGTGGAGTCCATGATCGGGGTCATCATGGACATCGGGATCGGGGTTTCGAATTCGGTCCTCCTGGTGGAATTTGCCATCCGTCTGCGCGCCCAGGGGGCGCCCCTCTATCGAGCGGTGGTGGAGGCGGGTTCCACGCGTCTTCGTCCGATCCTGATGACGGCGGTCGGAACGGTTCTTGCCATGATCCCGACCGCCATCGGGATGGGGGTCGGCTCCGGAGCCGAGGAGCCTCTGGCCCGGGCCGTGATCGGGGGCCTCATGGTCATGACAGTCCTGACGCTCGTTCAGGTTCCCATTTTCTATGTGATTCTCCACACATGGGAGGAGAAATGGAGGGCCCGGAGAGCCGGGAGATAGACTGAGGGGTGAGGATTCCTCATGGATAAGGCCGGCTCCCGCGATCAGGAGCCGGTGAGGGTTGAGGAAAGGGAAGGATTCGGATCAGTCGGGGGAGACGAAGGGAAAGTCGGAGATCTCGAAAGATTGTCCCGCTCCGTCGATGAGGGTCGTTCCCGGCTCCCAGTGGGCCCGTTTCACGTACCCCAGGCCGATGACGCCTCCGGCGGCGGGAGAATAGGCGAGCGAGGTGATGCTCCCGGCCTCCGAGCCGTCAAGGGCCGAAAAAAGAGGACGGGGGCAGGCAGTCTCCAGGATCTTTGGGGTCTTCGCCCGGAGTCCGGTGAGCTTTCTCGAGAGCTGTCCCTGGAACTTGAGGCGGGTGACCGGCTCCTGGCCGACATAGCATCCTTTGTTGTAGGAAACGGCGACGGCGTCGAGGCCGGCCTCGGCTGGAAAGTGGCCTTCGTTCAGCTCGAAGGGGGGAAGGGGAATGCCGCATTCGAGGCGGAAGATCTCCATGTCTTCGGGAGCGAGACGCCTCCCCCCGGCCGAGAGGACACGGCGCTCAAGGTCCTGGAGGGTTTTTTCGAAGGAGTTCCCGGGAATCCAGAGATCGATCCAGGGGCCTGTCTCCCGTTCGAAGGCGAACCGGTGAGGATGGAGGAAGGCAAATCCGCCCCCCGCAAGGGTCCGGAGACCGTCTTCCGCCGGATCGCTCGAAAAGAGGGGAGTGGCCAGTGCGGGCGCTTCCCGGCCGACCAGAGTGAGGCTTCGAAACCCAGCGGTGAGGGATGTGAGGGTCGCCTTGGTTCGAAAGAAGAGATATTTTTTAAGATGAGCAACAAACTCCTCTTCCATCCCTCCGGAGGGGGAGAGAAGGATGTCGTCGGGCCGGACGGCGATCCAGGCGTCGAAGAGAATGCGGGCCTTGGGATTCAGGAAAAAACCGTAGCGAAGGGATCCCGTCGGCTGTGTCGCCACGTCCTGGCAGAGAAGACCCTGGAGAAAGGTGACGCGATCCTCCCCGGAGACGGAGATGAGCGACCGGGAAGTGGCGGGGGCGAAAAGTCCGGCGTGTGCGTGGGCCGGGCGGGTATCTGTGGGGTGTGTCTGCATGGATGCGGGGCTCCTAATTCCGGGTTTTTCTCCCGGGAGTTGTCGTCTGGGTCCATGAAAGCGTCCTTTGCTGATATTAGGGAGACGAATCGAATGGTGTCAATGATTAGAAAAAATATCCCGACCGGAGGGGCCGGAGGAAAAAAAGATGAGTGACGGAGAAACCACTCCCGCGGCGAACACCGAGGGCGGCCATCCGGCTGGAGAGGACCATGAGTCCTTCCGTCCAGAGTGGAGAAATGAAATCGACCTCACCGATGTACACCTTTCTCCGCGCGCCCGGCGGATCATCCTTGTCCTTTTCGCCGTCCTGATCATCGGACCCCTCATCCTTTTCGTCTACTACTGGATCTTCCCTCCGAAGCCTCCGGTCCAGCCCCTTGCCGTGGTTCAGGTCCTGCCGGTCCGCCTCCGGACCCTCCACCACAAGGTGACGATCCCGGCGGGGATCGAATCTTTCCGGAAGGCCATCCTGTACGCCCATGTGCCGGGCTACCTCAAGTATCTGAACGTCGACAAGGGGGACTATGTGCACAAAGGCCAGGTGCTGGCCTATATCCAGGATCCTGAGCTCTACCAGACCTACCAGCGCTCCGTTGCCCGGGTCCGCATCGCCGACCTCACCTACCACCGGATCAAGAGGGTCTGGCTCGACCATCCGGCCCTCATCTCGAAGGAGCGGGTCCAGCAGAAACTCGCGGCCTACCTGAAGGCGGTGGCGGAAATGCGCCACGAGGAGGCGCTGATTTCCTACAAGACCATCGCGGCTCCCTTCGACGGAATGATCACCCATCGCTATGTGGATCCCGGCAAGCTGATATCGGAAGGGACCAATGCCACTGCGACCGCCCAGCCGATCGTGACGCTCGAGCAGGTAGATACCCTTCGGGCCTACGTCTGGGTCCCGGCCGACGTGGCGCCCCTGATCCGCCGGGGTCAGCGGGTCAAGGTCCATTTCGCGGGCCTCCCCCACCAGACATTCTGGGGCCGGGTCACCCGGTACGATTTCGAGGAGAATCAGAGAACGAGAACGATGCGGACCGAGGTCGACATGGAAAATCCGGACTTCGTCATCCATCCCGGGATGTACGGCAAGTTCACCTTTTATCTTCAGCGCTATCCCGACTCGATCCTCATTCCGGGAATGGCCGTCATGGCCCGGCGCGACAAGCCCTATTCGGTCATGATCGTCAAAAACGGGAAGGTGCTCGAGGTTCCGGTGACGCTGGGCATTGACAACGCCAAGTGGGTCCAGGTTCTCTCGGGCCTCTCCGCCGGGGACGAGCTTGTCCTTGCCGGAAAATGGCATGTCCATTCGGGACAGAAGGTCAGGGCCGTACCCTACAAGCCGGTGCCGTTCCGGCCGGCCAGACAGCTGTGACGCACGTCCGACGCCCTTTTCTGCCGGACGTCCTATGGAAGGATCGACTGCGATGATCTCCAAAGAAACAATAAAGGCGAAAAAACACCTTCCGGCAAAGGACGGCAAGGGGGGAGCCCGTGCCCGTGGGGCGCGACTCCTCGCTGGACTCCTGCTCTTTCTGCTTGAAGGGGCGACTCTTCTTGGACTTCCCTCTTGGGCCCAGGCGGACAACCAGACGGTCATTTCCTCGGAGGACGTGCCGCCAGACACGCTTTCGGTCGACCAGGCGGTCAGCTTCGGTCTTGCCCACCATCCGAAACTTTTCTGGTTTCGCCACACGGTCAGGAAAAAAGGGGCCCGTGTCAAGGTGTCCAAGTCCCACTTCTATCCTCACGTCGGTGTGGGGGCGATGTACGGGATCGCCAACCCGGGTCTCGGCAACGAATTCCTCAACAACCTGAACTTCGTGACACCGGTCTTTCCCATGGACTATACCAAGATGGGTCCCCTCTCCGCCCCGAACGAACCGGCAGGTCTGGCGACGATCGGGGTCAACCAGCTCCTGCTCGACTTCGGCAAGTTCGAGCACCGGGTCAAGCAGCGGCTCGCGGGAAAGCGCGCCTCCGAGTTCTGGCTCTACAGCCAGGATGCCTGGGTCATTCTCCAGGTGAAGGAGGCCTACTACCATGTCCTTCTGGACCGGAAGCTGATCGCGGTCTACCAGAAGAACCTCGAACAGCGAAAACTTGTCAAGAATCTGACAAGATCCCTTTACAAGGCCGATTACCGCTCCCAGCTCGACTATGATCTGGCCAAGGTCGACTACGAAAAAGCCCGGGCGCTTCTGGAGTCCGAAAAGGACGACCTTGTGGCCCAGATCGCCCACTTGAACGATGCCATGGGTCTTGGACAGGCCGGACGGAACGACTACCATCTGACCGGGAATCTGGGACAGGTCTCCGATGTGGTGGTGGGACGTGACGAGGCGGTGACACGGGGGCTCACCTACCGGCCGGAGATCAATGCCTACCGAAACCTTTTCCAGCAGGAAAAAGAACGGACCCGGTTCATGAGGGCCCAGCACTATCCTCTGATCTCCGCCTTCGGCAATTATGGTTTCATGGCCAACCTGGTGACAAATGAGAGTTATGTTCCCGGCATGTGGTCGGGGGGCGGCACGATCACCGTTCCCATCTACACCGGTGGAATGATCCGGGGCGAAACCGAGCGGGCCCATGAAAAATCCCGGGAGCGGCAATACGGGATCTCCGACTGGTCCCACAACATCCGCTATCAGGTGGTGCGTGCCCGGGCCCGCACGCGCTCCGACCTCGCCGACATCCGGGCCTACACCGAGGCGGTGAAGGAGGCGAAGCTCGCCCTGGTCCTGGCCAACAAGCGTTACACGGCCAACCTGATCTCGATCGTCGACCTGACCCTGGCCGAGGTCTATCTGCTCAATACCGAAGCGGCTCTTGCCACCTATCAGTACCGCTACCAGGTGGATCGGGCGACGTTCCGGTTTGCCGAAGGGGTCGACTACCTGGCCTATCTTCCCGGGGTGCGCAAGAAGGTGGTGGGGCAGGATCCCGTGGCGAAGTGACGAGTTGACCGGATTTTGTCCCTCTTGCTATTGTTGACGGAAGTGCGGGACAGGAGAGGGCCCGGGGACAGGCATAGTGTGAAGGTGGAGGATTGGGCGTGGAAAAGGTGATCATACTGGGAACGGGACCGGCGGGGTTGACGGCCGCTCTTTACACGGCGCGGGCCTTTCTGTCGCCGCTGGTTCTGGAAGGACCCCAGGCCGGGGGACAGCTCACGATCACGACCGAGGTCGAAAACTTTCCGGGATTCCCGGACGGGATCACGGGGCCGGAGCTGATCGAGCGGATGAGGGGACAGGTCCTCCGGTTTGGAGCCCGTATTGAGTCTGCGGTGATCGAACGGGTTGAAAGACGGGAAGGGGGCGGTTTCCGGGTGATGACCGACGACGGGAAGACTTACGAAAGCTGGACGGTCATCGTGGCCACCGGCGCCTCGGCCAAGTTCCTGGGGCTGCCTTCGGAGAAGGCCCTGATGGGGGCGGGAGTCTCCGCCTGCGCCACCTGCGACGGATTCTTTTTCAGGGGAAAGGAGATCGTGGTGGTGGGAGGTGGCGATACCGCGCTCGAGGAAGCCATGTTCCTGACCCGTTTTGCCACGAAGGTGACCGTCATTCACCGCCGGGAGACCCTTCGTGCCTCCAAGATCATGCAGGAGAAGGCCTTCGAGAATCCGAAGATCGATTTTCTCTGGAACAAGGAAATCCTCGAAGTTCTCGACATCTCGATGCAGCAGGTGACCGGAGTCCGGATCCGGGACACGAAGACCGGTGAGGAGTCGATCCATCCCTGCAGCGGTTTCTTCGTCGCCATCGGCCATAGCCCCAATACCGCCTTTCTTCACGGCCTGGCCGAGACGGATGCCGTGGGGTACCTCAAGACGACCTCCGGGTCGAAGACCAGTGTGCCGGGGCTCTTCGCCGCCGGAGATGTTTCCGATCCCGTCTACCGCCAGGCGATCTCGGCGGCGGGAACCGGTTGCATGGCGGCGATCGACGCGGAGCGCTTCCTCGAGGCCTCCGGTGTCGAAAAGAGGTAGTCCCCCTTGAAAATCTTAAAGATTGTCGCCCTGTCGATCTTTCTGGGGCTGGTCTACCTCGGCGGGGACCTCATTGCGAACAATACCGCCTTCATCAATACCCCGGGCCCGCTGGCGCGCCTCCATGTCTATTTCACATTGAACCGGGCCTGGACGACGGGGGGGTATCCCCTCCCGGAGGTCCACTCCCGGGTGTTCTACGGGGATCCGGCCAAGCTCTATGCGAACATCACCCATTCGGTCAGGAGTTTTTCCGGATGGCGGATCGAGAGCGCGGATTCCGGTCGTCTCGTCGTTCGGGTCTCGCCTTCCTTCTGGCATCATGGCTCCCGGCTTGTGGTGACGCTCTCTCCGCTTCGGGGAGGCCTCCGGATGGACGTGGAAGCCTCCTCACTCTCGGAGTCTCCCGATCTGGGAGCCGACCGGAACTACATTCTGAATTTGTTTCACGAAATCGGAGACGAAAATGCCATTCATCCCCCGGTCTGACCGACGTATTCCTTTGATCATTCTTCTTCTGGTGGGGGTCCTGACCGGGGCCCTCCTTTCCGGAAGTCCCGCCATGGCGGCACCTCAGGATCTTTCCGGTGAGGAGTCTCCCGGACCGGTGACCCAGTATTCCTCTCTGGCCCTTCCGGTCAGCAACTTCGGATTCAGGGGGATCGCCCGGGATAAAAGAGGAACCCTTTTTGTCGCCTCCTCCCTCAGAAACGGGCTCTATATCCTCCCTCCCTCCTGCCGAAGCGAGGATTGCGCGACCCTGATCCGGCTCGCCCCCTCTCTGGGGGACCCGGGGGATGTGGTGGCCGACTCGAAGCGGGGAGGGGCCTACGTCCTTCTCCGCCTGGGTGACCGGGTGACCTATGTTCCCCCCCGCTGTCTCTCGGAATCCTGCCTCCGGACCTTTCTTCTTCCGGAACGGCCGTCCTATCCCTTCCGGGCCGTCTACGACACCGGAAGGGATAGGCTCGCCGTTCTGGACCGCCTGGCCAACCGGGTGGTCTTTCTGTCGGGAGGCTGCCTCCGAAGACAGTGCCTTTCCTTCGTCCGCCTTCCGGTCCTGGGGCCTGCGACTGGCCTTGCCTACGATCCGAAGCGGGCCGATCTCTGGGTGACCTTTGGCCGAACCGGATCGATCGTCCGGATTCCCTCCGGCTGCCGAAAGACCTCCTGCGCAGTGGCCTACCCCGCCTCCGTAGCCGAAGAGTTTCCGGCCTCTCCGGTCGTTTCCGCTGCCGAAGACCGCCTCTACCTGAGCCTCAAGAAAGGGGGGGCCCTGGGGTGGGTCGACCTCGGAAAAAACCCCGCCTCCCTTCACATCCAGGATCTCGAGCCGACAACGGGATCCATTTCCCGGATCGCGGCCCTGCCCTCCGGAGGGGTCTTTCTCGTGACCGGGGGCTCCCATCCCCACGCCGGATACTTCCGCGCCTCGAAGGACTGTCCCGAGGGGTGTTTCGATCTCCGACTCTTCCCTCTGTCCAACGGAACGCCGGCGGCCCTGACCCCGGGAGGGCGGAAGGATCTCTGGATGACCGTCGACGACCGGGATGCCCTGTTTCGGATGAGCCTCTCCTGCGACCGGAAGGCCAGCACCCTCTCCCGGGCCTGCATCGGCAAGGTTCCCTTCGAGAAGATCGAAACGCTCTACCATTCCCGGTACCACCAGGAGATCCAGGTTCCGAAGGAGCCCTCTCCCGACCTCTCCCATCCCTCCGACTGACGGAGGCGGGATCGTCCGGAGAAGTCTCCCTAAAACCCGGGGCCGGGATCGTTTTCGCATCCCCCGAACCGAAAGGAGACGCTCCATGCTTTCAAAAAAACGCTCCCTCTCGACCCTCTCTCCCGAAGAACTTATTCTCTCCGTGACCTACGGGAGCCGGACCTTCTCCCGTGAGATCCCCCGCTTCGAAATCCCGGAGGAGGGAATGCCGGCAGAAGCCGCCTACCGCCTCATCTCCGACGAGCTGAATCTCGACGGCAATCCCGCCCTGAACCTCGCCACTTTTGTCACTACCTGGATGGAGCCCGAGGCCGAAAAGCTGATCGCCTGCACCCTCAACAAAAATCTGGTGGATCAGGAGGAGTACCCCCAGACGGGGGTGATCCAGGAGCGTGCAGTCAACATGCTCGCCCGTCTCTTTCATGCACCGAAGGGCGCGTCGGGAATCGGGACGGCGACGGTCGGCTCCTCCGAGGCGATCATGCTGGCCCTTCTGGCCCACAAGACGACCTGGAAAAAGGCCCGTCTCGCCCGGGAGCTCCCCGTCGACCGCCCGAACATCGTCGCCTCGAGCGGCGTTCACGTGGTCTGGGAAAAGTTCGCCCGCTACTTTGATGTGGAGCTCCGGCTTCTTCCGGTGGCCGGGGAGAGGTATACCCTCGATCCCGGGGCCGTGGCGGAGGCAGTGGACGAGCGGACGATCTGCGTCGGGGCGATCCTGGGTTCGACCTACACCGGACATCTCGATCCAGTGGAGGAGATCGACCGGGTTCTTTCCGAAATCAAGGCGAAAAAAGGCTGGGACATCCCCCTTCATGTCGACGGAGCGAGCGGGGGATTCGTCCTGCCCTTCCTCGAGCCCGATCTCGCCTGGGACTTTCGGCTCCCCCACGTCCGCTCCATCAACGTCTCCGGACACAAGTACGGGCTGGTCTATCCAGGGATCGGCTGGCTCCTTTTCCGGGAGGAGAAGGATCTTCCGGATGAGCTCGTCTTCCGGGTCAACTACCTGGGAGGAGAGGAGGCGACCTACACCCTGAACTTCTCCCGGGGAAGCTCCATGATGCTGGCCCAGTACTACATGCTTCTCCGGCTTGGATTCGAGGGGTACCGGCGGATCCATTCCGTGTCCCTCGCCAATGCCCGCACCCTTGCCAAGAATCTGGCCGGTGATCGCCGCTTCAAGGTGGTGGGTCCCGCGGACCATCTTCCGATCGTAACTTTCTCGGTTGCCCCCGACGCGGGATTTTCCGAGACCGATCTGTCGGAGAAGATCCGGGAGCGGGGCTGGATCCTGCCCGCCTACACCCTTCCTCCCGACCTGAATCACCGCTCGGTCCTCCGGGTGGTGGTGAAGGAGAATTTCAGCCGGGACATGGTCGACCTTCTTCTCGAGGATATCGATCGGGCCGCCTCGGCCCTGTCCGGGGAGCGAACATTCCCCCGCAAATTCCGCCGCCGGCCGGCGGTCTGCTAGCCCAGAAAGGTCCGGATTTTTTGCGGCAACCCGCAGGAAAGCGCTGCTTGTGCTGTGCTCCTCCGGAGAAGTCCCTGTCATCGACAGGAGGTTCTTTTTTTAAATTAAATAATGATAATATTTATTGATATATAAATGATTGTTTTTATGTGTTGACTTCTTAGGCAGAATCCTATAATTTTTTCAGATGTCGGAAATCATACCTCTGGGGTATCGGACCGAAACGGATCCCGTTCTCCCTGTAAGGCGTCACCCACGAACTGTTAAAAGTCGACCGCGATCGTCGGTCGGCAAGGAGAGCCCGTGACTGGGCGCAAGAACCGTTGGGAAGAGGAGCACTTCCGGTTCCAGGCGATCTTCGAGTCCTCCGTCGACGCCATCCTGGCCGTCGATCCCCAGCGGCACATCGTTCTGGCCAGCCCTTCCGTCCAGCGGATTTTCGGGTACGAGTCCTCCGAGCTCATCGGCCAGTCCATCGCCGTTCTCTATCATCGCCACGAAGACTTCGTCGAGCAGGGACGGCTCCGGTACTCGATGGAGGCCTCCGAAAGTCTCGCCCCTTACGAAGTGGAGTACCGTCGGAAGGACGGAACGACCTTTCCCGGGGAGGCCTCCGGACGAAAGATCCTCTCGTCTCGGGGAAACGGAAAGATCGCAGGCTTCATGGTCATGATCCGGGACATCTCCCGGAGAAAGCAGCTCATGGTTGCGCTCGCCCGGGAGCGGGAGCAGTGGTTCGTGACCCTCAAGTCCCTCGGGGACGCCGTCGTCGTGACAGACGGCCAGGGTCTGGTCACCTTCATGAATCCCGTCGCCGAAACCCTGACCGGCTATTCCCTCCTCGAGGCCTCGGGACGGCCGGTGGACGAGGTCTTCCGGATCGAAGACGAGACGACCGGAGCGCGTGTCGACGACCCGGTCCGGCGCTGCCTTGCCGGAGAACGTCTGTCCGGTCTCTCCAATCACATCGCCCTTCTCTCCCGGAACGGACAGAAGATTGCGATCGAGGAGACCGCTTCTCCCGTTCTGGATACCGAACACCGGATCACCGGGATCGTCCTGGTGTTTCGGGACGTGACGGAAAAGCGCGAAATGGAGCGCCGTCTCGCCTATCAGGCCCAGTTCGACCATCTGACGCGGATTCCCAACCGCGTCCTTTTTCACGACCGTCTCGACCAGGCCCTGGAACGGGCCCGCCGCCAGGGGGCGCCACTGGCCCTTCTCTACATGGATCTCGACAGCTTCAAGGAGGTCAACGACAGCCTGGGCCACCAGGCCGGAGACCTCGTTCTCCGGGAAGCCGCCACCCGGCTCGTCCGTGTGACCCGGGGAGAGGACACGGTTGCCCGGATGGGAGGGGATGAATTCACCGTCATCATGACCGGCTTCGACTCCCAGGAGGGGATCCTGTCGGCCGTCGACCGGATCTTCGGCGAGCTCTCCCAGCCGATCCGGATCGGGGGCCGGGACCTCGTGGTCTCCGCCAGCATCGGGGTCTCCGTTTATCCGCGGGACGGACTCGAGGCTTCGGAGCTCCTCAGGAATGCCGACATCGCCATGTACAAGGCCAAGGAGCGGCGCTCCAATGCCGTGGAATTCTTCTCCGGGGAGATGTCGGCCGCCCTCGACCGGAGGGTATCCATGACCAATGCGCTCCGGCAGGCCCTGGTCCGATCTGAGATCTTTCTCGAGTTCCAGCCGGTCGTCGACCTCGTCTCGAACAAACCCGTCGGTTTCGAGACCCTGGTGCGCTGGCGCCACCCGGAAAAGGGTCTCCTGCTTCCGGGGGAGTTCATCGACCATGCCGAGTCGACCGGGCTGATCGGAAGCCTCGGATCCTGGGTTCTCAGGGAAGCCTGCCGGGAAGCCGTCCGATGGAACGGAAGCGGGATCTTCTTCTCGGTGAACATCTCCGGGCGTCAGCTTCAGGACGCCTCCTTTCCCGATTCGCTCCGGGTCGTTCTCGAAGAGACGGGGCTGCCTCCGCAGAGGCTCGAGCTCGAGTTCTCCGAGACCATCTTTTTCCAGAAGGATGTGGGACGTATCTTGTCCGAACTCCGGGAGATCGGGGTCCGTCTGGTCATCGACGATTTCGGAAAGGGATTCTCCTCGCTGGGCTCCCTCCGGAAGTTCCCGGTGGATCGGGTCAAGATCGACCGGGATTTCGTGGCGGAGATCGGACGGGATCCCCGGGCCACGGCCATCGTCCGGACGATGCTCTCCCTGGCGAAGGATCTGGGACTTTCCGCCATCGGAGAGGGAGCGGAAAGCATCGATCAGGTGGCCTTTCTCCGGGAGAACGGGTGTTCCCTGGCCCAGGGGTTCCTGTTCTCCCGGCCTCTTGCGGCCGGATCCCTGCCTCCCTTTTTCGAGAAGGACTTTTTCTTTTCCGGCCTGAAGCCGTCCTGATCATGTCCGTGATACTCCCTCCCTTTCGCCCCGTCTCCTTGTAATTTTTTTTCCCTCCCGCTAGTCTGGACAGGACGGCCTCTCGCGGACGTCTCCCCCTTGCTCCCGGACCCCTTCCGGGGGCCCACCCGTGTCGAAAACGATTCGGACAAATGAGCCGGCAACCGGACAGACTGTCTTTTCCAACAAGATGACAGGAGGCGCAATGTGACGAACCCCCATCGACCCGATCATGAAAAAAGATCACTCCCCCCCCTCTCACAAACCTCTCTGGCCGAAGGACGCCATCGTGTCCGGATTGAGCGGGTGTCCCCCTCCGTCGACGGAGGGCGATACCCGGTCAAGCGGATCTGCGGAGAACCCCTCACTGTTGAGGCCGATGTCCTGTCCGACGGTCACGAACTCCTTCGGGTGCGTCTCGAGGTCAGGGATCCGGGTGAGAGCTCCTGGAGATTCCTTCCGATGCGTTCCCAGGGAAACGACCTCTGGACGGGGGAGCTGTCCTTCGCCCGGAAGGGGATGGCCGGATTCCGGATCCTGGCCTGGATCGACGAGGTGGCCCACTGGCAGGACGGGCTTGGAAAAAAAGCCCGGGCCGGCCAGCGGGAGGATCTGGAGATCGAGCTTCGGGAAGGGGCCGGGATCATCCGGCGACATATCGCCCGGGCCGAAAAGGGAAGAGTGTCTGAGGCGCTGGGTCAATGGTTGTCAGAATGGGACAGGGAGGGCGATCTGGACCAACGCGTTGCCCTCGCCCTCGATCCTGTTCGGGGAGAGGAGGCCGCGGCCTTTCCTGATCCCCGATTTCTGACCGTCTCCGACATTTTTCCAATTCATGTCGAACGGGATCGGGCTCTTCGGGGGGCCTGGTACGAGTTCTTTCCGAGAAGCGCCGGAACGGTCCCTGGCCTTCATGGAACCCTTCGCGACGCGGCCCGCCGGCTTCCGGCGATCGCCTCCATGGGGTTCGACGTGGTCTATCTTCCCCCGATCCATCCGATTGGCCATGCCTTCCGAAAGGGGCCGAACAATACGCCGAGCGCCGAAGGAGATGTTCCGGGATCTCCTTGGGCGATCGGGTCGGAGGAGGGCGGCCACACCGCCATCGACTCCCGCCTGGGAACGATGAGGGATTTCCAGGATCTTCTCCAAGTGGCTGAAGGGCTGGGGCTCGAGGTGGCCCTCGACCTGGCCTTCCAGTGCTCCCCCGACCATCCCTACGTTTCGGCCCATCCGGAATGGTTCCGGAGGCGTCCGGACGGGTCGATCCACTACGCCGAGAATCCTCCCAAAAAGTACCAGGACATCTATCCCTTCGACTTTCTGTCGGAAGACTGGGACTCCCTCTGGCAGGAACTCAGGAGGGTTGTTCTCTTCTGGGTCGCAAAAGGCGTTCGGCTCTTTCGGGTCGACAATCCCCACACCAAGCCCTTCCCCTTCTGGGAATGGCTGATGGCGGAGGTCCGGGCGGTGGATCCGGAGGTGGTCTTCCTCGCGGAGGCCTTCACCCGGCCCAAGGTCATGTACCACCTGGGCCATATCGGATTTTCCCAGTCCTATACCTACTTCACCTGGAGAAACACCCGGGAGGAGATCGTCGAATATCTGACCGAGCTCGTAACCCCGCCGGTCCGGGACTTCTTTCGCCCGAATCTGTGGCCCAACACCCCCGATATCCTTCACGAATATCTGCAGAAAGGGGGGCGACCGGCCTTTCTGGTGCGGCTGGCCCTCGCCGCCACCCTGTCCGCCTCCTACGGAATCTACGGACCGGCTTACGAGTGGTGCGAAAATCGCCCCCTCCGAGAGGGGAGCGAGGAGTATCTCGATTCGGAGAAGTACGAAATCCGCCACTGGCGCCCGGATCCGGAACACTCCCTGGCCCCGGTCATTACCCGCCTGAACGCGATCCGGCGGGAGGTGCCGGCCCTCGGCTTTAACCACACCCTCCGCTTCCATCCGGTCGACAACGACCAGCTGATCGCCTATTCGAAGGAAGGGGAGGGGCCGGACGACTGGATCCTGATGGTGGTCAACCTCAATCCCCATGGCGTCGAGGAGGGACGGCTGACCTTCCTGGAGGAGGCCCTGGAGGTTCTGGACCTCATGGACGGGACCCGGTATTCCTGGCCTCCGGGCGCGCGCTTCATCCGCCTCGACCCCGGGGATCCGGCCCGACTTCCCTTCCATGTCTTCCGGAGGGTCCGGTGAGCGGGGGGGGCCTCCGGACCCTCGATCTTTCCGGAAAGAGCTGGGAGCAGTTCCCGGACTGGGCCGGGGAGGATGCCCTCTCCGACATTCTGGCCTCCGTGATCCCCTTTCGACGGTGGTTCGGATCGAAGTCCCGATCCCTCCGATCCCTCCGTTTCGAGTCGATCTTCCCGTTTGACGGGGAGATGAGGGGGACAATTTTTCTCTGTATTCTCAGGGGAGAGTTCCGCGAGGGAGAGGGGGAGCGCTACTTCCTCCCCCTGGGGCGCTGTCGGGCCGGGGAGGTTCCGCCCGCCGCGGAGATCGCCTGGCTGGCCCCCTCCGACGAGTATTCCCTTCTGGTGGACGGTTTTTATCTTCCCGAGACCGGTCGCGGTCTCCTCCGGGAGATTCTCTCGCTCGCCCCCCCCCGGTCAGGGCTCGGCATTTTGCGCACCGCCGCCCTCGGGCGATGGGAGGGGAGCATTGCCCCTGACGTCGTTCCCTCGGTCTTCCGGGGCGAGCAGAGCAATACCTCTCTTCTCTTCGGGAACAGTCTCATGCTCAAGGGATTCCGGAAACTTGTCACCGGCATGAATCCAGACCTCGAGGTCGGCGCATTCCTGGCCAGGCGGGGAGAGGGGGTTCCCATCCCCGCCACCTTCGGAGCCCTGCTCGGGAAGTCTCCCGAAGGGGATCCCCTCGTTCTGGCCCTCCTCCAGGAATTCGTCCCCAACGTGGGAGACGGATGGTCCTGGTTCCTTTCCCGCCTCCCGAGGGTCTTCTCCGGGGAAGAGGGGGGGGAGCGCCTCGACCGGATGGTGGAGCGGCTGGGACGCGGGACGGCCCGGCTCCATCGGGCCCTGGGAAGCGATCAGTCCGATCCCGATTTTGCCCCGCTCCCCTTCGAGGAGGAGGACCTGGAGGCTCTGGTCGGGGAAGTCCGGGAGCGTTTCGACCACGTCAGGGGAACCCTGGAAAACGCTCTTCCGGAGCTCTCCGACCGTCTCCGCCGTCAGTCCCGGACATTTCTGTCAAGCGGGCCCAGGATGGAGCTGTTTCTCGAGGCCTGCCAGTCCGGGGGGACGGGAGGGCAGTGCATCCGCTGCCACGGAGACTTTCATCTCGGACAGGTTCTGGTGACGCCGGAGGAAGAGGTGGTGTTTCTGGACTTCGAAGGGGAGCCGGCTCTTCCGCTGGCCCTTCGAAGGCTCCGGAAGACCCCCCTCCTGGATGTGGCCGGAATGCTCCGCTCCCTTCATTACCTGTCCCTGTCCGTCATTCTAAATTCGCCGACGCATCGGGAGGCGGCGGAGCGCTGGTATGTCCTTCAGTCCCGCCGGTACCTCCGGGCCTATGCTTCGGTGATGTCCCGGTCCTCCGGGTTGATTCCCTCTCCGGGGGTCTTGGGAAGGATCCTCGCTCTCTGTCTTCTCCGGAAGGCCCTCTATGAACTTCAGTACGAACTCGACAACCGCCCGGACTGGCTGGGGGTTCCCCTGGCAGGGATCGAGGCGGTCCTCACAGCCTCTTCGTTCGACTTCGGAGAGGGTCCGTGAGACAGGACCCATCGGCCGACATTCCGTATGATCAGGCCGGCTGGCGCCGTTTCCAAAGCCTCCTCGGCCTCAATCTCCTGAACCTCTGGCTCGGGGTCGTGATCGGGGTGAGCGTTCCCTTCCTGACCGACTACCTGAAGGAGTCCCGCTGGAGCTTTTCCGAGATCGGGGTAGCCACCGCCCTCTTTGGGGCGGGAACTCTCCTTTTCCAGCCCCTGTCGGGGCTCTTCGCTGAAATGATCCCCCACCACAGGACGCTTCTGGCCCTGGTCGTCTTCATCTACGGCCTCGGACTCACCTTGCTGCCCTTCGCGGGAGGGTTTCACGCCGTGGTCGACGGGCTCCTGTTTCTTTCGGGCGGGGCCAGCGCCTTCTTCTTCACGCTCTCCTCCACGCTGGCCTTTTCGCTTTCGGGCCACCAGAAGTTTGCCCGGATCATGGGGCAGACCCAGATGTCAAATCATGCGGGCTTTCTCGTCTCGGCTGCGGGAACGGCCGCCCTGATCCATCATCTGGGCCTTGCGGCGGGCTTTTTGCCCATCACGCTGGGCTCGGTCCTGGGGATCCTCTCCATCGGACTGATCCGTCGCCGGGACATGGTCTATCACCATCTGGCGCAAGGAAGCGATCCAGAGGGTCGGGACGAAATCCGGGACGACCGAACCCTCGGACGGGTCTTTCTCGACTTTTTCAGGACCCCCGCCGTCAGGGTCCTGCTTCTCTCGACCGCCCTCTTTCAGGTCGCCAACGCCCCGGTCATGCCGCTTCTCATGCTTTATCTGCGCTTTTTAAATGGCGGAAACGGGATGCTTGCCTGGGTCGTGATCCTGGCCCAGGCCACCATGATTCCCGTAGCCTGGGCCGCGGCCCGGCTCAGCTCGCGGTGGGGCCACAAGCTCGTCTTTTCTCTGGCCTTTTTCATCATGCCGCTTCGGTCGATGATTTGCGCCTCCACGATGAACACGGAGATCCTCCTGGCGACGCAGATTCTGGACGGGGTCGCGGCAGGGATCTACGGGGTCTCGGTGGCCCTGATCGTGAGCGATCTGACCCGGGGACGGAAGGGATTCAATCTCCTGATGGGACTCTCCCAGATCGCCATGGCGTTGGGCTCGGTCGTGGGGCCGGCCCTCCAAGGGGTTTCGGTGGGGGATGTGGGGTTCCGCTTCGCCTTTCTCGTCTTCGCCGGAATCGCCGCTCTGGCCGCGGGGATCTTCTCCCATTTCATGCCAGACCCCCCGCGCGCCGTTCCTTGAGGGGGCCTTTTTCCGGGCGCTAGGGGTGGTTCTTCCCTCCAGTCCGGATGTCTTTGAAGGGTCCGGAGGATCCTTGAGGCATCGGCCGCATAGGCCACGACAGGAATCGATAAAAGAACCAGATCTTTCTCTTTCGGAAAAAATCGTCCCTGTTTCTGACATCCTGGAAATTTAAGGATATTTTTTCATATGATTTACATGGTAATAATCCATGGGCGTTATAAGGAGGCTCCCATGTCAAAGGCCACCATTACATTGCCCAGAGAGCTTTTGAATGAGTTGATGCACCTCCTCCATGCCAAAAGCAAGACGGAGACCGTCATGAAGGCCGTTCTGGAGGAGATCCGACGAAAAAAAGTGGAAAGAATCCGGTCAGTGGCCGGTTCCATGGAGTTTGTGAGATCGGCGGAGAAATTGCGCCACGGAGACGAGCGGCTTGGATAAGGTCTTGGTCGACACCTCCGTCTGGATTAAGTTTTTATTAAATCTGGTCATTTCTACACTCTCGTTTAGACCCTCCTCGCCAAGGATAGGGCCTGTATGGTCGGGCCCATTTTTGCCGAACTGAGGCAAGGATCGAAGACGGTAAAGGATTGGAAGTTTTAGGGAATTCATCCATGCCTTCGCGTTGCTGCCGGAAAATCCTTCCCTTTGGAGAAAGGTTGGGGACCTGTCTTTCCGGCTCAGGAAGCAGGGAATGGCCCTGGGGCTGGCTGATTGCTTCATTGCCGTTTCCGCCCGGAAAGGGGGCGTGGCTCTTCTGAGTTTGGAGAGCCTTTCTCCCTCATCGAAAAGGACGCAACGATTCGTCTATACGGCCAGGATGGATCGCCTTTCCTCACCGGATGATCATCATCTGATTTCCTCCCCGCTGGAACTCGTAGGGAACCGGTTCGATCGCGATGCGGTAGCCTTCTCGGGACAGCCCTTCCACGACAGGGTCCAGATGGCGTGACCAGACCGCCCCCAACTCCAGAAGAGGGAACACTCGGATCTCCCGGGCTACCCGGCGAAGCTCCCGGATTGACCGAAGATGGAAGTCGAGTGAGAGGTGGGGACTGTAGAGAAAGAGGTAATGGGAGCAGAGTGCGAGCCCGAATTCGCCGGTCTGGAAAGGGAGCTCGGGCAGGGACATGTCGCAATACCGTCCTTCATCGAGACCCCGGGGATAGTCTTCCAGGAAGGCGTTCATGGCGTCCATTCGGGTCTGACCCAGAGACTCGACGGAAGGAATCGTTTTCCAAACGAATTCGTGGGCATTCTTCCGGGTTTCGGAAAGAACGGTGTCGAAGACCTGATCGATCCGGGTCCGGATCTCTCCACAGGAGAATCGGTAAAGGGGATCGACCGAGACGACCGCTCCTCCCCGGGATGTGAGTCCCGCGTTGAAGCTCGCCGGACCATCGGCGCACCCCAGGATCCGTTCTGCAAGATCTCCCTCCGAAAGAGCAAACATCTCCCGGTATTCCTCGTAGGATCGCCCCCAGGGAACGATCTCGTCCAGGGTGAAAGCCACACAGGCTCCTTTCAAAAAGGGAAATTTGTTCGGAATTCCCGGTTTCCAAGCGAAAGGGTCTTTCAGAAAAGAGCCTGCAGGAACACCTTCACTGTATTTGCAAATCCATTCGGATCGTCCTCATGGACTGCGTGCCCTCCGTGTGTCAGGGGTCACGAGCCGACGTCGGACCGCTGCAGGGCCATTTGGTCAGGTTTCGCTTGTGTTGTGACCCTGCACTCCCGCCGGTCAAGAGTTCCGGAGATCGGGGTCAAGCTAGTCGGCCCATATGAAATGAGGCCGCCTTGACACATTCACGTCACATTTTTCTGAGGCTCATCCTTCCCGGGTCCTCTCGGATCGGAGTTTTTCTTCAGCTCTGGCTTTGACGGGAATCTGAAAGCTCACAGCCTTGCAAAGGAGATCTTCAGGGAAAGGGCGACCGAATGGAGCCTCCTGTCCCGAGTCCAGAGGGATCCCCTTTCAGAAAGTGAAACCGAAGAAAGGAGATGGGCATCAAGATAGCCGATCCCTTTTCCGGAGATTCCTCGATGTTCGATGAAAAACAGAAATTCTTCTTCGGTGGAGGAAGGAGCCCGGGGCAGATTTTGAAGGAACTCAAGAATCTCCTTCCGATTCTTCAGATTTCAACAGGCGAGTTCCCCGCCGATAAAAGGGTGGATCAGGACCTGGCCTGTTTCGAGAAGGTCCTGAAGGACAGGACTTCCTTGCGCAAATGATCGATCCAGACAGAGGTATCGACAAGAACCGCGCGGCTAGGTCCGACGGCTTGGCCGGCGTCGGGGAACGGACTTTAGTTGGGGTTCGCTCCCTCCCGAAAGAGCGAGGCGTCTTCTACTTTCCCGCTCGATCAACGCTTTGAGCCCCTCTTGCACCAGTGCTGTTTTTTCGTTCGCCCCACTTATTTTTTTGGCCTTGGCGAGAAGTTCGTCGTCAATGTTCAAGGTCGTTCTCACATTTTTTCCTTATTGTTGCATCAAAAAAGTCATCAATTGATGATGATTATTATGACATACCGCCTGATCCCGATAAAGGTTGTGCTCTCTCCTCACAGTCGCGAGCTTGACCATCGGCTTTGGCCCGGACGAAAAGTTTCATCCCGGGTTGGCGGAACAGCAAGCCGGGGATCCTGTCAGCACAGGGCACAGGGTAGCGGTCAGGTCATTTTCAGGGGAGAAGGTTTTGAGGAGGCCGGAGAGG
Source organism: Nitrospirota bacterium (assembly GCA_021838585.1). The sequence goes on from JAKCDE010000002.1 coordinate 49,556, forward strand.
GAGCCCCGGAACGTTTTCGGGCCAAGGAGGGGTTTGATTACTGACGATTGCCGGTCCCCTTCGGGACGGTGGGCAAGAGAAGGATTTTCTGGATCAGGGCGCCCTTCGGCGTCTCCCGATAATCGATCTCGAGGTCCGTTCCTTTTTTGAGGGCCCTGACCCCCACCGTCCGGCCCCCGGAGTAGACCATCGTGTCGGGGACCAGAACCCCTCCGAAGAGGAAGACAAGAAAAGGGTCCTTCCCCAGGGTGGCGGTCAGGGTCATAGGGTGGTGTGACAGATCCAGGCTGTCGAGGCGGCCAACAAAACGCCGCAGGGAGGGAGATCCGGCTTCGGGCTTCTTCAGACCCGGATGGGCAACCGGTGGATGGAGCTCGGCCGACGCGATTCCAGGCAAGAGAAGGAGCACCAGAAGAAGGGCCGGGAGTCCGAAGCGCCGTCCTGCGGGAAGGAGAAACTGTGAAAGGGGGAGGCGGCCAGGGGGATTCATGGAGAGGAACCGTTACCCCCGGCAGGAATCGGGCGTGGGAGAGGCCGGGCGACCTCTGCTCCGGATTTGCTTTCCTGCAGGACGAAGAGGGCCATCGACCGCCCCGGGGTATCATAAGGGCGCCCTCCCCGAAAAAAGCTCCGGCGGGGAGGGAGGGCCCCCGGACGGGGGTGGGCGGTGTCGAGAAGAAGGGACCAGTGGGCGCCCTTCCGGTGGGCGGGCAGGATGAAGGAGACGGTGTCGTAGTGGGCGTTGAAGAGGATGAGGAGGGTGTCTCCCGACAGGGGACGCCCCCGGCTGTCCCGCTCATCGATCAGGTCTCCCGAGAGTCTGACCCCCAGGGTCCGGACAAAATCGGCGTTCCACTCCTCGTCGGTCATCTCGTGGCCGGTGGGGGAGAACCAGGAGATGTCCTTGATCTCCGAGCCGCGGATCTTGCGCCCGTGGAAGAACTTCCTCCGCCGGAGGACAGGGGAGGAGCGGCGGAGGGCGATCATGAAGCGGGTGAAGGCGAGAAGGTTTTTCTGGTCGGCCGTCAGGGTCCAGTCATACCAGGAGAGGTCGTTGTCCTGGCAGTAGGCGTTGTTGTTTCCCCGCTGGGTCCGGGCGATCTCGTCGCCGCCGCAGAGCATCGGGACTCCCTGGGAGACCATGAGGGTTGCGATGAAGTTCCGCATCTGGCGGAGCCTGAGATCGCGGATCTCAGGTTTGTCGGTCGGGCCCTCTTCTCCGCAGTTCCAGCTGATGTTGTCGTTGTTTCCGTCACGGTTTTCCTCGAGATTGGCCTCGTTGTGCTTGTCGTTGTAACTCACGAGGTCGTTTAAGGTGAATCCGTCGTGGGCGGTGACGAAGTTGATGCTCGCGTGGGGGCGTCGTCCCTCCTGCTCATAGAGATCGCTGCTTCCGGAGAGGCGGGTGGCGAGTTCCGCCACCTGGCGCCCGTCCCCTTTCCAGAAGCGACGGATCGTGTCCCGGTACAGCCCGTTCCATTCAGTCCAGAGTGAGGGAAAGTTCCCGACCTGGTAGCCGCCTTCTCCCACGTCCCACGGTTCGGCGATCAGCTTCACCTGGGAGACGACAGGGTCCTGCTGGATGACGTCGAAGAAGGCGGAGAGCTTGTCGACCTCGTGGAGCTCCCGGGCCAGGGCGCTGGCCAGGTCGAACCGGAATCCGTCCACATGCATCTCGAGGATCCAGTAGCGGAGGCTGTCCATGATCATCTGGAGGACCTGGGGATGGCGCATGTTCAGGGTGTTTCCGCACCCGGTGTAGTCCATGTAGTACCGGGGCTCCTTTTCCATCAGGCGGTAGTAGGTCGGGTTGTCGATTCCCCGGAGCGACAGGGTGGGACCCAGGTGGTTTCCCTCGCAGGTGTGGTTGTAGACCACGTCGAGGATGACCTCGATGCCCGCGTCGTGGAACGTCCGGACCATCCGCTTGAACTCGTTCGAGGGAGACATGGTTCCCGAGCCGTAGCGGTTGTCCGGGGCAAAGTAGGAGAGGGTGTTGTATCCCCAGTAGTTGGTGAGCCCCCGGGTGACGAGTGTGTGCTCACTCGCGTGTTGGTGGACCGGCAGAAGTTCGACGGCGGTGATCCCCAGATCCGTGAGATAGTCGACGACCGGTTCGCTGGCGAGCCCGGCGTAAGTGCCGCGAAGCTCCGGCGGAAGATCCGGGTGCAAGGCGGTGAGCCCCTTGACGTGGGTTTCGTAGATGACCGTCTCCGACCAGGGGGTCCGGGGAGGCCGGTCGGTCCCCCAGACGTAGGCCGGATCGAGAACGACCGCGAGAGGGGCCCCTGCGGCATTGTCCCGGGTGTCCATCACCTTGTCCCCTTCGGGATGGCCGAGAGGATAGGCGAAGAGCGTGTCGTCCCACCGGACCCTCCGGGCGATCTCCTTGGCATAGGGATCCAGAACGACCTTGTTCGGATTGAACCTAAGTCCTCTGTCGGGATCGTAGGCTCCATGGACCCGATAACCGTAAATCAGCCCCGGCCGGGCATCGGGAAGGTAGAGGTGCCAGATGTGGTTGGTCCGCTCGGAGAGGGGAATGCGGATCGATTCGGCGGTGGCGGAGCCGTCGGGAAAGAGGCAGAGTTCCACCCCTTCCGCGTTCTCGGAAAAAAGGGAGAAGTTGACCCCTTTTCCGTCCCAGGTGGCTCCCAGGGGAAAGGGTTTTCCGGGCATGGTCCTCACGGTCCCTGTCCTTCGGGCCCGGCCGTGGAGCGGCGCCCGGACCGGGGAGATCCCGAAGCGCGCGTCTTTTTTTTCGGATTCTCAGGCGACTGGACATCTCCAAGACGACGGTGGGGGTGGGAGTGGGGGGCTCCTTGAGTGCGGCCGGGAGGGTGCAATGCGAGCCAGAAGAACCCATAGGGACTCACCGTGAAGTGAAATCGGGAATTCCGGATGGGGGGGAAGGGATTGTTGCCGAAAAGCTCCACGGGAACATGGTTCCGGAATCGGGAGAGGTCGACCGTCACTGATTCGGTGCGGTCCGAGAGGTTGTTGAGGATCAGGACGACATCGTCCCCCAGCTCGCGCAGATAGGCCAGAACACTCCGGTTTCGGGTATTCAGGATGGTCAACCGCCCGCGCCCGAACAGTCTGGTCGCCTGCCGGACGGCCAGCATCTGCCGGAGGGTGTTGAGGGGGCTGGTGGGATAGCGGGCCTGGTTTTCCACATTGACGACCTGGTAGCCGTAGATGGGGTTCTGGATGACCGGAGCGTAAAGGTCGGAGGGGTTGGCCCGGGAAAATCCTCCATTCCGGTCGGAGGACCATTGCATCGGGGTCCGGACTCCGTTCCGGTCCCCGAGATGGACATTGTCTCCCATGCCGATTTCGTCGCCATAGTAAAGAATGGGTGTTCCGGGAAGGGTCAGGAGCAGGCTGTGCATGAGGTCGATCTTCCGGCGGTCGTTCTGCATGAGGGGAGCGAGCCTCCGCCGGATCCCGATGTTGAGCCGCATCCGCGGATCCTGGGCGTAGGTGGACCACAGGTAGTCGCGCTCCTGGTCGCTCACCATCTCGAGGGTCAGCTCGTCGTGGTTTCTGAGGAAGATCGCCCATTGGCAGCTCTCCGGAATGGGCGGGGTCTGCTCGAGGATGTCGATGACGGGCTTCCGGTCTCCCCGGGCGATGGCGATGAAGAGCCGGGGCATGAGGGGGAAGTGGTAGGCCATGTGGAACTCGTCGCCGTTTCCGAAGTAGGGAAGGACGTCCTGGGGCCACTGGTTGGCCTCGGCCAGAAGCATCCGGCCGGGGAACTCACGGTCGACCTCGGCCCGGAGGCGCTTCATGAAGGCGTGGGTCTCCGGAAGGTTCTCGCAGTTCGTGCCCTCCCGCTCGTAGAGATAGGGAACGGCGTCGCAGCGGAGGCCGTCCACCCCGAGGGAGAACCAGAACTTGACCACCTTCAGAAGCTCCTCCTGGACCATGGGATTGTCGAAGTTCAGGTCGGGCTGGTGGTGAAAGAAACGGTGCCAGTAGTACTGGCGCGTGCGGGGCTCCCAGGTCCAGTTCGACTTCTCCGTGTCGCTGAAAATGATCCGGGTTTCCTTGTAGCGGTCCGGGGTGTCGCTCCAGACGTAGTAGTCCCGGAAGGGAGAGGAGCGGGAGGAGGCGGCGGAAATGAACCAGGGATGGGTGTTGGAGGTGTGGTTCAGCACCAGCTCCGTGATGACGCGGATCCCACGGTCATGGGCCGCCGAGAGGAAGCGCTGGAACTCCTCCATCGTTCCGTAGGGGGGGTAGAGGGCGTAGTAGTTCCGGATGTCGTAGCCGTCGTCCCGAAGCGGGGAGTCGGTGAAAGGAAGGAGCCAGAGGGCCGTGACGCCCAGGTCCTGAAGATAGTCGAGGCGTCCCGTCAGTCCGGCAAAGTCTCCGATTCCGTCGGCGTTGGAGTCGAAAAAAGACTTGACCGGGATTTCGTAGATGATGACGTCCTTGTACCAGTCGGAGGCTCCTCCGAGGGTTGTCATGGGGTGGCCTCCGCTTTTTTCTTCCGGACCGGACGGCGGCCGGGAAGGAGTTCGAGCCAGATGAAGGAGTAGGGGGTCATCGTGACGAGATAGGGATGGCGGGGAATTTTCGGGAACAGGGCTCCCCCGAAAAGTTCACGGGGGAGAAGGGAGGCAAATTTTCCGAGTTTGAGCTCCCCGCTGACGGAGTTCTTCGAGAGATTGTGGACCAGGAGGCAGGTTTCGTCGCCCGCCCGGCGGGTAAAGGCGAAGAGAGCGGGGTGAGTGGTTTCGACGATGCCGAACTGGCCCTGGCTCCAGAGGGCGGGCTGTCGGTTCCGCACCTCGATCATCCTCCGGACGTTCCAGAGATGGGAATCGGCGAATCGTTCCTGGCTCTCCACGTTGACCATCGTGTAGCTGTAAAGGGGGTCGTCGATGACCGGATTGTAGAGCTCTTCCGGGTCGGCGGCGGAAAATCCCGCGTTGCGGTCCGAAGACCACTGCATGGGGGTGCGGACGGGGTTTCGGCCCGGGAGGTGGGGATGGTCCCCCATCCCGATCTCGTCTCCGTAATAGAGGACGGGAAGACCGGGAAAGGTGAAGAAGAGGCTGGCTGCGAGCTGGATCCTGCGGCGTCCGTTCTCCATGATCCGGGCCACGCGGGCCAGGACCGGGCGCTCCTCCGAGGAGACCTCCTCGAGGGGGAAGATCGCGTCCCCTCCGTCCTCCTCGAGAAACTTTTCGAAGGTCTCTTCGGAGCGTTCCCGGAGGTCGAGGGTCCATCGGATCGGAAGATCCTTCCGGGTGTGGAACTCGCGTTCGCCCGAGGCGATGGCCTGTTCGAGGGCCTCTTTGTTTTCCTCCTTCACCGACCGGATGACCGAGGGAAAGAATCCGTTGTAGTGGTAGAAGAGTCGGGGATCCTGGGAGAAGGCGCCCCGGGGGGGCGCGCTTGTCTCGAAGAGGAAGACCCGATCGGGAAAAGAGCTCCGGAGGGGAGCGAGGATCCCCGAAAGCTGCCGGAAGGGGTCGGTGACCAGCTCGATTCCCTCTTTGCCCAGACGGTGGAGCCGGCCCGATCCCGCGAGCCGGAATCCGTCGAATCCCAGGGTGAACCAGTGCTCGAAGACCCTCCGGATCTCCTCGCAGATATCCGGGTCCCCGTAGTTGATCGCCGGTTCGTCCTTGTGGTCCTGGTACCAGTAGTACTGGCCCGTCTCGTCGTCCTTGGCCCAGTTCGAGATTTCCGGCGTCTCCTGGTCCGGGGAGGAAGGGAGCTTGAGGCGGTTCGACCAGAAGAAGCTCTTCCTCAGGTATCGGGAGCTTCGGTCCCGGGATTCGAGAAACCAGGTGTGCCGGTCGCTGGTCGCATTGATCGGAAGGGAGGCCAGGACCTTGAGCCCCTTGGCGTGGGCGGCCTCGATGACGACCAGAAGTTCGGAGAGCGATCCCAGGGAGGCGTCCGGACGCATCCAGTCGGTCAGGGGGTGGCGGCTGTTGCCGGAGAAGGACTGGAAGGGGCAGTTCAACAGGATCCCCTTCACCCCGAGGCGGGCGATGTAGTCCATCCGTTCGAGAATCCCCCGGAAGTCCCCCACCCCGTCTCCGGATTTGTCATAGAAGCTTCGGATGTAGATTTCGTAAAGGATCCCGCGGGAGATCCAGAGCTCGGTGTCGTCCATCAATGGCCCTCCTTGGGGGAGACCGGTCCGGGCCCCCGGAAAAGGACGGTGAACACTGTGCCTCCCATCGCAGAATCCAGAGGGAGCCCCTCGCGTCCGCCGGATTGGCGGGGAGCGATTTTTCGTCCCGTCAGCAGGTGGGTCCAGGGATCGCTTTCCCCCTCCGGCAGGGGAATCGACCCCACCGGCCTTTTACGGGAGAGCAGTCCGCCCCCTTCCTCGAGGCTCCCGGCCACGCGACGATCGACCACCACGAGAAGGTCCCGGTCGGGAAGGCTTCGCCTGAACCCCAGCATACCATGATCTTCTTCCCATTCCGGGGGAAGGGGGCGATAGTCTCCTTCGAGAAAAAGGGAGGGGTGGCTCTTTCTGAGATTTAAGAGGATCCAGGTAAGAAAAAGCTTGATGCGGCCGTCGGTCCAGTGGGTCAAAAATCGCCGGAAGGCGTATTCCGGATTGGCGGTCCATTGGTCTATGACGGACTTCAGAAGGCGGGTCCTTCTGGAAAAGTCGACGGGCCGGCGGTTGTCGGGGTCGACCAGGGAGAGGTCCCAGAGTTCGTCCCCGCGGTAAAGGTCGAAGACTCCCGGAGAGGCGGCTTTGAGAACGATCTGGGAGAGCGAGATGGCGGCCCCTTCCTGAGCGAGGACCCTCTGGAGGGACAGAAAGTCCTTCAGAAAGGGGGACGGCCTCTCGGGACGGAGAATCTCCCGGAGAAAGCGGCAGACCGCCTCCTCGTAAACGAGGTCTGGGGTGATCCAGTTGGTGTGGCGCTTGGACTCCCGGAGGGCTTTGACCACATAAGCCTCCAGACGCTGTCCAAAATCCGGTTCCTCCCGGCCGGGAAGGGGCCAGGCCCCGATCAGGGTCTGGTAGAGAAAATGTTCGAGGGAAGGGTCGGGGACAGCGGCATCGCTTTTGTCCCGGGTTCTCAGATCCCGATTCAGGACCCGCCATTTTTCGACCCGTTCGATCCACAGGGCGGCGTGGCCGGAAAGGGCCGTGATCCGGGCCCGGAGATCGGCGCTTCGCTTGGTGTCGTGGGTGGAGGTCGTGGAAAGGGAGAGGGGGAGCCGTTCGAGCCGGTCCCGGTTGAAGCAGTGGAACGCATCGGGTCCCTGGGGAGGGAGGCCCGGATCGTTTCCCACTTCATTGGCGGAGATCAGGGGGGTATAGAGGTAAAAGGAGGTGTCCTCGATTCCCTTGGCCATGACGGCCCCCGAAAACTGTTGCCACTTGAGGACGAAGTCTGTCCATCGATTCCGTTTCTCGTGACTGCTTCCGGCAGGAAAATCAAGAGTCAGAAGCCGTTCGAAAAAGCGGAAAAGCCCCGCCCTTCGGGAGGGATGGCGCAGCCGGGCAAGGTCGAGCGCCCGTTCGATCCGGGCCCGGGCCTCTTCGGGGACGCTGCCGTCCCGGATATAGGTCCGGTAGACCTCAAGGCAGGCCGTCACCTCGACCAGTCCGGCCTGAAGCTCGCGGAATCCCGTTTCCCGCACGTCGCGCTCCTCCATGGCGATCCATTCAAGGAGGAGGGTCAGCCGGCGCAGTTCACCCCCCATGAGGGTTTCCGCCACAAATTTTTTTTGCTGGTAGGCGATGTCCGAAAAGGAGCGGTCGGGGGCGAGAACGGTTTCGTACCATTCCGAGAGCTGCCGGGCCCCTTCCGGGTCTGTGAAGAGTCCGGACAGGAAGGCCGCGAACTCATAGCCGGTCGTTCCCAAGACCGTCCAGTCCGGCAGGGATTCGTCCCGGGCCAGAATCTTCTCCACCCAGATGAGGGGGGGCCATTCCGGCCGCTCCTCCTGGAGGAGGCGCGAGAGGCGGTGGAGGTAGTCGGCGGGGTCCCGGAGCCCATCGACGTGGTCGACACGGACCCCGTCGATCCATCCGTTCCGGCTCCACTCCCGGACGAGCCGGTGGAAGGCATCGAAGACACGGTCATCCTCCATTCGGACTCCGGCGAGGTCCGCCACATCGAAGAAGCGCCGATAATTCAGGGTTCGCGTCACCGTTTTCCAGTGGGACAGCCAGTAGGCCTGGGCGGAAAGAAGGGCGTCCATCCGGTCGAAGGAGGAGGAAATTCCCCGGATTCCCCGATATTCGGCCAGAACCCGTTCCAGGGCCTCCCGGAACAGGTCGTTGCTCTGGTACAGCCGTTTCAGAAGAAGGTGGAGCGTCCGTCGGGAGCGGGATCTGAGGCGCCGGGACAGGGGATCGGAACGACGTTCGGGAAGGGATTCCGTGCGTTTTAACAAAAGGTCGAGAGTGTTTCGGAGCAATTCGGCATCAGGGCGTGATCCGGAGGGAAGAGCCTCCTTGATCTCCCGGAAGACCGGGGCCAGCGTGGCCGGGTCGACGGGGAAAAGGGTCTCGTAGTAGCGGACGGCGAAGCCGTTTTTACCGTAGACCAGTTCGAGTTCCTGGTTTTCCAGAACTTTCCGGTAGGAGTCGCCGAGAACCGGCAGGCTGAGCCGGTGCTCGAGGGCGCGCTGGGGCGGGTTCCAGTCCACGTCGAAGAACATGGAAAAGGGGGAGGCTTCTCCGTTTTCAAGAAGATCCCGCCACCAGGGATTTTCATAGTGGGCGGCCATGTGGTTGGGGACGATGTCCAGAATCAGACCCATTCCCCGGCTCCGGAGTGTCCGGGACAGGTGCTCCATGTCGGCGGGAGTTCCGATCTCGGGGTTTTGCCGGGTGGGGTCGATGAGGTCGTAGCCGTGTCCGCTCCCCGAACGGGCGGCGAAGAGGGGGGAGGCGTAGATCGTGGTGACACCCAAGCGCTCGAGATAGGAAACGAGGCGTGCGGCCGCTGTCAGGCGGAAGTTCCGGGAAAAGCCCAGTCGGCAGGTGGCAAGAGGAAGCGGCCCCGTCTCCCCGGTGGAATAGGGCTTCATGGGCTGGTCTCGGTCAGAAGGAGGATCCGGTAGGGCTCGAGAAGGAGTTCCGTCTGGTCGTCAGGAGAGAAGGTGGAGGCCTTTCCTCCGAAGAAAGGACCCGAGTCGAGAAGAAGGGAGAGGACCCCTCCCTTCCAGTCGGTCGGGAAAAATGGAGCCGGGAGGGTCCGGGGCTCCCGGGAAGCGTTGGCCAGAAGGAGGATCCGTGGTTTGCTAACCTCTCCCCGCATGAGGAAGAGGAGGCCGTCTCCGGGAGAGAAAACACGGTTTTGGGGAGTTCCGATCGGGTCAGGAGGGAGAAGGGCCGGAGAGGTCCTCCGGATTTCGGCGAGACGGGAGGTCCAGCCCAGGAGGGATTGCTGGAAGGGAGAGAGGGAGGCTCCCGGGTCGGTCAGGGTCAACCGGGAGCGGTCGAAGGTCTCGGGGGACTGGGGGTCCGGCACCTCTCCCGACCAGCCGAAGGCGGAGAACTCCTTCTTCCGGCCTTCGCGCACCGCCTGCACGAGGTCGGCGTCTCCGTGGTCCGTGAAGTAGAGGAAGGGGCGCGTCTCTCCGTATTCCTCCCCCATGAAGAGCAAGGGGAGTCCGGGAGAGAGGAGGACCAGGGCGGCCACGAGGGGAAGAGCCTCCGGCGGAAGAAGGGTCGAGAGGCGGTCTCCGTTCCTGCGGTTGCCTGTTTGGTCGTGGTTCTGGGCAAAAAAGACGAAGGAGCGAGCGGGAAGGTCTTCGGAGGGGGATCCCCGCCGGCACCGGAAAGAGGGTGAAGGCTGCCCCTGGTAGACGAAGCCCTTCGAAAGGGCGAGGACGAGGTCCTCCGTTTCGGAAAAGTCCTGATAATAGCCGTCCCTCTCGCCGGTGAAGTGGACATGGAGGGCGTGGTGGAAGTCGTCGCTCCACTGGGCGTCGAATCCCAGTCCGCCTCTTGAGACGGGGAGGACCGTCCGGCGGTCGTTGGCGTTCGATTCGGCGACGAGATGGAGGATACGGCCCCGGCGGGAGGCGATGTTTTTTGCCAGATGCGACACGTCGGCCAGAAAGGGATGGGGGGACTGGTCGCGGATGGCATGGATCGCGTCGAGACGGAATCCGTCCAGATCGAAGAGAACGGCGAGGGTTCTCAGGTTCTCGAGAAAGAAGTGCCGGACATGGTCGCTCTCCGGTCCGTCGAAGTTCAGCGCCTCTCCCCAGGGAGTCCGGGTCGTCTCCGAGAAATAGGGTCCGAAGGACGAGAGGTAGTTGCCTTCCGGCCCCAGGTGGTTGAAGACGACGTCGAGAAAGACCGACAAGCCTCGCCGGTGCGCCTCCCGAACGAGTCGGAAAAGGCCGTCCGGGCCCCCGTAGGACCATTGGACGGCATAGGGGAAGACTCCGTCATACCCCCAGTTCCGGACGCCGGGGAACTGGGCCACCGGCATGAGTTCGATGGCGGTCACGCCGGTCCGTGCGAGGTGGTCGAGAGAGGGGAGGATCCCCTCGAATGAGGAGGAGGGCGAAAAGGTTCCGACGTGAAGCTCGTAAAAGAGGAGATCCGCAAGGGAGTGGCCGGGAAAGGGGTGCGGGGGAGCCTCCGGGGGCCCCCAGACGGTCGAGGGTCCATGGACGCCCTCCCGCTGGAGACGGGAGGCCGGATCGGGACGGAGGATCTCCCCGTCGATCAGGTAGCGGTAGGTGGTCCCGGGGAGGGCTCCCTCGAGGAAGGTTCGGAAATAGCCGTTTTCCTCCCGCTCCAGACGATGGCGGGAGGGTGTCCCCGGCCCTTCCACGATGAGATCGAGGGTCCGGACCCGGGGGGCCCAGACCCGGAAGAGCGTCCCGGAAACATCCGGAACGGCCCCTAGAGGGCCAAGGTCGCGGGGGCCGGCCTGGCTTCCCGGTGGGCGTGAAAAATCCTTCTCGCGATCGGTCGTTTCCTCCCGCTCCATTCCGTCTCCTTTTTCAGCGAATCTTACCCGATTGGTCCGGGTCCTTCAACAGGATCCATTGGACGCGGGCAGTAGGAGGCCGTTAGAATGGAGGTCACGAATTTCTGAAAGGCCCACGACAACGTCAATTGGATATTTTCTGGAAAGAGAGGACATTCATGGCCAATCGCCTGGGACGGGAAACCAGTCCCTATCTTCGTCAGCACGCCGACAATCCGGTGGACTGGTATCCCTGGGGAGAGGAGGCCTGGAAGGCGGCGGGAGAGACCGGCAAGCCGGTCCTTCTCTCCATCGGGTACGCGGCCTGCCACTGGTGCCATGTCATGGCCCACGAGTCCTTCGAGGATCCCGAAACGGCCCGCCTGATGAACGACCTGTTCGTCAACATCAAGGTGGACCGGGAGGAGCGCCCCGACCTTGACCATATCTACCAGACCGCCCACCAGCTTCTGGCCCGGCGCGGGGGAGGATGGCCCCTCACCATCTTCTTGACCGGACGCAAGGTCCCCTTCGCCGCCGGAACCTACTTTCCCAAGACCGGACGATTCGGCCTTCCCGGATTCTCCGAGGTTCTGAACCGGATCCACGGCTTCTATGTCGAGCACAGGGACCAGCTCGAAAGTCCGGACAACCGGTCGGTCGTGGAGACACTGGATCTCCTGGTCCCGAAGCGCACGGAGGGTGTTGTTCTGTCGGCCGCTCCCGTCGAAGCCCTTCGGGCCCATTTGCGGCAGCTCTTCGACGCTCAGGACGGAGGGTTCGGGGGGGCTCCGAAGTTCCCCCACGCCCAGGGTCTGGCCTTTCTGCTCGACTCCCCCGAAGCCGGGGACCGGGAAATGGCCCTCTTCACCCTTCGCAAGATGGGGCGCGGGGGGATCTACGACCAGATCGGAGGAGGGTTCGCACGGTACAGCGTCGATGATCGTTGGGAAATCCCCCATTTCGAAAAAATGCTTTACGACAACGGCCCCCTTCTCGGGCTCTACGCCCGGGCCTACGACCTGTCGAAAGATCCCTTCTTCCGGAGGGTGGCGGAGGAGACGGTTGCCTGGGCCGATCGGGAGATGAGGGCCCCTGAAAGCCTCTGGTATGCCTCCCTCGATGCCGACGCCGAAGGAGAAGAAGGGAAGTTTGCACGATGGAGCCGTGAGGAAATAGAGGCGGTTCTGTCGGAGGAGGAGAGGCGGGTCGCCGACGCCTGCTTCGGATTCGGCCTTCCCCCCAATTTCGAGCACCAGTACTGGAATCCCGTCCTCGTCCGGACCCCCGAGGAGTATGCCCAGGAGGAAGGGAGGAATCCGGAGGAGGTCCGTCGCCTTCTGGAATCGGCCCGCAAGCGTCTTTTCGAGATCCGGGAAGGCCGCGTACGCCCCGGCCGCGACGAAAAGATCCTGACCTCCTGGAACGCCCTCTACCTGCGGGGGCTCCTCGAGGCCGGAAGGATCCTCGAGCGGCCGGACTGGATCGAACGCGCCCTGGCCGGCTTTTCCGCCATTCGGACCCATTTGTGGAAGGACGGTCGTCTTCTGGCCGTCCGGACCCTGGGAGAGAGCCGCCTCCCCGCCTATCTCGACGACTACGCCTTCCTGCTCGAGGCCCTTCTGGAAAGTCTCTCGGCCGCCTACTCCGAAGATCGGCTGGCCTGGGCGAAGGAGATTGCCGGGGTCCTTCTGGACCAGTTCGAAGACCGTGCGGAGGGAGGTTTTTTCTTTACCGCCCGCGATCATGAAGAACTCCTCTGCCGGATCAAGACCGGCCACGACCAGTCCCTTCCCAACGGAAACGGGGTCGCTGTCCGGAGCCTCCTCCGTCTCGGATCCCTTCTCGGGGATCTCCCCATGCTCGAAGCGGCAGAAAGGAGCCTCACGCTCTTCGCGGGGACCTTCAACACCCGGCCGGAGGGTTTCGACACCCTTCTTTCCGCCCTTTCCTACCGACTCTCCGGGGCTCCGACGGTGGTTCTCCAGGGGCCGAATGCCGCCTCCTGGCAGTCGCAGGCAAGGTCTGCCGGATCTCCGGCATGGATCGTTCTCTCTCGGGAAGGAACTCCAGTCTCCGGGAAGGCTCCGGGGGCAACAGGGGTCACCCGGGCCTGGATCTGCGGAACCTTCGGATGCCTTGCCCCGGTCGATGGGGATTCCGGGCATTTTCTGTCGGAGCTGGCGGCGATTGGAACGGCTGGAGGAAGCCATGCTTGATGCGGTGATCCTCGAGACGGGGCCAGATCCCCGATGGGCGGTGATCTGGCTCCACGGACTGGGCGCCGACGGCCATGACTTCGAGGGAATCGTTCCTGAGATTCCTCTTCCTCCCGTTCCCCTCCGCTTCATCTTCCCGCACGCTCCGGTCATGCGGGTCAGGGTCAACGGAGGGGCCCCCATGCGGGCCTGGTATGACGTCGCACTGGCCGACCTCTCCCGCTATCCCGACCTCGTGGGAATGAATCGGTCCGTGAGCCACCTGCAGGCGCTCGCGAAGAGGGAGGAGGAGCGTGGAATTCCCCCGGAACGGATCATCCTGGCCGGCTTCTCCCAGGGAGGAGTGATCGTTCTTCTGACCGTCTTCGGGGATCCAAGGATTCGATGGGGAGGTGTCCTGGCCCTGTCCACCTATCTCCCTCTCGATTCGGGGCTTCTCCTCTCGGATAGTCCGACCCCTCTTTTCATGGCGCACGGCACGGAAGATCCCGTCGTTCCATTCCGCCTCGGCCGGAAGACCTTCGAGACGCTCGAGGGGCTGGGAACAAAAGGAGCCCGGAAATGGGAGCAGTATGCGATGGGCCATTCCGTCTGCCTCCCGGAGATCGGGGACATCGGCTCCTGGATGGGCGGGATCCTTGAGTCGTGAAAAAACGGCCTTGAGCGACCGGTCTGATTCGTTCGGACTCCCGTCCCTCCCCGAGATGTTGAGTCCCTGCCCCGCATCGCGATAGGATAGAGCCCATGCTCCCATCCCCTCGCAGGAGGTATCCGCCCATCAAAGAGATGTCCAGGTGTTCCCGAAGCGGGCGTCTTGCGCTTTCTCTGGCGATTCCGGTCTTTATAGGCCAGCTTTTCGTCTTCTCCGGCCTGGCCGAAGCGGGAGCCAAAGGCTCCGTCCAAGGGCCCGTCCTGACCTCTCTCTCCGTCCACGGATCGGTTGTGACCCTTCGGTTCAGAATCCCCAAAAGGCCGGCCGGCCGTTTTCTTCATCTTTCTGTCGACAGGGGGCGTCTCCTGGGGCGCAGGATCGAACCGGAGGGGATCCTCGAGATTTGCGTAGGCCATCTTCGGGCCGGCCGGCATCGCCTGGGATTCGAGCTTGCGGGAAAGGACCAGATCGTCAAGACCGATGAGGTGCCGGTTCGGGTCGTCGTCCCCGGAGGAGCTCCTTTTTCCTGTCCGTCGACGGGAAAAGGCTCCTGAGGCCGGGTCAGGAAGACTGTATGCCGGTTCGTCCTCTGGTGGGGCACAGGGAGCCATTTCTGAGGGCCGTTGCTCGCATGGCCGATCCCGCTTCGAGCGAAGTGCGGGAGGCGGTGGCGGATCTTCGGGAGACTTTGGCGACGCAGCGGGGAATTGCCATGGCCGCTCCCCAGATCGGGATTCCCTTGCGTCTTTTCGTCTGGAACCTGAAACGGCCCCGGGATCCGGGAGGTCCCCCCGCAAAGGGGGTTCTCGTCAATCCGGAGATCCTGGAGCGCACCGGTTCGGTTCCGGTGGTGGAGGGGTGTCTCTCCTTTCCCGGCCTGGACCTGTCCATCCGCCGTCCGGAAAAAGTGACTGTCGCCGGATTCGATGAGAAGGGCGACCGGGTGGTCTATACCGGGTCGGGGCTCTTCGCCCGGATGGTCGAGCACGAGGTCGACCATCTCGAGGGAATTCTTCTACCGGATCGTCAACCCGCCCTCTCGCGTCTTTTGTCCCACTGGCGGCGGACGCGGTGGGAGAAAAGATGGGAGAAACAGCCGTGACCGATGTTTCGGGGATCCGGACGGTCTTCATGGGAAGTCCCGACTTTGCCGTTCCATTTCTTTCGGCTCTCGTCGACCGGGGCTTCGATCTCCGGGGGGTCGTGACCCAGCCCGATCGTCCCCGGGGCCGGGGACAGGCTCTGACCCCCGTTCCTGTCCGGGCCTGGGCCCTGGAAAAGGGGATTCCGACCGTCGCTCCCACGTCCCTCCGAATTCCAGAAGGGCGACAATTCCTTCGGGACTGGTGCCCGGATCTGATCGTGGTGGTGGCTTATGGTAAAATACTTCCAGAGGAGGTTCTGGCAGCTCCACGGTGGGGGTGCGTGAATGTCCATGCCAGTCTTCTACCGGCCTTGAGGGGAGCTTCTCCCATAGTCTGGGCCATCCGGAACAGGTTGACCGTTTCAGGCCTGTCCCTGATGCTTCTGGACAGGGGGATGGATACGGGTCCCGTGCTCGACCGGCTTGAAATCCCGTTGGCTCCGGATGAGACGTCGGTCTCCCTTTCGGAACGGATGATCGAAAAAGGACCGGAGTTTCTGATTCTGGGGCTCGAGCGCTATCTCGCGGGCCTTCTTCGTCCCATCCCCCAGCCGGCCGAAGGATCCCTGGCCCCGATCCTCCGGAAGGAGGATGGCCGGTTGCCTCTGGAATCGT
The DNA here is from genome assembly GCA_021838585.1 of Nitrospirota bacterium. Next base: position 65,123 of record JAKCDE010000002.1, read on the forward strand.
CAGCGCTGGAGGTCGACGCGCATGTCCGGGCGATGAATCCGTGGCCCGGAGCGATTGTCGGATCCTCTCTTGGCCGGCTCAGAATCGGGTCGGGACGGGTTCTTCGGGAGGCCGGGAGGGAATCAGTCGCAGGCCAGGTTCTGTCCCAGGCTCCAGAGGGAATCGATGTGGCCTGTGGAAATGGCGTCTACCGGATCCATTCCCTCCAGAGGGAAGGGGGCCGGATGCTCCCGGTTTCCGAGTTCCTGTCGGGGCGGAGGTTTGCGCCCGGAGAAATTCTTGACTTTGTTCCCCGCGAGCCGTCGGAGAGTTGAAGGAATAATGACGGCCACTTTACTGGAGTTGTGAAAGAATGTTCAATTCGCTCAAGACCGTCCTTCTCCTCGGGCTTCTGACCGGATTTCTCCTTTTCATCGGAAAACAGCTGGGAGGACAGACGGGGATGGTCATTGCCCTCGTCCTTTCGGTCGGAATGAATTTCTTTTCCTGGTGGTTTTCCGACAGGATCGTCCTTTCGATGTACCAGGCCCATGAGGTGACCGGGGAGAACGGCAATCCCCAAATCGCGGAGATCCAGCAACTTCTTGTCGCGTTGGCCCGGCGGGGTGGGATTCCCGTTCCTCGCCTCTATATCATCGACGATCCGTCTCCCAACGCCTTCGCGACCGGTCGCGATCCTTCCCACGCGGCGGTGGCGGTCACGACCGGGATCATGGACCTCATGACGCCGGAAGAGCTGTCAGGGGTTCTTGGCCACGAACTGACCCATGTGATCAACCGGGACACCCTGACTTCGACGGTGGCCGCCTCCATCGCGGGAGCGGTGACGATGCTCGCGAACATGGCCCAGTGGGCCGCCATCTTCGGTGGCCGTGAACGGGAGGAGAGGGAGGGCGGTGGATTCGGGGACCTTCTGATGATCATTCTGGCTCCGATTGCGGCCATGCTGGTGCAGATGGCGATTTCCCGGTCTCGCGAATTCGCGGCGGACGAAGGCGGAGCGAGGCTTTGCGGAAATCCCCTCTTTCTGGCCCGTGCCCTGGCCAAACTCGAAAGAGGGATCGATGCCGTTCCCATGGCGGCCAATCCGTCGACGGCCCACATGTTCATCCTGGAACCCTTCCATGCCGGAGGGCTGGTCGCCCTGTTCTCGACGCATCCCCCCACGGAGGAACGCATCCGGCGGCTCGAGGCCATGGCCGGCTCCCATACCTCCCTTTCCCGGCATGCTTTCTAGATGATACGTTCAAGGAATGGCCGAGAGGTCCTGATCGCCCCATCCATTCTGTCCGCCGATTTCCTCGCCCTGGGAGAGGAGGTCCGGGAAGCGTCCGCGGCGGGGGCCGACCTCCTGCACCTGGACATGATGGATGGCCATTTCGTCCCCAATCTCACCTTTGGCCCTCCCGTCGTCGAGAGGCTCAGGACAATCACCTCCGTTCCCCTGGAAGCCCATCTGATGGTGGAGAGTCCCGAGATTTATCTTCCAGATCTTGCGACCGGGGGAATGCACCGTGTGACCGTCCACTGGGAGGCCTCGTCCCATCTCCATTATGTCCTCTCCCGGATCAGGGATCTCGGAATGCGGGCGGGGATTGCGCTCTCTCCGGCAACACCCGTGTCCATGGTGGCCGATATCCTGGACATGATCGACCTGGTTCTCGTCATGACGGTGAATCCCGGCTTCGGGGGACAGTCCTTTATCGGACATTCCTTCGAAAAAATCGCCGCCATGCGGGCCCTTCTGGACAGTCGTGGCGCGGCGCACGTGAGGCTGGAGGTCGACGGGGGGATAAAGCCCGCCAATATCGCCCAGGTGGTGGACTGCGGAGCCGACACCATCGTCATGGGTTCCGCCATTTTTGGCGACACACCCTGCGAAACGGTCTTCCGTGAAATCCGGAAGCGTCTCGAAACGAGTTAAATTCCATTAATCATTTTTGCTTGAATAATATTTCACCCGGAATCTTTCAGAGCCGATCTCTTCCGTCGTGAAAGAAGCGCTCCTCGTGTTGCATTTTTCATGCGTGCTGGGGTAAGTTTTGTTTTGCGAAGAATTTTATGGCATTTCTGGCCGGGTTGAAGGAGGAAGGGGTGGAGATCAGGGAACCGTCCGATCGTTTTTCCTACCTTTTTGACAGGTTCCTGGCCAAGTTTGTCGACTACCTGCTGGCCCTCTCTCTTGAACATGCCGGTTTTTTGCTGGGGAGCTCCTGGTTGGCCTGGCTTGCGGCGACAGCTTACATCCTTGTTGCCGACGGACTTCCTGGCGGTAAAAGTCTCGGGAAAAGATTGACCGGACTGTGGGTTTCGGGACGTTCGGGAGACCCGTGCAGTTTTTACGAATCCACCATCCGCAACATTCCGCTGGGGTTGGCCTACATTCTGTCCCAGATTCCTTGGATCGGCTGGGCCCTGGGACTTCTTGTCGCCTCCGTCGAAGGTCTGATTCTGGCTGGAATGCCGTCCGACCGGCGGTTCGGTGACGATCTGGTGGGAACGATGGTGAGAAAGGGCGCATTCGGGGGGATTGAGAGACGGCAGGACAAGGCCGCGGAGGTCACCCGCGCTGAGACAACGGAGTCGACGACTCCCTAAAGAATAAAGGAAAAACATCTTGGGGCTCATCGCAAATCTTTTCGGTTTTCTTTCCCAGGATCTGGCAATCGATCTTGGCACGGCCAACACCCTTGTCTATGTGCGTGACCAGGGGATCGTCATCAACGAACCATCGATCGTGGCGATGGACCAGAAATCAGGCTCGGTCCTCGCGATCGGCCGGGAAGCCAAAAAAATGCTTGGACGGACTCCAGGGAACATCGTGGCTGTCCGGCCTGTCCGGAACGGCGTCATCGACAATCCCGACATTGCCCAGCAGATGCTGTCCTATTTTATCAACAAGGTCCACCGTCGTTCAGCGTTTGTCCGGCCTCGGATGGTGATCTGCGTTCCCTCCAGGATCTCGATGGTTGCCCAGAGGGCTGTCAAGGATTCGGCCCGAATGGCCGGTGCACGAGAGGTCTATCTGATCGAGGAGCCTCTTGCCGCGGCGATCGGGGCAGGACTTCCGATCATGGAGCCCTCCGGGAACATGGTGATCGACATCGGGGGAGGAACGACGGATGTCGCGGTGATTTCCCTTGGAGGAACGGTCTACAGCGAGTCGATCAAGGTGGCCGGCGACAAGATGGATGAGGACATCATCGCCTACATCAAGAAGCAGCACAATCTTCTGATCGGGGACTCGATGGCGGAACGGATCAAAATGGAGATTGGGTCCGCCTGCCCCCAGAAGGAAGGCCATGTCATGATTATCAAGGGGAGAGACCTCATTACCGGTCTTCCGAAGACCCTCAAGATCACCGAGGAGGAAATTCGGGGAGCCCTGTCCGATACCATCAACAGTATCGTGACGATCGTGCAGAAGACACTGGAAAACACACCTCCCGAGCTATCCGCGGACATCATCGACCGCGGAATCGTCCTGACGGGGGGGGGATCCATGTTGCGTGGGCTTGATCTCCGGATCCGTGATGAAATCCGTCTTCCTATCATCACGGTGGACGATCCGCTGACGACGGTCGTGATCGGGACGGGGAAGACCCTCGAAGAACTCGATGTCCTGAGGAAGGTCACACTCGGAGACTAGGCGAAACGGTGCGACCTTCACTGAAACGACCCTCATCCTTCAAGGCCGTTCCGGTACTTCTGATATCGCTTGCGGTTCTGGTTATCCTGGGGTTCTATCCGGAGTTTTTCCGGCGTTGGATTCTGGATCCTCCCCTGAACATGCTTCGCCTTGCTTTCTCGGGGGCCACGGGGTTGTCGCGGGGATCGACGGGACTCTGGACCCATTATCTGGACCTTGCCAGGAGCGAAGAAGAAAACCGGAAACTCCGCCTCGAAGTTGAAAGTCTTCGGAGATCGCTCGACCATTACCGAAGTCTTTCCGCAAGGAACGAGGATCTCCTGGCCCTCCTCGATTTGAAGAAAAGGACGCCGCAGAAGGGAATCGCCTGCCACGTGATCGCGGACAATCCGACGATCGCTCCCCGAACCCTTCTGCTCGATTGCGGCTCCAGAAGAGGGGTTCAAGTCCGGGATGGCGTCATTGGGACCCATGGGGTGGTGGGATATGTGGTGAGGGTCTTTTCCGGCTTCTCGCAGGTTCTTTGGGTCGAAGATCCCCTCTTCGCTCTGGAAGGACGTCTTTTGGATTCCGGTCAGAGCGGACTTGTGAGAGGGCGGGGCTCGGGCCATTTTCTGAAGCTTGAATACATACCTGCCATGACGTCCCTTGAGAATGGGTCGCATGTTGTGACGACGGGAGAGGATGGCTTCTTCCCTCCGGAGGAACCGATTGGAACCGTTGTCAGGAGTCTGAATCCCGGCCATCAGATCTTTCGCTCGGTCAGGCTCGAAAGCGCCGAAAGGCTGGACTCTCTTTGGGCGGTCATGGTTCTTGTTCCTCCGCTCGAGTGGACAGAAAAGCCTCTGCTCGGGAAGAGGCAGCCATGAACCTTCCGCTCAGGACCATTCTCCTGGTCGTTTTCATGGTCATGGCGATTTCCGGGCTTCGGTGGTTCCCGACCCTTGCGGCGGGAATCAATCCCGTTCCCCTGTTTCTTTTTTTTCTTCTCCGGAGAAGGGAGAAGTACGGGTTTCTGGTTCTGGGAGGGGTGGCCGGTCTTCTTGCCGCTCTCGTTTCCTACGGACCCGGGTTGTTCTGGGTTCTTCTGTATGTTTCTGAAGCCTGGATTATTTCACGGCTTTCGGAGGCATCGACCCGTTCAGGCGTCCGGCAATACGTTCTGGTTTGGATTGTTCTCGCGATCGATATGGGGGTTGGACTTCTGCTTCGGAAGCTTCTTGAATTCCCCCTGGAGATACAACTATTAAGAGATTGGCTGGTGATGGAAGGGGCGACGGGCTTCCTGGGGATGTTTCTGGTGTTTGTGATGCGCTCCCTTGGTTGGACGTCCGATCCTCCTTCCCGAAAACAACATGGCATCGGAATTCCGCTTTCATAAAAATGGGATCCTCGGGTCTCCGAGGGCGCGTCTCTACGGGTTGATTTTTGTCTTCTGGCTGGGCCTTTCGGTGGTCGTTGTCCGCCTTTATGTCGTGCAGGTGATCAAACACCACCATTATCTGGCTCTGGCCCGGGACAACGTCGTCAAGGTCGTGCCCATTCCACCCCTGCGGGGAGAGATCACAGACCGGAACGGAGTGGTTCTGGTGAGAAACGGACCCGACTTCGCGGTCTTCGAAATTCCGGGGGAGGTCGTCCACCCCCGAAGGGAACTGGCCTGGCTAGCCTACGACCTTGGCGTTCCCGAGAAAGTTCTCCGACATGCCCTTTCCCGTTTGGGCTACGTCCTTCCTTCCCATGTTCCCGTCCCCCTCCAGACAGGACTTTCAATGGCCCAGGTCGGCCGGGTCAACATGGATCTCTATCGCCTCCCGGGATTTTTCATTCAAGTTATGCCCAAACGCATCTACCCGGCGGACGATATGGCCGCCCATCTCCTGGGATATGTCGGATCCTTCACATCAGCTGATCTCAAGGGATCGTTCTATCGTCACCTTCCCCCTGGAACCGGAATCGGAAAGTCCGGCATCGAGAAGGAGTACGATGCTCTTCTGCAGGGGGCGCCCGGCCTCCGTCGCCAGCTTGTCGACTCCCATGGGCGAATGATCCGGAACCTCAAGAACGATCCTCCCAAGGAGGGCCATTCCCTCCGCCTCACCATCGACATGCGCCTTCAGATGACTGCAGAGAGATTTCTGGGAAACAGGAGGGGGGCTGTTGTGGCCCTCGATCCCAGAAATGGGGAGATCCTTGCTCTGGCAAGCCATCCGGCCTACGATTCGGAAGAGCTTTCGCAGGCCATGAGTTCCAGTCGCTGGAACGCTCTCGTCCATGCACCGGATCATCCCCTGACGGACAGGGCGACCCAGGGGCTTTACCCTCCGGGCTCGGTCTTCAAGATCGTCACGACACTCGCCGGCCTTAGTGAACACAAGCTCGATCCGGACCAGCCGTTTCATTGTGCCGGGACTTTTCGCGTCGGCTCCGTGATTTTTCATGACTGGAAGAAGGGAGGCCACGGAATCCTCCACTTGCACCGGGCCATAGAACAGTCCTGCGACATTTATTTTTATCATCTCGGAATGACCCTGGGTCCCGAACCGATCGCCAGGATGGCACGGTCTTTCGGATTGGGGAGCCGAACGGGCATCGACCTTCCTGCCGAGCAGTCGGGTGTCGTGCCAGATCGGGAATGGAAGAAAAAATATTTACACACACCCTGGTATCCGGGAGAAACTCCCCCCATGGCCATCGGTCAGGGCTTTTTGACCGTCACACCCCTGGAGATGGCCCGTCTGATGGGAGCCGTCGCGATGGAGGGAGCAATTTCCAGACCGCATCTTCTTCTCGGGGATTCCCGACAGGAGGGTCAGTCGAAGATTTCAGGTCTGACTTTCATTCCCGTACCGAAAAAGGACTTTGAAATCGTCAAGGCCGATCTCAGGGATGTGGTCGCGGCCCCTCACGGAACGGGGCATCCGGTGAATCTCCCCTTTTTTGCGATTGCCGGAAAGACCGGAACAGCCCAGGTCGTGAGCAACCGGGGAAAGAGCAAGGGGTACAAACCTCCCAAGGCGGATTCCTGGTTTGTGGGGTTCGGTCCCTTTGAAGATCCGAAGATTGTTGTCGCCGTTCTGATCGAAAACGGAGGAGACGGCGGAGATGTGGCCGGGCCGGTGGCCCGGGAGGTTTTTCGCATGTTCTACATCACGCGGCTGGCTGCGAAGGGAAGCTCCAGGCCGGCTGTCGCATCCTGAGGAAGGAACACGGGAATTTGGTCGCCAAGCTGCTCGCTTATGTTGTCAGGGTGCATCCGGTGTTTCTGGTGGTTCTCTCTGCCATCATGCTGATCGATCTTCTGACTCTTTTTTCCGTGTCCCCCTATCTGGCGGTCAAGCAGGGAATGTGGGAGTTGGCCGGTCTTCTGATGGGTTTGGGAATCCTGCTGGTTCCCTATCCGCTTTTCCTGCAGAATGCCCGGTGGATCTATGGGTTCGTCCTGGCACTCCTTGCCATTGTTTTCATTGGGGGCCATGCGAGCCACGGGGCCAGACGCTGGATCGGCCTGGGCTGGTTTCAGATCCAGCCTTCGGAATTCATGATCCTTGGGCTGATCCTTTTTCTGACATGGCTGTTCGTTCCGGGAAAAAGGGATATCCCCCTCTCACCGGCTCTTTTTGCAGGGGGACTTCTGGCTTCTGTTGTCCCGGCCGTTCTCATCGCTCGTCAGCCGGATCTGGGAACAGCCTTCGAGTTGATGATCATTTTTTCCGTCTATGTTTTTCTGAAGGGCATTCCTAGCCGGATCGTGACTCTGTCCATACTTGGAGGTCTGGCCTTCTTTCCGGTCCTCTGGGAAGGGGTCTGGTCCCATCTTCACGAGTTTCAGAAGGACCGGATCCGGGCCTTTATCAATCCGGCATCCGATCCGTCCGGTCTGGGATACCACACCATTCAGTCCATTGTCGCGGTCGGTTCGGGGGGATGGTTCGGGCAGGGAATGTCCGGAGCCACGCAGGTGCGCTATCAGTTTCTTCCCGGAGCCCACACCGATTTTGTTTTTGCCGTCTATACGGAAGAGTGGGGATTTGTCGGAGCCTTGTTTTTTCTGGCACTGGTCTCATATCTGGTCTGGTTTGGCTTTCGAACGGCCATGGAATGTCGCGATCCTTCCGGTTTTTACCTGGCCGCGGGCGTGACGGGATTCTTTCTGTTCTGTTTTCTGATTAATGTCTTGATGGTTCTGGGAATTTTGCCGGTTGTGGGAGTTCCCATGCCGCTCATGAGTTACGGAGGGTCGGCCATGATTGTCTCTTTGGGCGCCATGGCGCTTCTGATGAATGTCCGTCTCTACGCGAAAAGGTAGGGCCGGTTTGTGTTCTCCGGGCAAGGATTGACTGAGCTCCAGGTGGCGAATCCCCCTTGGCGGGGAGAGGAATCCCGGTGTCCGATGATTGCAGTTTTGATTGTTCATAGAGGTTTCAGGAGGGTTGAGAATGGGTTCGGAAATTTTGATTCATGTGACAGAGGAAGAAACAAAAGTGGCCATCATCGAAGGCAAGCGACTGGTCGAATATTTTTTTGACCGGAAGCAGGCCCAGGGTATTGTCGGAAACATATACAAGGGAAAGGTCAGCAAGGTCCTGCCGGGAATGCAGGCGGCCTTTGTGGATGTTGGGCTTGAAAAAGCGGCGTTTCTCTATGTGGACGATGTCTTTGTCGAGGGAGCCGAGATTCTTCCGGATGCCCTTCGGGAGGAATCTCCCACCGGAGGGACCATCGAGGTGGAGGGCGCCGTCCCGGCCACACCGGAGGGGGAGACGGCTCCCGAGCCCGCCAAACGTTCAGGAAGGCGCCCGATCGAGGAATTGCTGAACGATGGACAGGAGCTCCTGATCCAGACGACAAAGGAACCGATCAGCACGAAGGGACCCCGTGCGACAACCTACATTAGCCTTCCCGGAAGGTATCTTGTCTACATGCCCCAGGTCAATCACATCGGGGTCTCCCGCAGGATCACGAACGAAGCGGAACGGCAGAGGCTCAAGGAGATCGTGGGGGGCCTCCGGACCCACAAGGGAGGCTACATCATCCGAACGGTGGCAGAAGGGATGACCGAGGACGAAGCCCGGATGGATATGGTTTTTCTGGACATGCTGTGGGAGGACATCAAGGCGAAGAAAGAGGCCGTTCGCGCTCCTGCGCTCGTCCGTGTCGATCTCGATGTGGTGTTCAGGACAATCCGTGATTACCTGACCAATGAAGTGGACCGCCTCGTCATCGACAGTCCCAAGGAATACCAGAGGGTGATCGAATTTGTCCGGACCTATCTTCCTGCCTACGCGGACAAGATCGAATTATGGAACAGGAAGACCCTTCTATTTCAGGAGTATTCTGTCGACCAGCAAGTCGCCCGGGCTCTCGAGAAAAAGGTGTGGCTCAAATCAGGGGGCTATCTCGTGATCGACAGGGCCGAGGCGCTGACTGTGGTGGATGTGAATACGGGGCGTTTCGTAGGAGACAAGGATCCCGAGGAGACAATCCTCAAGACCAATCTCGAGGCGGTGGAGGAGATCGCCCACCAATTGCGCCTTCGCAACATCGGCGGAATCATCATCCTCGACTTCATCGACATGGAGAAGGAAAAAAATCGTGAAAAGGTCTTCCAGGGATTGCAGGAATTGCTGACCCGGGACAAGGCCCGCACGAACGCTCTCAAGATTTCGGATCTCGGTCTCGTGGAGATGTCGAGAAAGAGGGTCCGGGAAGATCTGGTCCATCTGCTGGGAGAAACATGTTCTTATTGTGACGGAAAGGGTTACGTCAAATCTGTCAGAACCATCATTTACGAAATTTTTGAAGATCTTCGAAAGCTTCCGTCAGGGCGGGGCGCCAAGGACCGGCGGGTGATCCTCTATGTCCATCCCGATGTGGAGGCGGAACTTGCCTCGGAAAAAATCTTTCTGGATGCCGTTCAGCAGGTGATTCGGAGAAAGGTGATCATCAAGAGCGATCCCCTTTATCATATTGAAGAATTTGTCATCGTATCCCCTTGAGGTGACGATGCGCGAAGGGAGTGTGTTCATGGACCCAAGAAATCTGATGGCTGCCGGCAGGATCCTGTCGGGAATCCTGCTCGTGGTGGCCTTTCTCTCGGGAGGGTGTACACGGACTTCGTCCGACAATGGGCAGGTCCCAGGCAAGGTTGTAGGAACAGTCCTTCTTGACCCGAAGGTTCCTCTCTGGATGACCCACGGCTCGCTGGCCGTGGTGGCCCTGATGAAGGGCCCCACCTCTCCGGACTGGCTTCCTGTCGCCCGCGTGGTCTTTGTTCATCCGACATTTCCTGTCCCCTTCGAGATCTCCCAAAAGGACGTCCGTCTTACCGGGATCACCTTTCAGGGGCCTGTCCGCCTTGTGGCTCGCCTCTCTCTTGAGTCGGGCAGTTCCCTTGTTGCAAACGGGGAATATAGTGGAACGGTCCCTGTGGATGGCGCCGTCGGCGGACCTCCCGTCAGGATCGTGATCGACAGGGAATTGCCCTCCGTTTCCGGGAGTGGCCGGTAAACCATGCCGAAGACGCTTTATTTCGAAAAACTCTCTCTCATGGTGAAGATAGGGACGGGATCGGAGGAAAGGGCCCGTCCCCAGAAGATTTTTATTTCGGGAAAGATTGAGTTGGCCGAGATTCCCTGGGGGAACGACCTGATCCAGAAAACGGTGGACTATGACCGTCTCATCAGGGAGATTGTTGCGAAAGGGGAAGGGTCGGAGTGTTGTCTCCTCGAGCGTCTGGGGGAAATTCTATCTGATCATGTATTGGGGCACTTCCCCGGGGCCTCGGAGGTCACGCTGTCCCTTTGGAAGGATCCTCCTCCCCTTCCGCTCGCCCTCGACCGTGTCGGCCTGACGATAAGGGAAAACAGGGCGGGATGGGAAGGTCGGCGGAGAAACGGCACCGAATCAAGCCAGGAAAGGGCGCCATGATCTTTCATCCCAATGTTTTTGGACTGCTTCTTTTGCAAACGACGGCCGGAGGCTGCTTTCTCATGACCTTTCTTTATCGGTATCCTTCGGTCAACCGGTCTTTTTACAGATTGCACGGACTCCTGTTCCTTCTGTTTGCGGGAGGTGCTCTTTTTGCTCTCGGTCCATCCGGATTGAGGATTCCCGCTTTTCATCCGGGCCGCCTGGACCAGTTGACTGTTTATCTGGTGATGCTGGGGACGGGAGGACTCCTGGCCTACAATGTCCTTCTCAACTTCATCTCCTGGGACAGAGGCCGTTCCATTTCGAGGCCGCTTCTGAATCTCTCGGCCATTCTGCTTTTGGGAGCCACAGGGACAGCCACGCTCTTTCTCAACGCCTCCCTCTCCCTTTCCGCCTCGGGAATCCTCCTTCTCATGTCGATGTTCATCTCCACCTTTCTTCTCGGTGCCGTTCTCCTGGCCATGAACTGGGGGCATTTCTATCTGACCAACCCGACGCTTCCCATCGAACCTTTGGCCTTTCTGTCGCGCACACTCCTGGGATGCGCCGGACTGACGGCCCTCACTTCGGGAATCATGACCGGTCTGAACTGGAAAGAGCATCCCGGATTTGCCGAGGGGCTCCTCCTTGAATCATTTCAGGGACTTTATCTGTGGGGACGTCTTCTCATCGGTGTTATCGGGGGACTTGTGATCTCTTACCTGGCATACAAGACGGTACGGATGCATTCGACACAGGCCGCAACCGGACTTCTCTATGTCGCCCTCCTCATGATTCTCTTCGGAGAGGCTTTTTCCCGCTTTCTCTTCCTCAACCTGGGAATTTTGATATGATAGCGAGAGTATGATGCCGGAAGAATTGAAAGCCCCGCACGGTATTTTGGACGGGTCAGTTGATTTGTCAGTAGGATTATCGATAGAATAAGGGTCTTGTAGTAACCTCGGCCTCTTTTCCGATGGAGAGTGCCTTTTGAGCGAGGTCCTGGTTTCTCGGGCCCGGATAATGGAGAGTGCCTCGGGCGCGGGCCCGCGGTTTGTCTTCTTTCAAGCAAAGAAATGGTCAAGGAGGCCTGGATGTCTATTCTGATTGCCGATAACTGCATTTCCTGCGGAGCCTGCCTTCCGGAGTGTCCGAATGACGCTATCAGCGAAGGGGATCCCATTTACGTGATCGATCCGGATCTCTGCACGGAATGCATCGGGTTCCACGATGAACCCCAGTGTGCTGCCGTTTGTCCCATTGACGAATGCTGCATACCTGATCCCAATTACGTCGAAACAAAAGAGCAGCTTCTCGCGAAGAAAGACCGGATTCATCCGAACGGATAACGGGGTTCCCCCCCTTGCGCTTTCTCGCAGGGGGGCTCCCCTGAAGGGAGCAATGAATGGCCAGGAAATTTGTACTAGTCGAGCCGAAGTCGACCCATCTCCATGTTTATAGTTCGTTCACCATTCCGAGACTCGGAGTCATACTCCTGGGGACCATGCTGAGGAACAGGGGGTGGGATGTCCGGGTCTATATTGAGGATGTAGCGCCTGTTGACATGAAGGAAGTTCTTTCTGCAGACGTAGTGGGAATTTCGACTCTGACCTCCACGGCTCCCCAATCCTACCGGCTTGCGAATATCGTCCGTGAGGCTGGGATTCCCGTTGTCATCGGCGGGACTCATGTGTCCTTCCTTCCGGATGAGGCCCTCGATTATTCGGATTATGTCGTGCGCGGTGAAGGGGAGGAAACGCTGTTTGAACTCCTGGAGGCCATGGATGGTCGTGGTGACATGGAGAAGATCCTCGGACTTTCCTACTGGAAAAACAACAGGAAAGCCCATAATCCTGACCGACCCCTCAAGGAAGATCTCGACTCCAATCCCATTCCCGATTATGGCATTGTGGAGGGATGGGATACCCAAAAGAGAGGCCTGATTTCCATTGCGACCTCCAGGGGTTGCCCTTTCACCTGCACATTCTGTTCTGTTCCGGGAATGTATGGCCACGGCTTCAGGATGCATTCCATCGATCGGGTCATTGAGGAGATTCGGGTCAATAACCCGAAGTATGTCTTTTTTGCCGACGACCTGTTTACAGCCAACCGGAAAAGGACGAAGGATCTTCTGAAAAGAATGATCGCTGAAGGGCTGACTCCTGAATGGGGAGCCCAGATCAGGACGGAAACGGCCTTCGACCCGGAACTTCTTGAGCTTATGAAGGCCAGCAACTGCTTCAACGTCTTTATTGGGTTTGAATCGATCAACCCGCAGACGCTTGATCTTTTCAATAAACGTCAGACCTATGAAAAAATTGTCCGGTCGGTTGAGGCTTTCAACAAGCATGGGATTAGAATTCACGGGATGTTCGTGGTCGGGGCCGATACTGACGACAAGGCGACGATTTTTGAGACGGCCCGCCTCGCCAAGGAATGGAATCTTCAGTCAATCCAGCTGATGATCCTGACACCCTTACCAGGATCCCCGGATTTCGATCATTTCTATGCGACGGGTAACCGCGAACTGCTCTACAAGGACTGGAGCCTCTACGATGGGCACCATACGGTGTACCGTCCGAAGAATATGACCGCCTACGAGCTAAATGAGGCGGCGATTGCGGCCATGGAGGATTTCTACTCCTGGAAAAACATTGCCCGAAGTGCGATGAGGCGAGACTATTATTCGACGCTGATCCAGTTTGGCGCAAAAAATCTTTTGAAGAACTGGCGACGGGAAAATAACAGCTTTCTTGAGGAGCTCCGATCGACAGTCTTTGAAAAAGCGGAGGAAGGAACGGAGTCTTCCTCCCAAATTCCACGCACGAACCGTGTGGGAGTTCCGAGATTCATTCTCGACTCGGAACTGGGTTCAGGCCTTGTCGCGTTCTTTGCAAGGCTTGGCAGTTCAGTGGTCCCCTTTTCCGAAGTGCCTCCCGATGGGCAAGAGGATCCGACGGCCCTTTCTAAAATTCGGGGAAAGGTGGACTGTATCGTGTTGCCGGTGATGGAGCGGGCACGGCAGGGAGAAGAGGAGTTCTTCCAGAAGATCGAGAGTCTGAAACAATGGATGAACCAGCACAAGCAGTCGGCTCCGACAGCCGTCTCCCTGTTTCTCGACAAACAAGATGGCTCCCTCTATTCCTCACTGGCTCAACTTGGAGCGTTTTTTACAAAAGATCTGGACAGAGTGCATCTGGCGTACAAGGAAACGATGACCGGTATCAGAACCATCAGTCCGACATCGGTTGATGAAGTGAAGCCGGTCATGGTCCAGTTGTCGTCCTAGGACACCTCTGAGCCGAAGGAGACTTTCAGTCGATGGAAAAAATGACACGAATTGCAACCGCTGAAGAGCTCTCACAGAAAAAATGGTATGTTGTGGATGCCGACGGGCAGACCGTTGGAAGACTCTCGACAGCCGTTGCTCTTCTTCTGAGAGGCAAAAACAAGGTTTTCTTTACCCCTCATCAGGATGCCGGGGACTTCGTCATCGTGATCAATGCCGCCAAAGTGGCATTTACCGGTAAAAAATGGACCCAGAAAATGTATTACCGCCACAGTGGCTACCCGGGTGGGTTCAAGTCGGCGACCGCGAAGGAAGTCCGGAGCCGGAATCCGGAGCACCTGGTCATCCATGCCGTGAAGGGCATGCTCCCCAAAAACAAGTTGTCCAATCAGTTTATGAGCCGGCTCAAGGTCTATGCGCAGGAAACGCATCCCCACCAGGCTCAGAATCCTGAAGTCTATGCCTTAGGAGGTCGTTGATGGAAAGAGAACCGAACGAGGACGGACGGGGTTCTGCAACAGGGAAGCGCAAGACAGCCATTGCTCGGGTCAGGGTACAGGTTGGTACCGGTTTGATCCAGGTCAATGACAGGCCTCTGGAAGAATATTTTCCCCGGACACTCTGGACGACCCAGGTCAAAGCCCCCATCGAACTGACCAATATGGCCGGAAAGCTCGATGTTTTCGCAAAAGTGACGGGAGGGGGGTTGACGGGACAGGCTGAGGCCATCCGCCATGGAATTTCCCGCGCTCTTCTCGAAATCAATCCGGAGTTCCGTGACTCCTTGAAAAAAGAAGGCTTTCTGACTCGTGACGCCAGGGCCAAGGAGCGTAAAAAGTTCGGCCAGAAAGGCGCCAGAAAGCGTTTTCAATTTTCGAAACGCTAAGCTTGAGTGGGTGTCCCACGAAGGAAGGGGAGACCGCGGTCTCCCCTTTTTTCGTGCTGATTCTGGAGAAAAATGCAGGAAAAATCGCGAGAAAAAGAAGTTCGTATCGGAATTGCGGGAGCGTCGGGATATGCAGGAGGGGAGTTACTTAATCTTCTTGCCTCCCATCGCTCCGCACGGGTGGTTCGTCTTGCCGGTGAATCCCGGGCAGGTTCGAGAATCAGGGATCTTTTTCCCCATCTCGACTCTCCTGCAGTTCTGGAAAAAATTTCGGACGCCCCCCTTTGGGACGATGTCGATGTCGTTTTTTTCGCCCTTCCCGCGGGGCAGAGCTTCTCCCTTGTCCCCCGCTATCTCGAGCGGGGAACGGTGGTCGTTGACCTTGGGCCCGACTACAGGCTGAAAGATCCCGAACTCTATCGCAGGGTTTATGGAATCGAGCATGGATTTCCCGAGGGGCTCCCCCAGGCCGTTTATGCCCTTCCTGAATGGACGGGACAGGCTCTCGCCAAAGCGCGCCTCGTGGCCTGTCCAGGATGCTTTCCGACTGGAGCCCTTTTGGGCATACTCCCTTTTCTCCGCTCAGGGCAAATCAGGCGGGATATGATCGTCGTGGATGGAAAGTCGGGGATCACGGGGGCAGGAAGGTCTCTCACCCTTGAGACCCATTTTCCTGAAATTTCTGAAGGGGTTCTTGCCTACAAGCTTCTTGATCACAGGCATGTTCCGGAGATGGAGCAGTCTCTGGAAGGAGGAAAAGTCACATTCGTTCCTCACCTGATGCCGTTCAATCGGGGAATTCTGTCTACGATCTACATGGTTCTGGACCATCCCTGTTCCCAGGAGGAGATTGACAGGACGATTGATGAAAGCTATCGGGACAGCCCCTTTGTCCGAAGGGTGTCCTCCCCTCCAAACACAATGAGCGTGAGGGGAACGAACAATGTCCATCTCTATGCCAAAGTCCGGGAGGATCGTCTCGTTGTCCTGACGGCCATCGACAATCTTGTGAGGGGAGCTGCGGGGCAGGCGATCCAGGCCATGAACCGAATTTTTGGATTTGAAGAACAAGAGGGATTGCGCCGGGGTGCGCTCTTCCCGTAACTTCAATAATTTCACTCTTTAATGGAAATGATGGCATGGCCAGAAAAAAAATGGCGGGAGGAATCACCTTCCCGAAAGGATTTTCGGCAGGGGGCCTCTTCTCCGGTGTCAAGAAAAACGGAAAGCCGGATCTGGCACTGATTCTCTGTGAATCGGAGTGTCATGCAGCCGGCGTTTTTACGACGAACCAGATCAAGGCACCGGCCGTCAGGATCTCCCAGAGGCGCGTTCGGGGTTCCGGCATTCGCGCGATCATCGTCAACAGCGGAAACGCCAATGCGTGTAATGGCGAACAGGGAGAGAGGGACGCCCTTCTGATTTCCGAAAAGCTCTCGGGCCATCTGGGATGCGACCCCAGGAAAATTCTTATGGCTTCCACGGGAGTCATCGGGCGCCCGCTCAACATGGAAGCGATCCTTTCAGCTCTTCCCGCTCTGGTTGCCGGGGTTGATCCTCTTGGCCATGAAGCCTGTGCTCAAGCCATCATGACAACTGATACACGCTCAAAGTCTGCGCAGGCCGAAGCCATCATAGGCGGTCGACCCGTCCGGGTTGGGGGTATCGCGAAAGGGGTGGGGATGATCCATCCCCAGATGGCCACCTTGCTTGTATTTCTGACAACCGATGCATCCGTGGAAAAAGGGGCTCTCCAGGGGGCTCTCGCTCAGGCTTCCGACAAGACTTTCAACGCCCTGACCGTCGACGGGGATACGAGCACAAACGATACGGCCCTGATCCTGGCAAGCGGCCTTGCAGGAAATGCTCGTATTTCCAAAAACTCTTCTGAATACGAGGATTTCTGTGCTCTTGTTCTCTCCGTCTGCCAGTCTCTTAGAGATCAGCTTGTCAGAGACGGGGAAGGTGTCACGAAGATTATCAGGATTCAGGTTTCGGGAGCCCGTTCCCGTGGAGACGCACGGAAGGTTGCCCAGGCCATTTCCCGCTCCCTTCTCGTCAAGACGGCCTTCTTTGGTGAGGATGTGAACTGGGGGAGAATTATGGTGGCCATCGGAAACTCCGGTGTAAGGGTCTTCGAGGAGAAGATCGACATATTCATGGGGCCCGTTGCGCTTGTCCACAAGGGGGTTGGCCTCGGACCTCTTCAGGAGGAAAAGGCCCTTGAGGTGATGAAGGGAAAGGAAATTACGCTGCGTGTCATGCTGGGACTTGGCTCAATGGAAGCGGAGTACTGGACCACGGATCTGTCCATCGAATACGTCCGGATCAATGCCGGATACAAGGGAAGAACTTAGGACGATTGTTTGCTTAAGCATTTTGTGGTATAAATAAATGTTTTTTAGAGGAAGGTGGCGTTTATTCCTCTCTGTCGGTTTTGCCCTGCTGGATGAGAGTGAGTTCCTGTAGGCAGATCAGGACAGCGGCCTTCGGCCAGAATCGCCAAACACAAAAAACAGCGAACCCCGGAAAAAATCCGGAAAACCCATGGGTCCGCGCAGAAGATCCAAATCGCCATCCCACGCGGCGGGAACGGTTCGCAAAGGTCAACCCAATGATCAGGAGACATCAATGGCTAATGTGACAATCAAGGAACTTCTGGATGCGGGTGTTCACTTCGGACACCAGACAAAGCGATGGAATCCGAAGATGAAGCGGTTCATCTATGGAGAGCGTAACGGAATCTACATCATTGATCTTCAGCAGACGACCCGCCGATACCGTCAGGCGACGCGGTTCATCAAAAATATGGTGGCCGAGGGCAAGTCGGTCCTCTTCATTGCGACCAAGAAGCAGGCTCAGTCCATCATCCAGGAAGAGGCCGAGCGGTGCGGGATGTTTCATGTCACCCAGCGGTGGCTTGGGGGCATGCTGACAAATCATCAGACGATCCGGAAGTCGGTCGAACGTCTGAAGAAGATCGAATCGATGAAGGAAAGCGACCAGTGGGCGCGCCTTCCGAAGAAGGAAGTGGCCCAGATCGAAAAGGAAGAATCCAAGCTTCGAGCGACTCTTTCGGGTATTCGTGGAATGGGACAGCTTCCTGGAGCCATCTTTGTCGTGGATCCCAAGAAAGAACATATCGCCATTCACGAAGCGAACCGGCTTGGGATTCCGGTGGTGGCCATGGTTGACACGAACTGCGACCCCGATCTGATCGACTATCCGATCCCGGCCAATGATGACGCAATCCGGTCCATCCGCCTGATGGCCGAAGGAATCGCCGATGCCGTACTCGAAGGAGCGCTCTCCCGGCGATCACCCGGCAAGGCGGCCGCTGAGCCGGCCGCGGCCAATGCAGAGCTTGCGGAGGCTTTTTCGGCGGGTAATTCCGGAGAGAAATAAATAAGCGCGGCGGGAGGGGGATTTCCTCTCCCGCTTTCTCTCATCGTTAGTCTGGAGATGTCGGGAAGGATCTGAACGGAAAGAGACGGAGGAACGGATCGATATGGAAATTGCTGCAAATGTGGTCAAGGAGCTTCGTGAAAAAACCCAGGCGGGCTTTATGGATTGCCGAAAGGCCCTTGTCGAGGCCAATGGAGATCCCGAGAAGGCCTACGAAATCCTGAAGAAGAGCGGCGCTCTCAAAGCCAGCAAGAAGGCAGACCGGGAAACGGCGGAAGGGCTTGTCGGTTCCTATATTCATGCCGGTAGCAAGATCGGGGTTCTGGTTGAGGTCAATTGCGAAACGGATTTCGTGGCCCGGACAGACAATTTCAAGGAGCTGGTCCGGAATTTGGCCATGCATATCGCTGCGGCCGCTCCGACTTATGTCGACAGAAGCGCCCTCCGGGAAGAAGAGATCGAGAAGGTGCGTGCCGGATTCTTGGCCGAGGTGCAGGACAAGCCTGAGAAGGTTCGGGGCAACATCGTGGAAGGCAAGCTTGAAAAATATTTTCAGGAGGCCTGCCTTCTCGATCAGCCTTATGTGAAGGACCCGGGAGTCGTGGTTCGGGACCTGATTGCGGGCGAGATCGCCAAAATGGGCGAGAATATCTCCGTCAAACGTTTCTCGCGGTTCCAGATCGGAGAAGGGAAGGGCTGATGCCCGGCTATAAAAGGGTTCTTCTCAAGCTTTCCGGAGAGGCGTTGATGGGAGATCTTTCCTTCGGGATTGATCCCACGGTCCTAGATCGGATCGCCGTAGAAATTCAGGCGGTCGTTTCCCAGAGCGTTGAGCTTGGGGTCGTGATCGGCGGAGGTAATTTCTTCCGGGGCCTCTCGGGAATCAGTCAGGGGATTGATCGGGCGTCAGCGGATTACATGGGGATGCTTTCAACGATCCTGAACGCTTTGGCCCTTCAGTCTGTTCTCGAGAAGAAAGGTGTGTCCACGAGGGTCCTGACGGCCCTCGAAATGCGGGCTCTGGCCGAACCCTATATTCGTCGCCGGGCGATGCGGCACCTCGAAAAGGGCCGCGTCATCATTTTTGCCGGAGGAACCGGAAATCCTTATTTTACCACCGATACCGCGGCCGCCCTTCGGGCAATGGAAATCGGAGCCGAAGTGGTCCTTAAGGCGACAAAGGTGGATGGTATTTACAGTGACGATCCCCGCAAAAATCATAATGCGGAACGGTATGTGGAGCTTAGCTACATCGATGTCCTTGAGAAAAAGCTCAAGGTGATGGACTCAACGGCCGTTTCCCTCTGCATGGACAACAATCTTCCAATCATTGTCTTCGATCTTAACGGTCCCAACAATATCGTCCGGGTGGTTCAGGGCGAATCGATCGGGACTCTGGTTCGCTAGAACCCAGGGAGTGTACAGCGGGAGGCTGAGATGGATGCGGAATTGAAGGGCTTTGCGGAAAAAATGGATCACGCGGTGGAACATTTCCGAAAGGAAATCCAGACCCTGCGGACGGGTCGTCCTTCACTGACGCTCATCGAGCACATCCGGGTCGATTACTATGGAAATCAGGTTTCGCTCGACAAGGTGGCGGCTCTCAACATTGTCGACAACCGGATGATCACCATCACCCCATGGGAAACCAAGATTATCGGGGATATTGAAAAGTCGATCATGGCCGCAAACCTGGGGCTGACACCCCAGAATGATGGCAAGACGGTCAGGATCGTCGTTCCTCCAATGACCGAGGAACGGCGAAAGGAAATGGTCAAACTCCTCAAGAAAATGGCCGAGGAGGCAAAGGTCTCTCTTCGAAACATCCGCCGGGATGCAAATGAGGATATCAAGAAAAAAAACAAGGAAGGTCTCATCCAGGAAGACCGGGTAAAACGGCTTCAGGACGAGGTTCAGAAGCTGGTCGACGGGGCGGGTTCCAAGGTGGACGAACATGCTCGCAAGAAGGAGCAGGAAATCCTGACAACCTGACACGATGAGACTTCTGGCCCCCATCTTGCACTCCCTTCCGGAGCCGGGGTTTCCGGAGGGCCGGACCCGGGTGACAGTCGATCTCGATCAATTTGTCCATAATGTCCGGAAAGTTGAAGCGTTCCTCCAGCCTTACGAGGAGCTCCTTCCGGTCATCAAGGCCAACGCCTATGGCCATGGACTTCTTCCCATCATGAAGACCATTTCTTCAATGGGAATCAACCGCGTGGCGGTGATGGGTGCCGACGAAGCCCTTTCCCTGAGAAGGGGAGGGTTTTCCGGAACGATCATTCTTCTCGGAGGATTTTCCGGACCAGAACTTTCTCTTTGTTTTCAGGAACGGCTCACTCCCGTTCTCCATCATCCCGACCAGCTTCGACTCCTCGATCATGCGTCCTTCCCAGACACATTTTTGGATCTCCACCTCAAGATAGACTCTGGAATGGGGCGTCTCGGCTTTCTCCCTGAAGAAATACCGGAGATCCTCGACCTCCTTTCCCGGCTTCCCCAGGCGAGGGTAACGGGGATCATGACTCATTTTCCCCTCTCGGAGGATCGGAAAGACACCGAGGGCTGTGTCGACCTGTTTCGGAAAACACTCCTTCCTATAGTCGCCCATCCTTCAATGGCGAACCTTTCGGTCATTCATATGGCCAACAGTGCCGCTGTGATGCAGGGACTGACCTCGTTTCCGGTCACCCATCCCTCAGGCCGCCGACTTTCCTTTTGGGCAAGACCTGGCCTTTTGCTCTATGGCCATCCCCCCCTTGGGGAACTCCCCGGCTGGAGCGACATTGCCCCGATCTTCAAGGTCGAAGCGCGCCTTCTGTCGGTCAGAAGACTTCCCAAAGGACATTCCATCTCGTACGGAAGAACGGAGATTCTCGCCAGAGACAGCATTGTGGGGATTCTCGGCATGGGTTATGCCGATGGTCTGTCCCGGGGCCTCTCCGGCAAGGGCTGGGGGGTGGTCGACGGAAGGAAGGCCCCCTTTGCAGGAAGGGTTTGCATGGACATGGTGGCCGTCGATCTCACAGGTCTGCCTCGTGAGCCGAAGGTCGGAGAATGGGTCGGGATCATCGACCCGAAGGATCCCGAATCCATGACGGTCGACCAGATGGCCCGCTGGATGGGAACGATTCCCTACGAGGTCCTCTGCCTACTCGGTCACCGGTCGGACAGGAGGTTTGTTGGAGATGCCGCAAGGTCTCTTCAAGATGCTAAATGATGGAATCACCGGTCTCCTGGCGGGATCCGGAGCCCTCTTTATTCTAGGCCTTCGGGGGATCCTGGGAGTGTTCCGGCCGGCCTTTCTATTCAGGAACTTTCTCGAGCAGCTTTTGAAAATCGGGGCTGATTCAACGATCGTAGTCGGAGTGACAGCCTTTTTTACAGGGATGGTTCTGGCTCTTCAAGCGTGGATAGGGTTCAGGAAGTTCAATGCCGAGAGTCTTGTCGGTGCCGTCGTGACGCTGTCGATGACCCGGGAACTCGGTCCGGTTATCACGAGCCTCATGGTCACAGGACGTTCAGGGTCGGCGATGGCGGCAGAGCTTGGCAGTATGCGCGTCACCGAGCAGATCGATGCTCTGGAAAGTCTTGCCGTAAACCCTGTCGACTATCTCGTGACCCCGAGGTTCTATGCTTCCCTTGTGGCACTTCCCCTTCTGACGGCACTGGCCGATCTTATTGGGATCGGGGGAGGATATTTCGTTTCGGTCAAGTTGCTGGGCCTGTCTCCCCACCTCTATTTTCAGGAAATCCGACATTATGTCGAATTGCATGACTTCCTTTCCGGGATCGTCAAGGCCGTCTTTTTCGGTGGGATCCTTTCCTTGTGGGCGTGCCGGACGGGATTTATTGCCTCCGGAGGGGCGGCAGGGGTGGGTCGGGCGGTGACCCGATCCGTCGTCAGTGCCTCCATGAGCATCCTCGTCATCGATTATTTTCTGACGGCATGGTTGTTCTGATGTCTCCCCCAGCTTCGATCGCCATTTCGAACCTCAGCAAAAAATTCGGATCCCAGGAGGTTCTCCGGAACATCTCCTTTGAGGTTCCCCGAGGGCAGACTTATTGTATTATCGGAGGGTCCGGCCAAGGAAAGTCGGTTCTGCTCAAACATGTCATGCGGCTGTTGGCCCCCGATTCAGGGGATGTCCGGATCGACGGGGAATCGATCGTCGGACTCTCGGGAAAGCCCCTCGACGATGTCCGTAAAAAGATGGGAATGGTCTTCCAGGAGTCGGCGCTATTCGATTCGATGACCTGCCTTGAAAATGTCTCCTTTGGGCTGACGATGCATCGAAGAGATCTCTCCGCAAAAGAGGTCGAGCGAATTGCCCGCGATAAGATCCGTCTGGTCGGATTGTCACGGGTGGAATACAAATTCCCTTCCGAAATTTCCGGCGGAATGAAAAAAAGGGTCGGCATTGCAAGAGCCATTGCCCTGGAACCTGAAATTCTTCTTTATGACGAGCCGACCACGGGCCTCGACCCGATCCTGGCGAGCTCGATTGACGAGTTGATTATCAAAATGAAGGCGGAGCTTCATGTGACCAGCCTCGTCATTACCCATGACATGAACAGCGCTCTCAGGATTGCTGACAGGATCCTGTTCCTCTATCAGGGAAAAATTCATTTCTCCGGAACATCCCAGGAAGTTCGGGAGACGAAGGACCCTGTTCTCGGACAGTTCGTCCGGGGTGAAACCGTCGGTCCCATTCCGGTTATTGCCGAAGTCGATTCGTCAACAAGATCATAAGACGTGTGTTGGGATTGTCACGATCTCTAATCGAAGGAGTCGGTCCTTGAAAGTGTCCGCCGAAACGCGGCTCGGTTTCTTTGTCCTGGTCGCGTTGGGGGTGATCGCCTTTCTTTCCATGCGCCTTGGCCATCACAAGTTGAAGCCGGACCACTCATTTGCTTTTTATGCCGAATTTTCCTCCGTGGACGGCCTTGAAAAAGGGACCGATGTCGAGGTGGCGGGCGTAAAGGTGGGAGAGGTCGATGCCATTACCCTGAGCCCTGCCGGCCTGGCTCGTGTCCGCATGCTGGTCAGCAAGAAAGTGGTAATCCCCTCCGATGCCCGGGCGATCATCTTTTCCAACGGCTTTTTGGGAAAGATGTATGTCGAGATCGAGCCCGGCCCTTCGGGGGTCAGACCTCGTCTCGACCCGGAAAGGGATCGGGAGCCTCCGGGAATCCTTCGCAGGATTTTTGGCGAAATTCCAGGGCCCGACAAGGCTTGGGCCGATGAGGGAAATACCCCCGCCTCGGGGGGGCCTCCTTCGGCTGTCCCGCCGTCTGCCTCTCCTCCAGGTTCCCGCGATCCGTCCCCTTCTGGAGAACTCAAGCCGGGTGCGACCCTGGTCGCCCCGGGAACCACCGTGAGCGTCAACAGGCTTGTCAAAAAGCTCAACAAGATCGCCGATGACATTCAGGCGGTCTCCAACTCCCTCAAAGGATCGATAGGGACATCCCAGGGAAAGGAGCAGCTCCGAAGGACCCTCAAGCATCTGGACGAACTTACGACCAATCTCCGGGATTTTACGGTGAGCCTCAAGAAAAAATCTCCGGACATTCTCAACAAGGTCGACTCCATCGCCAACAAGATTGACAACGGGGTGGGGACAATCGGATCGCTGGTCAACAAGAACGACGTCTACGACAATGCTGACCAGTCCCTGGCCCATCTGAACAGTATCCTGAAGAAGATCGACGAGGGACAGGGAACGATCGGAAAGCTGGTCAACAATCCGGACGTCTATGACAACCTGTCGAAAACCCTCAAAAAGCTGTCGGGGGTCACGAACAAGGCGGACCGCATGGAGCTGAACGTCTGGATGCGGGGTTTCTATATGCCGAGAGCCGGCACGGCCGAAGGCTTCTTCACGCTCGATCTCTATCCCCGGTCGGACAAGTTTTACCGGATCCAGGTGGTGAGCACCACGAATCCCTACTACACCCAGTCGACCCCCTACACCCAGATCAACGGAAACTATGTGGCAGGTCCGACTCAGATTACCGGGACAACCCAGGGTATCAAGTTCAGTGTGGAGTTCGGGGAGAAGTTCGGAGACTTCGACGTCAGGGCCGGTTTGATTCAGAACAGCTTCGGGTTCGGGGCCGACTACCAGATTTTAAAAAATCTCTTCCTCACCCTGACGGTTTACAATATCGGCACCTACGATCCGTTGACCCCCAACCCCTATTCCCGTCTGTACCTGACCTACACGCTCTTCAACCATATCTGGCTCAACGCGGGATATTACAATGCCTTCAACTCGAGCGTGGCCTCTCCCCTGGTCGGTGGCGGGATCATTTTGAACGACGAAACCCTCAAGTATCTCATCGCGGGACATCTTCCCTGATCCAGCTTCAATCGCTTCAGAATTTGACGAAAGGGCGTCGGATCAGTATTCTGAAAGGACAGAAAAAGAGTTTGAAGGAACACTGGCAGGATAATCCCCCTAAGGTCCGGCTCTTTCGGCGGCAAAGGGGTGTGTTGTCTTTTTGATCATTCCAAGGATAGTTAATGACAGAGCGATACAGTCCTGAAGAGCAGCAGGCTCTTGAGATCGAAGGGACGTCCGGTGTCGATGACACCAGTCATTCCTCGAGACCCTCCTCACCCTCTCCTGGTCAGGGAGCCCGTGATCATATTCTCATTCGTTTTCTATCTTCCCTGATCCTCGCCATCGTCCTCTTCCTGACGCTGGCTGTTCTAACGATCTTCGGGACATTCATCGAGCAGGGAAGGGATCCATCCTTCTATCTCACCTCCTATGGTCCCAAATGGGGGCCCTGGATCCTGAACCTCAAGATCGACAACATTTACCATAGCTGGTATTACACGAGTCTTCTGGCGCTCCTTTGCGTCAATGCCCTGACGTGCGTCTACCGGCGTTTTCCGGTGACCATCCGGTCCCTCTTCAGGGAACGGGTCAGCGTCAGCCGTGAATTTCTGAAAAAACAGAAAGAATATCAGGAGATAGAAATCGCACGCTCTCCGGTTATTCCTTCAGAAGTCCCGTCCTTGGTGGCCGATACCCTCAAGGCCCGGCATTACCAGGTCCAGACCGCAGGTGACGGGAAGGAAACCGCGATATATGCTCACAAAGGGGTCCTCGGGCGTATCGGATCCCATGTGGCCCACCTGTCGGTCATCGTCATTCTGGCGGGAGGACTGCTGGGCAGTCTGACAGGTTTTCGCTTGTTCGGGACCTTCTATGTGCATACGACCACCTTCATTCCCCAGGGGGGATGGGATCTTCGGGTCAACAAGTTCTGGATCACCCATTATAAGAACGGTATGGTCAAGTCCTATTTTAGCGATGTGGACATCCTGAAGGATGGCAAGATCCTGAAGCACAAGATCATTCAGGTCAACCATCCGCTGTCATTCCAGGGACTTCGATTTTACCAGGCGAGCTTCGGCGAGGCACCGGACCGCCTGGAGTCCGCCGACGTTCTGGTCGTCGACAAGGAGAAAAAGCAGTTTATCGGACGATTCTCCCTGGCCTGGGACAAGGCAACGCCGATTCCCAGAACCCCTTACACCCTGAAGGCTGTCCGATACGTGTCGGATTTTGCCTTTGATCCCAAGACCGGTTCTGTCTTCACCCAGTCTGAAAAGCCCAAGAACCCTGCCGTCCAAATCGAGGTGTACCAGGACGGAAAACTTCTCGGAAGTCCTTGGTTGTTCTATAAGTTTCCCCAAGTTCAGGTTCTCAAGAGCGTTCCGGAGTTTTTCATCTTCGGAGGATATCATGCCCCTTTCTATACAGGACTTGAACTAGCCAAAGATCCAGGCGTTCCTATCGTCTGGACCGGATCTTTCCTGCTTGTCGGAGGTCTTTTCCTGTCCTCCTTCATCTTCCATCGGAAGATCTGGCTTCGGGTTCGTCCGCACGGCGACGCTCTTTCCATCGCTGTCGGCGGATTCGGACACAAGGACAAGATCGGGTTTGAGCGAGAGTTCGAAGCGATTGTCGCAGATCTGAAGACGGCGTTGTCGCCCCCCGATCGTCCGGCTCCGGAAGCAGTGTCCGGGGCAATGACCCAGAGACCCTCCCTTTCAAATGGATAGGCGGAGGGGAAAGTCATGCAGGATGCGTCAACGAAAGAGACTCTCCCTGGAGTGGGAACTCCGGAGATCTTATATGTCGAAAACTGAGCAAGGAGACTGGTGATGTCCCTTATTAATTCTGTCGGATCGTCCTTCATACTCTACAACACCGTGATCGTCCTTTATCTTGCCGGAACCGTCGCTTACTTCCTTTTCCTGATCTCCCACCGGAAAGAGGTGGGTAAGATTGCGTCCACCGTGACGTTCTCGGGCTGGATCGTCAACACGGCCGCCCTTGTGGGACGCGGAGTTGCGGACCACCACGCTCCCTGGTCCAATCTCTACGAAACCCTGTTCCTGTTCTCATGGGCTTCTGTTCTCGGCTACATGGTCATGGAGTTCAAATACAAGGTTCGCGTTGCGGGAGCTTTTGTCCTGACACTCGTCATGTTTGCGGTGGGAGCTGCACGCATGCTCCCTTACCGTTATCAGATGGTCGAGCCCCTTAATCCCGCCCTCAATTCCTACTGGCTCAAAATTCATGTTTTCACGATGTTTCTTTCCTATGCCGCCTTTGGAATTTCGGCTGCGCTTGCGGGAATCTATCTCGCCAAGCGTCGCGCCGAAAAAAAAGGGTCTGTGGGCTGGATCCTTCAAGAATTTCCTTCTGCGGAGGACCTGGACGACCTGACCTACAAATCCGTTCTCGTCGGCTTCCCCCTTCTGACGCTCGGTGTCATCTTTGGGGCAATGTGGGCCTATGAGGCCTGGGGAGGCTACTGGTCCTGGGATCCCAAGGAGACGTGGTCCCTGATCACCTGGTTCGTTTATGCAGCCTACCTGCACGCCCGCATGACTCGAGGGCTTCGGGGTGCTCCGAGTGCCTACTTTTCGATACTCGGATTTGTCGCGGTCATCTTTTTGTATTGGGGTGTCAGCTTTATCATCCCGGGTCTCCATGCCTACGCGGCTTAAGGAGGCGGGAGGAACAAAATGAAGGGCGGAATGAAGGAAAAGTGGCCTTACATTGTGGCAGCCGCTGTCGTCGTGCTCGTTATCGGCTATGTCGTCAAGACGGCGAACATCACTCCGGTTTCAGTTGGGATGGTCGCTCCCGACTTCACCCTCTCCACCGTCGATGGAAAAACCGTTCATCTGTCGGATCTCAGGGGGAAGGTCGTGATGCTCAACTTTTGGGCGACCTGGTGCAAACCGTGCCGTCAGGAAATGCCCTCCATGGAAGAAATGTATCATGGATTCAAGAATCTGGCGGGGGAGCGGTTCGAGTTGATCGCGGTCAATGAGAACAACGTATTCTATCAGGGCAAGATCAGGCCGTTCCTCACCAAGTACGGAATCGACTTTCCTGTTCCGGTGGACCCTCTGGGGAAGCTGGATCATCTCTACAAGATCACGGGGGTTCCCGAAACATTCATCATCGATCAGAAAGGGGTCGTGGCGGAGCATGTGATCGGTCCGCGCGACTGGAGAATGAAGGACAGTCTGGTGACCGTACACAGTCTTCTCGATCATGGACCCAGCACTCCGGCAGCCTATCTTGCCGCCAAGAAGGATGCCGCATCAGGCTATTGACAGGGTTCCAATGAGAAGGTTCGCCGTGACGGGGAGACTGGTTTCGGGCCCCTCCCAGTATGCGCTGGTTCTCGTTATCTTGGGCGTTCTTTTTTTTATCTGGGAATCGGGCGTCGGAATGCCATCGGCATCCGCAGTCGGGTTGGACAGTGGTTTCTCCCGACCTCCGGCCCTTCCCTCGATTGTCCTCAGAGATCTCAGGGGGCAACGGTTCAACACAGCGAATCTATCGGGCCAGCCGCTCCTGATTTTGAACTTCCTGGCTCCATGGTGCGCCCCCTGCCTGCGGGAAATCCCGTCCCTTTCGAGACTGGCCCGGTCTTCGGGGGGATTGATCCGGATTCAGGGAGTTTTGGAAGGGCCGGTCGGACCGGAATCCTTGAAAAAGTTTCTCGGGAAGGGGCATTTCCCCTTCTCAATCCTTTTGGATCCCTCGATGGCCTTTTCCCGGGCGATGGGTGTGCGCGGCCTTCCGACGACCTTTGTCGTCGACTCCGGAGGGCGCATCGTGAGCCGCGTCACCGGAGCGGTCGACTGGAATGACCCGCGCGTTCGACGCTACCTGAGGAGTTTTATTTCATCAAAGGCGGGTTTCTGATGTCGCATCAGCCGATTTCCTGGACTCTGGCATTCCTGGCAGGCCTTGTCTCCTTTGTCTCTCCATGCGTTCTTCCAATCGTTCCATCCTACGTCTCCTATATTACGGGGCTTTCCTTCGAAGAGCTGACGGGACGCTCTCAAACATTGTCTCGACAGGTGATCGTCCGTGAATCCCTTTTTCATGCGCTGATTTTCAGCCTTGGCTTTTCGACGCTCTTCATCGGGTTTGGGGCTTCGGCCTCTTTCCTGGGAGAACTGCTGCTGACCTATCAGGACGTCATTCGCAAACTCGGGGCGATCCTGATCATCCTCTTTGGCCTGTTCATCGCCGGCTGGCTCAGAATTCCCTTTCTGAACAAGGAGCTTCATCTTCCCTTTCGAGGGAAGAAGGCCACTCTCTCCGGATCGTTTTTGGTCGGATTTGGGTTCGCCGCGGGATGGACCCCCTGTGTCGGGCCGATTCTCGGAGCGATCCTCTTTTATGCGGGGACCCAGGGGACGGTGATGAAAGGGGTCGTCCTTCTCTCTTTCTATTCCCTGGGATTGGCCATTCCCTTCATTCTTGCCTCTGTCCTTTTCAACCTTTTCCTGGGGAGTATGCGCTCCCTCCGGCAATGGATGCCCTGGATCACCCGGTTTTCAGGAGGGTTCCTGGTCGTCATGGGGGCTCTGATCTTTACGAACGCCTTCACCATTATTTCTGCCTTTCTCACCCAGCATCATATCGGCTGGACCCCCAACCTCTGACTCAGGATCTTCGATGACCCAAACAACCAATCCCTCGGACCAGAAGGACTCCCGGCCACTTGAGGTAGAGGTTCTGGTCGTGGGACTGGGCCCTGCTGGAAGCACGGCGCTCCGGACCTTGGTCGATGGCGGGGTCTCTGCCCTGGGAGTTGACAGGGCTGAATTTCCTCGGGAAAAGCCCTGTGGAGGGGGAGTCTCCGCCCGTACATTGCCGTATCTTCCCCCGAAACTTCTGGATGAGCTTCCCTACCAGACGACACAGGGGATCCGGCTGACCCTTCGGGGCACCCGGGAGCAATGCCAGGATTTCGGACGGCCGATCGCCTATCAGGTCCGGCGCGACCAGTTCGACCTTGCTCTCCTCGACAGGGCCCGCGCGTCCGGTGCCCGTATCATGACCGGAGTCCGGAGCATCCAGCTGTCTCGCAAAGGGAATCGCTTCGAGGCGAAGATGGGGGAGAAGACCGTTCTGGCCAGGGCTGTCATGGCGGCGGACGGGGCGACAAGCAAGGTTCTCCGGGATCTTGATCCCTCCTCCATGACGGAGACGAGGGACAATCCCCTTCTTCGACCCTGGACTTCCGCCGAGGGATGGGCCTCTCTCCGGGATCCTATCGACACGCGATATGTGGCCATCGACCTCGGACTTGTCGCGGGAGGGTATGCTTGGTCCTTTCCAAAAAAGGATTCTCTTTCTGGACTCGGAGTGGCCGGATTCCTCAAGCCTCTCGTCGATCCACGATCCGTGTTTGCAAGATATCTGGAATCGAGCCAGGCAAACCTTGATGGGGGAGGCGTCTTCACATGGCCCCTTCCGAACTTTCGTTCGGCCCGCCATGGCCGGGTTCCCGGACTTTTTCTCGTAGGAGACGCGGGCGGAATCGTCGATCCTTTCCTGGGAGAGGGAATTTATTATGCGGTTCTTTCAGGGACCAAGGCCGCGGAATCTTACATCCGGAGCCGGATCTCACCGGAGGCCGGCCCGGACCTCCCTGAACGCTCAACTCATGATTATGTCAACTGGCTAAACAAGGAAATTTGGCCCGATTTCCGTCAGGGATCCCGGCTTGCCAAAACGATTTACCGGTTTCCAGGCTTCTTTTTTTCCTTGACGGGTAGATATCCCAAGCTTCTGGAGCTGTACGCCTCGATTCTGACGGGGGACAGGGACTATCGCTCTTTTTCCAGGGAAATCATTGTCCGGGCCGTTAAGACACTCCTTCCGATACGGCGCCCCGCAGCCGGCCGCTTCCTGTGATCCGCAGGGCTCCTGTGCTCAACCGTCTTGTCTCGGGAAGCCGCTCCCTGGCGACTCGCTCGGGTTCTGACGGAAAGATCCGGCTGGATCGTTCCTGGGCTTTTTACGGAGTCTACCTCTTCTCTGCAGCAGGGTTTTCAGGGGGAGTTCCGGCCGGGGGGCTCTACGGGGCGGTCGTCCTGGGCCTCTCGACCGTATTTATGGCCCTTCTGGTGACCCTTCTTCATGAACTGGGCCACCGAATGACGGCCCGGATTCTCCGTGTCCCCTACGATGGAAGCCGGCTTTCTTTCTGGGGAGGCTTTCCGGAGCACCGTGTCGATTTCGGGCCGCCAGGTCCGGCAGAGATCGCTGTCCGAGCCGCGGGGCCGGTCGTCAATCTTCTTCTATGGCAAATGTCCCTCTCGGTTCTGGCCTTCGCTGGAGGCGACTGGGCCTTTTTCTTTCCGCAGATCGCCTATCTTCTCCGGATATTCGCGAATCTGAACCTTCTCGTCGCCCTTCTGAACCTCTTCCCGGGCTTTCCTTTCGACGCGGGCGTCTTGATTGGGCTGGTTTTTTCCCAGGCGACGGGAAAAGATCGTCCTGGAATGGGGAGCCTTCCGGAAAAACTGGGATGGGCCGGCGGATTCATCCTCTCTCTGGCGGGACTTCTCCTGGTCGCCAGGGGGCTGCTGATTTCCGGATTCGGGGGACTGATTCTCGGGTATCTCGTGCTGAATATCCTCATGGACTTTCGGGAGAGGAACAGGATCGCCCAGATTCTGGAAGAGGAAGGCATTGAACGGTGGCTCCTTCCCGTACCCGCTCTCGTAAGACCGGAAATGTGGGTGCAGGAAGTGATCCTGGGCCCTTTCCTCCAGGGAGTCGAAGGTTGGGTCCCCGTCGTCTCGTCCGGGGAGGGGCGCTATCTGGGGGAGTTATCCTGGGAAATCCTGAGGACGCGGTCCTTTTCCCAGTGGGACGGTGTCCGGGTCTCTGATCTTCCCGGGATCGTTCCGGGCCCTGTCATCATTCAGGACGATTCCCCAAGCCGCATTCTCGATCTCCTCGGCCGCCGCCCGGAGGGGCTCCCCGTCCTTCGAGAGGGACGTGTGTCGGGATGGATGAAGAGGGAACCCCTGGCCCGCTCAGCGATGATCGAGGCCTATCTCGACCGGATTCCGATCCCTAAGTCAGGTCGAACGGATCGATCTGCCATTCCACCAGAATTTTCTTCCCCGGCCGGTAGTGTTCCCGGATCCGGGAAAGACGGTCATGGATCTCCCGGACCGTCGGAGCCTTGATCAGGATCTGTGCCCGATAACGATTTTTGAGACGGGCGGGAAGGGCGGGAATCGGACCGAAGATCCCGTTTCCGGGAAGGGAAGGCCCGAAGGGAGAAGGTTCGGCCAGAACCTCCTGGATGATCTCCTCCGTGGCCGACGAGAGGATGACCGAGGCGACACGGCAAAAGGGAGGATAGCCCAGAAGCCGCCGCTCTTCGAGAAGGCTGGCGTGAAAGGAGCGGATATCGTAGCCTTTGGCCCAGCCAAAAATCGGATTCTCCGGCTCCCGTGTCACGATAATGACGCGTCCACCCTCCCGGTGGCGTCCAACGCGTCCCGCCAACTGAATCCATAGGCCGAAGGCCCGCTCGCTCGCCCGATAATCGGGGAAGGCCAGCATGCCATCCGCCTCCAGAACAACTCCCAGCGTGACGCCCGGGATATCGTGGCCTTTGGCGACCACCTGGGTTCCGATAAGAATCTCTCCCTCTCCTTTCCGGAACCTTTCGATTTTATTCCAGCCCTCCTCCTTCTGGTCCTGATCCAGCCGGACGACCCGGGCCTCCGGATAAAGAGCCCGAAGGTCCTCTTCGAGCTTCTGGGTGGCGACTCCGCGAAGGTCCAGGTTGCGTCCCCGGCAGGCCGGACACAAAGTGGGAACGGCGAAGGAGGCCGCGCAGAAGTGGCAGATCATCCGGCGTTCGGGAACCTTGTGAAGAACGAGCCGGACGGAGCAGGAGGGACAGGAGACGTGGGCGTGGCAATCCCGGCAGAGGAGCGTGGGGACGTATCCCCGGCGGTTCAGCAGGATGACCGCCTGTTCCCCCCGGGAAAGCGTTCTTTCAAGGGCCTGGCGCACTTCGGAAGGGAGGGAAGTGGCGTCTCCCGAAGGGAGGACGAGGTCGATGGGTGGGAGGGAGAATCCCCCGATCCGGTGTGGGAGACGGATCGGGTGATATCGTCCCGAGGAGCTCTGGAACAGGGAGTCGGAAAGGGGGGTCGCAGATCCGAGAACGATCGGAATCCCCGCCTCCTGGGCCCGCTTGATGGCCAGGTTCCTCGCGTTGAAGGAGAGTCCTTCGTAGGCTTGGTAGGAGGGGTCGTGCTCTTCGTCCACGATGACCAGGCCCAGATTCGGAAGGGGGGCGAAAAGGGCGGACCGGGGTCCCACGACGATCCGGGTTCTTCCCGAAAGAATGCGGGCCCATCCCCGTGCACGGGTGGCCGGAGTCTGGCGGCTATGGACCGGGACGGTCTCCGGTGAGACCTGCTCCATGGAGCCCTGCAGGGGACCCACGAGGCCGATTTCGGGGGTCAGGACAAGGACGGTCCGTCCTTCGGAAAGGACTTTGCCGGCCATCTCCTGGTAGAGGCGTGTCTTGCCCGATCCTGTGATTCCTTCGAGAAGAAAGGGGACAAAGCCTCCGGAAGCGCGTCGACCCTCCCATTCTGCAAAGGCCCGGTCCTGGTCGGGAGTCAGGGGCGACAGAGGGGCAAGAGGGGAAGGAGCCACTTCGTCCTTTGGCTCCATCAACTCCTTCCAGAAACGGGCCACCAGGGATCGTGGAGCCGAGAGCGACGGGGGAAGGGCGAAACGGACCAGAGAGCCAAGGGGAATCCGGTAATACCAGGATCCGAACTCGAGAAGCGGAAAAAGGGACTCCGGGAGAATGGGTTGAGGATCGGGAAAATCGGCGATCTCCCGTGTTTCTCCGGTCCAGGGGGGGACCGATGCGGGCCAGACGATCCCGGTGACCAGACGACGTCCGAGGGGTACGATCACCCTTGTCCCGGCAAGGGGGAGGACGCGGCCTTCCGGAAGGCGGTATGTCAGGAAAGGGGATTCGAGGGGCTCGAGGGGCAGAACATTGACCTGACGGTCAGAGGGGCTTGATGTCGGGGGCATGTTTCAATCGGGAAATTTCGAGGGCAAACTCTTCCGGATCCCTGAAGTTCTTATAGACGGAAGCGAACCGGACATAGGCCACATGATCGATCCGGGAGAGATGGTCCATGACGAGTTCGCCGATCCTCTGGGAGGAAATCTCGGTCGAGGGAATTTCCGAGAGGGTCCGCTCGATGGTCCGGACGAGCTCCTCGATCGTTCCCGTCGGGACAGGCCTCTTCTGGAAGGCCCTCTGAAGCCCTTCCAGGAGCTTGTTCCGGTCGTAGGGCTCCCGCCTTCCGTCCTTCTTGACCACCATCGGCGCCGATTCCTGCACCCATTCGTAGGTGGTGAAACGATTCCGGCAGGAGGGGCATTCACGCCGACGGCGGATGCCCCGTCCGTCGGCGGTCAGCCGTGAGTCGATCACCTTCGAGTCGGAGGTGCGGCAGAAGGGACAGTTCATGTACGGGAGGAAGAAGGACTCTTCCGGATTTCTCCATAGATGGGAAAGCGTGAAAGAAGGTCGCCTACCTCTCCGGAAATGCGCCGAAGGACCTCTTCCTTGCCCCGGCTTTCGAGGGCCTGGCGGATCCATCCCCCGATCAGGAGCATTTCCTCGGGGCCCAGTCCGCGTGTTGTCGCCGCGGGAGTTCCGATGCGGATGCCGCTGGTGATCGTCGGGGGCTTGTCGTCGAAGGGAACCGCGTTCTTGTTCACGAAAATGCCGGCCTGGGACAGATAGTGTTCGGCGTCTTTTCCCGTCAGCCCCTGGGGTCTCAGGTCGATCAGGAGAAGGTGGTTGTCCGTCCCTCCGGTGAGCAGGCTGTAGCCGGCCTCCGACAGGGAGCGGGCGAGGACCCGGCAGTTTTCCAGAACCCGGCCCATGTAGTCCCGGAAGGAGGGGGCCAGGGCTTCGTTCAGCATCACCGCTTTGCCGGCCACGACATGCATCAGGGGTCCTCCCTGCATCATCGGAAAAACCGCCTTGTCGAGAGCCTTGGCCATGGGCTCGCGGGAGAAGGCCATGCCCCCGCGAGGGCCGCGGAGGGTTTTGTGCGTGGAGGTTGTGACGAAGTCGGCCACGGGAAAGGGGGAAGGATGCAGGCCCGCGGCGACGAGGCCGGCGATGTGGGCCATATCCACGAGCAGGGTCGCCCCCACTTCGTCGGCGATCGCCCGGAAGGGGGCGAAGTCGATGGTCCGGGGATAGGAGCTCGCCCCGGCGATGATGATGCGCGGCCGGTGCTCCCGGGCCTGGGCCCGGAGCCCGTCGTAGTCGATCAGTCCGGTTTTCGGGTCGACCCCGTAGAAGACCGACTTGTAGTAGTGGCCTGAAAAGGAGACCTGGGAGCCGTGGGTCAGATGGCCGCCGTGGGCGAGGTTCATTCCGAGGATGGTGTCCCCGGGCTTGATCGCCGCAAGATAGACGGCCATGTTGGCCTGGGATCCGGAGTGGGGCTGGACATTCACGTGCTCCGCCCCGAAGAGGGTCCTGGCACGGGAGATGGCCAGCTCCTCGACCTGGTCGACCGCCTCGCAGCCGGCGTAGTATCTTCGGCCGGGATAGCCTTCGGCATACTTGTTGGTCATGACCGAGCCGACCGCCTCGAGGATGGAGGGGCTGACATAGTTCTCGGAGGCGATCAGGATCAAGCGATCCTGTTCCCGCTTCACTTCGTTCATGATCGCCTGATAGGTTTCGGGGTCTTTCTGTTCAAGCCAGAGCATGGAATGTCGATCCTCTCTCGATAATGGGGCGGACAGGAGGGTCAACTCCCATCCGCCGGATGTCTGTATGCGGGGGACGGTGATTCCTGAAAATCACGGACCCTCGAGGCGGGCGATCTTTTCCAGGCGACGGCCGTGACGGCCTCCCTCGAAAACGGTCGCCAAAAAGATGTCGAACCAGGTGATGGCCTGATCGGGAGAAATCTCCCGGCCGCCCATGGCGATGATGTTGGCATTGTTGTGCTGCCGGGCGAGGCGGGCGGAGCTTTCGTTATAAAGAAGGGCGGCCCGGATCCCATGGATCTTGTTGGCGGCGATGCTCATTCCGATTCCGGTCCCGCAGACCAGAACGCCCAAGGAGGCAGGGTCGGAGACGACGGCCCTTGCCACTTTTTCAGCAAAATCGGGATAATCGACCGATTCGTCGGTGTAGGTCCCCAGATCCTCGACAACCAGCCCCCTCATCTTGGCGTGGGCGATGAGAATCTCCTTGAGTTCCCGTCCCGCATGATCTGAACCGAAGAAGATATGAGACGGTGCGGTGCTGACGTTTGGCATTGAAGAGATCGTTTCGTTTGATTATTTTTGCGACAGATTTTGCCGGTGACAAATTTACCAGCTTATCCTAAAATTATAGCATTGAAACGGATTGGATGCGACCCTGACACCTCCGGGCAAGCGGGATAATTTCCGATGAAGGGATGGATGAAAGATGGGGAAATGGGGGGTTCGTTTTGTCAGTCCGGGGATTTTCGCCCTTCTCCTCCTGTCCGGATGCACCGCGGATGCATGGAACAATCCCCACGGGCTTCTCGGAGGCCTGTTCTCTCCTTCGAAGCCCGGATCTTCGCAGACGGTGACACCTTCCAGCTCTGAAACGACCACAAAAAGCGGGCATTCCAGTTTCGGAACCGAACTTCAGCCCCCCACCTTTTCCCATGTCGTTCCCCTGAGCGAGGGGGACGGAATCTATCTCGAGTGGCGGCGCGTGAGCGATGTCACCGATTATCTCGTCTATAACGGCAATCGCCTGGTCGAAGATGTCCCGACAAATCAGGTCCGGATCACGGGACTCCTTCCCTGCACTCCCTACCAGTTCCGGATTTACAGTTCCAACGGAAAACGCGTCTCCAAAAACAGCCTTCTCGTGCGGGTTCATACCCGGGGCTGCCTCCGCACCCCCTAGGGTCACTCAGGATTTGTCAGGAGAGGGAGCGGATGATCGGCCCCATGAGGCGCCGCATCCGGGACTGGGTTCGTTCGAGGCTCAGCGTCGCGTCCACCAGATGGAATCCGTACTCCTCCTTCATGGACTCGTACTCCGCAAGAACCCGCGACTGGAAGAGAGTATAGGATTCCCGGGGATTGGTGGAGAGGTTCATATCCATTCCCGCCTCGTAGAACTTGATGGGGCGCGTCCGGGTGATGCGCTGATAGGAGGTCTCGGGGTCGACGCGGAAGAAAAAGGTCAGGTCCGGAACGATGGCGAAGCTGAAATTCGAGACGAGCCATTTCCTGGGAATCCCCCGGGCACAGTCCCGGGCGATGGCGGTGAAGATATACCGGTCGGACAGGACGATCATTCCGGCCTCCATGGCCGGAAGAATCTCATAGGTATAGCGGAAGCTGAAGTCGGCGGCATGAAGCAGGCTGAAGGCGTAGGGTGTCAGAACCTGCTTCTTCTTGGCCTTGCGGATGACGGGGGAGATGTCGGGGCTCGAATTCCAGGAGCTTTTGAGAACGCCGAAGCCCCGGGACTGGAGATAGTCCGCGAGTAGATCCATCTGGGTGGACTTCCCCGATCCGTCGATTCCCTCGACGACGACGAGCCGTCCCGGATAGGAGTGTGGGGGCGTGTGGCTCACCGGATCCCTTCCGAAAGGTCCCCCCCCTTGCGGTGGGCGACCAGAAGATTGTCGATCTTCGTCCGCAGTGACTTCTGCTGGCGATGGATGGGGGCCATGGCGTCGATGGTCTCCATTCCGTGCTTCCTGGCCATTTCCCGGTAGAGCTCGATGAGGCGGCGCTGGTAGATGACGAAGGAGTCCTTCTTGCGGCTGGAAAGATTCATGTCCATTCCGGCCTCGTAGTAATCGAAGAAGCGTTCCTGACGGGTTTTCCAGTGGATTCTCTCGAGGAGGGACTCGACCGGCAGATCGAGGTAGAAGGTCTTTGCCGGAACAAGGGCGAAGTCGAAGATGTTCGCAATCCATTCCGGGGCGATCCCCCGGAGGATGGCCCGGCCGAAGACGGTGTAGACATACTGTTCGGCGATCACGAGCTGGCCGGCTTCCAGGGCCGGAATGATCTGGTGCTCGAAACGGTCGACGAAGTCGGCGGCGTAGAGGAAGCTGAATGTGAGGGGATCCAGAAAATTCTGTTGCTTGAGGTCGGAGATGGCCCGGCGAATGAGCTCGACGGTGTTGCAGGCTGAGACGACCACCGCCACCCCTCGGGACAGATAGTAATGCTTCAGAAGTTCGGCCTGTGTGGTTTTACCCGATCCGTCAGTGCCTTCGATGGCGATCAGGAGTCCGGGATACTGGGAGGTCCGTTCCAACAGGAATCTTCCTTGGAGAGTGGGTGGTGTGCCCGGTCCGGGGCTCGATTCAAAAAGCTATCAGCCACGACTGGTAAAGTCAAGCAAGAGGGGCTCTTCCGGTTCCGGTTCGAGCAGGCTTGCATTCTGGTTTTGCGGGCGGTATAGTTCGTGCGGAAACATTTCCCGGCCTGGAGCTCCTCTTCCGGCCCCTTTTCTTCTTCCCTCAGGCGATGAAGCCTGGGCTCATTTCAATCCAAACGTCACCGAAGACGACATCAACATTCATTCATGCATTCATGGCATCCACGGAAAAAGTCCCGTTCCGGGGAGGGATCCCGCTTCATCTGAGGAGGTGACCATGTCCGAGACTGTCTACGAGGTCATGCGAAGCCAGGGAATCACACGAAGAAGTTTTCTCAAGTTCTGCAGCGTCATGGCCGCCGGCCTGTCGCTGGGGCCGACCTATGTCTATGACATCGCCCGGGCCCTTGAAACCAAGCCGCGCGTCCCCGTGCTCTGGCTCCATGGACTCGAATGCACCTGCTGCAGCGAATCCTTCATCCGTTCTTCCCATCCCCTGGCCAAGGACGTCATCCTGTCGATGATCTCGCTGGACTACGACGACACCCTCATGGCGGCGGCGGGCTTCCAGGCGGAGGCCTGCATCGACGACATCATGCAGAAATACCCCGGAGAATACATCCTGGCCGTCGAGGGGAATCCCCCGTTGAACGAGGACGGGATGTACTGCATCGTCGGAGGGAAACCCTTCGTCGAGCAGCTCAAACGGGTTGCGGCGAAGGCCAAGGCCGTCATCGCCTGGGGCTCCTGTGCGTCGTGGGGTTGCGTCCAGGCCGCAAAGCCCAATCCGACGCAGGCCACGCCCATCCACAAGGTCCTGACCGACCACTCGGTGATCAAGATCCCCGGGTGTCCCCCCATCGCCGAGGTGATGACCGGCGTCATCACCTACATCACGGCCTTCGGCCGCCTTCCCGCCCTCGACAGGGAAGGACGACCCAAGATGTTTTACAGCCAGAGGATCCACGACAAGTGCTACCGGCGACCGAACTTCGACGCGGGCCAGTACGTCGAGCGATGGGACGACGAGGGGGCCCGGAAGGGGTATTGTCTCTACAAGGTCGGATGCAAGGGGCCGGTCACCTACAACGCCTGCTCCACGATCGGCTGGAACAACGGAGTCTCCTTCCCGATCAAGTCAGGCCACGGATGCATCGGGTGCTCCGAAAAGGATTTCTGGGACAAGGGGCCCTTCTACAAGCATCTGTCCCATATCGAGGGATTCGGGGTCGAGGCCGACGCCGACACCATCGGGATGGTCGCGCTGGGGGCGGCGGGCGCCGGAGTGGCGGCCCATGCGGTTCTCACAGGAATACGAAAACCCGGGCGGGAAGAGGCCCGGGACCAGCCAAACGACAAGGGCCAGGTCTGACGGAGAGTCACGACAAGGGAAGGAGCTTCTCCCATGAGTGTCTACGAAACGCAGGGATTCCGCCTCGACAACTCGGGACGGCGGGTCGTGGTCGATCCCGTGACACGGATCGAAGGCCATCTGAGGTGCGAGGTCAACATCGACCACGACAACGTGATCCGGAACGCGGTCAGCTCGGGAACGATGTGGCGAGGGATCGAGACGATCCTCAAGGGGAGGGATCCCCGGGACGCCTGGGCCTTCACCCAGCGCATCTGCGGGGTCTGCACGGGGGTCCATGCCCTGGTCTCGGTGCGGACGGTGGAGGATGCCCTGGGGATCCGGATCCCCGAAAACGCGAACATCATCCGGAACCTCATGCACGCCACCCTCTTTGCCCAGGACCACTTGGTCCACTTCTACCATCTCCACGCCATGGACTGGGTGGATGTTCCGGATGCGCTCAAGGCTGACCCCCGCGAGACATCCGCGATCGCCCAGAAGATTTCACGCTGGCCGAATTCTTCCCCGGGATACTTCAGGGACGTCCAGAACCGGCTCAAAAAGTTTGTCGAGTCGGGTCAGCTGGGTCCCTTCGCCAACGGGTACTGGGGCAATGCGTCCTACCGGCTCCCGTCGGCGGTCAACCTTCTGGCGGTGACGCACTATCTCGAGGCGCTCGACTTCCAGAAGGATATCGTCAAGATCCAGACCATCTTCGGGGGAAAGAACCCCCATCCCAACTGGCTGGTGGGAGGGGTTCCCTGCGCGATCAACATCGACGGGGACCTTGCGTCCGGAGCGCCCATCAATATGGAGCGGCTGAACTTCGTCTCCGGGATCATCGACCGGACGATCGCCTTCATTGACCAGGTCTACATTCCGGATCTCGTCGCCATCGCCTCCTACTACAAGAACTGGCTCTACGGGGCCGGCTTGTCGGGGCAGAATGTCCTGGCTTACGGAGAGTTTCCCGACCGGGCCAACAATGACAGTCCCGACAACCTCCTCCTTCCCCGCGGGGCCATTGTGAACGGGGATCTCTCCACCGTTCATCCCGTCGATCTCCGCAACCCCGAAGAGGTGAAGGAGTACGTCGTCCATTCCTGGTATCGCTATCCCGACGAGACGAAGGGACTTCATCCCTGGGATGGAATCACCGATCCGCACTATGTCCTGGGGAAAAGGGCGAAAGGGACGCCCACGGACATCCAGGAGCTTGACGAAGAGGGAAAGTATTCCTTCATCAAGGCTCCCCGCTGGAATGGCCACGCCATGGAGGTCGGCCCCCTGGCCCGCTGGATCGTCGGCTACGCGCTTAAAAAACCGGAGTTCAAGGAGCCTGTCGACAATCTGCTCGGGACGCTCGGCCTCCCGGTTTCGGCCCTCTTTTCCACCCTGGGGAGAACGGCGGCCCGGGGTCTCGAGGCCTCCTGGGCCG
Organism: Nitrospirota bacterium; assembly: GCA_021838585.1. The sequence continues at coordinate 105,820 of JAKCDE010000002.1, forward strand.
CCCACAAGATGCGGTATTTCCACGACCGGCTCATGGCCAACATCCGGGCCGGGGACACGTCGACCGCCAACACCGAAAAATGGGAGCCGTCCACATGGCCCCGGGAGTGCAAGGGGGTGGGGTCCGGCGAAGCGCCAAGGGGCGCTCTCGCCCACTGGCTCAGGATCCGGGACGAAAAGATCGAGAACTACCAGGCGGTGGTTCCGACGACATGGAATGCGTCTCCCCGCGACCCGAAGGGTCAGATCGGGGCCTACGAGGCGGCCCTCCTGAACACCCCGCTCTCGAATCCGAAGCAGCCGCTGGAGATCCTGCGGACCCTGCACAGCTTCGATCCCTGCCTGGCCTGTTCGACCCACATCATGGGCCCGGCCGGCGAACCTCTTCACAGCGTCAAAGTCTGCTGAGGCAGACGGGAGGGATCCATGGGACGACACGAACGCGAGGGGTTCCGGACGGCCCCCGAGGACGAACAGGGCGTTTTCTACGTCTATGAGGCCCCCGTGCGCCTCTGGCACTGGATCAACGCCGGCTCTGTCGTCGCCCTGGCGGTGACCGGCCTCTTGATCGCCCATCCCTTCCCGAGCCTCATGGGAGAGGCCAGCCACCACTTCCTGATGGGGGATGTCCGCTTTGTTCATTTCGTGGCCGCGTGGCTTTTCGGGGGGGGATTTCTGATCCGGCTCCTCTGGGCCCTCGAGGGAAACGCCTATTCCCGGGAGCTGTTTCATCTGCCCCTGAAAGACCGCTCCTGGTGGGGTTCGCTTGGCTACGAGGCCCGTTGGAACCTCTTTCTCGAGGAGCGCGCCCGAAAGTATTACGGCCACAACCCCATGGCCCAGTTGGCCATGTTTTTCTTCTTCGTCCTGGGCAGCCTGCTCATGATTCTCACCGGGGGAGCCCTCTATGCCGAAGGCCTTGGAGACGGCTCCTGGGCCGACCGCCTTTTCGGATGGGTCACGCCCCTCGTCGGTCAGCCCCAGGATCTTCGGACGCTCCACCATCTGGGAATGTGGCTCATCCTCGTCTTCGTGGCGGGTCACATCTACATGGCTGTTCGCGAGGATATCGTGGGGCGGCAGACTTCGGTCGGGACGATGATCAGCGGCTTCAGGATCTTCCGGAAGTAGCGGAGGAAAGGGTGGAGGACAATATCCTGTCCGGGCGACGGATCCTTGTTCTTGGGATCGGAAACCTCCTTTGGGCCGACGAAGGGTTCGGGGTTCGCGCGGTGGAAGCCTTCGGCCGGGCCTACGAATATCCCAACTCCGTCCTCCTCATGGATGGCGGGACCCAGGGGCTCCTCTTGATGCCCCATATCCAGGAGGCCACCCATCTGCTGATCTTCGACGCCGTCGACTTCGGACAGCCTCCCGGGACGATGGTCACGAGAAGAAACGAGGAGGTTCCGGCCTACCTCCACTCCGGAAAGATGAGTCTTCACCAGACGGGATTCCAGGAGGTTCTGGTATTGTGCGATCTTTTGGGAAGTCGTCCTCCGGAGATGGCCCTCATCGGCCTCCAGCCCTTGGACTGGGATACCTTCGGGGGGGATCTGACTACCCTGGCAAGGGAAAGCATCCCGACAGCCCTTGAGTCTGCGGTATCGGTCCTTCGGGAGTGGGGCGTCGAACCTCGGCTCCGCCGGGAGGGGGCCTGCGGGGAATTTCTATTTCCACGGGCCCTTCAGTCCTCCGTTTAGAAGAAAAGGATCAGGCCGTGTGTCTGGGAATCCCCATGCGTGTGATCTCCCCCTCTTCCGAGTTTTTACTCCAGGCGACCTGCGAGGGCCGCGGGGAGAAGAGGATCGTCAATCTCGCCCTCGTCGGTCCCCAGAGCGAGGGAAGCTTTGTCCTTGTCTTTTCCGGCCACGCACAGCGGGTCCTGGACCGAGAGGAGGCCCTTCAGATCGACCTGGCACTTGATGCCCTTGAGGCGGCCCTCTCGGGGGAGACGGATTTCGACCGATTTTTTCCGGAACTTCCCTCCGCCTCCGGCCGGAAAGATCAAGAATGACCGCCCGGCCTCCGGAGGAACGGCCGGAAGGGGAACCGGTCACCCGCACCCTGTTCTCGGCTCTCGAAAGAGTGGGCGCCGCTCTCGAACGGGCATTGGCGTCCCCTGCTCTTCCGCAGCGTCCCGAATTGGGGGATCTGACCCCCGGCGAACGCCGGAGGCTCGTCACCCTCCTGGGGGAGGGTGAGATCTCCGGATCGGTCCAAGCTTCTCCTGGGGAAGACGGAGTGGCTCTTTATGTTCGGGAATCGTTCCACCCGGGGATCTGGATGATGGGGGTGAAACCTGAGAAGGGCGAGGGGGTGGTTCTGTCCCATATCGAGGTCGGCCGGGCTCCCGGAATCCTGGTTCAGAGACCGGAGCCCTCCCCGTTCCTCGAATCGGGGGGTCTCGCCTCCGATGATCCGATCGCGGACCAGCTCCGGCCGGAGCTCATGAACGCCCTGCCTCTTATGATGGAAGCGGCCCAACATCTTGCGGAATACTCTCCGGACAAGAAGAACCACCGGATCTTTCTCAACAAGCTTCCTCTTTCGGAAGGGGACGCAAAATGGATCGACCGTGTCTGCGCGGGGGGGCGCATCGCCCTTGCGTCAAAGGGATATGGGGACTGTCGTGTGGTGTCGACCGGTTTTTCAGGGCTGTGGCGGGTCCTCTACAGTAATCCCGAGGGAATCCCTCTTCTCGATGCCCTTTGCGTCGCGGACATTCCCGACGAGATTGCCGCCGCTCCGGAAGACCTCTCCCAGTCCCTCGCGGACTATTGGGAGTTCCTGGAATGGGTCGCCCGGGACCTGTCGTGAAGGAGCCGGAGCCAGGACCGGGGGAATGCCTCCGAGCCATTCTGGACCCGGAGGAGGGGGCGGATGGTCCAATGCGTCTGACCCTTTTCCCGAGGGATCTGTCCCATCAGCGGCTTCTCGAAGGGGTGGCGGAAGGGGAGGCCCTGCGCCGCCTCCGGAGTCTGTTCCATCTTTGCGGAAAGGCCCAGGAGCGACTTGCTTTTCAAGCCCTCCGGGCCGCCCGGGGGAAGCCGCTCGAGGAGCCCTTTCAAGAGGGGGAGATCCTTCGGGAAAGCCTTTTCGAAAGCCTGCGCTCTCTCCTCCTGCCGATAAACGGCGAGGCGATCCTCCCTTTTACCGAAAAGGAAGCGTGGAGACATCTTCGGGATCTTGGAAGAAAGGACCGTCATTCGACGGAGAGCAGTTTTTTTACGGGATTTCGGACCCTTCTCGAAGGCGTCGTGCTGGGCGAGAGCGTCTTCCGGTTCCTGGCCCGTGGAACGGCCGGGGATTGGGACGACTGGCTCCGGGACAGGCGTATGCTCTCACCGGTCGTCCGGAAGGCGGCTCTTCTGGCTCCCGAAGGGGAGGGGGCCATTCCCTTTCTCCCGGAGCTCTCCCTTCAGGATGCAGGTTGCCTGGAGCAGCTGGCCCGCGCCATGGACGACCGGGAATTCCTGTCATGGCCCCACCTGGAAGGGGAGGGGCGGGAGACCGGTCCTCTGGCCCGCGAAAGAGAGCATCCTCTGGTGTGGGATCTCTGGATGTCCGGACGCTCCCTGTCGGCCCGTTTGGCCGCCCGCCTGGTCGAGCTTGCCCGCTGGTCGAAGGGGGAGAAGGACGGTGGGGGAGATAAAGCCAGGCTGGCGGAGATCCGTTCACGCTCACAGGGTGACGGGGTCGGTATCGCCTGGGGAGAGACCTCCCGGGGACTTTTGGTTCATCGGTGGACCCTAAGGGAAGGGCGGGTGAGGGGCGTCCGGATCCTGGCTCCCACGGAGTGGACCTTTTCTCCGGAAGGGGGCGCCTTCGCCTCCTGGTGTTCCGCCCTGTCCCGAAAGAGGAGCTCCGGAAGGGGCCTTCGGGCGCTCGTTGCGGATTCTCTCTGGGTCTTCGACCCCTGCGCCCCGGTTGTGGTAAGGGAGCGTGCTCTCACCGGGGGAATGGACGGTCGGGATGCATGAACTCTCTCTGGTGATGAGTCTCCTGGAACTCTGCGAGGACGAGGCATCCCGGGGAGGATTTGAACGGATCGATCGGATTGTCCTGGAGGTGGGGGCGCTTTCGGGGGTCTCGGTTCCCGCCCTGACCTTCAGTTTCGAATCTGCCGTCCTGGGAACGGTCTCGGAATTTGCCGAACTCGAGATCCGGGAGATTCCCGGAACCGGGTGGTGCTTTCACTGCGAAAAGACAGTGTCTCTGCAAGACCCCTTGCGGAGCTGTCCCGGATGCGGGGGCTCCGGGGTTCTTCCCACGGGAGGGATGGAGTTCCGTCTTTGCGAGCTGATCGTGCGCGACGACCGGTCCGGGAAAATACCGGAAAAAGGAGGGGATTGATGTGCGTGGAATGCGGGTGCGGGTCTCAGGGGGAGGGCAAAATGGGGGGGCGGGTTCTTCCCCATCACCATCACGATGAAGGCGATCATTCGGTGTCTCATGAGTCCCATGGGCAGGAGGAGGGCGGAGGGTCTCACCGGAGAATTTCGGTCGAACAGGACATCCTGGGGAAAAACAACCGCATCGCCCGGGGCAACCGTGATTTTTTCACGGCGAACGGCCTCCTCGTCCTGAATCTTCTCTCGAGTCCGGGATCGGGAAAGACCACCCTTCTCGAGAGGACGATCGGAGCTTTGGGGAACAAGGTCCCCCTGGCGGTCATCGAAGGAGACCAGGAGACGAGCCGGGATGCGGACCGGATTCGCCGTTTGGGAGTGCCTGCCGTCCAGATCAACACCGGAGCCGGCTGCCACCTCGATGCCCACCAGGTGGCCCATGCGGTGGGCGAGCTCGCTCTTGTCCCCGGGATGATCCTGGTCATCGAGAATGTCGGGAATCTGGTCTGTCCGGCGCTCTTCGACCTCGGAGAGACCGCCCGGGTTGTCCTTTTCTCGGTGACGGAAGGGGAAGACAAGCCTCTCAAGTATCCCCGGATCTTTCGCGACGCCGACCTGACCCTTCTCACCAAGGCGGATCTTCTTCCCCATCTGGATTTCGAGGTCGAACGGGCGGAAAACGCCCTCCGCTCCGTCAATCCGGGGGGAGAAATCCTCTCCCTCTCCTCCCGGACGGGGGAGGGGATGGAAGGGTGGTTGTCCTGGCTTTCTGTACGGCGGACAGGGGTCGGGACAGTTCCGGATCTCCCGGCCTGAAGCGGAGACAATCGTGAAGCCCTCTCCCTCTGGAGCGGAAGCTCCGGAATCCCATGAAGGTCCCGCCGAGATCGCCCGAATCTCCCTTGCGATTTCTGGACGGGTCCAGGGGGTGGGTTTTCGCCCCTTCGTCGTCCGGCTTGCCCGGGGACTCTCCCTCACGGGATCGGTGGCGAATGTTCCGGAGGGGGTTTTGCTGGAGATCCAGGGATACCGGACCTGGCTTGGACGGTTCCTGGAGGCGCTTGCATCGGAGCTCCCCCCCGGGGCCCGGATCGACAGTCTCCGCCGAGAAGAGCAACCGGTCAGAAGGAATGAAAGATCTTTTGTTCTCCGGAGCTCCCGGAGAGGGAATCGAGGAGAGGAGCGGGATCTCTCGTCCCTCCGTCCGGACTCGGCCGTCTGCTCCGACTGCCTTCGGGAACTCTTCGATCCTGGCAATCGTCGCTTCCGTTATCCGCTGATTTCCTGCACCGTGTGCGGCCCCCGGTATTCGATCGCCCTTGGGACCCCCTTCGACCGGTGCCGCACCACCCTCCGCCGTTTTCCCCTCTGTTCAAAGTGCCGGAGAGAATATGGGGATCCGTTCGACCGGCGTTTTCACGCCCAGACCATCGGATGCCCGGACTGCGGCCCGAAAACCTGGTTTCTGGAGGGAGACGGCGGGGGAAAAATGGAGGACGGCTGCCTTGAGGAGGCGGCGCACCGCCTCCGTGAGGGGGGGGTCCTGGCGCTCAAGGGGCTCGGGGGGGTTCATCTGGCCTGCGATGCCGGAAGCCGGGAGGGGATTGCCCGGATCCGGGAGCTCAAGGGCCGTCCGGAAAAGCCCCTGGCCGTGATGGCGGGATCGCTCGCCGCCGCGGGGGAGCTTGCCCGGATATCACCGGAAGCCCGTCGGCTGCTTCTTTCCCCGGAGAATCCGATCGTCCTGCTTCCCGTCAGGCGAAACGCGCCGGTCCTCCGGGAGAGCCTCGCACCCGGTCTCGACAGAATCGGACTTTTTCTTCCCTCCACCCCGATCCATCATCTTCTCTTCGGGGAGACGGGACGCTCCCTTCCGCCTCTCGTCATGACCAGCGCCAATCCGGAAGGAGAGCCGATCGCAGCATCCCTTGCCGAGGTTCTGGGATATTTCCGGGGCCGAGTGGACGGCCTTCTCGTCCACGGCCGCCCGATCCGGGAACGCCAGGACGACAGCCTGGCCGTTCCGGAGCGGGAGGGACCCATCCTGCTTCGCCGGTCCCGGGGATGGGTCCCCGCCTCCTTTTCGATCCTCCGGGGAGGAAGTCTGCCGTCTGAGCCGGTCGTCCTGGCCCTGGGAGGCCACCAGAAGACCGCTCCCTGCCGGATCCGGAAGGGGAGGGCCCTGGTCCTCCCCCATATGGGGGACCTCGACACGTTAGAGAGCCGGGACCTTTTCCGGAAGACCCTGGAACGATTCGTCGAGCGGGACGGGGGACCTCCGACCCATCTGGCCTGCGATCTCCATCCGGATTTTCCCTCCACCCGGATGGCCTTCGACCTGGGGGAGGCGTGGGGGATTCCGGTGGTGCCGGTCCAGCATCACCATGCCCATGTGGCCTCGGTGATGGCTGACAGGAGCGTCTGTGGTCCCGTCCTGGGGCTCGCGCTGGACGGATTTGGCCTGGGGCCGGACGGGAGCTTCTGGGGAGGGGAGCTTCTGCGGGTGGATCGATCCGGCTCGATGCGTCTGGGCCATTTTGCCCCCCTTCCCGTTCCGGGCGGGGCCCGGGCCTTCCGGGAGCCCTGGCGCATGGGTGTGGCCGCCCTCCAGGCATTGGGGCGTGGGGATGAGGTCCTCCGTCGATTCCGGAACCCTCTCGCCGGAGAAATCCTGGCGGTTCTTGAAGGAGGCCGTTCCGGGCTCATCCCGCAGACATCGAGCGCCGGACGCCTCTTCGATGCGGTCTACGCCCTTCTCGGTGGACGTGAACACCTCTCGTATGAGGGGCAGGGGGCGATGGAGCTCGAGTCCTGGGCCCGGAAGGGACGCACGGACCCCGGCGAGAGGCTCGGTCGGTTCCACCGGATCAAGTCGGGCATCCTGGATTTCCGTCCCCTCCTCTCCCGGCTTGCCGGTGAACCTTCCCGGGAGAGGGGCGCCCGCCTTTTTCACGAGGCCCTTGCGACAGGCCTCTCGGAATGGGTTCAGGACGGGAGGGCGCGGACGGGCCTCTCGACCGTTCTCCTGTCTGGAGGGGTCTTCCAGAACCGGCTGCTGGCCGGATTGTTCCGTCGGCGGCTCGAGGGAACCGGCCTCGCACTCCTCGAGCCGGCAAGGGTTCCGGCGAACGACGGGGGGCTGGCTCTGGGTCAGGCCTTTGCCGTGTGGGCCTCCGAGATGAGTCCTTCAATTTAGAAAAAGAGGAGAACGACCGATGTGTCTTGCCGTTCCGGCACTGGTGGAGGAGGTTCTCGAGGATTCGCGAGCCCGGGTGCGCCTGGGGGGCGTTTCCCAGGAAATTTCGACCGTCCTGATTGAAGAGCTCCGGAAGGGGGACTATGTGATCGTCCACGTCGGCTTCGCCCTGGGCCGGCTCGACCGCGAAGAGGCGCAGAAGACCCTGAATCTTATCCGGGAAGCCGCCGGTTCAGAAGGAGGAGACTGATGTCCGATCTCCGGTATATCGAAGCCTTCCGCGATCCGCTCCTGGGGCGATCCCTGCTGGATGCACTGGCCCTTGCGGCGGGTCGCCTGCCCCGGTCTCCGGTCCGGATCATGGAGTTCTGCGGGGGCCACACCCACGCCTTCCACCGCTTCGGCCTTCTCGAACTTCTCCCCCCGGAAATCCGCATGGTCCACGGTCCGGGGTGCCCTGTCTGCGTCCTTCCGAAGGGGCGCATCGACACGGCCATCGAACTCGCTCTCGACAAAAGGGCGATGCTCGCGGTCTATGGAGATGTTCTCCGGGTCCCGGGCTCCCACGGAACAACCCTCATGAAGTCCCGGGCCCGTGGGGCGGATGTCCGGACCGTCGTTTCGGCCATGGAGGCCCTGACTCTGGCGGAAACCTTCCCAGACAGGGAAATCGTCTTCTTTGCCATCGGGTTCGAGACGACCACTCCTCCCACCGCGGCCGTGATCCTCGAAGCTCGCCGGAGAAATCTCCGGAACTTCTCCGTTTTCGCGAACCACGTACTGACGCCTCCCGCCATGGAAGCCATTCTCTCCGGGACCACGCTCGACGGCGTCATCGGCCCCTCCCACGTCAGTACGGTCATCGGCACCCGGGCCTACGACTTTGTCTCCCGGACCCACAAGATTCCTCTGGTGGTGGCCGGCTTCGAGCCCCTAGACATCCTGCTGGCCCTTCGGATGCTCTTGGCCCAGATTGCGGAGGGGCGGGCGGAAGTGGAGAACGAATACGCGCGAGCGGTTGTTCCGGAAGGGAATCCCCGTTCGCTCGCGCTGATCGAAAGGGTGTTCGAAAGGGCGTCCTTCTTCGAGTGGCGGGGGCTTGGAGCCTTGCCCCGGAGCGGACTGGCGATCCGGGAGGAGTTCGGATTCTTCGATGCCCAGAGGCGTTTTTCGGTCGAGGTCGGTCACGTCTCCGACCCGGGGATCTGCGAATGCGGAGAGATTCTGAAGGGAGCCAAGGGCCCCCGGGATTGCCGGATATTCGGGACCCTCTGCACTCCCGACACGCCGGTCGGGGCCTGCATGGTCAGCGCCGAAGGGGCCTGTGCGGCGGTTTTTCACTATGGGGACCGGGAAGGGGCCGTCTCTTGAGCGGGGGGCGGGGATCGCTGGGAGTCCGGCTCGATCTGGAAAGAGGGCGCGTGGAGATGGTCCATGGGAGCGGAGGTCGGGCCTCGGCCCAGCTTGTGGAGGAGATCTTCTTCCCGGCCTTCGACAATCCGTGGCTCAGGAAGGAGGGGGACCAGGCCCAGCTCGATCTGTCGGAGGGGCGATGGGCCATGAGCACCGACTCCTTCGTGGTGTCTCCCCTCTTCTTTCCGGGGGGAGACATCGGATCCCTCTCCGTCCATGGGACGGTCAACGACCTGGCCATGGGAGGCGCCCGTCCGCTCTATCTGACGGCGGGTTTCGTCCTCGAGGAGGGATTCCCCCTTTCAGATCTCGTCCGGATTGTCCGGAGCATGGGGAGTGCGGCCAGGGCGTGCGGCGTGTCACTGGTGGCAGGAGACACCAAGGTGGTGGAGCGCGGCAAGGGGGACGGCCTCTACATCAACACCTCCGGGATCGGACGGATTCCGGAGGGCGTCGATCTCGACCCATCCGGAATCCGTCCGGGTGACGAAATCCTCATCTCGGGGCCGGTCGGCGATCATGGGGCTACCGTCCTGGCCGCGCGGGAGGAAGGAAGGATCACAACGTCCCTGCGCTCCGATTCGGCGCCGCTTGACGGCCTGGTCGCGGCGATGCTCGCCTCCGGTCCGGGACTCGTCTGCCTCCGGGATCCGACCCGGGGAGGGGTGGCGTCCACCCTGAACGAGTGGGCCCGGATCTCGGGTCTGTGCTTCGAGATCGAGGAGTCCGGGCTTCTGATCCGTCCCGAGGTTCGGGGGGTCTCCGAGCTTCTGGGAATCGACCCCCTCTATCTGGCCAACGAAGGCCGGCTTGTAGGGGTCTGTCGGCCCGAGGCCGCGGACCGGCTCCTGTCGGCCCTGCGCGCCCACCCGTCGGGTCGAGAGGCGACGCGGATCGGAAGGGTCGAGAAAGGAAGGCAGGGTCGCCCGGACGGATGCGTTCGGATGAAGACCCTCATGGGCGGTACCCGGACGGTGGACTGGCTCCTTGGAGACCCTCTCCCCCGGATTTGCTAGAAAGGAGCTGAGGTTGACAGGCATTTCAGGAGTCGCGGCCGGGGGGACGACGCCCTTTCCGCTCGCTTCCGGAGCGGCCGCCGGAAGCGTTTTTCTTGTTCTGATGGCCCTGGGAATGGGATTCCGCCACGGTCTCGATCCCGACCATCTGACGGCCATCGATGCCATTCTCCGGTTCCAGTCGGTCCGGAAAAGGAGAGTGGTCCGGTGGGCCGGACTCTTTTTTTCCCTGGGCCATGGGGTGGTCGTCATGACCCTCGGGGCCTGCATTCTCAACCTAGCTCTTCGCGTCCGCGTTCCAGCGGCCCTTTCTCTCTTCGGAGGTCTCGTTTCGGGAATTTTTCTCCTGGGCATGGCCGGGGCCAACGGTCTTTTTCTGGCGCGCTCGGAGGCGACGGTCCCCTTCGTTCCTGTGGGGTTCAGGGCCCGTCTTCTCCTCCGGGGCGTTCCCTTGGACAGGCCTGTCTTTCTGGTATTTTTGGGAATGCTCTTCGCCGTCTCCTTCGACACATTGTCCCAGACGGTTGTCTTCTCCCTGGCCGCCTCCTCCCTCGGAGGAAGGCTGGAGGGCCTGGCCGTCGGAGCGGCCTTCGTTCTGGGAATGTGTCTTTCGGACGGAGCCAATGGCCTCTGGATCGCCCGTCTGATCGAACGATCCGACCGTCAGGGCGTCCGGCTTTCCCGGCTCATGGGTTGGTCGGTGGTTCTTCTGAGCCTCTTCGTGGGCGTCTTCGTCCTGGCCTCGACCTTTGCGAAAAGCCTCCTTCCCGATTCTCCGATGGAGGAAACACTGACCGGGATAGGAGTGATTCTGGTCCTGTCCCTGGCGTACCTCCTCGGAAGCCGCACTGTCCGGGACAGACCCTCCTGATCACCGGCCTTTTCTGAAGGACTCCCGAAATATCCGATCGTTCCTCTTGGTCCTGCCATAAACCCTTTGTCGGTTCTACGGAATGGGTCACGAAGATCCGTCAATGGAAGGGGGGACAGGGGGTCAGGATTCGCTGGGGCTTTCCGGCTCGGAGAACCACTGGATCGAGAGGGGATGACCGAGTCCCAGATCGCGGCTTTCGGTCATCGCCAGGGCGAGAGATTGATCCGACTCCTCATGGTCGGGGGGAAGGACCCTGAGGACGGAGGCCCGATAGGACAGGGGGGCGGAGACCCCTCCCGAAGCGAGAAGAATGTCCCTGCCAAGGGCCAGAAGCGGGGTCAGGATGCCGAGAAGGCGGAGGTCTTCCTTGCTCAGGTGCCGAAGGTAAGGGTGCCCTTTCTTTTTTGGACGGCCCGGCCTGTCTTCCGTCTGGCAGAGGATGAGCCCGCACAGCAGGCGATCCCGCTGGGAGAGTCCCGGAAGATCTCCATGGAGAAGGAGGTCCCAGAGTTCCCGCGTGTTGGGAGACGGGTTGTGGAAGACGGGGAGGAGGGCCAGGGTGCCCAGCATGTCGCAGAGAAGGAGAAGACGTTCGGAAGGAAATCCCGAGGGAAAAAGAAGGCGGACGAGTTCATGAAGGATGTCCCGCAGAGGCTTCGAATCCCGGATCCGTCCGTAGCGCCGGGCAATGCGCCGGAGGGTCCCCCGGCTCACCGGACCTTCCTCTCTTCCCACCGTCTTCTGATAGTGCTCCATGAAGAGACCCTGACGGAGGCCATAGTGGGAAAAGGTCAGGACAGGAGAGCGGGACAGAGCCGTGATCGCGGAGATCACGGCCAGCCCCGCGGGAAGGATGTCGGAGCGGTCGGCGCCGATGTTGAGTGTCCGCGCCTGGTCGGGAGTCAGGCGGCGGCCGATGCGCTTCGCGATCCGGGCCACTTCCCGTGACTGAATTTCGTAATGATGGATATCAGGGTGGAAAGGGTAGGAACGCAGCTTCTGGGAGATCCGGGCGAGCTGGCGGGCAGTCCCCCCGACCCCGACCAGGGCCGGAAAGGGACGGATGAAGAGGCCGCTGTCCTCGAGGACGGCGGCGATGTGGCGCTCCATCCTTTTCCATTCCGCAGGGGAGGGCCTTCCCCTGTTCTCGAAGAACATCTCGGTCAGTCGAACCGCGCCCAGAGGAAGGGTCAGGATCGTTCCCGGGCGATGGTCCTGAAGGTCGATCAGCTCGGCACTTCCCCCCCCGATGTCGAAAACGAGGGCATCTCCCTTGTCGAAGCCGTTCTGGACGCCCAGGCAGCTGTAAGACCCTTCCTGCTCTCCGTCCAGAATTTCGACAGGGGCCTCAAGGGAGGCCGAAAGCCGCGAAAGGACCTCTTCGCGATTCCTGGCATCCCGGACGGCCGATGTGGCGACGCAGCGAAGCTCGTCGGCCTGGTGGAGAGCGATTCTTTTCCGAAAATCCCCGAGAGCCTTTGAAGCTCGTTCGATGGCCTCCGGTGTGATGGTCAGGGAAGGGTACATCCCCGAGGCGATCCGGGCAGAGCTCTTGTATCGGGCCACTGTCCAGAAATCCCCACCGCGAATGGCCACAATTTCGAGGCGCATGGAATTTGACCCGATGTCGATGAGGGCGATTTTTTGGAGGCTCATTGTCTGATTGTGCCACAGGACAGGACGACTTCCAAGGAGAATACCCGGGTTTCGGCCCATCCCTGATTGATCCCGGGAAATCTTGGGTTATAATGGGAAAACTAATCAGGGGGCGTATGACCTTCCCGTGCGGCGGCGGGCCACGCTTCTTCCACGTCATCATCCGAAAGGACCGGAATGTCGGAGTATTCCCTTCCTGCCAAGGAGCTCAAGCAAGACGTTGTCCAGACCATGTTTACATCGGCAGCCAAGGCCTACGACCTCAACAATTCGGTTCTGAGCCTGGGCCAGCACCACCGGTGGAAGCGCCTGACGATCGACCTTCTGAAAATTGAAAAAGGACAGGTCATTCTGGATCTGTGCGGAGGAACCGCGGACCTGTCTCTCCTGGCCGCCGAGAAGGCGGGGGGAGACGGTCTTGTCATGACCGTCGACCTCAACATGGCGATGCTCAGGGTGGGTCTTTCCAAGGCCCGGTCCCGTGTCATCGACGGCCTCAAGGAAAGGATGAGCCGTGCCCGGCCTGTCATGATCCAGGCCAATGCGGAGAGCATCCCCCTTCCCTCCGGGACTGTTGACCGTCTGACGGTGGGATTCGGGCTCAGGAATGTAACCAATCTCGACGTGGCCCTGGCGGAAATCTACAGGGTCCTGAAGCCGGGCGGGCGGTTCGCCTGCCTGGAGTTTTCCCATCCCGTGAACGCCCTGTGGGATGGGTTGTACCGATTCTATTCCTTCTTCATCCTGCCGAAGATCGGCAAATGGATATCCAGGGACAATACAGGGATCTACGAATACCTGCCCGCATCGATCGCGAAATTCCCGAATCAGGAGAGTTTCAGCGAGACGATCAGGAAGGCCGGCTTTTCGAATGTCGTCTACCGGAACCTGTCGGGAGGGATCGTCGCGATCCATATGGGAGAAAAGTAATGGATACAAAGGAGTTGCCAATGGTGGCGGGGACAGAAGAGCGTCCGCCCAGCCTCTACCGGAGGGTCCTTTTCGTCTGGCTTCCCGTTCGTCCGATCTTTCCCGTGGGAATCGGATATCTTGCGAACTGGATACACCGGGAGCATCCGGAGGTCGCCCTCGAGGTCCTCGACCTGACCCGCTTCGAAGAGGCCGACCAGATGTCCGCTCTGACGAAGAAAATTGCGGAATTTTCTCCCGACCTTCTCGCCTATTCCTGGCGCGACGTCCAGATATTCGCTCCCCACGAGGGAGACAATTCCCTCAGGCGGGCCTTTGAGTTCTATTATTCTCCCAACCTTCTCACGCGGGCTTACGCCGCATGGGACGGGCTTCGCATGGTCTGGAAATACCGTTCGGAGTTCCACAAGAAGCTTCGCTTCATCAAGGAGGGCGTCCGAAGGGCTCCGAAGGCCCGGGTCATGGTCGGGGGAGGGGCCTTTTCGGTCTTTGCCGAACAGATCATCCGCCTTCTTCCGGAAGGCGTGATCGGGGTGGTCGGGGAGGGAGAGACGGCTCTGATCAAGACCCTCGAGGGGCGCCCGGTTGATGACGAGCGCGTCATCACCCGTAAGGGGTCCCAGATCGTTCTGGGAAAGAAGGCGGGGGCGGTGGAAATACGGCGGGCCCCCTTCGATCTGTCCTACCTCGAATCCATATTCCCAGGTCACGAAATGTACCACGGCAAAACCGTCGGAATCCAGACCAAGCGGGGCTGTCCTTACGGATGCTCCTTCTGTCTGTATACCTATATCGAGGGAAAGAGGGTCTACTACCGTGATCCGGAAGATGTGGTGGACGAGATCCGCCAGTATCGGGACCGCTGGGGGATCCGGAATTTCTGGTTTGCCGATGCCCAGTTCATTCCCGGCGTCAAGGCGGTTCCCGAGGCCATCGCTCTTCTCACCGCTCTTCGGGACAGTCGCCTCGACATCACATGGAGCGGCTATATCCGGACCAGTCTCATCTCTCCGGAAATGGCGCAGCTGATGGTGGAGTCGGGAATGGGGGACCTCGAGGTGGCGATCACCTCCGGATCCCAGGAGATTCTGGATTCCCTCAAGATGGGGTTCCGGCTGGAGGGGCTGATGGAGGGATGCAGAAATCTCAAGGACGCCGGATACAAGGGAAAGATCATCCTGAACTATTCCCTGAATGCCCCGGGCGAGACGCCGGAGTCACTGGCCGAGGCGGTCGAAAGCTACGAGGCCATCTGCAGCATTTTTGGACCGGAGAATGTCTACCCCATGGTCTTTTTCCTGGCGGTCCAGCCCCACACAAGCTTCGAGAAGCGTCTCATGCGCGAGGGATGGCTCGATCCCGACTACGATCCTATTTCCCTGAACCCGTGGACCATCCGCAAGCTCCTCTATAATCCGGGTCCTCTTGGGGAGCTGATCGCGAAGGCCTGTCTTCTGGCCTGGGACATCGAGCCCATGGCCATGGGACGTGTTGTGATGCGGGAGATCAAGAAATCCCTTGGAGCCGTCGGAATCACCTCCAAGGAGTCGGTCGTGGTCCAGGCTTCGTGAGCCAAAAAACGGAAAGCGAGTCCATGGAGGCGGATCTCGGGGCCCCTCTTCCTCCGGGCTTTCCCCTTCTTCCGGGACCCTTTCGGATGCTTCTGGGGCTGGACGGAACACTGACGCGCTCCCTGACCTTTCTTTCGGGGGAGAGGATCGAAGTCGAGCCCGTTCTCCGCCCTGATTCTCCCGAGGGGGTCCGAAAGGTGTATCTTCGGGTCCCCTCGATCGGCCGGCTCGTCTTCGCGAGGACGCGCCTCCTCGTGCTCCCGAATTCGGAGGAGGCTCCCTGGATTGCCGGCCTCATGCGCGGCGACCTTCCCATCGGCCAGTCGATGGAGGCCCGTTATGGCCCCCTGACCAAGGACGAGTTTTCCGTCTTTTCCGTCTCCGCCCCCTTCGATCCCCACGGGCCACGGGAGTCGGGCGATCTCTGGGCCCGCTCCTACCGGATGCGCACCCGCGAGGGGATCGCCCTCCGGATCGAGGAGTTCTTCCTGGACGCTCTTTTCCGGCTTGCCGGCGGAGGCTGCCGATGAAGCGGCGTTTTTCGGCGACTCTGGAGCTGGTCCGGCTCGACCGGCCCGTCGGGTGGGTTCTGCTTTTTCTCCCGTCGGGGTGGGCCCTTCTTCTGGCGCGTCCCGGAGAGGTCCCCTGGAAATGGGTCGCGGTCTTTCTTGCCGGGGCCTTCCTGACACGCTCCGCAGGCTGCGTCGTGAACGACATCTTCGACAGAAAGCTCGACCGGGAGGTGACCCGGACCAAATCCCGGCCCCTGGCCGACGGCCGGCTCTCCGTCGTCTGGGCCCTCGGGGTCTTTCTTTTTCTGACACTCCTCTCGGCCTCTCTCCTCACATTTTTTTCGGCAAAGGCCATTCTGGTTGCCGTTGCGGGATATGGCTCAGCGGTCGTCTATCCGCTCATGAAGCGTTTCTTCCCTCTTCCCCAGCTCTTCATGGGAATTCCCTTTGGCGCAACGGCCCCTCTCATGGCCTGGGTCCAGCTCACGGGCCACTTTTCGTTTCCGGGGATCGAGATCGCCCTGGCCGGCCTCTTCTGGGCTACGGCCTATGATCTCATCTATGCGGTGGCGGACCTTCCGGACGACCGGAAGGCCGGCATCCGGTCGGGAGCCGTGACCTTCGGGTCGTCTCTCTGGATGGTGTTCCTCTTTTTTTCCGCGTTGGCCGCTCTTCTTCTTTGGCAGGCGGGACGATCACTTCCCCAGTCCGGATGGCTGCTGCTCTCGATCGGTCTTTTTTTCTCGGCCGTCCTCTGGCAATCCCTCCGGATGCGCAAGGGGTTGAGCGGAGAGGAACCGCTTCGTCTCTTCCGGTCCCATGCGGTCCTGGGAGGGCTCATCCTGGCGGGGTTCTGGTCCTCTTCGCCCATCCTTGTCTGATGACCAATCCGGTCTCCTGGCGGAAGGGAGGCCCTTGAATGGAGGCTTCGATGTTGTTCCGAATCAAAACCACGATTCTCGCAGTGTTCGTGATTCCTATTGTTCTTGCTCCGAACCTTACCTTTGCCCTCTCGCCGATCAAGGTGACGAGTTCCTCCTTCAGAAACGGGGGACGTATCGAGTCGAAATACGTCTTTTCCGGCTTCGGATGCACCGGGAAAAACGTCTCCCCGGAGATCCGCTGGGGACGTCTTCCACGGGGGACGAAAAGTGTGGCGGTCACCGTGTACGATCCTGATGCCCCCACAGGCTCCGGCTGGTGGCACTGGGTGGTCTACGATATTCCCGCCACAGTCCACGAACTTCCGGAAGGAGCGGGGACGAAGGATGGCCATCGGCTTCCAGTCGGATCCCTCCAGGCCGTGACCGACTTCGGAGCCCCGGGTTACGGGGGGCCCTGTCCGCCGAAAGGCGATCGTCCCCATCACTACATCGTCACCGTCTATGCGATAAAGACGGCCAAGTTGCCGGTTGGGCCGACCGCCTCTCCGGCCCAGATCGGTTATTTCCTCCACTTTGCGACCATCGGAAAGGGAAAGATCGTGGGTCGCTACGGACGGTAAGCCGTCTGGAGGAGCGGGAGTCCGGTTCGATTTTTTCGACTTGCGATTTTTGATTTCTTTGGATATCCTCTAGGAATCGGCGACTCACCCGTTCGCCGTCCGAACTATTACATTATCCCGACTGGAGGTTCCAGAATGGCTCCCATTCAAACCGTTGGCAACTGGACTGCGCTGGAGTGGGCTATCCCGATCGCTCTCGGATTTGCGATCGTTGCGGGATGGTTCATGGCCATCTCTTCCATCTATTCCAATCCGGACAAGTAGGTTTCGTGCTGGCCTTTTTCTAGGATTTCTGATGCGGTTTATTGCGGAAATCAAGAAAATGTGGACCGATGCCCGGCCGATATTTTTCATATTGGCCGGAGTCATCGGTCTTTTTCTTCTTCTCTTCGGTTCCATGATGTGGGGATTGCTGGGCAAGGATTCCTTCAGCCAATATTCCCATCCGTCCTACCCTCCGTCCGCCAGTCCTTCCCGATAAGGGTTCGCTCCCCCCTTATGGAGTCTCGAGAGTCCCCCCGAGGCAGGTCCCTGTCCGGCATTTCAACAACGATGGTTGAATTTTAAGGGGTGTCCCGGTTATTCTGTAAAGATGCGCGCCCTTGGTTTTTAGGGCTGCCAGGCGGGTTTTGAGGTGGATCTACAGTCTTTTGGGTCTTCGGGATCTTCGGGATTGAAAAAGCCGGATTTCGGGAAAGGATAGTTTCATGGCAGGGAACGGGGAAGGACTGAGCGCGGTCGAGAAGAAAACTCTGGCCGGACTCAGCATGATTTTCGCAATTCGGATGTTCGGGCTCTTCATTGTGCTTCCGGTCATCAGCCTCTATGCACGGACTCTTCCCGGAGCCGATCCGCTGTGGCTCGGTCTGGCGCTTGGTGGATACGGCCTTTCCCAGGCGGTTTTCCAGATTCCCTTCGGGATGCTGTCCGACCGCTTCGGACGAAAACCCCTGATCGTGATCGGCCTTCTGATCTTTGCCGGAGGCTCGATCTTTGCGGCGACCGCTCAATCGGTTCTGGGACTTTTTGTCGGACGTCTCCTTCAGGGGTCGGGAGCCGTGGCCTCCGTCGTGATCGCCCTCATGGCCGATCTCACTCGCGAGGAGTACCGGACGCGGGCCATGGCGGGGATCGGAATCTCGATCGGCCTTTCCTTCGCCGTCGGGATGGTTGTGGGGCCGATCGTGGGCGCCCATTATGGAGTCTCCTCCCTCTTCTGGCTGACGGCCGTCCTCGCCCTCCTGGGAATCGCGATCCTTCTTCTGATCGTTCCCAATCCGGTGGGGGCTGTCCACAAGAACGAAATGGAGCTGTCATTCTCCCAGCTCGGTTACGTTCTCCGGAATCCGGCCCTTCTCCGCATCGATATCTCCGTTTTCACCCTTCATCTCTTTTTAACCGGTGTGTTCGTGAGCTTTCCGGTTCTTCTCCACAAGTACATGTCGGCCCAGAGCATGTGGAAAGTCTATCTGCCCGTGATCCTGGGAGGCATGTTTCTCATGGTTCCGGGGATGATCGTGGCCGAAAAGCGAAAAAAGCTCAAAGTGGCCTACCTGATCGCCATTGCCTTCATCGTCCTGAGCTTCGTGATCTTTCTTCTGGGATACAGAAGCGAGTTCGGTCTGATCGCCGGCCTGTCCGTCTTCTTTGTGGGCTTCAACCTTCTCGAACCGCTCATGCCCTCCATCATGACCCGGTTCGTCCGGACACGGACCCGGGGAACCTCGTCGGGAGTCTTCAACATGAGCCAGTTCATGGGAGCCTTTTTGGGCGGTGCTTTGGGCGGGGCGTTGGTTACAGTGTCGAACGAGGCCTTTTTCATCGGGATGCTGGTGATCGCCATCCTGTGGTTTTTCGTCGCGATGGGGCTGACCGATCCCAATCTCCTCGAAACCTTCGAACGTCCTGTAGAGAGGGAGATCTCCGATCCCCAGCCCCTCGTCCGACAGCTGGGGGACATGGCCGGGGTTGTGGATTGTCGCTACCGGGAGTCTGAAAAGGTTCTCTGGGTGAAATATCTCCGGGACAGGATCACGCCGGAGGATCTCGAAAGAAAGCTGGCAGGACTGCTCGAAGCCTGAGACATCCGGAAAGGTCCCTGTGACGCCCATCCAGAGATTTCGCCTCTCCCTTCTCCTTATTTTTCTTCTGACCGGAGGAGGGACGCTCGGTTACAGGGAAATCGAGGGATGGGGCTGGGTGGATTCCCTTTTCATGACGGTGATCACCCTGTCCACCGTCGGTTATCAGACGGTGCATCCTCTTGACAGGGCCGGACTTTTTTTCACGATGGCGCTGATCATCGTGGGGGTCGGTGCCTTGGGGTATGCCATCGCCACCCTGTCCGAAATGATCCTCGAAGGGCATCTGCAGCATTTCTGGGGAGGCCGCAAGATGGAGAGGATGATCGACAAGCTTGAAAATCATGTGGTGGTTTGCGGGTTTGGGCGGATCGGCACACTGACTGCGGCTTCCCTGGCTGAGAGAGGGATCCCGTTCGTGGTGGTGGAGGAGAATCCCGATCTGGTCAAGGAGGCCGTGGCCAGGAAGTATCTGGCCGTCATGGGAAACGCCACGGAGGAAGGGGTTCTCGGCAAGGCGGGGATCGATCGGGCCCAGGCGTTGCTGGTGACCTTGTCGACACGGGTTGCGGATGCGGCCTATATCGTGATGAGCAGCCGGATCGACCATCCTGGGCTCACAGTCATTGCCATGGCCAATGATTCTCGGACGGAGGCCAAGCTCCTCAAGGCAGGGGCCAACAAGGTCGTCTCCCCCTTCATTCTCGGGAGCAGCCGGATGGTCATGGCCTTGACCCAGCCGACCCTTCTCGATGTGATGGATATCGTGACGACCCGTGACGGGATGGGGCTGACCTTCGAGGAGCTTGTGATTCCCGAAATGTCACCTTTCTGCGACCTTTCTATCGCCGAGATAGGCAAGAAATTCGGTTTTCGCTCCCACATCATCGCCATTCGGCCGGTCGGGGGAAAAAACTTCGTCCTTCCGACGGCACAGAGCGTCCTGAGGGCGCTCGACCAGATTGTCCTGATTGGCTCCCGGGACGAATTCGACCGGATCAGGGAGGAGATGGCGGGAAACCGTGAACCGAGGGTTCTGTCGTGATCCGACAAAGGGGAGGGAATCTGTGAGGCTTGAAGAGGGATCCCATCCGTCGACGGTTTCCAACGCCGAGTGGGCGGTCCGTGGAAACCGGGTTCTTGTGGGGAATGTTCGCAGGGAGGACCTGGTTTTCCGGAAAGGAAGAGGGTCCTGGCTCTACGATGTGGAAGGAAATCCCTATCTCGATTTTCTGGGAGGGGTGGCGATCCACGTCCTCGGACACTGTCATCCCCGGGTGACGGTTGCCGTCCAGAAACAGGCCCAGCGCCTGCTCCACACCTCCAATCTCTATTACCACGAACCCCAGATCCTCCTGGCGGAGTTTCTTGTCAGGGAAACCTTTGCCGACAGGGTCTTTTTCGCCAATTCGGGGACGGAGGTCGTCGAGGCGGCCATCAAGCTCGCAAGGCGGTATGGGGACCGGACCGGACGCTATGGCCTTCTGGGTCTCGAAGGGAGTTTCCATGGCCGGACTCTGGGCGCCTTGACCCTGACGGGCCAGAAAAAAATCAGGGAGGGAATCGGTCCCCTCCCTGGCGGCTTCGATTGGGCCCCCTTCAACGACATTGAGGGAGTCGTCCGCAAGGTGACCCCCGAGACGGTGGCCATCTTCGTGGAGCCTGTGCAGGGGGAGGGGGGAGTCGTTCCCGCCGATCCGGGATTCTTGAGGGAGCTGAGACGTTTCACGAGAGAGCGGGACATTCTTCTCGTTTTCGACGAGATCCAGACCGGAATCGGCAGGACGGGGACTCTTTTCGCCTACGAATCCTTTGATGTGGTGCCGGACATTCTTCTTTCTGCAAAGGCCCTGGGGGGAGGTCTTCCCCTTGGAGCCCTTCTGACGACCTCACAGCTGGCCGAATATCTTCCCCCCGGCTCCCATGGCTCGACATTCGGTGGAAACCCTTTGGCCTGCGCTGCGGGTCTGGCCGTTCTCGAGGCCCTCTTCGAGGAAGGGTATCTCCCGGAAGGGGGACAGCGGATCGCCGATACACTCTGGGAGGAGCTGTCCTCGCTCAGGGAGCTCTATCCCGAATGGATCCGCGAGATAAGGGGGAAAGGAATGATGATCGGTCTCGTTCTTCCCGGAAGGGCGGTTGAGGTCAAGGATCGCTTCCTCAGGGAAAAGGTTCTCGTCAACGCCACGGGGCCCGAAGTGATCCGCCTCCTCCCTCCCGTCAACCTCTCCCTCGAGGAGATCGCCACCTTCATCAAGTCTGCGGACCGTGTCTTTGCGTCCATGGGAAATCCCGGAGGATCCTGATTTTGAAAAAAAGCCCTCACCGTTCCTTCCTGACCCTCATCGAGAAAACTCCCCGAGAACTTCGCTCCATCATGGATCTGGCCGGACGTATCGAGTCCGATCCGGAGGCCTTCCGGACGCCGCTTGCATGGAAGACCGTCGGACTGCTCTTTGAAAAGAGCTCGACCCGGACCCGGCTTTCTTTCGAGGCCGGGATCCGCCAGCTCGGCGGGGGAAGCCTCTTTCTTGGAGGCGACATCCAGCTGGCCCGGGGGGAAACGATCGAGGATACGGCCCGGGTCATGAGCGCCTATCTCGACATGCTGGTCATCCGCACCTTCGGCCACGAACGGATCGAGGCCTTTTCCCAAGCCGCCGCAATACCGGTGGTCAATGGCCTGACCGATGGCCACCATCCCTGTCAGGCCCTTTCCGACTTCTATTACATGGAGAAGGTCTTCGGAACTCTTTCGGGACTTCGGATGACCTATGTGGGAGACGGAAACAACATGGCCCGTTCTCTGGCTGAAGGGGCCGCCCTTCTGGGAGTCAAACTGATCCTTGCCTCGCCGCAGGATTACCAGCTTCCGGAATCCGAGGTGGCGGCCCTCAACCGGATCGCCCACGAGACGGGAGGCAGCGTCCGGACGCTGTCGGATCCCAGGGAGGCGGCCCGGGGCGCGCAGGTTCTCTATACCGACGTCTGGACAAGCATGGGACAGGAGGCGGAATCCGCCATACGGGAAAAGGCATTCCGTGGGTACTGCATCGACCGGAGCCTGCTTGCGCTGGCCGATCCGGAGGCCATCGTCATGCACTGTCTGCCGGCCTACCGCGGAAAGGAAATTACGGCGGAGGTCATCGATGGACCCCGCTCGCGGGTCTTCGAGCAGGCGGCCGCCCGGCTTCCGCTGCAGAAGGCAATCATGATGTTTTGCTTGGGAAGGGAGCTGTAGGAGATGGAACAGAAAAAGAAAGACGGATCCGACCGCCCGTCCCGGGTGGTCTTGGCCTATTCGGGCGGGCTCGACACCTCGGTGGCGATCGTCTGGCTCAAGGAGACCTATGGGTGCGAGGTCATCTGCTACTGCGCCGATCTGGGTCAGGGGGAGGACCTCGAAGCCGTAGCGGAAAAGGCCCGGAAGAGCGGGGCTTCCGACGTGGTCGTGGTCGACCTTCGGGAGATCTTCGTCCGGGACTATCTTTTTCCGATGATCCAGGCGGGGGCGGTTTACGAGGACGGCTATCTGCTGGGAACATCGATCGCCCGCCCCCTGATCGCCAAGGTCCAGATGGAGATCGCACGGGAAAGGGGCGCGGATGCGGTCGCCCACGGGGCGACCGGAAAAGGAAACGACCAGGTCAGGTTCGAGCTCGCCTACTACTATTTCAACCCCCGGATCCGGATCCTGGCCCCCTGGAGGCTCTGGAGCTTCACAAGCCGCTCCGAGCTCATCAACTATTCGAAAAAACACCATATTCCCGTGACGGCCACCCTTGAGAAGCCCTACAGCGTTGACCGGAACCTCTTTCACACGAGTTACGAGGGGGGGATCCTCGAGGATCCCTGGTCGGCACCGCCGGAAGAGATCTTCCAGCTGACCCGGAATCCCCTGACCGCCCCCGATGAACCTGAAGAGGTGACGGTCTCGTTTGAAAAAGGACTCCCGATCGCGATCAACGGGGCGCTCCTCTCTCCCCTCGACCTCATGGAGAAGGCGAACAGCCTCGGAGCCCTCCATGGAATCGGACGGATCGACCTCGTGGAGAGCCGCTTCGTGGGAATGAAGTCTCGCGGAGTTTACGAAACTCCCGGGGGCACTCTTCTTCATGCCGCCCACAGGGCCCTCGAGACGCTGACGCTGGACCGCGAGCTCCTCTCCATGAAGGCCCAGTTCATGCCGCAATATGCCCGCATGATCTACAACGGCTTCTGGTTTTCGCCGGAACGGCTGGCCCTGGCCGACCTCATCGCCTCCACCCAGCACCGGGTGACGGGGGATGTCCGGCTCCTGCTCTACAAGGGGGGGATCCGTGTCCTGGGACGGCGCTCTCCTTATTCCCTGTATCGAAAGGACTTGGCGACCTTCGAGACGGACAGCGTCTATCGGCAGGCCGATGCGGACGGCTTCATCCGGATCCAGGCCCTCCGTCTCAAGCTTTTTTCCGACCAGGAAGGAACCTCCCTGTGACCGGAGAAGAGACGGGCGGACCATCCGGGAAACCCTGGGGCGGTCGCTTCTCGGAGCCGACCGACCGGGATGTGGAGGCCTTCACGGAGTCCATCTCCTTCGACAAAAGGCTCTGGAGGGAAGACATCGAAGGCTCCCGGGCCCATGCCCGCATGCTCCGCCGGATCGGGCTCCTGTCCGAGGAGGAGCTCGGTCAGATTCTGACGGGGCTCGACAAGGTGGCGGAAGAGTTTTCCGGGGGAACATTTCCGGTCCGGATCGAGTGGGAGGACGTCCACATGCATGTGGAGAAGCGCCTCGTCCACCACGCCGGTGCCGCTGGTCTCAAGATTCACACGGCCCGGAGCCGGAACGACCAGGTGGCGCTCGATCTTCGGCTTTTCGTGCGCCGGGAGGCCGGGGAGATGGCCGTCTCCCTAGAGGGACTTCTGAGGCAGATCCTTCTTCGGGCCCGGGAATACCGGGATCTCCTGCTTCCCGGCTACACCCACACCCAGCAGGCCCAGCCGATCTCGGGAGGATATTATTTCGGGGCTTACGCGGAGCGCTTCCTTCGTGACAGGAACCGCCTTCTCGCGGTTGTCGGGAGCGCCAATCTCTCTCCTCTCGGTTCGGGGGCCCTGGCCGGGACGACCCTGCCGATCGACCGCGAGGGGGTCGCCGCCGAACTTGGATTCTCCGGAGTGACCCAGAATGGCCTCGACTCGGTCGGAGACCGGGATTTTGTGGCCGATTTCCTCCATGCCCTCTCGCTTCTGATGGTTCACCTGTCGGGGTGGGCCGAGGAATGGGTGCTCTGGTCGACCCGGGAGTTCGGAATGATCCGGCTTCCCGACCGGCTTCTCACCGGTTCCTCGATGATGCCCCAGAAAAAGAATCCGGACATTCTCGAACTCGTCCGGGGAAAGGCGGGCCGGGTCTTTTCCGATTATGGGGCCCTGATGACCCTCCTCAAGGGGCTTCCCCTTTCCTACAACCGGGATCTCCAGGAAGACAAGGAGCGTCTTTTCGATGCCCTCGACACCACCAGGGCCTGTCTTCGGATGATGACCCTCGCCGTGGAGGGGATGCGCTTCGAGGAGAAGCGTGTGGCGGAGATCCTGAAAGGAACGGAGCTCCTTGCGACCGATATCGCGGAAGATCTCGTCCGGGACGGCGTTCCCTTCCGGGAGGCCCACGCCATTGTCGGGCGGATCGTGGCCGAAGCGGCACGAAAGGGATGTACTCTCGAGAGTCTTTCCGACGCGGATCTGAAGTCCTTCTATGATCGATTTCCGCCAGGGTATGCCTCCAGCCTGTCTCTCCGGGGTTCGGTCGAACGCCGGTCCCATGTGGGAGGACCCGCCCCCGAAACGGTCATGCGCCGGGTCGACGCCCTCTGGAACGAGCTCTTCGGAGCGGAGCCGGGAGGGGCTCCTCCCCGGTGAGGCCTATGGGAATTCTTGGGGGGGCGGGGCGGTCTCTGGTTTTTTTGGGGTTCCTTCTTATGCTGTCTGCCTGCGGAATTCAGGGACAGCCGATCCCGCCCGACCGGGTTCCCCCGGAGTCGGCACCCGAACAGACGGCTCCCTCCTCTGCTTCCGGGGGGCAGAGTCCGGGGGGGCCGGGCGTCTCCTCCGGGGCCTCCGGCGAACAAAAGGGATCGTCCTCTTCCGGGGACAGCGGAGAGGTCCCGGAGGGCGGATTCCCGGAAGGGGACGACGGGCGCTAGCCCATTCCGGATCCATTTTGCCGGAGGCTTCCGGAAAAGATCGGGAACCGGGATTGGAGTATTGAGAGTGTGTTAAAATGACCCTTCCGTTGGAATCGGAGAGGGAAGCCCCCTTTTCGGAGGTCCGATCGGCGGGAATCGAAATCCATCCAATATTCGGGAGAATGACGCCTTGAGCACATTTCACTACAAGAACGACAGACTGATGGTGGAAAACCTTCCGGTGGAAGAGATCGTCGCGAAGGAAGGCTCGCCACTTTATATTTACAGCCGGGAGGCTCTCGTCGAAAGGATTTCGGCCTATCGGGAGGCCTTTTCCTCCCATCCGACCCTTGTGGCCTACGCAATGAAGGCCAACGGGAACCTGGCGATCCTCTCCCTGCTGGGGCAGGAGGGGGCGGGCATCGACGTGGTGTCGGGCGGGGAGCTCTTCCGGGCCCGGAAGGCGGGGATCCCCGGAAACAGGATCGTCTTTGCCGGGGTTGGCAAGACCGAAGAGGAGATCTCCTACGCCCTTAAGGAAGGCATCCTGATGTTCAACGTGGAGAGCCAGGCCGAACTCGACCATATCAGCGCCGTGGCGGTCCGCATGGGGACGAAGGCTCCGGTGGCACTCCGTGTCAATCCCGATGTGGATCCCAAGACCCATCCCTACATTTCGACGGGCATGAAGAAATCAAAGTTCGGGATTCCCGTCGATGTGGCGGTGGCCGAGTACCGCCGGGCTTCGACGCTCCCCGGGATCCGCATTGTCGGGATTCACCAGCACATCGGTTCCCAGCTCACCGAGATCGCTCCTTTCCGGGACGCCTTCGAACGCCTCCTGGCTTTCCACGGAGAGCTCCGGAAGGCAGGAATTCCTGTCACGCACCTCGATCTGGGAGGCGGTCTGGGAATCCGTTATAAAAACGAGGCGCCCCCGAGCCCGAAGGATCTGGCGGACCTGGTCCTTCCCAGGGTGCGCGATCTGGGTGTGACCCTGGTCCTCGAGCCCGGCCGCTCGATCGTCGGAAACGCCGGCATCCTCGTGACCCGGGTGCTTTACCGGAAGCAGACCGCCGTCAAGACCTTTTTCATCGGAGATGCCGGGATGAATGACCTGTTGCGCCCATCCCTCTACGGGGCGCACCACGACCTCCTTCCGGTGGTCCGGAGCGCGCGGCCGGAGGTGAAGGGAGATCTGGTGGGGCCGATCTGCGAGACAGGAGACTTTCTGGCCACAGACCGGGAGATGCCGGAATTCGCCGCAGGCGATCTGATCGCGGTCATGAGTGCCGGAGCTTACGGGTTTTCGATGGCCTCGAACTACAATGCCCGGCCGCGTCCGGCCGAAGTTCTCGTCGATGGAGGCACCTACCGTGTCATCCGGGATCGGGAGAGCTTCGAGGATCTTGTTCGGGGTGAACGGATTTGAGTCAGGCCGTTTCCCATCCCTCTGACGAGGATCCCGACGACGAGGAGGTTCCGCTCTCTCCTCACCGGAAGGAAGGAAAGGGATGCTTTCTTGTCCTGATCGTCCTGTCGGCGATACCGGTGGTCTTTTTCCTTCTGACATTTCTTGGAGGGAATTATTTCACCTACGTCTACATGCGGTACTTCGCCGTCGACCGGGGGCTTTCCGAACGGAGGCCTCCCGAGGTGGATGTTCGTGAGTTCCGGCAGGATCTCCTTGTCCTCGATCGCTTCTATGATGCGGGAAATGCCGGGAAGATCCCCGGCCGGGATGTGGTCAACCTCTCTTCCGAGTTGAAGGAGATGCTCTCCTATCCGGGGCCGGTTCGTCCCGAGGTGCTTCATCTGGTGGTTGGACATGCCAGGGAGGTCATGCAACAATACCATATTGGGCCGATCAAGGGAGAGCCTGATCGCTTGCCCGGTCCGTCCAAAGACTGAAAGCGTGGGAGGATTGACGTTGTTTTCCGGTTCGATGGTGGCACTGGTCACACCGTTTTTCAAGGATCAGGAAGGGCGGGGAGGGGATCTCGACGAAAAGGCCCTGCGCCATCTGGTGGATTTTCATGTCCGGGAAGGGACCCGGGTCATCGTCCCGGTCGGAACGACCGGGGAATCGGCGACCCTTACCCACGAAGAACATGAAAGGGTCGTCCGGATTGTCGTCGAGCAGGCTGCGGGTCGGGTGCTGGTCATGGCCGGCACGGGATCGAACAGCACCTCGGAGGCCGTCGCCCTGACGCGGGCGGCCAAGGATATCGGCGCCGACGGGGCCCTGGTCATCACTCCCTACTACAATCGTCCCACCCAGGAAGGGCTTGTCCGCCATTATGAGACCCTGGCCTCCCGGGTCTCCTTTCCCATGGTCATCTACAATGTTCCCGCCCGCACGGGGGTCAACATGCTGCCGGAGACGATCGCCCGTCTTGCCGCGATTCCCGAGTACGTGGGCGTCAAGGAGGCCTCCGGAAACATGGGGCAGATCGTCGACCTTTTCGACCGCCTTGAAAACAGGATGGGGGTCTACTCCGGGGACGACCTCATGACCTACCCGATTCTGGCCCTGGGGGGCCACGGGACCATCTCCGTCTCGGCCAACCTTGTCCCCCGGCTGATGGCCGAGATGTGCGACCTGGCGCTCTCCGGGAACCTTTCGGAGGCACGGGTACGGCACAACCGTCTGGTCCCCCTGCACAGGGTCCTCGGACTTGAAACCAATCCCATTCCGATCAAGACCGCCATGGAAATTGCCGGGCTCATCGACTCCGCAATGCGTCTGCCGCTGGTTCCCATGGATCCGGACAACAGGAAGCGTCTGTCTGCGGTCCTTGCCTCAATGAAGATCGCCAAGGACGGATCCCGATGACGGGAGAGCGCAGGAAGGTCGCCCTCGTAGGGGCTGGGGGCCGCATGGGGCAGGAGATCGCGGCGCTTCTCCATTCCGATCCGATCCTCTCTCTCGGAGCGGCCATCGAATCCGAGGATTCCCGAATGATCGGGCTCCCTGTCCACTCCTCCCCGGATGTCCTCTATGACTCCGATCTGGGTCGGGGGATCGTTCCTTGCGATGTCGGCATCGACTTCTCCTCTCCCGACTTTCTCAGGCAGTCGGTGGAGGGCTTTGTCGAGGCGGGGAAGCCTCTCGTGATCGGCACCACCGGGCTGACACTGTCCGATCGCGATTTCGTCCGCGAGATGGGGGCCCACATTCCCATTCTCTGGTCTCCCAACATGAGCCTGGGGGTCAACCTCCTGGCCATTTTGGCGGGTCAAGCCGCCCGGGCCCTCGAAGAGTTCGACGCCGAAATCCTCGAAATCCACCACCGCCACAAGAAGGACGCACCCAGCGGGACCGCCCTTTTTCTCGGGGAAGCGGTGGCCTCGGCCCGAAACGGGACTCTCTCCCAGTCGGGGGTCTTCGTCCGGCATGGGCTGACGGGGGAGCGTGAAGAGGGATCGATCGGGGTGATGGCTCTGCGCGGGGGAGATGTCCCGGGAGATCATACCGTCTTTTTTCTGGGAGCAGGGGAGCGTCTTGAGCTGACCCACCGTGCCGAAAGCCGGGAGGTTTTCGCCCGCGGGGCCATCCGGGCCGCGTCTTTTCTACTGGGACGGCCGAAGGGCTTCTACACGATGGCCGATGTCCTTCTCTCCGGAGAGGACAAAGGCCGGTGAACCGGCTTCTTCCCGATACCCTCTCTCCTGGGGATCTCTTCGTCCGCTATCTCCTCCGGGGGGATCGGGGTCCGGAAGAGAGGGCCGGTCAACTTCTCCCGGACGGGGTTCTCCTTTCAGAAGATGGAACCCGCCACCGGGCCGAGGAGGTGTCGTGGCTGCCTCCCGTCCGGCCTGGCAAGATCGTGGCAGTCGGGTTGAATGACCGGGGACATGCCCTTGAAATGGGAAAGCCCCTTCCGGCAGAACCCCTTCTCTTTCTGAAGGCTCCCTCCGCCTTGGCCGCTCATGGCGAAAGCGTGGTCTATCCGGCCGTATCCGCCCGGGTGGATTTCGAGGGGGAGATCGCCCTCGTGATCGGGGAGCGGGCGGACCATGTCTCTCCGTCGGAATCCGGGAGACATCTCTTTGGAATCTGCGCTGCCAACGACATCACGGCCCGGGATCTTCAGAACCGCGACGTCCAGTACACACGGGCCAAATCCTTTCCTGGCTTCTGTCCTGTCGGTCCGGCGATCCTGGTCGGAGGCAGACCCGACGGCCGCCGTGTCAGGACGTGGCTGAACGGCATCCTGAAACAGGATGCCCGGGAGACGGACCAGATCTTCCATTGGGAATCCCTGATCAGCTACATCAGCCATATGATGCCGCTCGAAACGGGAGACCTTGTTTTGACCGGCACCTATCGCGGCATCGGCCCCATGGCCGTCGGAGACACCGTGACGGTGGAGGTGGAGGGATGCGGTCCTCCCCTCGAAAGCCGGATCATAGCCGATCCCCATCCGGCGCTCTCCACCGTCTGGCCAGGCCAGACACCATAACGATTTCAACCAGTCCGGATTCGCCTCTTCTCAAACTTCCAGAAGGAAGACGATCCGGAACAATAACCAAACGGGATTTCGTTCGGATCCCCCAGGAGACCTTCGATCATGGATTTCAGAACCAGACTCGCCAAGCGCATCACCTCTCTTCCCCCCTATCTCTTTGCCCGCATCGATGAAAAAAAGCGGGAAGCCCTCTCCCGCGGAGTGGATCTCATCAACCTCGGGATCGGAGACCCCGACACCCCGACCCTCGAGCCGATCGTCGCCGCGGGCCAGAAGGCCCTGACGAAGCCCGAGCATCACCAGTACCCCTCCTACGAAGGAATGCTGTCCTTTCGGACGGCGGTGGCGGACTGGTACCGGAGACGCTTTTCCGTGACCCTCGATCCGGCCACCGAGGTCGTGGGGCTGATCGGCTCCAAGGAGGGAATCGGCCATCTTCCCCTGGCCTTCGTGGAACCTGGCGATGCCGTGCTGATTCCCGAGCCCGGCTACCCGGTCTATCATGCCGGGACCCTCTTTGCCGGGGGAGAGAGCTACTTCATGCCCATTCTCGAGTCGAACGGCTTCATGCCGGACCTCGACAGGATTCCCGAATCGGTGCTCAAGCGGGCGAAGATCCTCTTCGTCAACTATCCGAACAACCCCACCGGCGCTACGGCCACCGATGCTTTCTTCAAAAAGGTAATCGATATCGCGACCCGGTATGGAATCATCGTGGCGCACGATGCCGCCTATTCCGAGATCTACTACGACGGGAAGCCTCCCAAGAGCTTTCTCTCCTATCCGGGAGCGAAGGAGATCGGAATCGAGTTCCACAGCCTTTCGAAGACCTACAACATGACCGGATGGCGCGTGGGCTTTGCCGTCGGGAACCCCCAGGTCCTGGCCGGCCTTCTGAAGGTCAAGAGCAACATGGATTCGGGAATATTCCAGGCCCTTCAGGAAGCCTCCATCACCGCCCTCTCCCTTCCCGAACCGATGCTGGACTCCCTCCGCTCCCTCTACCAGAAACGGCGGGACGTCCTGGTGCCGGGTCTCAACAGCGTGGGACTTCGCGCCTTTTCGCCGGGAGCCTCATTTTACCTCTGGGCGGCTCTTCCCAAGGGCTTCACCTCCGAACAGGCGACCCTCGCGCTTCTCGACAAAACGGGGATCGTCGCCACTCCGGGAAACGGATTCGGCCCTTCCGGAGAGGGGTATGTCCGGTTCGCCCTGACTGTCGGAACGGACCGTTTGACCGAAGCGGTCGAACGGATAAGGACCCACCGCCTCTTCGAGGTCTAGCGGGTCGGAGGAGTCCCATGGGAGGATTCTTCGCGATTTCTCTCGGAGGAAACCTCCGGAATTCACGGCGGGCCTTTGAACGGGCCCTCCGCACGCTCCTGTCGAACAAAAACCTTACTTTTACGGGATGTTCCCCGGTCTTGCGCACCGACCCCTGGGAGATCGTCTCCCCGGCGTTCATCAATCAGGTGGTGACCGGGTATTCCCGCATCGGGGCTCCCGGCCTCTGGGAGCTTCTGGTGCGGACCGAGCGTCGGGAGATCCGGCGCGGGAAAGGAAAGCTCTACCCCCGAACGCTTGACCTCGACTTTCTCCTCTTCGAGGGGGCGCACTCTCCGCGCAAGGATCTCCTCCTTCCCCATCCCCGGCTCTCCTCCCGAAAGGAGCTTCAGAAACTTCTGGCCTCCGCGAATACCGCTCCCCGCTCCGCTCTTCTTCGGATCGTGAAAGGGTCTTCTCATAGGAGCCGGTCGGCCAAGGCGGGAAGAACGGGAGGACTGTGAAATTGTTATGACGGGGAGAGAGGTTCGTGGAATAAGGGTCGGTTGCCAGTGGCTGAATCGCCTGGGCCGGGCCCTCGGTTTTTCTCTGCTCCTGGTCGCGGGGTTCCCGGCCGGCTCCTTCGCCCAGACATTTGAGATCACGGGGGGAGAGACGGTCTTTTCCCAGAACAGCCAGTATTATTTTGGCGAGGTGGGGGATTTCTACCCCCTCCAGAGGGCCCCGGCGACCCCCGGCGGGGGGTCGCCGTCACCCGATGTCGGGACGGCCGAGACGGGGGGACTGACCCTCCATCTTTTCGTGGCCGTTTTCTATTTTTCCTACGAAACACCCGGTCCGCCCATGACGACCCAAAACGCCTACAATGGACTGAACCCGGCCGCCGGAATCAGGATTCCCATCCGGAACGGATTCTGGGAGGGAGACGTCGGACTCGCCCTCGCCGAGGCCTTCCAGACCGACACCCCCATCGAATCTCTGGCCGGAATCTACCTCCAGACCGAATACTATCAGGGTCTGGGACCGGGCGCCTTCGACTTTTTCGCAAACTACATCGGCTACATCCAGTACATTTACGGGCAGGCCCGCTACCTCTCTCCGGTCTGGGAGTCCTCCAAAAAAAACGCAACATTTTTCCTGGGGCCTGAGCTGATCGGGCAGGGTAACAACACCTACAATGCCGGCCAGGGAGGGGCCGTCCTGGGGGTCGCCCTCCCCCGTCTCCACTCCTACCTCACCTTCGACGGCGGTCTTCTCCGGTCTTCCGTCTCGGATGGCTGGGGCGGCTATCAGGGGTTTACCTGGTATGTCTCCTTCTGACGACCGTCTTTCTTCGGACACGGGTCGGACCCGAAAGGCCCTGGCGCCTCTTCTCGCGTGGTATGACCGGACCTCTCGGGATCTTCCGTGGAGAAGGACGAGGGATCCCTATGCGATCTGGGTGTCGGAGATCATGCTCCAGCAAACGACAGTCAAAACGGTCCTTCGGTACTACGAGCGATTCATGGAGCGATTCCCGACCGTCGAGGATCTGGCCCGGGCGGAGCTGGCCCTGGTCCTCAAATCCTGGGAGGGGCTGGGATACTATCAGAGAGCGCGGAACCTCCATCGGGCGGCGGGGATCGTGGCTCACGATCCCGGACCCCCCCGATGGCCTCAGTCCGTGGAGGAGTGGCAGCGGCTTCCCGGGATTGGCCGCTCCACAGCCGGAGCGATCCACTCCATCTCGACCGATCGCTGGGCCCCCATCCTCGACGCGAATGTCCGGCGGGTCACCGGCCGCTTCTTCGGGATCCCCTCCGGAACGAAGGGGGAGCTGAACCGACTTTGGGAGGCTTCGGATGGATGGGGAGAGGACAACCCCCGGCCGGGGGATACCAATCAGGCTCTGATGGAGCTCGGGGCCGTTCTCTGCCTGCCGGCCTCTCCCGCCTGTGGAGAATGTCCCGTCGCCTCTTTCTGCCAAACATTTGAATGCGGGAGAGAGAAGCGGGTTGCATCTCCTGGGGAACCGGCGTTCTTCCCACTCCAGGAGCCTTTGGGCAGGTCCTCCGGAAGGAGGATGAAAAAATCCCCGGCTTCCACGCGCAAGCGCGTGGCCCTGGTCCCCGCATCGGGCCCCCTCCTGTTCGAACCGAGGGGCGAGGGCCGGCTTCTGGAGGGGCTCCTCGAGGTGGCCGGATTTCCGTCGGCGGGCCTCTCGCCGGGGGAGACAGTGGCGGAAGGGTTTTTTTCCGGATGGCGCGTGGTGGAGGAGCTCTTTTCGGTCCGCCACGTCTATTCCCATTTTCGGGAGGAGGTTCAGGTACTCAGGGTGATCCCGGCAGAAGGGAAAGAGCGTGAGGCGATAGCCGGGGAAAAAAGCATCACGGAGGGGTGGGCCACCCTTTCCGCCTCGGAGGGACTGGCTCTGACCGGAGTGGCCAGGAAGATCGTCCGGAAGCTTCGGTCTCAGGAGGATCCAGACGTTCTTACAGAGATCCGGGATCCTCCTCCCGCTCCTGAAGGGGCGTGATCCGGACGGAGGCGCTGAGGGTCGAATCTCCCATCCCCCGGAAGGTTCCATCCGTGGGAAGTGTCAGGAAGGGGTCGGGGGAGGAGACGAGGGCGACATGGCAGTCGGCGGTCAGGAGGCCTTCGCTCGGATCGAGACCCCGCCATCCGATCTCCGGAAGATAGGCTTCGGCCCATGCATGCAGTGAAGGCGAGGTGGGGGAGGACGGAAGATGATAGCCGCTTGTGAACCGGGCGGCAATATTCATGGCTCGGCACGCTTCCATGGCCAGAAGGGCGAAATCCCTGCAGGATCCCGATCCTTCTTCCAGTGTCTCTTCGGGGGAACGGGGAGGACCTTCCTCCCGGGACTGGTTTGTGAGAATTTCCGGAATATGGCGGGAGAGAGCCACCAGGAAAGGGACTGTCTCCATTTGTGACAAATCCAGAAGATCTCCCATGAATTTCCTGAAGAGAGGTCCTTTGAGTGAAGCGGCATCCGGAAGCCGGTAAGGAGAGAGCAGCGGGTTCAGGCGGGGAGGATACGACATCGGGAGCGCGCAGGCCCGGGGATCGTGAAACAGGAAATCAAAGGGGTTTGTGCGGAGGGTTCTGACCCGGGAGGTGGCCTTCAGGACCAGCGTCCGGTGGTATCCCCCGAACCACAGGCGAGAGAGGTCGTTCCCGTCGAGATCTGCAATGCATTCGATCCGGTCGGGTTCCGGAAGGGACTCAAGGTGGAAGGAGAGAAGGGTCTGGGAGGGATCGGTGCGGGGCTTCATCCGGAGGCAGAACGGTTCGAGAAAGACCGGGTTCTCGAAGGTGAATCGCATCGAATGGACGAGGGACAGGAGCATGGCCTTATCCGGGACGGGAGAGCTTCGAGAGGGCTTCGTGGACCCATTCGTCGGGAAGTGCCTCGACAGAGGCCCGGAGCCTCTCCTGCCACCACTGGGGAAGGTGCTGGAGGTCTTTCCGGTTGTACCGGTGGTGAACCAATTCCCGGGTCCTGTGGAGATAGAGGACGACGTCGATCGGAAAGTCGACGTCGACCGCGCTGATCCGGGTCGAGTCGAAGGAGAGGTAGGCGAGCTTGAGCGCCGACTCCATGGAGGAGGAATGGCGGAGGACCCGGTCGAGAATGGGCTTTCCGTAAGAGCTCTCCCCGATCAGGAAATAGGGCGTCGACTCGCTGACCTCCACCCAGTTCCCTTCAGGGTAAAGGAGATAAAGCTTGTGATCCTTGTCCTTTTCGAGCTGGCCCCCGACGATGGTGAAAAGATTGAAATCGAGGCCGCTTTCCCGGAGGGCCGCCTTGTCTTCTGCGGCGACCCTTCTGACCTGGGTCGCGAAAAGGTTGACGACCTGGTAGAGCTTGTCGTACCCGATCGTGCTCTCTTCCAGGACCTCCTCGAAATAGGTCATGGCCTTGTCCCGAACCGAACGGAGTCCCGATGTCATGAGGAAGAGGGGCCTCCCCCCGACATCGTGGAGGGTCACCTTTCGGGCGGTGGTATGCTCGAGTCCGGAGGTGATCCGGGTGTCGGCGATACCGACCAGCCCTTCCCGGATCTTGATGGAGACACAAAATGTCATCGGGGTCCTTCCGGCTACTGGTTCAGTGTTTTGGGTGAGGAGGATCCGCCCTCCGGAATGCGCGGAATGGCGAAGAATGTCTCGTGGATGGCGTCGTCGATGCGGTTCATCTGAATCTGGAGAGAGTCGATGAATTCATGGAGCCCTCCTTTTATTATCTCTTCGATATCCGAATAATTCAAACGGGCGGATAGCTGCCCGAGCCTCTGTTCCGCGACATTTCCGTACTGGTGGGGAGGGGTTCCCGTGATCGATCGGAGCGATTCCTGGGCCTTTGAGATGCAAAAGGCGATTGCCCTTGGGAAAAATCGGTCGAGTATCAGGAAGTTGGCGACTTTTTCGGGGGTGATGCGGCGGTGTCGCTTCCGGTACATCTCGAATGAGCTGGCGGACCGGAGGAGGGCCGCCCACTGGACCCCGTCGATCGCGCTTCCCACCCATTCGGGGGACGGAAGGAGAAAAAAGTACTTCACATCCAGGATGCGGGAGGTCTTGTCGGCGCGCTCGAGCATCTTTCCAAGCCTGAGAAAATGCCAGGGCTCCCCCCGGGTGAGGGTGGCTCCTGTGATCCCGTCGAAAAGATGGCTCTCCATCTTCACTGCGGTAAAGAAGGCGTGCGGATTTTTGAGAAGAACGTCGCTATCCTGGGCATCCAGGACGAGGTGGTAGAACCTGTTGGCCTGTTCCCACATTTCAGAAGAGATGATGTCCCTTATGGACCGGGCATTTTCCCGAGCCGACCAGGCACAGGAGAGGATGGAGTTCGGATTGTTCCGGTCGAGAGTGAGGAAGCGGATGACGGAGTCTTTTGTCGCTTCTTCGTATCCGGCCTCGAAAAGCGAGAGATCTCCGCTCGTCGTGATCAGGGGCCGCCACTGGGTCCCTTCCAGAACTTCGCTGTCGAGCATGAGATTCAGGTTGACATCGATGAATCGGGCGACATTTTCAGCACGTTCGAGCCCTCGGCTCATCCAGTAGACGGAATCGGCGACCCGGCTTAGCATGGCGTTCCTTTCGGAGGGAGTGTCAGTCCTTCAGAACCCAGGTATCCTTGCTCCCCCCGCCCTGGGAGGAGTTGACGATCAGGGAGTCTTTTTTCAGGGCCACCCGGGTGAGGCCTCCGGGCGTGACATAGAGTCCCTTTCCATAGAGGATGTACGGGCGAAGATCGACGTGGCGTCCTTCCAAATGGTCATCGACGAGGACCGGGGCCCGCGAAAGGGACAGTGTCTCCTGGGCGATGTAATTCCTGGGATTTGCCTGGATGCGCTCCCGGAAGTTCTCTCTTTCGGTCCGTGATGCGGTCGGTCCGATCAGCATGCCGTATCCCCCGGAGTCGTTGGTGGTTTTGATCACCATATTCTGAAGATTGTCGAGAACATGGCTCCGGTCCGCCGGATCGGAGCAGACCCAGGTCGGGACATTCCTGAGAATCGGGGCCTCTTTCAGATAATAATCGATGATCTTCGGGATAAAGGCATAGACGGCCTTGTCGTCGGCGACCCCTGTGCCCGGAGCGTTTGCGATGGCCACCTTGCCGGACCGGTAGACATTCATGATTCCGGGGACTCCGAGGAGGGAGTCGGCCCGGAAGACCAACGGATCAAGGAAGTCATCGTCAATCCGCCGGTAAACGACATCGACCCGGCGGGGTCCCTGGGTGGTCCTCATGAAGAGCAGGCCGTCCGAGACATGGAGGTCGGCCGGTTCCACGAGTTCGATGCCCATCTGCTGGGCCAGAAAGGAGTGTTCGAAGTAGGCCGAATTGTAGGTCCCCGGCGTCAGGAGGACGACCGTGGGGGAGTCGTTCGTGGGGCTGAGCGATTCCAGGGCTTCCAGGAGGCGCAGGGGGTAGTCGTCGACGGACCGGATCCTGGAGGTGCCGAAGGAGGCGGAGAAGGTCCGTTTGAGGACATGTCGGTTTTCGAGGACATAGGAGACCCCTGACGGGCATCTGAGATTGTCTTCCAGAACGAAGAATTCTCCGCTCCTGTCCCGGACAAGGTCTGACCCGGTGATATGGCACCAGATTCCCCCGGGAACGCGGATCCCGCGGCATTCGGGACGGTAGGCCGGCGAGGACAGGATCACCTCTTCCGGAATGACCTTGTCCCGGAGAATCGTTTGACCGGAGTAGAGGTCTTCGAGAAAGAGGTTGAGCGCCAGGACACGCTGTTTCAGGCCTTCTTCGACTGTTTTCCATTCCCCGGCCCCGATCACCCGGGGAATGATGTCGAAGGGCATGATTTTCTCAAGTCCCCTGTCATCGTTGTAGACGGTAAAGGTGACACCCATCCGGTAAAGGGCCATTTCCGCGGCCTTCTGAAGCCTTCCCAGCTCTCCTTCGGGAAGAGAGTCCAGCAGTTCGAAGAGAACCTTTGATGAAGATCGGGGAAGACCGGGGGCCGCGACGAGTTCATCGTAAAAGTGACCGGGGTCGTAGTTTTTCAGGAGAGAGTTCATGGACGGGCTCCTTGACCGGTGCGTGGAAATGACGGATTCTTTCGCTGACTCATAATGCAAACCCGATGCCAATCTTTTTTCCATTCAGGGGGGGCTCATCCGTTTGTGCCAGTCCTCGGGAAAGAAGAGGAATGGACAAATATGTCGGCAATATCACATAAAGAGACTGTCTTCTCACAGGCTTCCGCCTTTGATGCGAGGTTAGGGAGCCTGCCCGGAGGCGACAATCCCTGAAAGGAGTCCCATGACATTTCCTGTGGTTTCACCCGCCGTTCCGGAAGATCTTCCTCAACTGGCAGGGCTTCTGGCGGATCTTTTTTCGAGGGAGAGGGATTTCAGGATCGACACCGAGCGCCAGCTGAGAGGGCTTCGGATGATTTTGGACGCTCCTGAGGCGGGGACTGTCCTCGTGGTGCGGGATCTCTCCGGAAATGTAGACGGAATGGTGAGCATTCAGCTTCTGGTGTCGACCGCGGCGGGGGGGATTTCGGGACAGATCGAAGATCTGGTGGTACGGGCCGGGGCGCGTTCCCGGGGGCTGGGCTCCCGGCTTCTGGAGGGGGCCCTTTCGTGGGGTCGGGTCCGGGGAGCTGTCCGCTTCCACCTGGCGCTTTTGGAGGACAATGACTTCGCCCGTTCCTTCTACCTTCACAGGGGATTCAGGGAATCCCGCATGAGGCTCCTCTACCGGTACGAGGGGGCGGGGGATTCCGACTGAAGGTCGGGACGAGAGTGGATCCGGCTCAGATGTTCTTTCCTGAGACGATCTCCTAAGGGGAGAGAAATCATCCGGGGTCCTCTCGACCTATTGGAAAATTCCTCTCCTGATCCATAATAGTGACGAACCAGGAAATGCCGTGGGGCGACAGGGTCGGATCAGAAAACGTTGTCCGGAGGAGAGATGGGCACTGATTGGGGAATGAGAAGCCGGAAGACAGGCGGGGCTTTTGTCCTGCTGGTTCTTTTCCTGGCGGGCTGTCAGGCGCCGTCTGCGCTCCTCTGGCTCCTGGCCTACACCCCCTCCGGGGCCGAGCCGTCCGCCATCGCGTGTCCGTCGCCCCAGAGCTGCATTGCGGTCGGACAGTCTGGGCTCTTCCTGGTCTCCCAGAACGGGGGGCAACTGTGGGTCCCGGCCAACAGCGGCCTCGGGGCCGCTCTCGCGAATTTCAACCTGACCTCGATCGCCTGTCTGTCGGGGAGCCAGTGCACCATCGTCGGAAACCAGGGCCTGATCCTTCAAAGCATCAACGGAGGGCAGAGCTTTTCCATTACCAATGTGACCACCAACGGAAATCTGACGTTCAACGAGGTGGTCTGCCAGAGTTCGGGCACTCCCGCCTGTGCCATCGTGGGGGACAACAATACCCTTTTGCTTCAGAACAGCTCCGGGGCGTCCTGGACAGCGGACCTCAATGTTCTTTCGGCGGCCATAGGACCGGCCAACTTCAACCAGGTCTTTCTCCTCGGCTCCTCGATCTGGATTTCGGCCTCGAACACCTCGGGGACCGGGATGAATGCCCTCCTCTATTCGGGGGACGGAGGCCAGACCTGGACCCTGATCGTCGTTCCCCAGGTCCTGGCTCCCCAGGGGGTGAGCGGGGTGGGCTGTCTCTCGGTCTCCACCTGTTATGTGGACGGGACGGGGGCCCTTCTCGAGACGACGGACGGGGGAGCAACCTGGTCCTCGGCCCTTATCCTGGGAGAGGGCGGGGCTCAGATGCCACCCTCCCTGACGGGGATCTACATCGGTCCCGGAAGCACCATTTTCGCCTATGGTGAGAATGGGGCCCTCTACCAGGTGACTTCCCTGGCCGGGGGATCGGTTTCGGGGGAGGCGGCCGTTCCGCAGATCCTTCCTCCGACCTCCACCCAGCTCTCCTTCACCGGCATGGTCTGCCCCCAGGCGCTTTCCTGCTATGTGGCGGGAAATTCGCTTGCCATTTCAGGGGGGATCTTCTACGCTAGTCCCAGTGGCTCCCCGGGAAACGGCTCAACGGGGGCTCTCTGAATGTCAATATAAGGAGGTGTTTATGGAGTTAAGAATGAAGCGGCTGGGGCTTGGAATGGCCCTCTTGGCTTTGACGACGGTCCTGTCCGGATGCTACGGCCAGTTCGCCCTGGTGCACACCCTCTACAAGGCGAATGGAAGCGTACAGAACAAGTGGGCGCGATCGGGTCTGACGGCGCTCATGGTCATTCTTCCAGTCTACGGACTTGCCGGGCTGGGAGATGTCATCATCTTCAACCCCATCGAGTTCTGGAGCCATGTGAACCCCATTACCAACAAGCCCTCCGTGGCCTCCTCCCGGACCCAGGGCCCCGGAGCCGATCCTTCGAAGGATCCCGACGGGTGGCTCTCCCGGTCGGACAAGGCCGGATCCCGCATCCTCCTCGCCTGGCACTATGATGCCGTTGCCAAGAATCTCTCGGCCATCCGGATCGCCTCCGAAAAGGACGGCCGTCCCTCCGTGACGCTCTACCAATCGGCCATGCCGCTTGACGGGCATCTGGGGGCTACGCCCCGGGTCAAGGCCGTGACCTTTGACCACGGTCACCCTGTGACGACCATGACCGGAGGGGACATTTTCTCGGGACCGGTTCGCCTGTAACGGAAAATTCAGAAAGAAACCGCTTGGGGAGGGGGGAAGCCCGTCGGGCTTTCCCCCTCTTTGCGTTGGAGGATCAGGATCCCGGAGTGGAAGAGGGCGTCCGGTCCTTGTCGATGGTGGCCCGGAAGGCCTTCCATCCTTCGCGGACCGCCTCGGCATAGCGTTCCTTTTTGGCGGGAAGGTCGTGCTTGAGGTGTTCGATCCCTTCCTCGAACTCTTCCTCGGCCTCCTCGCGAAGCGCGCGCGCCTTGTCGGCGATTTTTCTCCGGGTTTCGGCCCCCGAAGCGGGAGCGAGAAGGACCCCGGCGAGTGCCCCCAATGCCAGCCCTGTCAAAAAGAGGGCAAGTCCTGTATCATTCCTGTCACTGGCCATGGCGATTCTCCTGTGTGTTGGGAGTTGAAGATGTGGGGGAAAGAGGCGGGCGAGGCTCTTTCAGGACCTCCCGGGCCCTGGAAAATCCGGCGGCGAGCCCCCGGACGATCCTGAACAGGCTGGTGGCGGCATGGACGGGCCCTCCTCCCGCCTTCAGGATCGGGGAGATCAGGGACAGGAGGGGATTCCGGGTGAGGGTTCCGATCCCTTCCTCGATCGTTCGGTAATGCTCGGTGGTTCTCCTGACGACGGGTTCGACCTCTTCGGCCATGCGGCGAAGGCTTTCGACGAGGGGAACAACGGCCGTTTCGAGGTCCCGGGTCGACGATTCGACGCGGTCGAGCACCTTGAGCGCCCGAAAAAGAAAAAAGAGGATCCCGGTGACAAGTATTGCCGCTAAAATCACCAGAAGCAGAAGGGCCGTTCGGGTGTCCATGGGCGAACCTTTCCGCGGGTGTTCATGAGTGTGTGTGGATAAACGATGAAGCTGTCACCATGGTACCGGAACAGGGGAATTTTTCAAAGTTCAAGCAAGGGAACTTCCGGGGAGGAAGTCTTTGAACGGTGACTTCTTCCGGAAGCTGACCTTCCTTCTCCCGACCGTGATCGTGGTCGGGATTCTGTCGGGGGTCGTGCTCCTTTTTTCCCGCACCCCGCCGTCGGGGGTTCCCGTCATTCCCCGTGAGGATCTTGCCGACCTTCCCGGAGACATCCTGCACTCCCTGTTTCGACTCTTCCTGGCCTACCTCCTCTCTCTGGCCTTCGCCTACCTGTATGGTTTCGCCGCCGCCTTGACCCGGTGGGGACCCCGAATTCTCATCCCCGTTCTGGACATTCTGCAGTCGATTCCCGTCCTGGGATTCTTTCCGGCGGTCGTTCTGATGATGATTCCCCTCTTCCCGACCACGAAGATGGGGGTGGAGGCGGCTTCGGTCGTCCTGATCGCGACCAGCATGGCCTGGAACATGGCCTTTGCCGTCTACGAATCGGTGCGGACCGCCCCCCCCGATCTCCTGGACCTGTTCCGGGGCATCCGGGCGCCTTCCGGGTTGTGGGTCGCCCGATTTCTCGTCCCCCTGACTCTTCCCAAGGTCGTCTACAACTCCGTTCTCTCCTGGACGGCCGGATGGTACTTCCTGATCGCCTGCGAGATGATCGCCCTGGGTCCCGTCCATTACGAGCTTCCCGGGCTGGGAAGCTTTCTGGTGGCCAGTACGGAAAAGGGACGGTTCGGGGAGGCCCTTTTGGGAATCGGGGCCCTGATCGTGACGGTGATGGTCCTGGATGTTCTTGTTTTCCGACCCTCTCTCGTCTGGTCGCACACCTTCCAGATTGGAGAGGTGGAAGGGCCCTTTTCCCGGGTCTCCTCCCCGGTCTATGATTTTCTGGCTTCCTCCGAGGGGCTGGTCCGCCTCAGAAGAAGAGTTGCCCGGACATTGGGCCGATTGTCGCGGATTCCCTGGCGGGAAGGGCGTATCGTGCCGCGGTCCCTTTCCCCCTCCTTCCGCTTTCTGTTGCGGGCCGGGGGAGGGTTCCTGGTGGGCTTCATCATCGCGAAAGGGCTTTTCGCGGGAGCCCATGTGGTGTCGGGGTGGATCCGGCAGGGGATTCCCTGGGCCTCGCTGGGAGAGCTTCCGGCCGATCTCGTCTTTTCCATGCTTCGCCTGATGGCAGGATATCTGCTGAGCCTTCTCTGGACCATTCCGCTGGCTTACTGGGTCTTCCGGACCCCCCGCCTGTCGCGGATCATCTTCCCGCTTGCGGAGGTGATGGCATCGGTTCCGGCCACCGCGCTCTTCCCATTCGTGATTGTCCTGGTGGTCCAGAAGCTTCACAGCATGAACCTGGCCTCGGTGATTCTCCTGATGTCGGGCATGCAGTGGTACCTGCTCTTTAATCTGCTCTCGGGGGTGGGGACCTTTCCCTCCGAGCTTCGGGAGGTGTCCCTCACCTTCGGTGTCAGGGGGACGCTGTTTCTCCGGAAGGTCTTTCTCCCCTTCCTGATGCCCTCCCTCGTGACCGGCTCCATTACCGCCTTCGGGGGGGGGTGGAACGCCCTCATCGTCTCCGAGTATGTGGTTTACGCCCAGAAGGACTACGGGGTTCGGGGAGTGGGCGCCTTTCTCGACAGGGCGACCTATTCCGGAGGCCATCCGGTCCTCATCGTGGCCGCTCTTTTGGTCATGACCGCGGCGGTCGTGGCCGCGAACAGGCTTTTCTGGGTCCCCCTCTACGATCGTGTGACGCGAAGGTACGGGTATGACGTCTAGACGGTCCGACTTCCTGAGTCTCCGGAATGTCGCGCGGGACTTTACCCGGGAGACCCGTTCCTATCGGGCGATCGACAACCTTTCCCTCGATGTGGAGGAGGGGGAGTTCGTTGCGATCGTCGGGCCCTCGGGCTGCGGAAAGTCGACCCTTCTTCGGATCCTCCAGGGGCTGATCCCGCCGACATCGGGAGAGGTCTTCTACAAGGACCGTCCCCAGGACGGGGTGAATTCGGACATGGCCATGGTGTTCCAGGGCTTCGCCCTTCTCCCGTGGTTATCGGTCCGGGACAACGTGGCTCTGGGTCTTGTTGCGCGTGGAAGGAAACCTTCCGAGATCGACCGGACGGTGTCATTCTACATCGACAAGGTGGGACTGGAAGGATACGAAGAGGCCT
Source organism: Nitrospirota bacterium (assembly GCA_021838585.1). The sequence goes on from JAKCDE010000002.1 coordinate 149,049, forward strand.
ATCCTCGCGAGCTGTCCGGAGGGATGAAGCAGCGGGTGGGCCTCGCCCGGGCCCTGGCGATCGAACCCCGGATCCTTCTCATGGACGAGCCATTCTCGAATCTTGACGCTCTGACCTCGGTGACCCTCCGGGACGAGGTCCTCATGCTCTGGCAGGATCCGGAGATGCCGGTCCGGACGATCATCATGGTGACCCACATCATCGAAGAGGCCATCCAGATGGCCGACAGGGTTGTCGTTCTCTCCAGGCGACCAACCCATGTCGTGAGGGAGATCGCGGTGGATCTGCCCCGTCCGAGAAGCCGGAAACACCCCGAGTTCGAACGGCTTTCGGACGAAATTTTTTCTCTCATTTCCTGATGACAGGCAAAGGAATTCATGGCGCGTCATACGACAAGGAGGAAGGGTGATGGAAGGCGAACCTGAGCCTTATACGGGGATCAGTCGGATTATCGGTCTTCTCAAGATCCTGAAGGAGAAGGGAGGGGCCTCCGATCTCTACCAGCTCGGCGTCGATCTCCATCTCGAACTGGGCGAAGAGCTTCAGATCGTGAAGGCTGCCGAATCCCTGGGATTCGTCATCACCCCCGAAAGCGATATCGCGCTCACCCCTCTGGGAGAGGAGATCCTGGAAAAGGACATCAACGGCCGGAAGAAGCTGATCCGGGAGCGTCTGTTGACCCTTCCTCTTTTTTCCAGGGTTTTCGAATGGCTCGAAGCGGAGGAGGAGGAGAGCCTTTCCATGGAGCCGCTCAAGCGGAAAATCGGAGAAGCCTTTCCGAACGAGGATGTGGACACCGCTTTTTCGATGCTCGTCAATTGGGGACGTTACGCCGAACTTTTCGGGTACAATGCCGCCCGGGAAGAGCTCTACGTCGACCGGGGTGTCTAGGATCCGGGAATGTCAGCTTCTGTTTGCGGAAAGAATCTTTTTCTTCTCCTCCTCGAGGTCGGAGATTCTCCTCCTGAAGGCGGCGATCTGGGACTCGATCTCGTGAATTCGCTCCGAGGGCGAGAGAGTCTGCCGGTCCGGGTTTTCCGCGAGCCTGCGCTTGCGGTCGGAGAGATAATAGGCGGCCCCGAGCATCGTGAGGATGGTCAGGATGATGGTGGCATAGAGGAACAGATGGTAAAGGGATTGGTCCATGGTTCTTCCTGTCGGCGAACGTGGAATCGTCAAAAGGCCCTGAACAAGGCCCATTGTACCCCGATTTGCCGGGAAGAAAAATCCCTGGAGGTTTTCCGTGTCTTCTGATCCGGACCGGGTTGATTTCCTGCCATGGGGCGTATCCCATCTGGCCGAACTCGAGGCCCTGGCCAGAAAGCGCCGTCTCCGGGTTGAGGCGGACGAGAAGGTGGCTAAGGCGAGGGACCGGATTCTCGAAGGGTTGTCTCCAAAAGACCGGGGGAGGTTGACGGACCGGCTTCTGACGCTTCTTGACAATTCCGAACGCCTTGGGCTTAAGATGAGTCATCCCGGATCTTCCGGATGGCCCGGTCTCCTGTCGGATCTCTCTTTTCCCCCGTTCCTGCTCTGGATGAAAGGAGATCTTTCGGCGCTTCTCCCTCCCGGAATTGCCATCGTGGGGGCCCGTGAAGCCGGACCGTCGGCCTGCGGGGCGGTCTCCAAGCTGGCCCGGGAGCTTTCCTCGATAGGGGTTTGCGTGGTGTCGGGGCTGGCGAGGGGAGTGGACGGAGCCGCGCATCGGGGAGCCATTTCCGGGCCTGGACGCACGATCGCCGTGGTGGGGACCGGACTCGACCGGGTCTACCCGGCCGAGCACCGGATCCTTGAAAGGGACATTTTGGCGGGAGGAGGCCTGCTCCTCTCGGAGTACCCTCCGGGGGATGGGCCTGAGCCCTGGCATTTCCCCTACCGGAACCGGCTGATTGTCGGCCTGTCGGTGGCTGTTGTGGTCGGCCCCCATCGCCGGCGCTCCGGGACCTATGTGACGGCGCGGATCGCCCTCGAAGAGGGGCGTGAGCTTCTGGTCTTCGACCGTGAGTCCAGGGGGTGGGAAGGGGAAGGACCGGCGCTTCTTGCGGGCGAAGGAGCCCGGAGAGTGTCGGGTGCGGAGGAGGTTCTCTCCGCGATTTTGTCCCGAGGGGACATGGCATGACAACCTTCAAGAAAGGCATCTGAAAAGTGAGTGTTCGCAAGAAAGCGGCTTCCGCCGTTCCCGCGGCTCCGAAGAGTCGGACTCCCCGGAAAAAATCATCGGATTCCTCCCGGACGGCTGCACCGGAAGAGACGATCGTGGAGAAGAAAGCTGCGACCGCCCCAAAGGGAACCCTCATCATCGTCGAGTCGCCCACGAAGGCCAGGACCCTGACCCGGATTCTGGGAAGCGGATACAAGGTCAAGGCCAGCGTCGGCCATCTGAAGGATCTTCCCCCGTCCAAGATCGGAGTGGACGTCGACAATGGCTACGAACTCCAGTTTGTGGTCTCGGAAGGAAAAAAGAAGGTTCTCGATGAAATCCGCCAGGCCGCTCGCGGGGCCCGGGAGATCTTTCTCGCCTCCGATCCGGACCGGGAAGGGGAGGCGATCGCCTATCATATCGCGAGCGAGCTGACCGGGCTCAAGAAGCCGATTCGCCGGGTGCTGGTCCACGAGCTGACACCCCGGGGCATCGAGGCGGCCCTGGCCGAGCCCGGTGAGATCGACCTTCACAAGGTCGATGCCCAGAAGGCCCGCCGGGCCCTCGACCGGATCGTCGGATACTCCCTCTCCCCCTTACTCTGGGAACGGGTCCGGAGGGGACTCTCCGCCGGCCGGGTCCAGTCGGTGGCCGTCCGTCTGGTCTGCGACCGGGAAAACGAGATCAGGGCTTTTGTTCCGGAAGAATACTGGACCATCACCCTTTCGATGCGTCCGTCCGACCCGGGCCGCTCCGACAGCGTCTTCACCGCCCGCCTCGACCGGATCGCCGGCCGTAAGGTGCAGATCTCGAATGCCGACGAAGCCCGCAAGACGGTGGAGCGGATCGGCTCGGAAGGCTTTCGGATCGACAGCCTCTCTGCCGATGAAAAACGACGTCAGCCCTCTCCTCCGCTCACGACCAGCCGCCTCCAGCAGGAAGGAGCCCGGCGCTTTCGCTTTTCCGCCAAGAAGACCATGCAGCTGGCCCAGAAGCTTTACGAAGGCGTCGACCTTCCCGGACAGGGCCAGACGGGACTCATCACCTACATGAGGACCGACTCCGTCCGCCTTGCTCCCGAGGCCCAGGAGATGGCTCGTAAATTCATCGCCAGTGCCTACCCCCAGGCTCTTCCTCCACGGAGCCCCGCCTACCGGAACAAGAAAGGGATCCAGGACGCCCACGAGGCGATCCGTCCCACCGACGTCAGCCGGACGCCCGACTCCCTCGAGGGCATTCTCGACCGGGATCTCCTTCGGGTTTACCGGCTGATCTGGCAGACCTTCCTCGAAAGCCAGATGGTTCCGGCGCGATATCTCCTTACGACCGTCATCGTCGAAGGGGACAAGGGGGACACCTTTCGGGCGACCGGGCGGCGCATGCTCGACCCGGGCTTCCTGGTCCTGCGCGGGGAAGAGGTCCGGGCCCGGAAGAAATCCGACGCTCTTTCCGAAGAGGAAGGGGAGGAAAAAGGCGAGGAAGAGAACGAACTCCCCCTCCTTCACGAAGGGGAGGCTGTGGAGGGTGCCGCCCCTCCCGAATCCCAGCAGCATTTCACCGAGCCTCCTCCCCGCTATAACGAGGCCTCGCTCATCCGGGAGCTCGAGGAAAAGGGAATCGGCCGCCCCAGCACCTACGCCACCATCATGACCACGATCCTCGACCGGGAGTATGTGGAGAAGCGGGAGAACCGGTTTCACCCGACCGAGCTCGGGGAGACGGTGAACCGCCTCCTGGTCGACTCCTTCCCCGACCTTCTGAACGTCGCCTTCACGGCCCGCATGGAAGAGGAGCTCGATTCGGTGGAAGAAGGGGAGAAGATTTACCGCGAGGCGGTGGACGACTTCTATCGCCCTTTTTCGAAGGAGCTGTCGAAGGCCAAGGGGGGCGGCATGGCCAACCTGAAGGCCCAAAGCGAGCCGACCACGATCCCCTGTCCTGTCTGCGGAACGCTCATGGTCAAAAAATGGGGCCGCCACGGCGCCTACCTG
>JAKCDE010000068.1 GCA_021838585.1 Nitrospirota bacterium
AGCCGCCATCTCGCGATGGACGACGGGGTGATCGTCTCTGCGACGGTCACCTAGACGGCGCTAGGATCCGGTGGAGGCCGTCGGTGTCGCCGGTGTTGAAGGAGCGGCAGAAGGAGTCGCCGCTGGCGCGGGGGTCGACGACGAGGAGTCGGAACTGGGAGCGGGCGCGGCCGGCTTCTTCTCCCCTCCTCCCGTGTTGCCACTTTCGCCCTTTTTCACATAGTCGGTGATGTAGAATCCGGATCCCTTGAACTGAAGGGCGGGCTTACCCATCAGTTTGACGAGTGGACCTCCGCAGGTCTCGCAGACGAGAAGGGGCGGATCGGAAAACTTCTGGATCTTCTCCACGACGGCATGGCATTTCTGGCAGGAATACTCATAAAGCGGCATCGATCGCTCCTTGGTGATTGTCCGGGTCTTTACGCACACCGAAATTCCTCATGCCTCGATTATAACCTACGGGACAAAGGCCGGACAATCCTTCGAAATGAGGAGGCGCATTCCTCCCTGGCCTGAAGCCCGAGGCTTCCAGTGCGCGCTAAGGAGGAATGGCCTTCGGGAAAGGTTTATTCGAGGAGGGAGACCGCTTCCCCGATCCTCCGGATTCCTTCCTGGAGCGAGGAGAGGGAGGCCGCATAGGACATGCGCATGTGGACAGGACTTCCGAACGGCGTTCCGGGGACCATGGCCACCCGGGCCACATCGAGAAAGAACTCCGCGAGTTCGTAGGCGGTCTGGATCGGAACCCCCTTATAGGAGCGCCCCAGAAGGCCCGAGATGTTCGGGAAGACATAGAAGGCCCCCTCCGGGGGCTGGCAACGGATCCCGGAGATGCGATTGAAGGCGGCGACCACCCAGTCCCTCCGTTTCCGGTATTCGGCCAGCATGGGCTCGAAGTATTCCTCCCCCGACCGAATGGCGAAGGCGGCGGCCTTCTGGGCGATCGAATTGGGGTTCGACGAGGTCTGGCTCTGGACGGCATCCATGGCTTCCATGATTTCGCGGGGGCCGGCGGCATAGCCGATCCTCCATCCGGTCATGGCGTAGGTCTTCGAGACGCCGTTGACGATGATGGTCCGTTCCCGGACGCTCCTGTCGAGGGTGGCGATAGAAGGGACGGGATCGCCCGTGTAGTTGATCTTTTCGTAGATCTCGTCGGAGATGATGAGCAGATCGTTCTGGAGGGCGATCTCGACGATCCTCTCGAGCCGCTTTCGATCGATGATGGCCCCCGTCGGGTTGTTGGGAGAGTTCAGGACGAGAAGCTTCGAGCGCGGGGTGAGCACCTCCCGCAAGGCGTCCGGATCGAGCCGAAATCCGTCTTCCTCGCGACAGGGGATGAAGACCGGATCGCCCTGATTCAGGAGGATCTGGTCCGGATAGGAGACCCATGCCGGCGTGGGGAGGAGCACCTGGTCGCCGGGGTTGACGAGGACCTGGAAGAGTTCGAAGAGCGAGTGCTTGGCTCCGTTGGAGACGACGATCGCCCGTGGATGGAAATCCAGTCCCTGGTCCCGCAGGAATTTTTCACGGATGGCCTCCTTGAGTTCAGGAATCCCCCCCACCGCGGTGTACTTGGTGAATCCCTCTCCGAGGGCCTTCACGGCGGCCTTCTTGACGGGCTCCGGGGTGTCGAAGTCCGGCTCGCCCCCCGAAAAATCGAGCACGTCGATCCCCTGCTGCTTCAGCTCCCTGGCCCGGGCGGCAAGAAGCAGGGTCGGCGAGGGCTTGAGAAGGGAGAGACGCGAGGCCAAAAATTCTTGAATCGGTCGATTCATTCTTTATTGTCTCCGGGAATATTTTCTCTTCAGGGCCTGTTCGACAGGAAGGGGAACGAAGAGGGAGAGATCCCCTCCCAGTTCGGCGATTTCCCGAATCACGGTCGATGTGATGAACATATTATTTTTGGAGGGCATCAGGAAGACGGTTTCGATTTCGCGGTCGAGGTTCTGATTGATGAGGGCCATGCGGAGTTCGTAGTCGAAGTCGGAAACGGCCCGGACCCCCCGGAGGATGCAGACGGCTTTCTCTTCCCGAACGAAGTGGACCAGAAGGTGGTCGAATCCCTTGACCGTCACTTGCGGCTCGGGATAGGGAATTGAAGCCCTCAGAAGTTCGATGCGTTCTTCGAGATTAAAAAGAGGGGATTTTCGGGGGCTGTCCGCGACCCCGATGACGATCTCGTCGAAGATGGCCAACCCTCGGTGAAGCATGTCGAGATGACCGTTCGTCACCGGATCGAAGGTGCCGGGGTAGACCGCCCTGTGGTTCATCGGGTCGATGGAGCGAGGAGGCTCACGCCGCTTTCTCCATAATGGTGGTGAGACAATATCTGGCAACCCCAATCAGGGAGGGATCCCCATGGAAGGGAATCCTTGTGGTGATATTCGAGAACCATGAGGTAATTGGCACCCACTATACCATCGCGGCACAGTGCGTTCAAGAGCCCGGGCCAATCTGCATAATGGTAGGGCGGGTCGAGAAAGAGGATGGAGGGCGGAACGGAGGGGGGATCGGATCGCAAGGAGGAGAAGCCCTCCGAGAGCCTGAAGGAAAAGTGGCCGGCGTGGTCTGGAATTTCGCGCGAGATCCATCTTTCAAGGGCCGCCAGGAGGGGGCGATCCCTGTCGAGAAAGAGGACGTGGGAGGCGCCGCGGGAATAGGCCTCAAGGCCTACGGCCCCCGATCCGGCATAGAGATCCCAAAAGACGGAGCCCGGCAGATCCTTCTGGAGCATGTTCATGACGGCCGAACGGACTTTGGCGCTTGTCGGACGAACTTTTTTAGGATCGGGAACGGGAAGGGCCTTCCCTTTGAGGATCCCCGACTGGATTCTGATCATGGCGTCCCAAAAAAAAAGAGGGACCGGAGTCCCTCTCGAGATACGAATACCCGATTCGAAAAGCTTAAAGGCCGAGCGCTTTCTTGGTGGCCTTGTCGAGCTTTCCGGTCGCTTTCAGCTTGTTGGCTTTCTGGAAGGCGGCAATGGCCTTGTGGGTGATCGGACCGGGGTACCCGTCGGCCTTGATCTTGGCTCCCTTGGCGATCAGGGCCGTCTGAACCTTCTTCCAGAAGGCGGAAGGGCCATGCTTTTTGCCAGCCTTGGCCATTTTCTTGTGGGCCGCTTTCTTGGCCGGGGCCTTTGCCGAGGTTTTGGGAGCGGCATCACCGGCGAAAGCACCCTGAACGGGAAGAAGAATGATGGCAGCGGAAAGAACAATGCCGGAAATTGCAGACCCAACCGTGGCAAGAACTGTCATTTTTTCTGATTTCATCGTGAGAACCACCTCCTTTTATGCCGAATGGCCATCCTTCGCACTGGAAAATTCGGCGTTTGCCAGCGAGCCCAATCCCCCAAAAAACGGGGGCCT
>JAKCDE010000069.1 GCA_021838585.1 Nitrospirota bacterium
TGGGGGGAAGGTAGACCACATCAAAGCCCATGGCGGCAATGGCCGGAAGGCGGCGGGCGGCATCCCGAAGGGTTCCGTGAAGCCCGGGAACCGTTCCGGAGCTTCGGGGAAAGAATTCGTACCAGGCCCCCCGAAGGGCCCGCTCCCGCTCGACATGAACCCGAAAGGTCCCGGAAAGGGTCACGAAGAGTGGATCGGGAAAAGCCCCGGCCTGATTTCCCCGCTCCTTGTCCAGGGCCAGCGTCACCCTCTGGTCGAGATCTCCCTCCTTCTCCCATCGGGCGAGCCATTGGGCCAGGTCAGCAATCTCCCCCCCCTTGCCGGCCCGGGCCATGTGGCGACGGATGATCTCGGCCCCTTCCAGAAGCCAGATCCCGTAATCCTCCCGCTGACCGGCCCGGACCTTTTTCTCCAGACCTTCCTGCCAATGCGCCACCTCGTCGATCCAGGCCCGGATCCGAAACAGAACCATTCCCTCCCGGCGCATGATCCGGGTGGCCGTCCAGAGATCGTTGCCCTGGGCGACCATGGGCTGGCTTTCCCAGGATTCCTCTCCGGCATCACAGACCTCGAGGACGACCCGAAGGGGTTCGTGGCCGTCGGCAATCACGTCGGCCTCGATGTCGAGGGGCTCTCCGGGTATTCGCTTGGCGGGGTACCGGCCTTCGTCCACCGACGGAGCCACACGCTCGATCCTGACCCGGTGGCGACCGTCGGCCAGGAGCTGTTCGGAAGGGGACATTACAACAGGGGCATGATTTGCGTTTTTCAATGACGCCTCCTTTCGTCTGTCGAAGTCGCCCAAATAGACCCACGGGTTCTCCGGACGGGGGATTCGGCTGGCAGGTCTCCCGACGGGTTGGTCAGGAGGCGGCCAATGGGGGAATGCCAAGGGCGGTCAGCCAATGGGAATGGGTGCAAAAAACAAGAACATGGGGAGAAGTCTGATGCCGAAGCCAGTTACTTCGATCCCATGGGATTCTTCTCGTCCATCGGCCCGTCTTCTAAATTTGCTCGAACATTTCCTGACAGGTCGACAGAACCTCTCCTCGCTGGCCGGCCTCGAAAATGGCCGCATGCTCCCGAAGAGGGTGAAGAAGCTTGACGGATTTCGGCTCGTTTTTCAAAATCTCCCGGGAAATTCTGAAGGCCTCATCGTCGCTCTCATCCCGGGACCTGGCATAGAAGAGACTCCTTCCCACAAAGCGGGCGCAGCCTTTCTGCTGAAGGATGAAGACGATCGTATAGTTTCTGACGGGAAGAATGGAAATCTGGCTCTGGGCCTTGGCGAGGGCCCGGTCAAAGTATCTCCCTCCCGTGAGGTGGTTCCGTTTTCTTCCTTCAAGAATGCTCTGGTACCAGCCTTTTATAAGATCGGCGTGAATCGATCTCATGACATAGCCCGAATGACCCCGGTAAGCGGCAATTTCCCGGACCTCCCTACCGATGTAGAGATTCGCCTTTTCGAAGTTGAGATCCCTGATCTCCTCCTTGGCCAGGGTTCGGTAATCGACAGGAGTGACATAGCCGAACTCCCCCATGTTCAGCTTCCTGAGAAGAATCTCGATCCTGCTCTCGAGAGATTCTGCCCTCTGAAGAAGAATCTCCCGTCCCCGGGAATTGGACGGGGGAACAAAGAAGGACGAGTCTCGGCACATCCCCGGGGAAGACGCCCCCTTCGACTCGAAAGAAAAACAATGCAGACGGTCAAGCTCGATCAGCGTGCGATGAAAGACCTGTCCATCAACCTGCAGGTCGTGGATCAGGAGGTTCCTGTTCCGAATCACGTCGCTGACGAGCGTTCCCAGAGAAAAGATCACGGCAGCAATGCTGATGATGAGGGTGATCACTCCCTTGTCGGAGGAAGGATCCGGGCCTTTTTGAGGGATTTCCCCTCCCGAAAACCCTCCTCGCCCAGAAGTGTTGCCGGAAACGGTCATGGGTCAGCAGACTCCATGCCGATGGCGAAGTTTATGTGCGAAAGATGAGCCCCGGGCGAGAGAATCTGCGGCCCGGGAAATGTCGGAAAGGAGAAGATCGGCCATGTCCCGGCTGAAGTTTTCCTTCACCACCACGCGAAGGATCACCCGATCGGTGAGATCGGACGGAAGCGGATAGGCGGGCACGATCCAGCCCCGCTCCCGGATTTTCTCGGAGAGGGCCGCCGCGGAAAATCCTGCCTCTTTTGCCACCTCGAAGGTGACGATGGGAAGGTGGTCCGCCGGGCCGATGACCCGAAAGCGCCCATCTTCGGCCAGCCTCTTGGCCAGAAAGCGGGCATTGGCCCGTGAGGTCGCATGAATGCGGCGATAGCCGTCGACACCCAGCCGGAGAAGCATGTAGTACTGGGCCAGCATCATGGAGCTGCCCCGGGAGAAATTGAGGGTGTAGGTCGACTCCTCGCCTCCCAGATAATTGACGCGGAAAACCAGTTCCTCGGGAAGATCGGCGGCTTCCCGGAAGAGAAGCCAGCCGATTCCCGGATAGACGAGACCGAACTTGTGGCCGGAGACATTGATGGAACGGACGCGGGGCAGCCTGAAATCCCAGCGGAGATCGGGCTCAAGGAAGGGAAGGACGAAGCCCCCGCTGGCTCCGTCCACATGAATCGGAATCTCCCACCCCTTGGTGTCCCGAAGCTTTGTGAGGACCCGGTCGAGCTCCTCCACCGGATCGAGATGGCCGGTGTAGGTCGTCCCCAGAATCGCCCCCACGCAGATGGTCCGCTCGTCGACCGCCCTCTCCACCGCCTCGGGATCAAGGGTGTAGCGATCCCCCGCCATGGGAAGGAGCCGGAGCTCTACCTCGAAATAGCGGGCGAACTTCTCCCAGACCACATGGACGCCGCTCGACGCCACGATGTTCGGACGGTCGGCGGACAGCCCCCGGGCCAGACGCTCCTTTTTCCAGCGGGTCTTGTGGGCCAGAAGGGCCAGCATGATGGCCTCGGAGGACCCGACCGTGGCCGTGCCGATTCCTCCTTCTCCCTTCGGGGCATGAAAAAGTCGGGAAAGCATGTTGACGACCCTCTCCTGGATCACGCCGGTCTGGGGATATTCTTCCTGATCCACGAGATTCTTGTTCAGGGTACAGTTCACCAGCCTTTCGGCTTCGGGCTCCATCCACGTGGTGACGAATGTGGCGAGGTTTAAGGAGGGGTTTCCGTCGAGGTTCAGCTCGTCGATGATCAGACGATAGACGGCCTCCGCCGGGATCCCCTCACCGGGCATTTCATAGCGGGGAATTTCCCGGGCAAAGGAGCGGCCGCCGTAGGTGACGGAGAGAAGGCGTTCTTCGGGGGTGAGAGTGTCGAGGGAGCGTTTTTTCGAGA
>JAKCDE010000070.1 GCA_021838585.1 Nitrospirota bacterium
TGCGGGTTCAAGTCCCGCCTTCGGCACCATTATTTTTAGCGAGGCTTTTCCATTCGGCACCGGATTTCAGGAAGATCCGGACCTTCCAATCATATTCGAGCCCCGTCTTGGGGCAGACAAGATCTGCAGGCCACCTCATTGCTTGAACTTCTCACCCATCTCCAGCCCGTTCCTCCCGAAGAATGGGAGGCCCGGCTCGCGGCCGACCGCGAGGAGCTCTTCAGAACTCTCTACGAAAGATCCTTTCTCTACCGTCCCGCCAATCCCTTCACCCTCTCCTCGGGAAAATCGAGTCCGGTCTACATCGATTGCAAGAAGACGACCCTAGGACACAGCCGGGCCCAATATCTCATCGGCCACCTGCTTTTCCACCGGATCTCCTTTCGGGACCCGGACGGAATCGGTGGGCTCACCCTCGGGGCCGATCCGATCGGGGTGGCGACCTCCCTGGTAAGCGGTCTGTATAGCCGGCCCATTCCGGCCTTTGTCGTCAGAAAGGAGGCGAAGGGGCATGGGACGAAGAATCCGGTCGAAGGTGACCTGGTACCCGGAGCCCGCGTTGTTGTGGTCGAGGATGTCGTCACCACCGGGGCCTCCGGTCTCCGGGCGGTCCAGACCTGCCGGGAAAACGGCTACGAGGTTCTGGAGGTCGTGGCACTGGTCGATCGGGAAGAGGGGGGCCGGGACCGCTTTGAGGCCGAGGGCGTTCCTTTTTATTCCTTTTTCACCCTGTCGGATTTCATCGTCCATGATCGGGACATTCGCTCGACTTAGGATTTTCAAGAATTTTCCGGACTCCTTCCGCGCGTCGGGCGGAGGGAGTTGACCCCTTTCCCTCTCTGGGGTATAGTGTGCTTTGCCTATAGGTCGTGGAATATTTGTCGTTTTTTTCCGGAGACCGGTGCCGATTGGCATGGAATCGAATCGTGAACGATTTTCTGAGGGAGGGGTCATGCCTTACAAGATGGGTTCTTTCAATCCTACCGATGCAAACTATGCCAACATGACGCTGTTCGTTGTCTTTGTCGTCCTGACCGGAGTCGCCCTTCTGACCGCCTTCACGATCATGAAGACCTTCGAGAGGTAGAGTTCTTATTTTCAAATTCTCCTGTTCGCCGACCGAGGAGGTTGTGCGGCCTGTGAGGCAATTCTTATTTTGATGGCATTATCCTGATGGATTCATTCCTCTTTTAGAGGGCGGGGTTTCTCCCAGGCGGGGGGATCCCGCTTTTCTGTTCTTAAGCTTATCCATGACCTTCGGGCGACCTTGAAAAAAATCCTTCTCATCACTTTCATTGTCCTCCTTATCGTCGGAGGAGCGGCCGGAACGGCTGGATATTATTTCTACAAACGGGTCGTCGCCGGGGTTCCGTCAGTCGAATTTCTTCGCCATTACGTCCCCTTCACCACCTCCCATATCTACGACCGGAACGGACAGAGGATCGGATCCTTCTATAAGGAACGCCGGGAGTATGTTCCGCTCGCCAAGATTCCTCCGATGGTCGTCCATACGATCCTGGCGGTGGAGGACGCCCACTTCTACCAGCATGGGGCCCTCGCCTACGGGTCGATCATCCGGGCCGCGATCTCCGACGCCCTGGCCGGCTACCTCCGGGAGGGGGCCAGCACCATCACCCAGCAGCTGGCGCGGAACATCTTTCTGACCCACCGGAAGACATTCATCCGGAAGCTCCGGGAGGCCATTCTCTCCTACCGGATCGAAAAGGTCCTGACAAAGGATGAAATTCTGGAGCTTTACCTGAACCAGATTTATCTGGGCGAGGGGGCCTACGGGATCTCGGCCGCGGCAAAAACCTATTTCGGGAAATCCCTCTCCGAACTCACCATTCCGGAGATGGCGATGATCGCCGGGATGATCCGCTCTCCCATCGAGTTTTCGCCCTTTTTGCATCCAGAAGCCAGCAAGCGACGCCAGCTGGTCGTTCTCGACAGGATGGTCCAGGTCCACGTCATCACCGAGGAAGAAAAGAAAAAGGCCTATGCCGCTCCCCTCGAGCTGGTAGCGCCCGTTCATTCGGTGAGTCCGAGTTCCTATTTTCTCGAATATGTGCGACAGAAGCTCGAACGGGAGATGCCGGCGAAGAAGCTTTTCGGGGGAGGACTCCGGATTTTCACGACGCTGGATCTCCGCATCCAGCTCCAGGCGGTGCGGGCGCTCAGAAAGGGCCTCCGGGCCATCGACCGCCGACAGGGATTCCGGGGGCCGGTCCGGGTGCTTTCCCGCAAGGACTTCCTGAAGGTCGTGCGGGAGACGCGTCCGGCATCCGATGCCGCCACGCTGGAAGACCTGGCCGGATCCCGCTCCGAAGTGACGATCCTGAGAGTCGGGCCGAAATACGCCTGGTTTTCTGTGGACCGCCATCTTGGACGCATTGCGATCGAGCATGCCCTGTGGGCAAAAACCGTTCTGTCCGGACCCGACATCAACCGGAACAGAAAGGTCCTGAAGTCCTTTTCCCTCGGGAAGATCCTCCGGCCCGGGGATGTGGTCGAAGCCCATATCCTCGCCCGGACGCAGGAGAAGGCGGGATGGATTCTCGAAGGATCCCTGGACCAGGTGCCCCTGGTCCAGGGGGCGGTGGTGGCTCTGGACCCGAAGACTGGCGGGATCCTGGCCATGGTGGGGGGCTACAGCTTCAAGCGAAGCAAGTTCAACAGGGCCGTCCAGGCTCTCCGGCAGCCCGGGTCGGTTTTCAAGGTCATCGATTACGGTGCGGCACTCGAGAAGGGATTTGCTCCGGGGAGTATCCTGAACGATTCCCCTCTCGTCTTTTTTGACCGCGTTCATCACAGAGTGTGGCGTCCGAAGGACTTCGAGCGGAACTTCCTGGGTCCGGTTCCCATGAGAAAGGCCCTTGCGGAATCGATCAACCTGGCAACCATCCGCCTGGTGCGAAAGGTCGGTGTGGGCCCTGTCATCGATTTGGCCCGAAGGCTCGGGATCACCACTCCCCTTCCCCACGACCTCACCCTGGCCCTGGGTTCGGCCACGCTCCGTCCCATCGAAATTACGGGAGCCTATTCCGTCATCGCCAATGAAGGGGTCCGGGAGCCCCTCCATGCGGTGGACCGGGTCTTCGATTATCACAAGACGACGATTTTCCGGTTCCTTCCAGATCCGCATCCCGTTTACGACCCGGCCTATGCCTATCTCCTGACCTCGATGATGCAGAGCGTGATCCGGGAGGGAACGGGGAAGGACGCCCTCTCCCTCGGTGTTCTTCTTGCCGGAAAGACAGGAACGACAAACAATTTCAGGGACGCCTGGTTTATCGGGTTTTCTCCGGGACTTGT